>JBFLVL010000008.1:106590-123578 GCA_040758495.1 Chloroflexota bacterium
TGGGCGGGCGTCGCCCGCCCACAACACCCCTGATTCTGATGGATTTTGTGGTTTTGAGATGAAAGTGGAAAGCAGCTGCTATTTTTGCCCCTCTTTCAAGGGAAAATGACTTTCAAAAGCCTGCTTTTTGCCACTAAATAGGTCGTTTTGAAAGCAACCACAAAATCCGCTAGAATCAGGAATTTTTTGGGATCTAGCGTTGCGCCGATACCCAGGTTGGCCACACGGGCGGCGTTGTCGGGCTGGTCATGCGCCATCGGGCGGATGACTTGCGGGATGCCCGCGGCAATGGCTTGCGCAGTGGTGCCAATGCCGCCATGATGCACCAGAGCAGCGACATGCGGAAATACCTGGCTAAAAGGCAGGTACTTGAAATGACGAATGCCTTCCGGCAACGAAGCCGGAAGTTGTTCGGGATGCTGGGTGAGCAGGATGCCGCGCCGCCCCAACCTTTGACAGGCCTCTATGCAGTCGGCAAAGAATTGCTCCCCGTGACGCATAGCCATGCCGGGGATGAAGATGATCGGAGCCGACTCTTCTTCCAGGACACTCTGTACGTCGGGGGAAATGCTTTGACTTTTGCCCCGTTGATCGTAAAAGACAAAACCGGTCAGCAGAGTATTGGGAGACCAATCCGGTTGGGGTGGGGCGTACCACTCGGGGAAAAGACCCGAGTTGAGTTGTGGAGAGTGCGCCCAGCGGTCGAATATTTTCTTTACCGGTGGCAGGCCCAGACTTTGCCTGAAACGGTTGACGCCCGGCGCAAAGACTTTGTCCAGCACGAGGGCGTCCATCAGGCTGAATATCCCCCGCTTCCCAAGTCCGGGCATCCAGGCTGGCAATAAGGGAAATTCATGCACGCTGCGGAAGGCGGCAGGATGCAAATGGGCTGTGATGAACAGGTAGCCGAGTTTTTCATGGGCAATGTGGGCGCTGAAGAATTGTCCCTGAGCCACCAGGACGGTTTCAGCCAGGTCGAACGAGGCAATGGCATCGTAGGCCGGTTCCAGGATGGGCAGGATCACGCTTCCGGCAAAAACCTTGAAGCCCAGGTCCGGGCTCCACAGGTCGGGGTTCTGGATGATGCGCTGGTAGTCTTCGGCGCTGCCCAGACCGATGAATTCCAGCCCGACATTGCGCGCCTGGGATTCGAAATACTGGCTGGTGATGAGCACCACCCGAAAGCCACGTCGCTGCAATTCCTTCCCAATCCCGATATATGGATTGACATCGCCGGTGCTGCCGATGGTACAAAGCGGGATCGTTTTCATCAACTATCGTCTGTCCACTTTTTTATTGCTAGCAAATATGTGTGTATAAATTTGTATGATCACCCTCTTAGTTTCGTACCGCAGAAAGCACATAGCAACCAGTCTTCTTCCGTTTCCTGACCACATTGAGGGCAGATATCTCTGGACTGTGATACTTGTATTGGTGACACAGAAGCGGATAGGGGTAGACTGAATGCAAAGGTTGAACCAGCCCCTAGCCAACTTTGCGCCCAGATCTGGCCTCCGTGCGCCTCGACGATTTGTTTGGCAATCGTCAGCCCCAGGCCCGACCCGCCGGTGGAGCGAGCTCTCGAGCGGTCGGCGCGGTAGAAGCGTTCGAATACGTGCGGTAAATCCTCGGGAGGGATGCCTGTCCCCGTATCCCGTACGCTGATCAGCACCCGAGCCTCCCGCAGTTCTGCACTGGTTGTAACTGTTCCGCCAGCTGGTGTGTGACGCAGCGCATTCGACATCAGGTTGTACAACACCTGAGCGATGCGCTGCTCGTCAGCCAAGATTCTTGGAATGTCCTCCGCGCGTTCGAATTTTAGAACAACCCCCTTCTCCTGCGCCTGGATCTCCAGGCCCTCGCTTACTTGAGAGATTATGCCTGCGATAGAGACAGCTTTTCGTTCCAGCCGTAACTGACCAGCCTCTGCCAGCGCCAGGTCACGCAGGTCAGCAACGAGACGGGTCAACACCACAGTTTGTTTGTGGACCGTGGCTACGTTATCCGGAGTCAGATCATACACACCGTCCATCAACGCTTCCAGACTGCCCTGGACAACAGTCAATGGGGTACGTAACTCGTGGGCAATATCGGCTATCATGTTCCGGCGTTGGACATCGGCCTGACTTAGGCTTTCGGCCATGTGATTGAATGAGCGGGCAACCTGCCCGATCTCATCGTCGGAGTGTAAAGTAACTCGCTGCCTTAAATCTCCTCCGGCAATCGCCTGAGCAGACTGCGATAATGCCCGCAACGGAGAGACGATCTGCCGAAAGAGAAGCGAGCCCAATACTAATGCCAGAATGCCTACGGTAACCGAAGTGAGCAGGATGGAAAGATTCACGGAACGCAGGAAGTCCTCGTCTGCCGGATTGAGCACCGGTTCGATCATTGAACCAACCAACACCGTCCCCACCGTTCCACCATCTATAACAATAGGTACGCCGTTTTCAACGTGTTGCGCCGGATGCTGCTCACCCAGAATAGCCCGTCCGGTGTCGACAATTACTTTACCGCTGGCATCCAACAAGACCACCCTGTCGGCAAGCGGTCCAGTCGAACGCATCAGGCCCATCCAGTCACTTCCGTTGCCCATCATGTCCGGTCCCATCATCCCGCCAGGGCCCATCATGCCAGGCCCAAATTGGAACGATGTCGAATTCTGCGTCTGTGGAGCGGAGGCAAGGTACGATTCGACTCCACTCCAACTTCCATTTTTGGAATAATAATCAGCCAGGAGAGATGCCAGGGCATTGGCTTGCGCCACATCGTCGGATAGCACCCTGCGACGCAGCTGGGTAGCGGTTGAGAGCCTTACCGAAACCACCATAACGATCACGCCCACAACGATCACACCGAGGAATACGCCCATCAGGCGTGCCCAAAGACTATTGCGCATCTTTGAGATCCTCCCGTGTAAACCGATAGCCCACGCCGCGTACTGTCTCAATAAAGCGCGGTGCCGACGAGTTGTCGCCGAGTTTCTTGCGCAGGTTTTTTATATGTACATCTATAGTGCGCTCGTAGCCCTCGTAAGCAGCATCCTGGGTATGTTCGAGTAGTTGAAGCCGTGTAAAAACCTGACCCGGGTGTTCTGCTAGCAAAGCCAACAGGTCGAACTCCATCGTCGTCAGATCAAGTGGCCGGTCATTCAACCTGGCTGCACGCTGGGTCATGTCGAGCGTCACGCCGGCGGCGGCGATCACTTCCGGGCGGACAGGAGTTCCCTCGGTGCGGCGCAAAACAGTGCGAACGCGGGCAACCACCTCGCGTGGGCTGAAAGGCTTGACGATGTAATCATCGGCGCCTAATTCCAGGCCGATCAGGCGGTCTGTCTCGTCGATGCGAGCGGTAAGCATGATAATGGGGACGTCCGAGTCGCGGCGCAGAGCCCGGCACACATCCAGGCCATCCATCCCCGGTAGGTTCAGGTCCAGGACGACCAGGTTTGGCCGTTCGTGTCGGAAGACTGCCAGCGCCTGACGGCCTTCACTGGCAGTCACTACAGCGAAACCGGCGCGTTCTAAATACGCTCGCACCAGCTTCACAATTTCCAATTCGTCGTCAACAACAAGTATTTTCTGTGTCATCCTTTTATGTCAATGCTGCGCCGCAAGAAGGACAAACATTCCAGTTCGGTTGCACAGCGCGACCGCAGGTCGGACATTTGAGCTCGTTGGCGGGTTCATGGAAAGGCTGTGAAGAATCAGGCGTTGCCTCCCGCCGTGGGCGGGAGTTGAACAGCGTTGCCAAGCCTCCGCCAGCGATCAAGGCTGCGATCAAAAGTGGAACACCGATTACGATCAGCCCGATCAGCACCATGAACAACAATCCGGCGCCCATCATCATTTTAGCACCTCTTCTCTCAGGCGGCTACGCGCCTGTACAGCTTCCAGTTCAATAGACTTTGTCTCCAGTTTCGCACGCAAATCGTCCAAACTGCTTAAATCAGCGCGTAAAGCCTGCGCCTGGGCTACCAATTTTTCTCGGTTACCGGCAAGTTCAACCTTTTCGGCTAGTCGTTTACGCGCGGTTTTTTCGTCTTGTTGCACCGTTTGACGAGCAGCCTCTTCTTTTTTGGCTATACGTCCGTCTAGGTCCGATATTCGTGCTTCCAGGGCAGCTAAAACTTTTCCTGAGGCATTACGGGCCTGCGCCAGTTGCGTCAGTCGCGAATGGATACCACGCAAGGCATTGGTCGTTGCGGGGTCGTCAGGTTGGACGGAAGATTTCCGGGCGCGAGCGGAATGAACTGCGAGATCGACCGAGCGTAATTGTCCTTTTTCGGCCAAGGATCGCAGGGCTGTGAAGGCCCCCTCGCTGATCTGACCTTCCCCAAACATCCGGTACAAGCGGTCACGAACTCCCTTTTCTTGCCCCTTCCCCATCACTGGACTACACGGTGGGGAAGAGTAGGAGGGAGGGGAAGCAAGCAGCCTGTCGGCCAGGTAGAACAGATCGCCCAGCGGTGACCCACAACCCATGTTATGCCTTTTCTTCCGCCACTTCAGCTTTGAGGCGCTTCAGTTCGTTGTCAACTGTGGCGGTACGCGTCAGGCGGGCCAGTTCTCGGTCGATGTCATCGCCTTCAGGAGCCAGGGCATCATCTAATACACCGGTGGCGACAAGGTTGTCAATCGCTTCTACGCGCGCCTGCATGGCCTGGATGCGTGTCTCGGCGCGTTGGATGGCATGACCTACATCTGCCAGGTCTTTTGAAATGCCGCTGGTAGCCTCTTTCACCTGCAATTGGGCACGGGATGAATCGTACAGCGCCTTGAGTTCTTCCTTTCTAGCCTGGAACAACTCGATCTTTTGCCGCATATTTGCCTGGCTGGTTTTGAGACTTTCTACCTGGGCATCAAGAGCGGTAATGTTGTTGTTGAGGTTGTTCAACCGCTCCTGGGCAACAGCTTTACGTTCCAGGGCGCGCGTGGCCAGGTCTTCACGACCCAGTTGAACAGCCTGGCGGGCTTGTTCTTCTGTCTGGTCAATGACTTTCTGGGTTTGTCCGCGTTGTGCCTCCAGCGTATTACGTGCCGTGGAAACTTCGACCAGGCTGTCGCTAATCTGGCGCAGGCTGGCTTGCAGGCGCGTCAGGCTGTAATCAAGGCTGGCGCGCGGATCTTCGATCTGGTCCAGGGCCTGGTTGGCTTTGGCGCTAAAGATGGCTTTAAGTCGGGTAATGAAACTCATGGGATATTCTCCTTTCAAGGAATGGATTACGAAACAGTCTTTGCTGGCTGCTCCAGCAGGTCAACCCCACAATAGGGACAACGCATCCAATCGGTCTGGACAGCGCGATGGCAGGACGGGCAGGCAGTCAGGATTTCTGCGCCGCAGTTCGGGCAAAAGACGAAGTCTTCCTGGAGCGCCGCGCCGCAGTTCGGACACGGCCGCGCCGCTACCTGGGGTTCAACATGTTGCACAGCTGGTTGAACCGACTCAGAGCGAGAGTAGTGAGTGACGTGATGTATAGGGGTGTGACCACACATGGGTTTCATCTCCAATCCGCCAGCAAAAGCCGGTCAGGTTTTTACGTTTGCCTCGAGATTAGCAGGGAAATATGAAGGGAATGTGAAGCCAATCTAGAATTTGTATGAAGAAGCGGCATGCGTCGGGACCGTGGAGGCGTTTTGAGTCGCAAGCGGGATCGCGGCAACAATCAAGAGAAATCCCCGCTGATCAAAAGCAATAGTGGAATCTAGGAACTGGATTTGCGTCTCGACATCATTACCTCCGAAATCTATTGTTCCTTAACCTCTTGGACTTTGGACAACATTGAGGACTGCGCAATTCGTCGGTCGAGTAGGCGTTTTTTGCCGTATCATACTAGACCACGAATTGCGCCAAAACGGGCTTCGATACGGCACAGAACGCCTACTCAGCCAGCGTTTTGGCGCTCCAAGTGCGCTGTCAATAATTTGTCCAAAGCCCAATAGTTAGCATTAGCGAAATAACACGCGTCCCCAGAGGATCACAAACACGCCGACGAGCGCAATCCCCGCGCCGATCAAATCGTAGCGGTCGGGACGCCAGCCGTCGAAGACCATTCCCCACAGGATCGAGAGGACGATGAAAATGCCTCCGTACGCGGCGTAGACGCGCCCGAAGGCTGGTTCCGCTTGCAGGGTGGGGATGACGCCGTAGAGGACCAGCACCGCGCCGCCCGCGAGTCCAATCCACATTGCCTTACCCTCGCGAAGCCATTGCCAGACGAGGTATCCGCCTCCGATCTCTGCCAGCCCTGCAAGCACGAAGAGGATGAGCGATCTAAGGATGGTCAGGAATATTGATGTCATGAATCCTCTATGGTTACCCTCGCATACCCAAAAATCCTGGCAGGAAACGTCCAGTTCTCTTTCTGTACTCGCGGTAAGGCTCGCCGTATTTCTGTTCCAGGAAAAGTTCTTCTTGCCGGGCTTGCAATCCGAGAAGCAGCATGCTTTGTATTGCTGCTGCAATCACCACCGTGTTGGGGCTGATAAGGATAAGGGAACTTTCAAAAGCCATCAGGAAAGTAAAGTAGGGATTTCTGATATAGCGATAGAAGCCATGCGTGACCAGGCCATCTGACGTTGATTGATCCAATCCCACGCGCCAGGATGCGCCAAGATTCAACCTTGCCAGCGTCATCAAGGACAGGAACGCGGTACCCAGCGCAAAACCGCCAAACTGGAAAGGCGGCTTGTTCAGCAACGTCATATCCGAAATCAATCCCCAGAAGTCAAAGCCTGTAGCCAGGGAAACCAAAACCAGCAAATAGTAAGCCATAACGAGGTACACAACCTTGCCGAAGTACCTTTGCACTTCGTCAGGAGCGTTCCTGCCCATGAAATTATCATCCTTGCGATATCTCCGTTTGAAGAACCAGGACAGACCCGCATCGTGCGCAAAGTACAACAAGAACAAGATGACAAGGAAAACCAGCTTCAGATTCATTACGCCTCGCTTTCTGTCTAAGCGATGAACTTAGCGATTCGTGCACTCACAGCCTCCGGCTGATTCTCCCACATAGCGCGGATGACGCACCATAGCGTAGGGGCCACATGTCGCCGGTAAAAACCGATCCTTCATCGCTTGAAACAAAGGGGTATAGTTGGGATTGAATGACAACGCCAGCAGTCCCCAGACCGCGTTGAGCACAAATAAAATGCTTCCCAAAAAGTTTACCCAGGACGGCAAATCAACGCTTATCCAGTCCAGGCGCTGGACTGCTGATGGAGATACGGCTGCTGTAAAGACGAGCGCAAAGGTGGCAAGATTGGCGGCAAATACAAACGATGTGCCAACTTTGGACTGGAGGGAACCTGGCTTATTGTCTTGGCCAAATTTGTTGGAGAGGATGACATTTGGAGAACCCTCCAGGAATCGCCGCTTTACAAAGTACCGGCTGACGGGAAGAAACACAAAGAGCACCACCCACGTGGCGATAATGATCACGGATTCAACCTGGTGGGACATTTCTCTAACCTCCTCATGATCATGGCGCGCATGGCTTGGCACGCCCGTGGTACCAGCAAAGTACGGGTGACCAGAGGCCAATCACACACATTCATTTCTCCCACGTCAACCATCCTTTCTCAGGCACGGCAAAAACGCCGGCACGCGGCGGCAATACGCCTGCCATTCCTCCCCGAATTGTACCGCCAGCGCCTGCTCCTCGCGGCGGGCGCGCAGGAGCAGAAACGGCGCACAGAGGGCAAACAGAGCTATCGTCCAGGTCCGGTAGATCAGCAGGCTGCCGAACGCCGCGCTGATCAACCCCAGGTACATCGGGTGGCGTACGATCGCGAACGGCCCACGCGTCACCAACTGGTGATCGGCGTACAACTGCGCGCCAAGGCTGGTCGAGACGAAGTACATCTTTCCGAGCGCCAGCCTTCCCCACAAGATAAAAGCTATGCCGGGGAAGTACGCCAGCGAACCAAGCGCCAGCGCCCAGGCCCGCGCCTGCGTCTGAAGTGTGAGTGGCAGAGGGCACCACAGTGCGACAGACATACTGATGAACAGCGCCGTGGACAACAGATAGAACACAGGCGAGCGCAGCCAGCCCGCGGCGCGTCCGGTCGTTCTGCCGGCCGGGCGGCGCATCCCGCGCCAGATTCCGGCAAGCACAATGCCCAGTGCGGCGAACGCTGTCAGCCCGCCGATCCAATGCACCACAAACTCAACAGAGGCCAGGCTCATCTCAAGGCTTTCTAAACTCCAGGCAGTACATCATGCCCTTCCAGGCCTCAAACAGGCGCCTCTCCTGCATCTCCGCCGGTACCAAGTCCACTGGCGCGGTAACGGCCTCGCGCTGGCCTTCAAATAATCGCTTGAAACCGGGCAGGAAGCGCTCATAGCCGCGCGCTCCCTTTTCGGTTTCGTCAGCGATCAGGATGCGCGTACCCCGTTTGGCGACGCGGATCATCTCTTCGATGACAGCCCTTTTGTCGTTGAAGAAGTTGATGCCCCCGATGTGGAATACGCTGTCGAACGTTTCATCCTGGAATGGCAACTGCTCACCATTGCCCAGGAACAAATCCACATTCCAGCCCTTGCGTCGCGTGGATGCCTGGCAGCGCTGAAGTTGACCGAGGGAAATATCCAGCCCGTAGACGCCGCCCACGTCGGTGCGGCGAACGAGATAGGGCAGGTTGACGCCTGGGCCGATGGACACTTCCAGGACTCGACCGCCTTGCGGGTCGAGGCGGTCGAGGATTTCGCGGCGGCCCTGTTCCTCGCTCATGCCGATCCAGGCAAAGGCCGCCTTCGAGAACGGGGCATAGACCCACGAAAACCAGTCGTACATGCGGGCGAAGCGGCGGTTCAGGCCGGTCAGCTCTTCGGGCGTGATGAAGCGCGGGATGCCCTGCACGATCGGTAACGTCCTGGAGCAGCGGGTGCAAAGAAGCGTACCGCTTTGAATAACCCCGGCTTCAGGGCCTGAGAATTCCAGACGCTCGTGACAGAACGGGCAGGCCAGGAGATTAAGGGTGGTGTGTTTCATCATGATTGGTCGCATTGTCGATCACGAAATACACGGCACCATTGCGCAGCGCCATTGCTGCCCGCGTTCGCCGGCCGGCTCCAGGCGTCGCGAACGGTCAGCTGGCCCAGCCGGCCGATGTCCCGGATCAGGCTACAACCGGAAGTGGCTATCGTGAACACGGCACACAGGAAGAATGTAATGGTTGCTTTTTTCATCGCACTCGGACGAAATCCACTCTGTCAGGCTGGGCGATATCCCAACAGCCTCAGCGCATTCGCAACAACAACGAGCGTGCTGCCTTCGTGGAAGACGATGGCAATGCCGATGCTGACAATGCCTGTAAGCGAAGTGACGATGAGGAACGCGATCACGCCGAGCGAGATAAACAGGTTTTGCATGATGATAGCGCGGGTGGCGCGTCCCAGCCCGACCGCGAAGGGCAGTTTGGAAAGGTCGTCGCCCATCAACGCGACATCGGCGGTCTCCAACGCGACGTCGGTTCCTGCGCCGCCCATCGCGATACCAACGGTTGCGTTTGCCAGCGCGGGCGCGTCGTTCACACCGTCGCCGATCATGGCGACCTGACCATATTGCTTCACCAAATCGCGGATGACGGTCAGTTTATCTTCGGGCATGAGGTCGGCGCGAAATTCGGTCAAGCCAACTTCCGCGGCGATGGCGGAAGCCGACCGCGCGTTATCGCCTGTTAACATGATGGTGTGATCCACGCCCGTTTGCTTGAGCGCTTTCATCGTCGGCGCGGCTTCGCGGCGCAGGGTGTCGGCCAGGGCGATGATTCCAATGACGGTTTGATTTTCGGCGATCCACATCAGGGTCTTACCCGTCTGCTGGAATGCCTCCGCCTTTTGAAGCGCTTCGTCAGAGAGTGGGATGCCCGCCTCGGCCATCAACTTTTGATTGCCGATCCAGATCGTCTTGCTGTTCGAGACGGCGCGCAGGCCGCGTCCAGTCAGCGACTCGACTTCGTCCATAACGGAAGCAGGCAGGCCCTGAGTCCGAGCCGAGCGGACGATTGCCTGGGCGAGGGGATGCGCGGATCGCGATTCCGCGCCTGCCGCAAGCGACAGCACATCCGCTTCATCCCTCACCCCCAACCCCTCTCCCAATGGGAGAGGGGAGTCAGGGGTGAGGGTCACGATGTCGGTCACCTCAGGCTGACCGTGAGTCACCGTGCCAGTTTTGTCGAAGGCGATGGCTTTGAGGCGACCGAGATTTTCGAGATGCGCGCCACCCTTGACCAGCACACCGCTGCGCGCGGCTTGCGCCACTCCCGCGAGAACGGAGGCGGGCGTGCCCAGCGCCAGCGCACAGGGCGACGCGGCGACGAGCAGGGTCATGGCGCGCAGGAAGGATTCGCGGAAGGGAAATCCGAATAGCGGAGGCACGACGATGATCAGCGCGGTGAGAACTAGCACGGACGGCACGAAGACCCGCTCGAATTTTTCGACGGTCTGCTGCGTGGGCGATTTCTGCGACTGCGCTTCTTCGACCATTTTCATCACGCGGGCGAGGGTAGAGTCTTTGGCGAGGCGCGTGACTTTCACTTCCAACGCGCCCTCGCCGTTGACCGTGCTGGCAAATACCTGATCGCCTGGAACTTTATCCACGGGAAGCGACTCGCCCGTGACGGACGATTGGTCAACGCCAGAATTTCCATCGAGGATGACGCCATCCACAGGAATCCGCACGCCTGGGCGGACGATGACGATATCCTCGAGTTGGAGCGACTCGACGGGAAGTTCCTGCTCTTTGCCGTCGCGGCAGACGAGCGCGGTCTTGGGCGCGAGGTCTGCCAGCGCGCGCACGGCGGCGCGGGCGCGGTCGAGGACGCGTTCCTCCAGCGCGTGACCGAGGCCAAACAGGAACAATAAAAGCGCACCCTCAGCAAACTCACCCAACGTCGCCGCGCCGATAGCCGCCACCACCATCAGCGAATCGGTGTCGAATTTCTTTTCGCGCATCGCGTGCCAGGCATGGCGGGAGACATCCCAGCCTCCCAGGAAATAGGCGGCGATGTAAAGCGCCGTCGCGGGCAGTACGGGCAATCCCAAAAAGGTTTGTCCCAGCCAGCCAATCAGGATCAGCAGGCCGGACGCCAGGCTGAAGAGCAGTTCGCGGTTTTCCTTGTACCAACTGCGCAACCCCTCTACGGGGATGTCATATCCCAGCGAGCGCACGCGTTTTTCGATGGCGGCGCGGTTCACTTTGTGGTTGTCGTATTCCACCCACATCTTTTCGGCGGGATAGTTGACGTTGACCGACAACACACCGTCCAATCGCCCAATACTGTGCTCCACGACCAGGCTGCAATCCGAACAGTCCATGCCTTCGATGGGGATCGCGGCATGATGAAAGCGATTGACGATTTGCGCGCCGGCGCGTTCGGCGATGCGCTTCACGTCGGTGAGAGTCAGGAGATTGGGATCGTAGTGCAGGCACAAATCAACGGGGGTTTTCTCGCGCTCCAGATGAGCGCGCAGAATCCCTTTTCGGTTTTGAAGCGCACTTTCCAGACGGTTGAGGCATTCGTCCTTTTCGTCCTCCACGCCTGGGAGCAGGAGGGGGATTTCGAGTTCGATTGTTTTTTCCATAAATAAGTCCTTGGAAACGCAGTCTACGTATGATGGGCAGTGAAATGATATTGAACTTCCTCGTCACACTCGCACGGGTCAATATGCACCGTGATGTCGGACAGGGCTGGCATTTCATGGAAAAGGATATGCCGCACTTCTTCGCCGATGCGGTGGCTGGCAACCGTTGGAATCTTGCAGTTCACAGTTATATGCAGTTCAGCCCGCTGACGATGACCAATCCAACGCGCGCTCACGTCGTGCACGTCCAGCACGCCATTGACGTTGCGGGCAGTATGCTCTATTCGCTCGATGAGATCCGGTTCGATGCCATCCATCATTCGTCGCCACATTTCTTTCGCGGTGTTCCACACGATGATCAAAATAGCCACGCCGATGATCAGACCCGCCAGCGGGTCAGCCCATGGGAACCCAAGCCACACGCCGATGACGCCCGCCAGCACGCCCAGCGAAGTGAAACCGTCAACGCGGGCGTGGAGGCCGTCGGCTACCAGAGCCACTGAACCAATTTCACGTCCCACTCGTATGCGAAAGGTCGCGACCAGTTCATTGCCCATGAAACCGATAACCGCGGCCGCGGCCACCCAGGCGAGGTTGTCCAACGGCTGCGGATGGAGAATCTTCTGGAAGGACTCGTAAAAGACCACCAACGCGCTGGCGAAGATCATCAGCACGATGAACGCTCCGGCCAGATCCTCGGCGCGGCCATAGCCGTAGGGATAGCGGCGGTTGCGAGCGCGGCGGGCGAGGGCGAAGGCCAGCCACAGTGGAATGGCTGTCAGAGCGTCGGAGAAGTTGTGCAGGGTATCGGCCAAAAGAGCCACACTGCCGCTGATTGCCACGATGACAACCTGGAAGATGGCTGTGATAAGCAGCCCGCCTAGGGACACTTTGAGCGCCCAGATGCCGCGTTCATTGGTAAGGGCGGGGTCGAGCGCGGCGGTATGGTGAGAATGTGAGTGCGGCGTGATCAGATGCCCGACCTCATTCCAAAAATTGCCGCGCCCGTCCCCGTGTTCGTGGGGATAGTCGTGTGGGTGTACATCGTGGTTGTGCTGATGTGGATGATCGCTCGTTTCATGCGAGTGGGACGATGTTAAATGGTTCATAATAATCTCCTACTTCAGAATATTGATCTGTTATAAGTGAATGATGGCGCTCAAGTATGCAAGCAAAATATCAGAAAACGGAGTCGGAAGTCTCCGACTTTGATGCAAAATCGGGAGACTTTGCACTCTATTACTCACCTCTTTCTGAGAAATGGATAAGTGAGAGGGCAAGATAGGCATGCAATCTGGCTTAGTTGGCAGGAGGAGGGTGTGGGATTTTTGCGCCCAAAATAAAGGCGCGTGCGCCATCCTGCCTTTCCCCAATCATCATGGCTGGCTTATGTATGTAGTATGGCCCTACTCGTTCAGGTTGCGCCATACCGCTGTGAATCGGGCAATTGGCTTCCTGGGCGACATGAGGTACGTTTACGGCTGACAAAAACAAATGCCCTGCTGTTCCCAGAATCAGGAGAAGAAAGAGTAAGGCAAGGGAAAGCCGCCGAATTAAGGCAATCATATTATCCATGCAGAACATGGTCGAGACCGCGTTGGAAGAGTTCGATGACGTGGTCATCATCTATGCAGACAAATACATTGCGGCCCTGTTTGCGGGTACGGATGAGACGCTTATCCCGCAATCCACGCAACTGATGTGAGATGGCGGATTTGCTCACGCCAATACGTTCCACCAGTTCGCCGGCACCTATCTCGCCCTCGACTAATGCGGCGATGATGCGCACGCGAGTCGGGTCGCTCAGGGCTTCGAAGAGATTGGCGAGGTCGGATGCGATTTCGGCGGTGATCTTTTCAGGCGACATGATATTCACAAAACAGTTGAATGGTTGCTCAATTATTTGCAATGTTATCACATCGGGCTGAGTTGTGTCAAGGCGGAGCAAAGATCACGAAGAAAAATAAAGAAAAGAGGCTGTTTACGGCGATCTATTCCAGCGATGTGCCACAGTATGGGCAGTTCTTCCAGTCAGTTCGCACGCCGCGCCCGCAGGAGGGACAATTGCGTGAGGGAGCGGCGGTGCTTCCTCCAGCGCCTATCGTCCGCACCAGCCAGGCGATGCCCACGACCGTCAGGACAAGGAAGCCAATGGGTACCAGCCACATGAAGAGCATGCCGATCCAGCCAAAAGGTGCTATCCCCCATCCTCCCATCATGCCCGATCCCATCATTCCCCAACCGCCATACCTCCAGCCACCCAGCAAGCTTGTGCCTATCAAGAAGACAAGCAGCGCGATGATGCCGAAAACGGCAACCGAAGTCCAGTTAACCTTGTTCATTCAATCCTCCAATTCTTTCATATCAATGAAATTTCCATGCCAGGTGTGATACCGCACCTCTCCGGTGTAGCCGTTCACACTGAGCATGCCGAACACCTGCCCATCCTTCACTACATGGATCGTGTAGTACCCATAGAAAGCATCGGCCTGCTCTGCGGCTGAGGTTCCCGGGAGATACCCGTCTAGCCATTTTTGGGCGAGATCGCGAGCCTGTTCCGGGGTCACGGAGATGGTATCTGGCGCCTGGCCCCACCAACTTGCCATCATCCTGCCCATGTGCCCGTATTTCGTATTCCACATCATGTTGGGGCCGGGTTCGGGGTAGACAGAACCGGTATAGCGGTCAATGAGCAGCTCAAAGGCGTGGACGCCGCTGCTTCGCTCTTCCACTTCGGCATAGAAGTTCTCCGAGAATTCCATCACCTCGGTCAAAGCGAGAACTTGCCCTGAGCCGCCGTCCTGAGCCTGCCGAAGGGCTGTCGAAGGGTCAGGGTTTCCGTATGCCGCCAGGTACTGATTGGCAGCCTCGACTGCCTGGTCGAGCGTGAGAGGGGTACCACCTGAGTAGGCCCAGCCTCCATAACCGCCCATGTGACCGTAGCCACCCATCATGCCTTCGGCTCCGCTCAGAGCAAGGCCTGGGCCCATCCAACCTGGGCCATGGCCCCATGAACGTGGATAAGGGGTAGTCGGAATAGTAGTGGCCTGTGTTGTGATGACGAACGGTTGAACGAGCCCGCTAGTGGCAATCACTACAGCAAACGCCAACCCGACGATCGCGGCAAGCAAAACCACCCCACTCCATTTGAGCCATTCCTTCATAACAACCTCCATTGTGAGAATAATCATGAGCCTGTAGGCTCAATCACTCTCGATTAAAGTGAAGGATTATGAAGGGAGTGTGAAGGCAGGTTGTGGATTGTATGAAGAACTCGGGTTCGGAAAGCACTTGACGGGGCATAATGAAAGCGAGTTTAAACCAACAAGTAACGAACAAGACCAAGCAAAGCGCCCCCGACGACCAACCAGAGCGTATCCACCCGGAAGCGCAGCAACACAACGAGCCCAACCGCCAGGATGATGACCGTCCATCCATCAATAATAGCTGACCGGAACAGGGCTAGGCTGACCTCCAGGATCAGGGCGACCACGGCCGCGTTGACGCCCTTGAGAAACGCCTGCGTGGTGGGAGATTGGCGCAGGCGCGGGATCACCGGACCCATCAGAACCACAATGACGAACGAGGGCAGGAAAACAGCGACCGTTGCAATCAGCGCTCCTGCCCAACCCGACACCAGGAAGCCGATAAACGTGGCCGAGGACAGCACCGGACCGGGCGTCATCTGCCCAACCGCAATCGCATCGATCAACTGTTGTTGGGACAGCCAACCATAGCGGCTGACGACGTCTCGCTGGATGAAAGCAAACAGCACCATCCCCGAACCGAAGAGCAGGGCGCCAACCTTCAGGAAGAACAGTCCGAGCAACACCAGGCGGTCATCCAGCCAGGCCCAACCTTTTGGAACAGCGCCTAGAAGGGAGGCCAGAGGGAGAACGATTGCCACGGGAGGCCTCTTCTGCCACCAGGCGGGCGGGGCATAGAGCAGGATGCCCACAACGCCGGCAACCAGAAGGATGAGCACCTCATTGCCTCCCAGAAGCGCTGCTGCGAAGGCCAGCATTCCCAGCAGAATCTGTACCTTTCCTTTCAGCGCGCTTTTCCCAAGCCGGTAGGTGGCGACCAGGATGATCGCCATCACCACGGGGTTGATGCCGTAGAACAGGGCCTTTCCCTCCGGCAGCGCTCCAAAGCGGACGTAGATCCAACTGAGCGCCAGGCTGATCAGGAAAGCAGGAAGGATAAAGGCGGCCCCAGCGATGATCAGGCCCGGCCAGCCGGCGCGCACGTAGCCGATGTGGATGGCCATCTCGGTGGCATTCGGTCCAGGAACCAGGTTGGTTGCGGCCAACAGATCGAGAAAATGATCCCGGTCCAACCAGCCTCGCTTGCGCACCACCTCTTGCTCCATCAAGGCAATGTGCGCCGCCGGGCCGCCGAAACTGATCGCCCCCAACTTCAAAAACAACCCGGCAACGGCCAGAAGATCTTTCCAGTTCCGGTCTATATCCATGGATTTCCGAATGCCACCCACTTTTTGCATTTGGTTCATAAAGCGCGATCTCAATAACCCAAAACCCGGCTGCGGTGGTGGAGTTTGGCGGCCGGGATCAAGAAGACCACCAGCAGCGCCACCAACAGGGCCAAATCCAGCCACTGGTTCAGGTAAGCCGTGCCCAGTACCGCGTGGTTCATCAGGTCCTGGGCGTAGGTCAGCGGTGAGAGGTAGGCCAGCGCCCGCGCCCAGCCGGCCATCTCCTCCAGCGGCACAAAGATGCCACTGATGAACAGCAGCGGCCAGCGGATCAACGTGCTGGGCATCATGATGTTGCCCACCGAGCGGGTGGGGATTGAAGCGAAGACCAGTCCGAAGGCCGAGAAGGCCAGGCTGGCGAGCACGATCCCCGCCAGCAGCAAGCCGGCCTCGGCCACGGTGACGCCCAGCCACAGCAGTCCCACCACCAACGGCACCGCCGAGGCCACGATGGCGAAGAAAGCCCCCACCAGCGTCTTGCCCAGCAGCAGCGTGGCCAGCGACATCGGCGCGGCCAACAGCCGGTCGTAGGTGCCCAGGCGCCGCTCCAGGGGGATGATCACCGGGCCGGCTGACGACGCCGTGAAGAAGGTCGTCAGGGCCAGCAGCCGGGCAATCCCCACCTGGGCGCCGATGTCGCGCTTGACGGAGAACGAAAAGAAGAGAAAAAAGGGTAGCAGCAACCCAAACATGATCATCGGCGGCTGCAAGTAGTACACCCGCACGTCTTTGACGGCTACCGCCCAGGCCTGGGCCAATTCGTCGCCAAAACGTTTCCAGTAGGGTCAGGGGATGACGCCTGGATTTAGGTGTGGCAGACCCGTTGCTCTCCATTTCTTGTGAGAGTGCCTCAGTACCATCACCATGTCTGGTTTTCATCCCCTGCCACATCGAACCGGACATG
>JBFLVL010000009.1:0-111980 GCA_040758495.1 Chloroflexota bacterium
GTCAATTCTTTTCGCTTTTGGCGGATAATCTCATGCGCGGCGGAGAAGCAAATGAAGGCCGTGAAGCCTTCAATGGCGATGGTGTCCCCATCGTGGATAAATTGTGCCACCGCATCGTGCATTGTGGTTATTTTCATCAGATTTTCTCCTGCATAGCCGAAGGGCGTTTTCTTGATCTACACATGATTATATCCTTCTTGACTGGTGAGGTGATAATGATATGACACATTAGTCGGATGTAAGGTTCGTAATAGCGAACGACAGTTTGCTATTGAAACGGACATTATCGTGTCCTATTACGAACCCATAGGAATTTGATTTTGCACTATAATTAACCCGCACAACCTAATCAAATAAAACCGAATATCCCCTATTCAGATTACAAATTATCCAGGAGGTGATCATGAGTAATCTGCGAACTCATACAAGGGCTAATACATCCTCTCAATCCAACAGTACGGATATCATCGCCATGGTGATTGAAATTGTTTTTGGCGTATTCGGGATGATGGGACTAGGGTGGATATACGTTGGGAGGTATCTACTCGGAATTGGGCTTTTCCTGGGGTGGTTACTCATCGTTTTTATAGCCGCATTAACCCCCACAATAATAACCACACTCACTCTAGGCCTGGGTTTTTTATCTTATTGCTGCTTGGGCATCATCCCCCCTGTTGGAATTGTGGTAGCCATCATATCCGGTATTCGAGTACGCGATTATGTACGTAGTACCGGCGCTCAAGGAAGCGTCCTACACTTGATTATAGGAGCCATCATTGCCCTGATACTATTGTGCCTAGCAATTACCATCCCTTTGTTCGCTCTGGGAGGTTTAGCCGCACTGGGAGGACAGAACTTATAATAAGGGATATCCTTTTTCTTTCAAGGAGAAGGCCTATGCCTCAAAGTTCGCACCCAAAATCCAATCCTCATAAGAGGATTCTCTATGCCATACTGGCCGTTCTACTGGTCTCCTTGGCATGCACCATCCCCTTCCTGTCTACACCTACAGCTCCTGTTGCCATAACACCAACAAATACCCCCGAACCGCCTCCTGCCATCCCTGTTCCGGCCTTATCGCTTGCCGGACCCGGTATTGGGACGACGATGCGTTGGTTTGACGGCAGCCTGCTGGTTTACATCCCACCTGGTGAATTTGTTATGGGCTCCGATGAAGATGACTTTGAAGACAATCCAAAACACAACATTTACCTGGATGGGTTCTGGATAACCCGATATGAGGTCACAAACCGCATGTACGCACTTTGTGTAGATGCGGGAGAATGCACACCACCGTACATAGAACCTGATACTCCCTATTACCGTGACCCCTCACAGGTTGACGAACCCGTTGTGGGTGTTACCTGGGGACAGGCAGCCCAATATTGCCAGTGGATACAGGGTCGTTTACCTACGGAAGCTGAATGGGAAAAAGCGGCCAGAGGGCCGGAGGAAAACATTTACCCCTGGGGTGACGGTGACCCAAATCACAGCTTGTTAAATTTTGATGACTATCTTGGTGAAACCAGTCACGTGCTGAGCTACCCAGAGGGCATGAGTTTCTACGAAGTCCTGGATATGGCTGGTAATGTCTTCGAGTGGGTTTTCGATTGGTACGATCCAGACTTCTACCCAATATCGCCATATGAAAACCCCATTGGTCCCGAGGAGGGTATAGTTCGTTCTGTGCGCGGCAGTAGCTTCGCCAGCCTTCCAGAACAAATTCCCTCTGCCTTACGATCTTATCTTGACCCCCTCGGACACAACAACGAGCTTGGTTTCCGTTGCATTGTAACCTATCCAGCTCAATTACCCCCACCTTTATGCCAATGGACGTCCTATCAACCCGGCAGCGGTCCCCCCTGTCAACCACCTGCGTTTGATGTTTTTGTTACTCAACCTGGTCGCACTGAACAACCTGTAGATTGTGACCCTTTAGGTTTTGAATTGACCAACACGTTTTGCCAGGGTGATTATCAATACATCAACCTGAATCTCAACCAACCGGTTACCAATGTAGAAAACTTTATGGTGTCTGCCAATGGTGCACCCCTATCCTGTTACCCTGTAACTGGAGCTCCTAACGGATTGAGTTGTACGGGCAGAATTCCAAGTAACACGAATGTTGATATCACTGTTTGTGGTAACGCTTGTGAGGAGAATCCCACCGGTGGCCTGTATCCACGCTGTCCTGATGGGTGGTATTTCGATCGCGGTACTCAAGCCTGCGTGCCCATCCCGAACCAGAGAGAATGTCCCCAAGGATACTACTATGATCCGAACCGTCATACCTGTCTCCCCTCCCCTGGAGGAAGCCGGTATCCTCAATGCCCAGAAGGAGAGTACTACGATCCAGGTCAGCAAACCTGTGTGAGAATACCAGGTGGGAATGAGTGCCCCCAGGGTTTCATCTACGATCAGAATCGACAAACCTGTTACCCATGCTATGAGGGCCAATACTTCGGTGGAGCCCCAATAACGGACACTTTACCTCTTCCCCCAGACACCGCAGGCATGACAACTGTGGTTACCCCCACCCTTACCTTGACAGATACCTCAACAACGCCTCCTACGGTTACGGTTGGAGGTCCGGCTTTTACACAAACCTTACCAATATGCCAGCCCGGTTATGCTTACAACGATTTCACGGGGCATTGTGAGTATGTCCCGCAAACCGGACCAACTGGTGAAGGTGAGTGCCCACCAACTTATGCAACTGCGCCAGATTATGACTGCCTGCCAGTACCCAACGAACTTGGAGAATGCCCGGTTGGACACTATTTTGATATGGGTGTTCAGGCGTGCGTCCCCATCGGCGGGCCGACCCCTTGCATTTACGGCGTGGCCTATTTGCCCGATCAAATACTGGCCTGTTTCTCGGATTGTTTGGTTGGTTATCGCTTCGATCCTGAACTGCAATGTTGTTTCCCTGAAAATATGGACGGCTATCCCTGCTTGCCAGGAACCTACTATAATCCAAACATGAGGGCCTGCACCCCTGACTACGATTTCCAGGTTTACCCCGATTGTCCAGAGGGTTTCTATTACAATCCCAACTACCGTACCTGTTTTCCCAGGGACGGGACCCCGGAGTGTCCAGAAGGTCAATATTATGATTCCCGGCAGGAACTGTGCAACCCCATCCCAAGCGATGGAGAATGTCCTGAGGGATACTACTTCCATGAAAACTACCAGACCTGCCTGCCCATCCCTAACGGTGACCAGAATCCAGAGTGCCCCCCGGACTACTACTACGATACGCAACGCCAAACCTGTCTGCCAATCCCCGACGGGGATGAAGGCCCGCAGTGCCCCGAAGGTTTCTACTACGACGAAAATCGCCAAAACTGCTTCCCCATCCCGGGTGGCAATCAGCAACCCCAATGCCCGGAGGGGTATTACTATGATGAAAATCGCCAGACCTGTTTACCTCTACCCTCCGGTGAACAGACCCCTCAATGTCCAGAGGGGTATTACTACGACCCTTACCTAGATGCCTGTGTTTACCGAGGCGATGTTTCGCCCGATTGCCCCGAAGGATACTACTACGATCCCTGGTGGCAAACTTGTATACCCGGTACAGGCTATCCCAGCCGGGAATGTGTAACTATAACTGTGTACATCCCCTCTTGCACAATTCCCACCCTCACACCCAAACCCACAGAGGCAGTCCTAGATTGCTCGCAATTTACCGACCCACAGAGCTGTTTCACTCATCCGGAGTGCGAATGGGTCCAACAACCTGCGGGTGAATATTGCAAGAATAAATAACCAACCCGCCCTTCAGGTTTGCCAAACAACCCCTGTCACAGCACAGGGGTTGTTTTTTCCAGAAAAACAGATACCCTGAGCAGCAAAGCTTTTGGATTACAATAAACCCACAATCTCTTATCCGGGTATACAAGGACAGATTGCCACATGACCTCCCCCTCGCGTGTCGTAGTTGCCATGAGCGGCGGAGTGGACAGCTCCGTGGCTGCTGCCCTGTTACAACAACAGGGCTATGAGGTCATTGGCGTCATGCTACGCCTCTGGAGCGAGAAAGACCGAGAGGCGTTTAACCGCTGTTGCACCCCCGAAGCCATGAACATTGCCCGACGTGTCTGTGACCTGTTGGGCATACCTTTCTATGTCCTGGATGCCCGACAAGCGTTTTACGATGTTGTGGTGCAGTGTTTCTTTAATGGCTATACCCAGGGTATAACCCCCAACCCCTGTCTGCTGTGTAACCAGTCTATCCGCTGGGGATTCCTGCTGGAGCGTGCTTTAGCCATGGGCGCTGCATATCTAGCAACCGGTCACTACGCCCATTTACGCCTCTCCCCGGAGGGCAATGTCCAGCTCCTGCGTTCGGTGGACAGGGAAAAAGACCAGTCCTACGTCCTCAGCATGCTGAATCAGGAGCAACTCTCCAGAACCTTGCTACCCATCGGAAAATACAAGAAACCGGAAGTCAGACAACTTGCCCATGACGTTCACCTGCCCGTAGCGGAACGTAAAGATAGTCAGGATTTATGCTTCCTGGGCGAAGAGGACTATCGCGCCTTCCTACTACGTCATCATCCTAATTCTGTAAAACCTGGTCCGATTATCAACACCCAGGGGGAAATCCTGGGCGAACACCGTGGTTTGGCTTTGTATACCATCGGTCAACGTAAAGGGTTGAGAATTCCAGCACGCCATCCACTCTACGTTCTGGAAAAATTACCTGCCAGTAACACCCTCGTGGTTGGGGGGAGTCATGAGATGGGTCGGGATGAACTTACCGCTGGAGCGGTGAACTGGATAGCCGGAACCCCTCCGGATCCACCCCTAAGAGCAAGTATCAAAATCCGCTACCGCGCTACCGAGGTTTCAGGTACAATCACACCCGTGGATTCTCAAAGGGTACAGGTACATCTTGATGAACCTTTACGCGATATCACCCCCGGACAGGCAGCCGTTTTCTACAATGAAGAGCTCTGCCTGGGTGGGGGCTTGATCGAATGAAGGTTGAACAATGACTTGGCCCGCGTTTCTTTTCGGTTTTTTAATCGCCACCCTTTACGGGGCCCTCTTCCACCTGATCGTCGGTGGTAATGCCCTGCGTCTGTCGTTCTACCTGCTTTTAGCCTGGGTAGGATTCTGGAGCGGCCAAGGGTTGGGAAGCTTCCTCCCCTTTTCCCTGGTCTCCCTTGGAGCAATACATCTAGACTTCGCTACTTTGGGAGCAATTGCCATTTTGTGCCTGGGACACTGGCTGAGCAAATTCGAAACAGGCAGAAATCGCTCACGGTAAACAGCTCCATCCTCACAGGACGGGATTCCCATCTCGCTCTTATTCCCAGGTGACATCACCATGCAGATCAGGGGGCCAGCCTCGGGAAACAAAAACCTCAAATCGGGGACGCTCCTGCCCTATTACCCCACTTTCCCCATGCCCGGGGAAAAATACCGTATCATCAGGCCATTTGAAGACGATGGCCTGCAGGTTTTTCATCGTGGTCATAAAATCCTCGGGTGTTTTTGTGTGTCCAGGGCCGTTACAGAACAGCGTATCCCCCACCAGTATGCGTCCGTCGTTAAGGGAGAGGCAAACCGTGCCGGGGGTGTGACCAGGTACATGGATGGCTCGCAAGCATAATTTCCCGATGGCTATCTCCTCGCCATCCCGCAGAGGGAGGTCAACATCCACATCAAATTCCTCGGCATCCGCGGGATGCAGATACACCTGGGCTCCGGTAACCTCTCTAACCCGAGCTAATGCTCCTGTGTGGTCAGGGTGACCGTGTGTCAACAAGATTTTTATCACCCGTGTGCCCTCGGCCAGGGCAAGGATGTCTTCGGCGTCTGCTCCAGGGTCAACGATGGCGCTTATCCTGGTTGCCTCACAAACCACAACATATGTATTCATGGGCCAGGGGCCTACAGCTTTGCTCCGAAGTTGAGCAATCATTTATAAGCGCTTAATGGCTCCCCATCCAGCATAATGAGCTGCCTCGCCCAACTCCTCTTCAATGCGCAGCAACTGGTTGTATTTGCCTACCCGGTCAGAACGGGTTGGCGCCCCGGTCTTGATCTGTCCCGCGTTGATTGCCACGGCCAGATCAGCAATGGTTGTGTCCTCTGTCTCCCCGGAGCGATGAGAAGTGACCACTCGCCAACCCGCCCGCTGGCAAATCTCCACGGCCTCGAGGGTTTCGGTAAGAGTGCCAATTTGATTGACCTTGACCAGCAGGGCATTGCAGGCCTTTTCCCGGATCGCCCGGTTGACCCGCTCAGGGTTGGTCACCAGTAAGTCATCACCCACAAGCTGAATACGATTGCCCAACGTCTTGGTCAACAACTTCCACCCCTCCCAGTCATCCTCCGCCAGACCGTCTTCAATGGATACGATTGGATACTGGTCTACCCAGGATTTCCAGAACTCCACCATCTTGGCGTTGGTCAACTTCTGGCCTTCCTTTCGCAGGTTATACACCTTCTCGTCGGGCTCATAAAATTCCGAGGCGGCCGGGTCTAACGCCAGGGAAATCTGTTTTCCCGCCTTGTATCCAGTCTGCTCGATCGCCTCCAGGATAAGTTCTACTGCTTCGACGTTGGATTTAAGCGCAGGAGCAAAACCTCCCTCGTCTCCAATCAAGGTAGTGTAACCACGCTTCTTGAGGACGCTTTTCAGGGCATGATAAACTTCACTCCCCCATCGTAACGCTTCCCCAAAGGTAGGAGCTCCTAGAGGCATAATCATGAATTCCTGGGCATCCGTTGATTGCCAATCCGCATGCGCACCCCCATTGAGGATGTTCATCATAGGCACCGGAATCAAACGGGCATACACACCACCAATGTACCGATAGAGTGGCAGGTCCAAGGCGTTTGCCGCGGCCTTGGCTACTGCCAGGCTGGCCCCCAGAATGGCATTCGCTCCTAATTTGGATTTGTTGGGGGTGCCATCTAATCTCAACAAGAGGCGATCAATTTCTCGCTGCATGGTGACATCCCACCCAAACAGTGCGTCTGAAATCACTC
The DNA here is from genome assembly GCA_040758495.1 of Chloroflexota bacterium. Classification (GTDB taxonomy): domain Bacteria; phylum Chloroflexota; class Anaerolineae; order Anaerolineales; family JBFLVL01; genus JBFLVL01. The sequence continues at coordinate 7,009 of JBFLVL010000009.1, forward strand.
CGTTGACGTTATCTACCGCTTTTCTTACCCCTTTACCACCATACTGTCTGGCATCCCCATCCCGCAACTCCAGAGCCTCATGAACCCCCGTCGAAGCACCTGAGGGCACGGCTGCACGAGCCCATTTTCCATCCGTCAATGTAACTTCGACTTCGATGGTAGGGTTGCCCCGAGAATCGAGTACTTGTCGGGCAAAAACCGAATCGATGATTGTATCCATGTTTCACCTCTCCTGATTATTGTTTCCGTGCTGACCATCTGGAATATCCCAAAGCCATTATAACGCACGAACTGAGCTTTTCATCTCCTAAACCTTACCCTGATACCCGACCACGAAATACATAGCCGTGTTCAGGCCTGCTCTGTTTTTTCTGTCCCGTTACTTGTCCTTGAGCGTTTCTTCTTTCAATCCCACCCTCCTCATCACCGCCCGTAAGAAAGCGATAAACAAGGGGTGGGGGCGATTAGGACGCGAGAGGAATTCAGGGTGGAACTGTGTGCCCAGCATGAAAGGATGCCCATCCATCTCCGCGATTTCCACCAAACGACCGTCAGGGGATAGACCAGAATAACGCATTCCGTGGCGATTCAACACCTCTCGATAGGAGTTATTGAACTCAAAGCGGTGTCTGTGACGTTCATTCACCAACTTCTGTCCGTAGGCCTGAGCTGCTATGCTGCCAGGTTGAAGTTCACATGGGTATAAGCCCAGACGCAGCGTCCCCCCCATATCCGTGATATAGCGTTGGTCAGGCAGCAGGTCAATCACTGGATGCGGCGTGGAGGGGTTGAACTCCGTCGAGTTCACGGCATCTGAACCCAGTACCTGACGGGCGAATTCCACCACCATCAACTGCATACCCAGGCAGAGGCCAAGGTAGGGCACAGGTTTTTGACGCGCAAAACTGATACCCATAATTTTCCCCTCTATACCCCGTTCACCAAAACCACCTGGCACGATAATTCCATCGGCTGTATTTAATGCATCTGCAGAACCCTGCTTCTCCAGTTCCCCGGAGTGTATCCAGTCTATCTTTACTTCTATACCCAACTGCCAGGCAGCATGATTGAGCGCCTCGCGAACACTTAAGTAAGCATCCTGTAACTCCACGTACTTACCAACCAATGCAACCTTCACTTCGGGCTTGGGCTGTTTTATACGGGCAACCAAACCCTTCCATTCTTTCCAATTCGGTCTGTTACGGATTTTTAATCCCAGACGCTTCACCAGGTAATCCCCTAAATTGGCTTTCTCCAGCAGTAACGGCACTTCGTATAACACTGGTGAAGTGATCAGGGGCACTACCGCTGGTTTGTCCACGTCACAGAACAAGGCAATCTTCTCCCGAAGCTCATCCTCAACCGGGTAATCCGAACGGGCGATAATCACATCCGGTGATATACCGATAGATCGTAATTCAGCTACCGAATGCTGTGTAGGTTTGGTCTTCAGTTCCTGGGTCGCACCGATGTACGGAAGCCAGGTCACGTGTATGTACACACTGTTGCCACGTCCCACCTCTGAGCGCATCTGCCTCAGGGCTTCCAGGAATGGCAGTGATTCGATGTCTCCAACCGTACCCCCAATTTCCACCAGTACTAATTCCGCTCCCGTAGTCTTGGATACCAGGGCAATGCGACGTTTGATTTCGTTGGTCACATGCGGAATTACCTGGATGGTGCCACCCAGGTAATCGCCGCGCCGTTCTTTGGCAATCACCTCAGCATATACCTGGCCGGTGGTTACATTACATACCCGATTCAGACGAATGTCTATGAAGCGTTCGTAATGACCTAAATCTAGGTCGGTCTCTGAGCCATCATCAAGTACAAACACTTCCCCATGCTGATAAGGGTTCATCGTGCCTGGGTCTACATTGAGATAAGGGTCCAGTTTTTGAACCGCGACTTCAAAGCCCCGTTCTTTTAACAACCGACCAATGGCCGCAGCAGCTACACCTTTACCCACCGAACTTAATACCCCACCGGTTATGAAAATATACTTTGTCACCTGCCTTCTCCTATTTACAAGGTCGAGGTCGAGATTCCATCAAGACCTGTGAGCGGACCAGCGGGCAAAGAAAACGGGAGGCCGAATACTGGTGCCTCCCTATAGCTGGTACAAAAAATCGTTTATTAATCTATACTCAGCCTACCAGTTTTACCAGGTCCTCGGCCGCACGCCGCATTTCCAAAAACACTAAGCCCAACTTGGCTCCTTCCCGAGAGAGCACCGTCAGTACGGCCTCCTCACCCACCGAGGAGAGGATGACATAGCCCTCATCGCCATGGATGTAAACCTGATCCAGGGCTCCACGACCCAATTCTGAAGATATGCGCTCACCCAAGCTGAGCATCGCCGCGGACATGGCCGAAACTCGGTCTTCTTCCGCATCACTGGGCAGAGCCGAAGCCATGATCAAACCATCCACTGAGACAACCGCCGAGGCCTCGATATCGGGGGAGGCTATCTGCATCTCCCGTAAACGATCAATCATCAATTCTATACGCGATTTCGCCATACAACCTCCCCTAAACGAATCATCAGGACATGTTCATGAGTTTACCATATTTTTCGAAGGCCATAGCTTTAATGGGGTTAGCTCTCTTGGAGAGATAAACCTCAGAAATACTGTACAAATTAGATATCATCCCTCTACCCGTGTTACAATATCAGTTTGCCATGTATGGTTGTATGTTCTTCATCGTCCTGAGCATGGTGAATGGCCTCCTCACCCCTCAGGACACCCATAAAGCCAACCCCACCACTGCCCCAGAGGCAGGGATGGTGGGCTTGACTTCCCCTCTACCCGGACAGGCGCTGCAAGGCCTGGTGGCCATCAGCGGCTCAACGGACGCGGAGGGGTTTGAGCGCGCAGAGTTATATATTGGCTATGCGCAGGATGCCACCAATACCTGGTTCCTCATCTACGAAAGTACACAACCACTCACCCAGGCACTCCTCACCAACTGGGATACCACCCAAATCACGGATGGCACATACACCCTGCGATTGCTCATCGTCTTACAAGATGGCGACTTTATTCAAGTGCTCGTCCCGGAACTGCGTATACGTAATTACACCCCCATCGAGACCAATACCCCCACATCCACTGCCACACCCGACTCCGCTCATCTATTTATTCAAACAGCTACCCCCTCCCCTACATCTACCCCACCTCCCCCCACACGCACACCTTACCCGCCCAACCCGGCTGAAATCCAACCTCCTCAAATCAGCGGGGCTATTATATGCGGTGCCGTGGGCACTCTCCTTCTGTTTGGTCTCATCGGGCTACATCAGTTTATCCGCAGCAGAATGATGACGTTATGAAGATCGAAAACAATTCTCCTCAACCTTTCCTCATTATCGGTATGGGCAATCCCGGGCGCAAACACGCCCTCAACCGTCATAACGTGGGTTTTATGTTGGTGGACGTTATGGCTGAAAAATTGGGCATATCGTTCTCCAAGGTAGAAAAAAACGCTCTGGTCTCCAAAGGAATGCTAAACGGACACCAAGTTATCCTGGCAAAACCACAGACCTTCATGAACCACTCAGGGGATGCTGTTGGCCCTCTGGCTCATTTTTATAAAATACCTCTTTCTCACCTGCTGGTAAACTACGATGACCTGGATATCCCTCTGGGGACGCTGCGCTTACGTCCTTTTGGTGGAAGTGGAGGCCATTGGGGTATGCAATCCGTTATCGAAAAACTGGGTACACAGGATTTCCCCCGTCTACGCATCGGTATCGGGAGACCCCCGGGATTTATGGACCCGGCCCAATACGTCCTCCAGGATTTCACAACCGAGGAGAAAGAAATCCTGACCCCAACCCTCCAGCGCGCCTCCGAAGCTGTCTGCACTTTCATCACCCAGGGTATCGAAGAAACCATGACCACCTACAACCGAGAATCCGAAAACCGGTAAACCCATGCTCAACGATCTGCTTAATGCCCTGAGGCATCACCCCTATATGTACGATCTGTTTTCAGCCATACAAACAGGTCAAACTGACGAAGGACATCTCCGGCTGGGGTTATCACGCGCCACCCGTTTGCCCGTGCTCAGCATACTGCACAGCGAACTCAAACAACCCATCCTGTTATTGACTGACCGTACTGACCACGCCCTCAGCCTGGCTGACGAGCTGAAGATACTTTCCCCTGATGCGCCCCGATTACTTTTCCCTGAACCTGCGCCCCTCTTCTACGAAAAAGAAAATTGGGGGCCGACTACCCGCCGTGACCGCCTCCTGGTGCTTGCCACTCTGATTAAGTACTCACTTAATGAAAATGACCCCAACAAACAACCATTAGATAGTCCCATCATTATCGCCCCCGCGCGAGCCGTGATGACCCGTACACTTCCAACCCAGGATTACATGCAGCACACCTTCACCCTTAGATCTGGTCAGGTGTTCTCATTGGAAGAGTTGGTGCGCAAATCTATCAAGCTGGGATACCAACGCGTTTCAATTGTGATTGCCCCTAGCCAGTTCTCCCGTCGGGGCGGCTTGCTGGATCTATGGCCACCGGCTGAATCCGCACCTGTCCGTCTGGAATTTTTCGGCGACGAAATCGAGACCCTGCGAAGGTTCGATCCAGAAACCCAACGCACCTCAACGCACCTGGACGAGTTGTTGGTTACCCCCGGTCGAGAATTCATCCTCCCAGACGCCTCCCCCCAATCACTCGATGAGATTACCGAATTCGACATCCCCCTATTCCACCCGACCTCCGTCGGTCTTTTAGATTTTCTCCCACCCAACACCCTTGTCCTGATTGACGACATCCTGGCCCTTGAAGAGACCATATCTGAATTTGAGCGTCAGGCTCTCGACCTGCGCACCGGCTACATTGCTGATGAACTGATCCCTTCTGATTTTCCCATCCCTTACTTGACCCTTGACCATATTCGGGATTCGCTTCCCCCTGGACGAACAATCGAGCTTGGGCCTGCTACACATACCCCCGATATTCCCTTAACCCAGGCTTTCACCCACAATCCCCGCTTTGGTGGGCACCTGAAATCGTTCATCAAACATTTAGTCCAGACCAGCAGAAACCGCGAGCCCAGTTTTATCGTCTCTCGGCAATCAGCGCGCATAAAAGACCTGTGGAAAGAGACTGCCCCAGATAGCCTCGAAGAACGCTCAAGTACTTCCTTCATCCAGGGAAGCCTCTCCGACGGATGGACACTCACCCGTCCAGAGGCGCCACCTATCCATCTGTTTACTGACGGGGAGATATTCGGATGGCACCGACCACAACCCCGACATCGCCATCGCCCGGTCTCCAAAGCCCCAGAAGCTGATTATGCCGACTTAACTCCTGGAGATTGGGTCGTCCACATTGACCATGGTATCGGCAAATTCCAGAGCCTGGTACAACGAGCCATTGACGGGCCCGAGCGTGAGTACCTGTGCGTGGAATATGCAGAGGGAGATCAGTTATTCGTCCCCGTCTATCAAGCCGACCGTCTCACCCGCTACATCGGACCAGACAGCAACCCTCCAACCATCTCCCGATTAGGAAGCCAATCCTGGCAAACCACCAAAAGTCAGGTGCAGAAAGCCGTCGAGGGTGTGGCAGAAGAACTCCTAGAACTGTACGCCAAACGGCTGATCACCACCGGGCACGCCTTCGCTGAAGACACTGCCTGGCAAGAAGAACTGGAAAGCAGCTTCCCCTATATCGAAACCGAAGACCAACTCATTGCCATTAGAGAAGTTAAACAAGACATGGAAGTCCCCCGTCCTATGGACCGGTTGATTTGCGGAGATGTAGGATACGGAAAAACCGAAGTGGCTTTGCGCGCAGCCTTCAAAGCCATCATGGATGGGAAACAGGTGGTCATTTTGGTGCCCACCACGGTGCTCGCACAACAGCATTACCACACTTTCCTCGAAAGGCTGGCAACCTTTCCCGTCGAAGTGGAGATGCTATCCCGATTCCGCACCCCAAAAGAACAACAGGACATCCTCGAACGTCTGGGCAAGGGGTCTATTGACATTATCATCGGGACACATCGTCTGCTATCGGAGGATGTGTTGTTTAAAGACCTGGGCTTGTTGATCATTGACGAAGAGCAACGATTTGGCGTCACTCATAAAGAGATGCTAAAGCGTTATCGAACCGAGGTGGATGTGCTCACTCTGACAGCTACACCCATCCCACGAACACTGTACATGGCATTGACTGGGGCGCGTGATATTTCTACTATCAATACACCCCCTGAGGAACGGCTGACCATCGTCACCCATGTAGGACCATACGACCCTCAATTAATCCGTCGAGCCATATTGCGCGAACTGGATCGGGGTGGTCAGGTGTTCTTTGTCCACAACCGGGTGCAAACCATCCGGGCAATGTACAATCACCTAAAGAAACTATTGCCCCAAGCACGCATTGCCATAGGTCATGGTCAGATGCCAGAAAATGAACTATCTCAGGTGATGATGCGCTTCAGAGCCAAAAAGGTTGACGTATTGCTTACAACCTCCATCATCGAATCCGGACTGGATATTCCCAACGCCAATACCCTCATTGTGGATCGTGCGGATACCTTTGGGTTAGCCCAACTCTATCAACTGCGCGGCCGCGTAGGCCGCGGAGCACAACGCGCATACGCTTATTTCTTCCGTCATAAACGTAAATCCCCCACCTCTACTGGTCGTCAACGGCTGGAAACTATTGCTGAATACACGGAACTTGGATCTGGTTTCAACATCGCCATGCGTGACCTGGAAATCCGAGGCGCCGGTGAACTGTTGGGAATCCGCCAACACGGCCATATTGCTGCAGTGGGCTTTCACCTTTACACACGACTTTTAGCTGAAGCGGTTCAACGACTTCGTGCTGACAGGGGTGAAAGTCTGCCATATAAGACCACCCCAGAACTCAGCTCAATACTTCAAACCATCGAATTGCCTTCTGTCAACGTGGACCTCCCCCTACCCATCAGCCTGCCCGTTGATTACATTTCAGACCGGGAAGTACGCTTGGGTTTATACCGTCGTATAGCCGAAATCAGGGAGTTAAACACGGTGGATGAATTTGCCGCAGAACTAAATGATCGTTTTGGCCCTCCGCCAGAGGCAGTTCACAATCTGCTCTACCAATTGAAAGTGAAAATCCTGGCACAACAAGCGGGCTTGGCAACCATCAGCGGTGAAAACGGAAAGATTGTCCTGCGATACCCTTCACTGCCAGAGGAAAAATCTCGCAACCTGCTCCCTATCGGCGATGATGTCAGCGTTGGAAAAAATGCGTACCGTTTACTGCGCGAAAATAACCCCCGCTGGCCTGAGCGCTTGCTTGAGGTTTTAACCAAGCTATCACAATCGCCTCAAAGTCCAGATAATTTTTGACATCCTCCCTTCACCGGAGTATAATGCATCGTCGCTCAAGCAGTGATAGACTTGAGCTGGTAACAGGAGAAAGACTATGACAGAAAACGTAGAAAACGACATCCGCCAACTAAAAGCAGTGGATTTAAAAAGAAAGACCAAGGTTACTGGTAAAGTTGTGAAAACGACCCTGGCGGGAGCTTTTGTGGATATCAGCATGGATATGCCCGGGATTATCCATATTTCCCAGCTTAAAAAAGGCCCTGTTAAAAGCGTAGACGAAGTGGTAAAAATTGGACAGGAAGTCACTGCCTGGGTTCGCAGGGTCAATCGAAAGAACGAATTTGTGGAACTCACCTTGATAGAACCGCTCGATTTGGAATGGCGGGACATAAAAAATGGGATGACTGTCAAAGGACAGGTTATCCGTATTGAAAATTACGGTGTGCTGGTAGACATTGGCGCGGCACGCCCTGCCTTGATACACATCAGTGAATTAACACACGATTACATCCGTTCACCGAAAGATATCATCAACGTGGGAGATGAAGTAGAAGCCAAGGTTATTAAAGTGAATCGAAACAGCAAACAAATCCGGTTGAGCTTGAAAGCGTTACAAGAAAAACCTTCACCTCCCCCTAAACCTGAAACAGAGAAAGAAGAAGAGGCGCCCGTCCCCACTGCGATGGAGATCGCACTTCGTAAGGCTATGGTATCCTCTCAGGAAGATGAAGCAACCTCAAAAAGGTCAAAACAACAGAGTAAGGGCTCCAGAACAGAAGCCGAGTTAGAAGATATCCTCGACCGGACACTGGAAAATCGGGTGAAATCCACATCTGGTTAATTGCATAAACCCTTGAGGTAATAAAAAACCGCAGAGCCAGTAACACTCTGCGGTTTTATTTTTTCCCCAAATCAAGTTTATTCTGCCTCTCTAATGCTCGTCCTCTTCAGCAAGGTGCTTTTGGGATTCCTTGGCTACGTATTCAGCCAGCGGTTCACTTGGGGGTAAATCACCACCGGCTCTGGCTACTATCATGCTTACAACTAAAATAACAACCAACACCGCTATGAACACGATTACCCCTGACCCCTGCAGGCTATTGGCGTTTACTGCCATCGTTGACACCTCCACGAGCCTGGTTATCACCAGGTGGGATCAACGCCACTTTCAGAACCTGGTCAATATGATTCACAGGAACAAACTTTAGACTCGACTGTGCCTTTTGAGGCACTTCCACCAAATCTTTCATATTCCGTTCAGGGAGAACAACCACCTTCAGCCCCACACGATAGGCAGCCAGGATTTTCTCACGCATCCCTCCCACCGGCAGTATTCGCCCCCGAAGCGTAATTTCACCGGTCATACCTACGCTTCTCCGCACCTTACATCCTGTAAAAGCCGAGATGACCGCGGTAGCTATAGTAATCCCCGCGCTGGGGCCATCTTTGGGAATAGCGCCTTCAGGGATGTGGATATGAATATCCGTTTCTTCAAACATCTTCGGGGGAAGGTTGAACTGTTGGGAACGCGAACGCAGATAGGAAAGCGCAGCTTGGGCGGATTCCTGCATCACATCCCCGATCAAACCCGTAATTTGGACGTTACCCTTTCCCTCCATGAGCAATACCTCCACAGGCATCAGCTCACCCCCGTTTTCCGTCCAGGCAAGCGCAGTTGCCACCCCCACTTCGTCCTCCTTCTCAGCCATAAAGTTATAATGCTGTGGGGGCCCAAGAAATCGCTCCAACATGGAGGCATTAATTCGGGCTGGAAAGCCCTTCCCCTCAGCTTTACTTCGTGCCAGTTTGCGGAAAATTTTCCCTAACTCACGCTCCAGATTACGAACACCTGCTTCGTAGGTATATTCTCTGATGATGGTCTGCAATGCTTTAAGAGAAAAATTAACCGTTTCGCTTTCTAAACCATTTTCCCTCAGCAATCTTGGGATGAGGAAGCGTCTGGCAATCTCTATTTTTTCCTCCTCGATATAACTGGGGAAGTTGATAACCTCCATGCGGTCTAACAGGGCAGCAGGGATCGTACTGGTGATATTTGCCGTGGTTATAAACATCACATTGGAAAGATCATAGGGTATTTCAAGGTAATGATCCGAGAATGCATGGTTTTGCTCGGTATCCAACACCTCCAGCAAGGCCGCTGCAGGGTCTCCCCGATAATCGAGGCCTAACTTGTCAACTTCATCCAACATGAACAAGGGATTGATGGTATTGGCGCGACGCATGGTTTGCAAAATCCGTCCCGGAAGCGCCCCAACATAGGTTCGACGGTGTCCGCGTATTTCAGCCTCATCATGAACACCACCTAATGATAGGCGGATAAATTTCCGACCCAATGCCTTAGCAATGGACTGTCCCAAGGATGTTTTCCCCGTCCCTGGAGGGCCAACAAAGCACAATATCGGCTGGCGCTCCTGTTTGGGTTTGAGACTGCGTACAGCTATGTACTCGAGTATGCGTTCCTTGGCTTTGGTTAACCCATAATGGTGTTCTTCAAGGACTTCAGAAGCATGACCTACATCCAGATCATCTTCCGTTTTATCCACCCAGGGAAGGTCCAATATCCACTCGATATATGTGCGGATAATACCCACTTCCGGTGACATCAGGGGAACCTGACCCAGCCGTTCAACCTCGCTCAGTGCCCGGCTGCGTGCTTCTTCGGAAAGTTTCACAGCCTCAATACGCTTACGGACTTCCTCGACTTCGCGCATCCATATGTCACCCTCTCCCAACTCGGACTGGATAATCTTCATGCGTTCGCGCAAGTAGATCTCTCGTTGCCCTTTATCCATCTCCTTCTGCAAGCGGGTTTGGATTTCCTCCTCTAATTCCAAAACGTCAATCTCTTTTGCCAGATGACCGCTGATCATTCTCAAACGATCCAGAGGATTAACCGTCACAAGTAGTTTTTGCAATACATATATGGGAGGGGCAACAGCTGTGGCGATCATATCCGCTAACCAGCCCGGGTTATCAATGTTCGTCGCGTACAGAAAAGCCTCTTCGGGGATGTTCTCGTTGAGCTGAACACATTTTTTGAAGAAATTCAAAGCTGTACGCATTAGCGCATCAGCTTCTTTCCCCGGGATGTCAGTTTCAAAAACGGGTCGGGCTCGCACCCGAAGGAACGGCTTGGCCTGGGTGAACTTCACCACCCGTACCCTCCTGCGAACCTGCACCAGAGTAGAACTGAAACCTTCAGGCATATCCACCAGACGCCCCACTGCCATCTCAACCCCAATGGGGATAAAATCCTTCGACCGTGGAGTTTCGACGTCCATATTACGAAGCGCTAAACCAATCATCGTGTGCTGGTGGTAGTGTGCAGCTTCTATGGCCTGTACATCTACCTGGCTGCCGATGAAAAATGGAGAGACCATGTGAGGGAAAAATACCACATCTCGTAAGGGGATAACCGGGCACTCAATTAAACCTTCCTCGTCAGGATAGGCGTCCGGAATGCTAAATAACTCCTCCGACTGCTGATGATAATCCTCCCCCAAAAAATCGTCCTCGGGGTACATATCCTCATCCATCATATAACTTTTACGACCTCGAACCGCCGTGATTCCAGCCAGGCGATGCGCGCGCTGGCAGCCACAAAAATACTGCCAGTAACGAAAACAAACGCCTCGCCCTGTTTCAGACGCAAGGCTTCATCCAACGCCTCGCTCACAGTAGGTGTCACATGGGTAATAAAACCAGATTCCCGTGAAATTTCAGCTAACTTCTCAACATCCAACGCTCGAGGATGGTCTGATTGGGTCGCAACCACCTCTTTCACCAGAGGCTTCAACTCACGCAAGATTCCCCTCACATCCTTATCCTCCGACACACCGATAACCAGGATAATCTGACGACCCGGAAAATATTCCTCCAGCGCATTTCGCATCATCTGAGCAGCCTCGGGTATGTGAGCCGAGTCAATCACAATGAGTGGCTTCTGGCTGATTACTTCAAATCTGGCGGGCCATTCTGCACTAGCAAACCCTTTACGTAAAGCGTCCTCATCAAAGGGGAAGCCCAATCCACACAATAGTTGCAGGGTTGCATAGGCCGTTACCGCGTTTTCAACCTGGTGCTCGCCCAGCAAGCGGATCCGGATTTCAGCTTGCCTCTCACCCTTTTTATTTCTCTCACCCCACACAGAGAACGTCTGTCCCTCAAGCGAATGCGACACAAGTTTATAACCATACGTCTGGGCGACATCTATAACCCTAGCATGACGATTGGAGGCAATAGCCATTATCACCCCGCGTGCCTCCTCAGCCTGGGGAGCCAACACCACGGGTGTGTTATCTTTTACTATGCCTGCTTTTTCTCTGGCGATCTGTGAGAGGGTATTCCCTAAAATGGAAGTATGTTCAAGATAAAGATGGGTAATGACCGAAACAATGGGAGTGATAATATTGGTGGCGTCCAGGCGCCCTCCCAGCCCCACCTCCACCACAGCCATGTCCACTGCCTGGCGAGCAAAATATAAGAAAGCCAAAGCGGTAGCAATTTCAAACGTGGTTATTTTTTCAATTTGTGCCACAAACGGCTTAATTTCATTCACCAACGCTACCAGATCCCTTCGGGGAATGGGTTTCCCGTTGATCTGAATGCGCTCCTCAAAATCTTTCAAATGAGGGGAAGTATAAAGACCCACTTTGTAACCCGCAGCCTGGAGTACAGAAGCACAAAAAGCGCACACAGAGCCCTTACCCTTTGATCCCGCTACATGAACACTAGAATAAGTACGATGAGGTTGATCCAGAGAAAGCATCAAAGCCTCCATGCGTTTCAGGTCAAAGTGTTCAGGTGCCAGATTCTGTTGATGCGTGCGGCTAAAATCAACAAAGCTAAAGAGGTAATCCAAAGCCTCCTGGTAAGCAACCTCTGTATCCATAGTGCAGGGATTGTAATCTCAGTACCCTTGCTAGGCAAGAGGGAGGGTGTTAGACCCAGATTATTTTCAATCCAAAAGGTTAATAATCGCCCCTTCCCTCCGGATGGTTACATATATCACTTGTCACAAACTCCAATGTGCGATATGATTTTGATACACTTGCTCAACGACTTACCAGACCATATTTAATTCCGAGCATCGCTGACTCCCACGCACAAACCGTTTTTATTCTGAGCAGGAACACCCCTAATGAACAAAGCCGCAACAGAAACCCGCCATTTACCCTACGTTCAAGTACGTATGACGAAGAGACTGTCAGAACTTCCATGGTGGGTTCTTCTCTTATTATTCATGGCGGCATTCCTGATTTACAAATTTACTACCGACCTCCAATATCAAAACATTCTGGTTAAGCTATCTAGCGGGGTCAAATTAACCATCCTCGTCACTGTTAATGCATACGCAATCGCGCTAGTCGTAGGTTTAATAACCGCATTCGGCCAAATGTCTAAGAACATCGTATCTAAAAACATCGCTTTGTTTTACGTCCAGATTGTGCGCGGTATCCCCGTCCTGGTGCTCATATTCTACACTGCATTGGTCATCATCCCAGAATTTGTCAGTGCCCTAAATGCCCTGGGTGGATGGTTGGTGATTAAGGGGATGCTAAAACCCGACAACTATTTCTCGACCCTTAATGTGCGGAATATTGATTTTGCAGCTCGTGGTATTATTGCTTTAGCGATAAACTATGGAGCGTTTTCATCCGAAGTGTTCAGGGCGGGCATCCAGTCAATAGAAAAAGGTCAGATTGAGGCTGCTAACGCGCTGGGATTAAATTGGATACAGACCATGCGGTTTATCATACTGCCTCAAGCAATACGCCGAATACTCCCCCCCCTTGGAAACGATTTCATTTCCATGCTCAAGGAATCATCGCTTGTCTCTGTATTGGGCGTAAGTGAAATCACCCTGGAGGGGAAAAAGTATGCCGGAGCCTCTTTCCTCTATCCCCAAACATATAATACAGTTGCTTTTCTATACCTGAGTATGACCCTCATACTATCCATGGTAGTAAAATGGTTAGAGAGGCGTATGCAAACTGATGAAGAGACCTAATTGTCCTAACATGCTGTTGATCATAGAAAGGAGGTGAAAAATACAGAACAAATATCGGTGTAAACAAGAATGTGCTTTAGTATTGTCAATCCTAAAGATATTTGGAGGAGAATTTTAAAATGAGAAAGCTGTTTTTTGTACTAAACATCATACTTCTGCTCAGCCTGGTACTGACGGCTTGTAAACCGACACCCACACCCACGCCCACCAAAGTAGTGCCAGAAGTGATTGAGACAGAAGAACCAGAGCCTGAGATCGTATTGCCAGACCTCGCTGGTAAGGTCATCAACATTGCAGTTGAAAACGCCTACCTGCCGTTCAACTACATTAACCTGGAAACTGGCGAAGCTGAGGGTTGGGACTACGACTTTATCAATGAAGCCTGCGCTCGGTTAAACTGCGTTCCCAACTGGATAGAGTTCGGCTGGGATACGATGATCGCTGCCGTGGGTGATGGCCAGTTCGACATGGCTGCTGACGGCATCACGATCACCGAGGAGCGTGCCAAACAAGTCGACTTCTCTGAGGGCTATGTTGCCATCGAGCAGAGATTGTTGGTTCGCATTGACGAAACCCGCTTCGAAGGTCCAGATGACTTCGCCGCAAACCCGGAACTGATCCTGGGTGAGCAGGTGAACACCACTAACTACCTTGCTGCTGTTGAGCTGGTAGGTGAAGAACGTGTGATCACTTTTGACGACTTCGGTATGACCGTCCAGGCTCTAATCGCCGGGGATGTTGACGGCGTGATCATTGACGAGGTAGCCGGTCTGGGTTATCTGGGCGCCAACAAAGATCAACTGAAGCTTATTGGCCGCTCCGTCAGTAGCGATATGCTCGGTTTCGTCTTCCCTAAGGGAAGTGACCTGGTTGCGGCCTTCAACGCAGTCATCGCTCAGATGAAAAAAGATGGCTTCCTTGAGCAGATCAACCAGAAATGGTTCGGTCCATCCTTTGTGTTGACCTACGATGATGTGGGTGCTGGCGCCTACGGTGTTGACCCCCTCGAAATCGGTGGCTCACTCCACCCCATCAAAGTCCTCTTCGTCCCCTCTGTGGATGTTGACTTTATGATTGCCAGTGGTGACCTGCTCGAACAGGCACTCAACGAGGCCACAGGCCTGTACTTTGAGGTCAGTATACCCACCTCATATGCAGCCACCATCGAAGAAATGTGCGCTTCACCCGACGACTCGATCGGGTTCATCCCAGCCATGGGTTACGCGCTGGCCAACTCGCTCTGTGGTGTTGAGCCCGGTCTGGCATCCGTGCGCTATGGCTGGAACGTATACTTCACCGCCTTCTTTGTAGCCCGTGACAGTGAATTCCAGACCATCTACGATGCTGATGGTAAGGTAGACGTTGGGGCCACACTTCAACAACTCGAGGGTGCCTCCTGGGGCTACCCGGATGTAGCTTCCACTTCCGGCTATGCTTATCCAATGTCGCTCTTCATGGCTTATGGTGTCAATCTCGGTGAGACAGTTGAAACCGGTGGACATCCCCAAGCTGTAAGAGCCGTTTACAACGACGAGGTTGACGTTGGAACAGCCTTTTACAGCCCCATGCTGCTACCAGGTGGTGTCCAATGGCAGATTGGTGATCCACCAGATCCACCAGACGAGGTCATTCCTGAGTGCGGCCTTAACGAGGAAGGCAAATTGTATTGTGGTGAGTACCGCATCCTGGATGCCCGACAGGTCATCAGAGAGGAAGCACCGGACGTCGTCCAGCAGGTTCGCATCCTGGTACTTTCCCCGGAGATCCCCAACGACACCATGTCCTTCTCACCGAACTTCCCCGCTGATCTCAAGGACCTGATCATGGATGCCGTCATTGCCTACGTCGCAACCGATGCCTGCAAAGAGACACTATGCAATGAGAACTTCTACGAGTGGACCGGCGCTGCCCGGATCTACCCTGAGAACTTCGACGGTGTCTTCATCATGATGGAACAACTGGGAATCACTCTTGATACCATCGGCGGATAATCGTTATACACACAACCATCTAAACCCCGGGTGTTACTGCCCGGGGTTTTGCTTTTTCTAAAGAAACGCCATAAAGGGTTATGATATATAATTATGGGCAGTAGTCAGTTTTCCTACCCCTACCCTTAATGGGAGTCACAAATCACATGCTAGAGATACATAATCTTACGAAGATCTACGACGGCAACGTCCTTGCCCTGGATAATGTAAGCTTCAAGGTTAAGCAAGGAGAATTTCTGGCCGTCATCGGACTGAGCGGATCAGGTAAATCTACCTTGCTGAGGTGTATTAACCGCCTCGTAGAACCTACATCGGGAGATATTATTTGGGATAATGTCAATATAACCGAAGCAAGCCAAGATGAAATGCGACGCATCCGCAGGAAAATCGGGATGGTCTTTCAAAATTTCAACCTGGTCACGCGCTCCAAAGTGATCACCAATGTGTTGGCTGGTCGGTTGGGTTATGTTAACCCCGCCATGAGCCTGATCAACCGCTTTCCAAAAGAAGATATAGCCATGGCGATGCAACAACTAACCAGGGTGGGCATTGCCAACCAGGCTTACAAACGAGCAGACGAATTGAGTGGCGGGCAACAACAGCGTGTAGGGATTGCCCGCGCCATGGTGCAGGAACCAGAATTAATCCTCGCGGATGAACCGGTTGCCAGCCTTGACCCTGTCCTAGCTCACTCCATCATGCAATACCTCGAACAGATTAACAAAGAAGATGGCGTAACGGTAATCTGCAGCTTACACTTTTTAGACCTGGTTCACAGATATGCTGATCGAGCCATTGCACTCAATGAAGGCAGACTAATGTTTGATGGCAAACCAGAGGAAATTGACGACGTGAAATTCAAGGAAATCTACGGCCAAGAGGCCGAACGCATAGGATAAGGTAAAGCAACGTGAAGAGAAGAGCATCCCCCTTAAAATCTATAGGTTTAGGTTTAGCCATAATTGCTGTCCTGGTGGTTTATGCTTATGGGTTCCAGGTGACAAAGGTGAATTTTGGCGAAACGCGTTCGGAAATCCGATTAACCCAACTTACGCGTATCTTACGAGCCTTAGCCCACCCAGCCATCATCGAGTACGAAACAGAAGATGTGCACATAGATATGCCTTTCTATCTGCCCTGTCCCGAGGGGGAACTTCCGGCTTATGAACCGGATACTTCTGGCCCCTATATCACCTCCACGCCTCCATGTGGTGAATCCAGAGAGACAATAACTGTAGAGGGATTCAACCTCTGGCCAAATACAAAAGGGGCTCTAAAATTTATCCCTCCGAGCGGAGCCTCGTTGCCGTTAGGCAATGTGGATATTGACAGCAATGGATATTTCAAAGCAGATGCCAATCTTCCTTATCGCCAACCCGTTGAGGAAGCTCAAATTTTACGGATAACAGTTAAACGGAACATCGGTACACCCAGATTCACCACGATGGCCAAAATTACCTGGGACAAGATCGTTGAGACCGTATTTTTGGCGTTGTTAGCCACAACCATTGGCACAGGATTGGCAATACCTGTAAGTTTTATCGCCGCTCGCAACCTGATGGTTCCTATAAAGAGCCCCTTGACAAACGTTACCTTATCTATCATTGGATGGCCTCTTGGTATCTGGATCGGGTTAAAAGCCAACAGCTTGATCGTTGAAAAAAGCATTGGTCTCATAACAAGCTTTTCCATGACCGCTGCCAGTGTGGTTATTTCTCCTCTGGTCATTTTTGGAATACTAAAGTTGGCGCTTCCTCAGGTAGAAACCGAAAAACCAACTATTACCACCCGGTTGATCAGAATATTCGCCATCCTCGTTTCGGCCATCTTGGGAATATTTACCCTGACTCAAATATCATTGCTGGGATTGTCCTTAGGAAAAATAATTACTGGCCCTCTGGGTAAGTTAGGATTCCTGGGAGGCTTTGTCACTCAACTGGGCGATGTGCTACAAATGGTAACCCCAGCCCTTGTTGCTCTCTCCGCGGGTGCCGCCATTGGGGGAATCTTGGGGAGGTTGGGACAGCACATGAGTGACTATATGTCACCTGCCATTGTAAAAATATCAAACTTTTTCGCTTCCGCTCTTGCACTTGCAATGATATTTGCCCTGGTGGGTGCGGGGATCAATTGGTTTTATCAAATTAACAACCTGGTGAAGACTCTGTGGATCCCCGCAGGGGTGGGAGCCTTTCTCGGCCTCAGCTTGGCTGCATGGGCCAGTCCCAAAGAGCCTCTTCCCATTGGCGCCGTTGTTTACTTCATCATTCGTACAATTCTCAATGCCACCCGTTCGGTTGAACCCTTAGTGATGGTCATCGTTTTCGTGGTTTGGGTAGGTATTGGACCTTTTGCGGGGGCATTGGCACTGGCATTACACACCATAGCAGCCCTAGCCAAACTATATTCAGAACAAGTTGAAAGCATCCTTCCCGGACCGTTAGAGGCCATCACCGCAACCGGTGCAAACCGATTGCAAACCATAGCCTATGCTGTCATCCCTCAAATCATCCCGCCGTACATTTCCTTTACCATGTACCGTTGGGATATCAACGTGCGTATGTCCACTATTATTGGATTTGCCGGCGGTGGTGGGATTGGCTTTCTCCTTCAACAAAACATCAATCTGCTGGATTATCGCGGGGCAAGCGTACAGATGTTGGCCATAGCCATCGTCGTAGCAACGATGGACTACGTCAGTTCAGTCATCCGCGAACGTTATGTCTAACCGCAAACCCTGACCAACCCGTTAACCAGACCCCCGCAGTCTCCAGACATCGGGGGTCTGTCGTTGGTGGTAAAATTCCGACGTGTTCTTCCAGATATCCAAAATGACCGGTAAGCTCATCTTAATCCTCGCAATCCTGGCTGCTCTGATCATCCTTCTGCGCTTGTACGTAGTTTTTTCAACCATACCGCAAACCAGCTCCCGTCAAGAGGTCTCTCCCTTCAAAGCAGCCATTGTCTTTGGCGCGGGTTTGTGGAGGGATGGCTCGCCAACGCCTATCTTGCGCGATCGCATTGCTACAGCCGCAGAGTTATACTTTGCGGGCAAGGTTGAAAAGCTCTTGATGAGCGGCGATAACCGCTTTGTGGATTACAACGAACCCGGCGCCATGCGGGATTATGCTCTCCAATTAGTTGTACCTGCCGAGGACATCGTATTAGATTACGCCGGCAGACGAACATACGACACATGTTATCGGGCCAAAGAAATTTTCCAACTCACCAGCGCCATCCTGGTAACCCAACAATTTCACCTCCCCCGGGCGCTATACACTTGCAAACAATTCGGTTTAACCGTCCAGGGTGTACCTGCTGACCGCCAACAATACCAGCACATCCCCTTCCTTTACTGGAACATTCGAGAGATTCTGGCAACCGCAGCCGCGCTGTGGGAAGTCCACATCTCCCACCCCCTTCCGGTGCTGGGCGAACCTCTCCCCATATTCCCTCAGCACACTGACCTTCTTGGAGGCGACCATGAATAGGGATACCGCCTTATCCATTGTCCAGGAACATGTGAAGAACGAAAACCTGATTCGTCACATGCTGGCTGTAGAAGCTGCCATGCGCTACTACGCAAAAACATTTAATGAGGATGAAGAATTATGGGGCATTACCGGTTTGTTGCACGATTTTGATTGGGAGATTCACCCGGACATGGATCGCCATCCCCAGGCAGGTGCTTCGATTCTGTTTGAGCGTGGGGTGCCGGAAGTTATCATCCGTGCCGTCCTGAGCCATGCTGACCATACCAACATCCCGCGCCTATCCTTGATGGAAAAAGCGCTCTTCGCCTGTGACGAAATCACAGGTTTGATCGTAGCCGTAACCCTGGTTCGCCCTTCGCGCTCGCTGCACGACCTGACAGCAAAATCGGTGAAGAAAAAGTGGAAAGACAGGGCTTTTGCTGCGGGAGTAAACCGGGAAGAGATCGAACGTGCTGCCGAGGATTTTGGGGTTGAATTGTGGGAACACGTTGATAACGTGATTAAAGCCATGCGCAAAATCGCCCCGGCTCTTGGCCTGGAGGGGGAAGTGGGTGGGTAACTGACTTAGCCCGTCCTCGCGAAGTTAAAGACGTCCCGATTTGATACCAAGGACGGAGTACAGTCGAAGGTTGTGTATTTTTTCTTCTCAGTGCACGGGGGTGCTCTTGATGTACTTAACCTCTGTAAGCCAATAACTTTCCCCCCTCTCGTCGCCCTGAAGGGATACCTGGGCAAACAACATATTTCCGGCCTGCATGCCAGCTAAGTCCTCTTTGCAATAACCCTCCAGAACCTGACCGACCTGAACAAAACTTAACATCCCCTCACCCGCCTGGGCGCTCATTACCTCTAACTCTAAAAGGTACACGGTATCCTGGCTGCTGGATATTTGCATTTCGACAATGCTTATATCCAGGACACGAGCTTCGATCAAGGTCAGATTGGGCACGATGGGGGCACCGATGGGATTACTCTCCAATGTGAAGGACGAGACCGCTGTGGGAGATGACAGAGCAGGCGTAACCTGGGTTGGGGCTCGGGTAGGCTTCTCTGTTGGAGTGACCATAACCTCTCCCCCAGACACACAACCCATCAGCCCCATAATGAATAATCCCAAGAAGCACAGAACCATGATATAACGCATTTTCAAACCTTCCTGAAATCCTTGCCGATTTCACCCTATTAACGGTCTATCGTTTCGGTAAGTTCCAGGAACGAAAAAAGGGCGGGGTTACCGCCCTTGTGCTTATCCACCGCGGACAACAATGGGTATAAAGATAAAGCCTTTTACCCTGGTATCGTAGGAGTCAGAATTGTTGGCTGGGTTCGGGTCATACGCACTGCTGGTTAATTCCACAGAGTTCGTTATTCTCCCAACCGCCGATTTGTCTACATCCACCACGATAGTGATGGTTGCCTGGTTCGAGGCAGCCATATAACCTAACTGGCAAGTCACCACACCCCCTGAATGATTACAACTCCCCTGACTAGGGTTCGCCAGAGAAAAGGTCACCCCCGCAGGCAAGGTATCGGTCACCGTTACAGATAACACAGCACCTGGACCCGTATTGGTGATGGTTAACGTATAGGTGAGGGTCTCCCCAGCGTTTACCGGTTCGGGCAAGCCAGTTTTAACTATGGCTAAATCTGCCTCAGTTGTAATGGTGGTATTTTCCTGCACGGTGTTGTTCCCGGTATTGGGGTCAGTCGTAGTACTGCTGACCTCGGCAGCGTTTTGAACCACACCCAATCCAGCACCAGCATCCACGTCTGTGGTAATCGTCACCCCTGCGGTGGCACTCACGGGGAGTGTACCTAGAGTACAGGTCACCACGCCACCCGCATGGCTGCAGGACCCCTGGCTGGCAGTGGCCTGATTATAGAGCATTTCCACGGGTAACGTGTCGGTGACTACGACCGTGAGGGCGTCGGATGGACCGTTGTTGGTGATATCCAACGTGTAGGTTATCGGGTTGCCAGCGAGTACCGGATCGGGTGAATCTGACTTGGTTATGCTTAAATCCGCTCTGGTGTTAATCGTGGTCGTCTCGGTATCCGTGTTGTTGCTCTGTACAGGGTCGGGTGTATCTGTGTCAACCTGGACCAGGTTATCTACTGATCCCAGAAGGTTGGGGCTTGTATCTACAGTGAGCGTTACTGTTGCCGTATCACTCACGCCCATGTCACCCAATTCGCAGGTCACCACTCCACCTGCGTGGTTACAGGCTCCCTGGCTGGATACTGCCTGATCGAACGTCACACCAGCCGGTAGCGTATCGGTCATTGTAACCAGAGTACCCGTGTAATTCCCGGTGTTGGTTACAGTTATCGTGTAGGTAAGCGTTTCGCCAGCCACGACCGGATTGGGACTGCCAGCTTTTGAAACTTCCATATCCGCATACAGGAGCTGTAAGTTCATCGTAGCGCCACAAGCTATGCTGAGCACTTGCACACCAACCCCACTGTAGCTGCCGTTATACAGTTTGCTGTTAGGATAAGAAGTGTTGGTAAACCAGAAGTTCGTACTGGACCCTGGATACGGGTCACCATCATCACCCCGATTACTCCCATGATACAAATGGTCCTGTCCATCGGCTTCTTCCAGGTCTACCAGGGGATGATCCTCATCCGCATTCGCTGAATTGGTGGAAGTCACGGATTCGTCAATATGCCAGATCAGTAGACCGCATCCAGGTAAGCCAGCATCGTAACCTACATATCTCCGGTTTTCAATCAAGAAATACTCCCCTGTCCCCGACTGGTTATAAAAATTCCAATCCACCCCGTTAGGATTAGGTAATAACTGAACCACATCGGGATTGGCCTCCACTTGAGAAAGGGAAATGACCCCAGTATCCAGCTCCTGGGTGGAGGTCATCACCAGGGTGGGTGTAACCCAACCCTGATACCATTTGCTAAAGGCGTCTGGATGAGAAGGTTTATCCCCCGAATACTGCCCTCCAGACAACCAGGATCCGGAGCCCATCACACTCCAATAACCTATTCCTTGTGAAGAACCATCCGTATCGTAAAGGTCTGGCCAATTGATATCATGTCCTAACTCATGAACCATGATCCCAATGGTTGCCATGTGGCCAGGTTGGTCATAGATTTTATAGCAGTGGTATTCCCCAAATTGGGTATATCCCCCACCGACAGACCAGTGACCGATGATGACACCATCCAGGTTGGGCGCATCAACACCACCCCACCCAAGATCCCACTGATGCCCCCAAACACTTGGCTCACAAGCGTTAACCGATCCGCCGTAAGCTGTCTCGTAGCCTGCGGCTACAATCACTACATGCAATTCTTTAGGAGTGATGTAACCATCCGTGTCCGTATCGTAGCTCGAATAATTAATATAGGGGTCTGCAGCCACCAGAGCATCGTGGGTAAGTTGTCGGTTGGCAGTACCTGTGGAACCTCGGGTGTCAATATGGTTATAGCCAATATTCAACCAACCGATAATGCCATCGTTCACTACACCATCCACCCCGTCTGTAAAGGTCTCGTTGGCGGGGATTAAACCCAGGTTTCCATAAGAAACTTCGTTGTAATAATCCTTTACGCTATTACTGGCACCGAAAAAGCGTGCATTCCACTGCCCCGCGGTGGTCCCAACTGAGGCTTGGTCGGTAAATTCAACCAGTATTACTAAAACAGACTGATTGCCTGAGCTGCCCGGCCAGGGAGCTCTCGAAACGGGGGTCGTGTAGGCGAGGCCAAGATCAGCCGAAACCTTCGGACGCAGGTGGGGCGAAATACCCGCAGGGGCATCCAACCCAACCCGGAAATGGCTGGGCACCAACTCGCCCCGTCTGTTCAACATAGCATAGTGCCAAAAACCTGTCTCTGGATTCTGGATGATCGTAAATCCGTCCAGCGTCTCATATCCATTCACCCACTCATTACCAAACGAAACCGCAGGAAATTGCGTTCCATCTGGCTGTTCAAATGTGAATTCATCTGGAAGAGCTGGCGCTGCCAACCCCACCGCAGGAAGCCCCAAAGCGAATGTGATAACGATGAAAGTTGTGATAAGCCGCTTAATTAGCTCCATCTTTTGGCCTCCACTTGAGTCTCTGGTGCAATTGTAACACCCAATGACCAAACTTGCAGGAACTTCCGCCTCATGCTATAACTGCTTTGTCTTTAACCGTCCTACCTCTTTATCAAGGGAGGGTATCGTGACCGTCTCAGGCAAAGGCTACTATCTCTGGAAAATCCTCAATTGTGAGGGTGGAAATGTTGAATCTATCGCCAGGCTGGCACAAGAAGCTCAACTCAGCCATTTATTACTGAAAATAGCCGATGGTGTAAATCCATATAACTACGACCGAAATGTTGATCTCCTCCCACCTCTGGTTCAAACCTTGCGCAAAAAAGGCATCCAGGCCTGGGGATGGCATTACGTTTATGGAGATAATCCCCTTAGTGAAGCCCGGATCGCCATCCAGCGGATAGAAGATCTCGGACTGGATGGGTACGTGATTGACGCCGAAGAACAATACAAACAACCTGGAAAAGATACGGCTGCAAAAAGGTTTATGCGCGAATTACGTGTTTCGTTGCCGGATTTCCCTATAGCTTTGAGTTCGTACCGTTATCCATCTTACCACCCTCAATTACCCTGGAGTCAGTTCCTGGAGAAGTGTGATATCAACATGCCCCAGGTATACTGGATGTTTGCCAACAATCCCGGGGCTCAGTTAAACCGCTGCGTTCGTGAATTTAAGGGGATGAGTCCAGCTCGACCGATCATTCCTACTGGGGCAGCATTCTCGGAACATGGATGGACGCCACAACCGAACGAAATCACCGAATTTTTACGCACAGCACAAGAACTCAATCTCACCGCGGTTAATTTTTGGGAGTGGTCTACAGCTCGGAGCATTCCTACAGTTTGGAAAGCCATCAAGGACTTCGAATGGCCTCTTCCCTGCCCTGAAAAAGACATAACCGAAAAATACATTGATGCATTAAATTCATCCTCTCCCGAAGCAGTAACTGCGTTATACACTCCCGCGGCTGTACATATCACCTACAGCCGCACAGTGCAGGGACCGGAAGCCATCAAAGCCTGGTATCAAAACCTGTTCACCCAACTTTTACCCCAGGCAAAATACACATTGACCGGGTTCACGGGAACTGGAAACTCACGACACCTAACCTGGACAGCAACTTCCCCCAATGGCACAGTAGAAAATGGGAACGATACCTTCGGTTTAATCGAAGCAAAGATCGCCTATCACTATACTTTCTTCACCATTTCACCGATATGAAGTACTCCCATGGGGTAAAAGCCAGCTATTTTGTGCGTAAAAGGATAAGGTTTATCCCCCCCTGGCGCTTCTTATTACTGGTTACCCTGTTCGCTTGCACAACACAACCCACGCTCCTGGAGGCTTCTGTTGAGCCTCAACCCCAACGGACGACTTCAAGCACATTCACCCTTACAAGTCCCTCTTATCCTCTACCCTCAACACAACCCAATCCAACCCAAACGCATCCCATTCTCACTGCTCCCAATGCGGGACTGACACCCACACCCTGGCAGGCCACCAGCACTGCCACCCCCATAATCATCGAAACTTTGCCTGCTTTCACCACCTCGATTTTGCGAAGCGGTGTACTCCCACAATCCTACATTACAGATACGTGCAAATACTTACGCCTGCGTTGGACACCCACGAACAGCCTCCCAGGAACCGTAGTGGTTCCCATCTTCTTCCACGCTATCCGTCCCACTGGAGAAGAATTGTACGACCCATCTTTCATCAGCGCTGACCAATTCCAGGCTATCATTAACCGTGCAGTCCAACTGGGCTTCAAAACGATTACTACAGCTCAATTGCTCGACTTTTTAACAAAAAACGCACGCATCCCCTCAAGGTCTATGCTGCTTATCCTGGACGATAGGCGCCCGGGAACACTGGAAGAGTACTTTATCCCCGTGGCTGAAAAATACAACTGGACGATCACTTTAGGTTGGATTATAGCTGACACCCGACCCAGCCTCTGGACTCGAATGGAGAATCTGGCTGCCACGGGTTACCTGGATGTCCAATCCCATGGGTATTGGCACTACTACATCACAGAGACCACACCCGAAGAAACTATCCGGGAGGAATTGTTCAACCCTATCCCGGTTCTTGAGGCACACTTTGGAACGCGACCAATAGCGATCATCTGGCCGGGAGGAAATTTCACTCAACTCGCCGTCCGCATCGCCCGGGAGGCAGAATATGAATTGGGTTTCAGCACGCATTCGCGAGGTCCGTTGATGTTCAACTGGATCCCACTGGGGGAAGCGGAGAGAAATATTCAGGACTCCTTAATGGTTCTTCCCCGTTTTTGGAGCACGTCCGCAATCCTAAATCTGGAACAGGCGGCCAATATTAACCAGACCGCCTACTCCTTTGCCCTAAGCAATTACCAGAACGAAGCCTCCTGGTATCGAACCTATTGCGGTGGTGAACTGCCCATCCAATCATCAGAAATACACGAATTTAAGTAGAGACATTGTTTTTAATGGCTAATGACCACTATCGCTTGAAAAACCTTGACATGTCAAGTGGGTCAGTAAAAACGACGATCTGGTCGCCAGCTTTCACCGGAATGATTTCCTTCCCACCAGCCATACGTCCCTGTAATGGAGCTGCATCCAATCGTGTGGACTTCGCAGCTCTTTTCTTCAGGTGTGCTATTACCTGATGAGTCCCTTTACCCACGGCTACCCCAACCAGTCGCTGCCTCTTGGATAACTTCCAGGCTATAACCCCCAAACCATACCTTCCCTGGGTAGGAACTTGATCCAAAGCCACACGTTTTCCACCGCCATCACTTGCCAGGAAGAACACCTCGTCAACATCTCGTAACACAATCCCACCTACGACACAATCCTCATCACGCAATTTAATCCCACCAACCCCAGCAGCGATCAATCCCATCGGTCGGACATCCGACTCATTAAATCGAATGCACATTCCATCGGCAGTCACCAAAAAGACATCATCCTGACCACGGCTAAAGCCAACCCAACCCAAGCAGTCACCCTCATTGACCCTCGCCAATGTAAACGTTTGAGCACTTGGTCCGGGGAGCTCCTTCCAATCTGTCTTTTTGACCATGCCACATTTAGTGAAAGTCAAGATATATCCATCCCCCCTTGCATCTTCTTCCGCAGGCGGGCTAAAAATGGATGCCAGGGGTTTATCTTCCGGCAGTGGTGTTATTCGCGCAAAGTGCACACCATCTGATGGCGTCTCAGCTACAGGCAAGGAGTGAACTGCAATGGGGGCTGCCTCGCCCTGAAGGTTGACCAGATAAAGCGTGTCGTGGGTATGGACGCGCACCAACAACCTCGGAGCCGCAGTACCGCTGATTCGCGGCTTCTTATCCGTCCTTGTACAGGAAACTAACCCTTCCGCGGTCACAGAAACCCAAACAACTTTGGGGGTCACCACATCTTTGGCGGTTAGTACGGTAGACTTATCCTCATCTTCTTCCAGAGTAACTATATGCGTGCGGCGCCTGTCTGCGTACGTGGACTTTATCACTGACAATTCCTCAGCCACTAAATTTCGGATCTTTTTGGGCGAAGCGAGTAGATTTACAAGTTTCTTTATCCTGGCAAGAAGTTCCTTATACTCCGAAGTGATTTTCTTGCGCTCCAAGGAGGCTAATCTACGCAAAGGGAGGTCTAGGATGGCACTGGCCTGTTCCTCGGTTAGTTTGAACTGACGTCGTAATCGGGAGTGTGCCTTAGTAACATTTGGAGATTGTCGGATGGTATTAATCACCTCATCCAGATGATCCAAAGCGACCTGTAACCCCTCCAAAACATGGGCTCGTTTACGGGCACGATCTAACTCATACTTACTCCTGCGACGAACGACCGTCAGACGATGTTCCAGGTAAACGCGCAACGCCTGTTTCAAACTCAACAAGCGCGGCTCCCCATCTACAAGAGCGAGCATAATAATGCCAAACGTCATCTGAAGGCTTGTACGGCTGTAAAGGACTTTCAATACCTCTTCTGGGTCTGCAGTCTTTGTCAATTCAAGCACTATTCGCAACCCCTGACGATCAGACTCATCGCGCAGGTCAGATAACCCCTCTAGATGTCCTTCCCTGGATAATTGGGCGATGCGCTCGATCAGGGAAGCCTTGTTGGTCATGTATGGCAATTGTGAAACAACGATCCGCTTCCGTCCCCTCTCCATATCCTCCAAGTGGACCCGGGCTTGGAGGGTAATTCGCCCTCTGCCCGATCCATAGGCACTGGTAAGAGAAATCCCCTGGGATCCCTGAATGATCACTCCCCCAGTTGGGAAGTCAGGTCCTTTTATATAACGCATCAAATCTTCCACACTCACGTCATCTAACTTTGTCCATCTCTCCAACATGAAAATTAAAGCATCCACAATTTCCCCAAGGTTGTGCGGAGGTATGTTGGATGAATAACCGACCGCAATACCGGTACCTCCATTAACCATAAGGTTCGGAACGGCAGCAGGTAAAACCACAGGTTCCAGTAAGGTGCCATCAAAATTATCAACAAAATCAACTGTGTCCTTGTGGATATCATTTAACATTTCCCCAGCTAATGATTCTATCCGTGCTTCGGTGTATCGCATGGCAGCCGGTGGATCACCATCCATACTTCCAAAGTTTCCTTGTCCATCCACGAGCAGATAACGCATGGAAAAATCCTGAGCCATCCGAGCCATGGCATCATACACCGCCATATCCCCATGTGGATGGAATTTTCCTAACACCTCACCAACGATACGGGCACTTTTTTTATAAGGAGAATCAGACCCTATGCCCATCTCGTGCATGGCATACAAAATCCTGCGGTGTACGGGTTTCAACCCATCACGGGCATCCGGCAAAGCCCGCGAAACAATCACGCTCATGGCGTAATCCATGTATGCCTGTTGCATCTCTTCATCTATATCTACCCGCTGTACCATCCCTATTTCCATACATCCTCCTCACTGAACCAGACAAATAATTTCTACAACCCGTCTTTATGCATGAGTAGACTTGTGGAGTTATATTAAGACCAAACTGGGAACAAGTCAACCAAAGGAAAACAAATTTGCCCCTGTCAATCAACAGGGGCAAATCGTACTACTAGGGCACTCACTAAAAGATGGAGAAGTTTTAATCGGCTGAAGTAGGTTCTTCGATAGGTTTTTCAACTTGAACCTCTTCAACCACCTCGGCATCCTCTCCCCCTTCCTCAACGAGCTCCTCTTCCGGTTTCATGTCTGCTTCAAAACGATTTGGCACGAAGCCTGTCCCCGCAGGGATTAATTTTCCGATGATCACGTTCTCCTTCAGCCCATACAATGGGTCCACACTTCCAGAAACAGCCGCGCTGGTCAATACCTTAATTGTATGCTGGAAGGAAGCTGCTGAAAGGAAGGACTCAGTATTCAGCGAAGCCTTGGTTATTCCTAATAATATTTCTTTATATTTGGCCGGTCGTTTGCCCTCGGCTAAAAATTGTTCGTTGACATTCTGAATCTCCAGGCGTCGAACTAAATCGCCGGGCAGATAATCGGTGTCACCAGAGGCTGTCACCTGTATCCTGGACATCATCTTCCGGATGATGATCTCAAAGTGCTTATCGTGGATGTTCTGACCCTGTGAACGATAAACCTTCTGAACCTCCGATAACAAATACATTTGGCAGGCTTCACGTCCTTGAATCCGAAGGAGACGGTGTGGGTTAAGAGATCCCTCCGTGAGCGGCTGTCCAGGTTCCACATGATCGCCATCTTTCACCAGCAATCGGGCATTACTCGGTATCTCGTACTCCTGCTCCTCTTTCTGCTCATAAGAAACGATAATCTTTCCTTTTTCAATACGTACACGACCAGCGTTATGAGCTGTGATGGTGGCATCTTCTTCAGAGGCTAATACCTCTCCTGGGTTAACTTCCGCCTCTTCTTTCACCTCAATCTTCCAACCTTTGGGGACACCGTACTCGTCGCTGACCATTTCACTGTGTTCAACACGTACAACCCGCAAATCGCTATACCGGTCAGACCGTAGAACTTGCACCGTTCCAGCAATTTCAGATACTACTGCTTCACCCTTGGGTGCCTTACGGGCTTCAAATAACTCTTCAACGCGAGGCAGACCAGTAGTAATATCTCCTCCAGCAGCAACGCCACCCGTGTGGAATGTGCGTAAGGTGAGTTGTGTACCTGGTTCACCAATAGACTGAGCCGCGACAATGCCTACTGCTGCGCCCAGCTCAACCATTTCACCTCGACCCAGATCTGTGCCGTAGCATTTCGCGCAGACTCCATGTACAAGCCTGCATGTCAAAGGTGAGCGGACTTTTACAGCCTCGACTCCGCTCTTCATAATCTTGCGGACATCACCGCGATCTAACAAATCATCACGTTCGTTTAATACTTCACCTGTGTCGGGGTCCACCACCCTTTCGGCCACACAACGCCCAAACAGACGCAACTCCATAGACTCATCCACAACATCCCTCTCCCTCGGGATGTAAATGCCATCTTCGGTACCGCAGTCTTCTTCATTCACAATGACGTCCTGAGCAATATCCACCAAACGCCGGGTGAGGTATCCCGCATCTGCGGTACGCAAGGCGGTATCAGCAAGACCTTTGCGTGCCCCGTGTGTCGAAATGAAATACTCCAGAGAACTCAATCCCTCTCGGAAGTTAGATCGAATTGGCAAGGGGATAATTCTCCCTGCCGGGTCAGCCATCAAGCCACGCATACCAGCCAATTGAGCGATTGGTCCATACCCACCCTTTGTGGCGCCAGAATTTGCCATGGTTGCCAGGTTGCCATTTGGGTCCAGGGTATCACGAACAATATCTGATACTTCTCCAGTAGTCCGCTGCCAGATGTTGACCACCTGCTCATTCTGCTCCTGCTCAGTAAGTAGGCCACGACGAAAATCCCTTTGAACTGCCTCCACTTGCTCCAATGCCTGTTGTATAATCTCACGTTTCTCAGGAGGAACGGTGATATCACCCACAGCTATCGTGGTCCCAGATTTGGTCGCGTAGTTAAACCCGATGTCTTTGATCCGATCGGCAACTACAGTTGTTACCTTTGACCCACAAACCTCGTAGATCTCTGTGAACAAATCCTTGAGATCACCTTTATCTAAAACTTTATTAACGAAGCGTACTTCTCCCGGTAGTATAAAATTAAACAGTACCCGTCCAACGGTTGTATCTAGCAGTAAATCCTGCTGCTCAGGTAATCGGTTGTATTTATCGTCGTACCAGCTTGGGGTTTTTATCTTGATCCTCGTGTGTACACCAACGTGATTCAGGCTGTAAGCAAGCTCCACTTCATCAAAATGGGCAAAGATGCTTCCATCACCAGGGTGTTCCTTATCATCTTCCATAGTCAGGTAATAGACCCCTAACACCATGCACTTTGAGGGGCTGATGATCGGTTCGCCATCTGCGGGCTTCAATAAGTTTCGAGATGAAAGCATAAGCTCGCGCGCTTCCCATACTGCCTTCCGGGTCAGCGGAACATGTACAGCCATCTGGTCACCATCAAAGTCAGCGTTGAAAGCCGTCGTCACCAAGGGATGTAGCTGGATTGCTTTTCCTTCGATCAGCACGGGTTCAAACGCCTGAATGCCCAGACGGTGCAGAGTTGGCGCACGGTTCAACAGTACCGGACGATCCATTATGACTTCTTCTAGTACCTCCCATACTTCAGGTCGATTTTGCTCAATGAAACGTTTTGCACCTTTGATGTTTTGTGCGTATCCGTTTTCCACCAAACGGGAGATAACGAAAGGACGGTACAACTCAAGGGCCATCGTTTTGGGTAAACCGCACTGATAAATCTTTAACTGCGGTCCTACAACGATTACAGAGCGTCCCGAGTAATCCACCCGCTTCCCTAGCAGGTTGCGGCGGAAACGGCCCTTCTTCCCCTTGAGCATATCGCTTAATGATTTGAGTTCTCTTCGTCCCCTTCTTGAGCGTGCTTTTCCTCTTTGCGAGTTATCAATCAGCGAGTCCACAGCTTCCTGCAACATACGCTTTTCATTGCGGACGATTACATCTGGAGCCCCAAGTTCCAGTAACCTTTTCAGTCTATTATTACGGTTAATGACCCGGCGATAGAGATCATTCAAATCGGAAGTTGCAAATCGGCCGCCATCCAGTTGCACCATGGGTCTCAGATCCGGTGGGATTACCGGCAGAACGGTCAATATCATCCACTCTGGTCTATTCCCTGAACGCAGTAAAGATTCAACCACTCTCAGGCGCTTAGTCGCTTTCTTTCTGCGTTGTTTGCTTCGCGTAGAACGGACCTCATACCATAATTCGTCCCTGGATTCCTCCAAGTCGAGCCGCCTGAGAATGTCATAAAAAGCCTCTGCGCCCATGTCGGCCCGGAAGACCTGCCCCCACTTAGACTTCAATTCACGATAACGACTTTCCCCCATAAATGTCAAAGGTCGCAGGTGTAATAGCTCATCCCGCAGACGGTCTTTCTTGACCCTCGCTGCGTATTCTTGATCTTCGTATTGATTACGCAATTCTTCAATAGTTAGATCTGCCCGCGCACGTATCTCTTCTTTCTGTATTTCCAACTGGTCAAGCTGAATTTGCTTCTCTTCACGCAATTCACCCTCAAGCGTATCTAACTTGTCTTTGATCACTTGTTGAACTTTGGACAGATGGTCACTGCTGATGGTTGCCCCCGCCTCAGCGATTAAAACATCTATTTCTTTGAAAAGAATTGGGGCTTTGACAGTCTTTCCAATCTTATCCTGTATTAACTTCTCTAAACGCTGACCTTCTATGATTATGGGTTCAAGGGAGGCAGCGATATTCTCCTCGTATTTTTTCTCTAATCCAGTTTTTTGCTTTGCTATATCCGCCAAGCTGTGATCGCGTTCAGATTTAATCGCCGCGATTCGGGCATTGATCTGAGCCGCGCGTTCGCTCTCCTCCTGAGCCAACTCCTCTTCCAGCCTGTTTAATGCCTTTTCCCGGGCATCCTCATCTACATAAGTCACAACGTATTGAGCGAAATACAGCACACGGTCAAGATCCCGCCGTGAAATATTCAACAACAAGCCCAATTGTGAAGGTACACGTCGCGTATACCAGACATGAGCCACTGGTGAGGCCAACTCTATGTGCCCCATGCGTTCACGCCGTACAGACGTTCGAGTAACCTCTACCCCACACTTATCACAAACAATCCCCCTATACCGGATGTTCTTATATTTACCACAGTAACACTGGTAATCACGGCTTGGACCAAAAATCGCCTCACAAAATAGACCGTCTTTCTCAGGACGCAGGCGACGGTAGTTAATTGTCTCAGGCTTGGTCACCTCACCGTATGACCAACTGCGAATAATATCTGGAGATGCCAAACTGACCCGAAGTGCTTTTAGACCTTTTGTTTCCAAAGAAACCTCCAAGATTCAGATAGGAGAATGTAAGGGGTAATAGGTAATACAATAAATACCCCGCTCCACATGTTGGATATTACCCATTCTCTCTAGGAAAACACCTGTAATTCAAAATGGAACAAATGTACTGTTCGGGAAACAAAAAAATAACAAGCGCATGAGAGCCCTCGCTTCTCAAGCGCTCGTACAGCGCCTATTTCCATATTTTCGCCGCTATTATATGGATTTCTAGTTTGTTGTCAAGAGAAGCTAAAAATTCCCTTTTTTGATTACCAGAACTACTGTAAGGTATGGCATCACGTTTCATAGGACGGAGCAGATGTGGTGCTCTTGCCATTTTTCCCTTGTCGAAATGGCACTTCCAGGAAAAAAACACTTCCCTTCCCTAATTCGCTCTCTACCCAAACCTTGCCATTGTGCCACTCAGCTACTGACTTCACAATGGCTAATCCCAACCCAAGGCTTTCCACCACCCCTTCGCCAATGCGCTTGGCTCGGTAGAACTTTTCGAAAATATGCACTTGGTCTACAGGCGCAATTCCAGCACCGTTATCTATCACCTTAAAGAGCATACCACTCGGTCTGCTTTCCACACAGATAGTTACTCTCTCGCCTGCGTTGGAAAATTTTATTGCATTGTCTAGAAGATTAAATAACGCCCGGTGTATAAATGTACGGTCGGCTTCGAAAACAGGGATGACATCAGATGGTATATCTTTACTAATCTGGATGTTGCGCTGAGCTGCCTCTGCCTTGAGATCATTCACAACTTGCTCAATTAACTCCGCCACACGCACAACCTCGAACTGCAAACCCAACCCTGCTTCAATACGTCTCATATCCAACAAGTTTGTAACCAACCGTGACATATCCTCGGCGCCCAACAATATTTTTTCCAAGCAGATTTTTTGTTGATTGTTCAACTCCCCTACTTTTTCTATCATTGAACTGTATCCCTTGATTACTCTAAGTGGGGTGCGCAGATCGTGACTTACCGTGTCCAGGAAATCGGATTTAAGCTTATCTAACTCCATCAGTCTGGTCACATCCCGTAACACACATACTCGTCCTTGATTTTTCCCCTCAGACATAACACCCGATAATGAAATGAAATAATGCCGTTGGTCCGGAAGTTGTATCCTTACCGATTGTCTGTCTGGTACTGCGAGATGAAATAACTCCAATATGTCAGGAGAAGTTATTACTTGTTCTATTGGCTTTCCCTCGGCATCGCCAAACTTTGTCCCAAACACATTACAGGCTGCAGGGTTTAGAAGCAATATACATCCTTTTTCGTCTGTAACCAGTACGGGGTCGGGTGTTGACGATAGGATAGCGGCCAGTCGTTGCCGACCCACTTCTGCTCTTTGGTACAACTGGGCGTTTGCCACTGCCACAGTAGCGTGACTCGCCAGGGTCGTCAGAAACCGGGTCTCCTCCGCAGAGAAGGCATGAGGTACTTTATAAGCGATCCATAATGCACCGTAGTACGTCTTTCGATTTCGCAAAGATAATCCCAAAAGGGCTCCAGGTAAAACAGTTGAGGATATCTTGGAAAAGATATGGGATTTTTCAGTGGAATTTACCACCAATCTTTCTTGTTTATTCAGCCATAAGAAGATTTGCTTATCCAGCACATGATATCGTTCTGCAGATTCGCCTAGCCCAAGCTGGACCTGCCCTTCTTTATTTAAATTTAATGGCAACACTTCAGGGTTCAGGACAACACGCGCGGAATCAGCACCCACGCTCAAAGCTGCCTCCAGCACCGGTCGCAAGGACGCCTCCACCTCCAAATTTGCCGCCACTCCCTGACTTACTACCAATAAACGATTTAATTCTCCCAATTGATTATGCAAACTTTGTCGCATTTGTTCAAATGCTTTGGCAAGCTGCCCAATCTCATCCTCTCCCTTGACAACGAGTGAACGATCAAGATGACCCCTGGCAACATACTTGGTTTCATCCACCAAAACACGCAAAGAACTGGTCGCTCGTGTGCCAGTAAAATACAAGGCAACAAAAACAAACGCGGCTAAAAATACTAACCACCCAAGTAATGGCGTAGCTATATCGAAAGCCAATATCTTGGTGTATTTTCCAGGTATGCTCAAAACGATCGCCCAAGGTTGACCAACCGCGGGTTGATAATAGACAAATTGACGTGTGCCATCAGAAGCAATATCTGGCATCAGCGAGGGGGTCGTTGAGGTCTCTCCAGTATATTCACTCATTAACAAACTTGGATCAGGATGATAGATGATTCTGCTTTGTTCATCTATTACGAAGCCTACACCTCCCGTATCATACAGACTATCTAAATTGTGTATAAAGGGATGAGTAAGGGGGTTGGTCACCAGATCTGTTCGACCCAGTAATGCACCTAAATAGGTCCCATCTGCTTTTTTCACCCCAGTCATAAATGAAATTTGGGCAGATGTTTCTCCAGGCACAGGAAGTACTATATACGTTAACAATGGCACTCCCTGAAGCGATATACCAATGCCTTGGATTTCACCTACAGTGATGTTATCGGCTCGGATTTCTCGCAAAGGATAACCAGCTATATAATTTCCTTCGCGGTCCAAAATATACAATTGACGGAAAAATGGGACTTCCTGTATCTTTTCAGCTAACAGGTTAGGTAATTCTGCTTGTGGGGTAGTTGATAACCGCTCGTCAGAGGCAATTAGCATCAGGAAATTCTGGCCGGCTTCAAAAAATAAAGGGATGGCCTCTGCAGCCGTTTGAGCCGTACCCCTTAACCGGGATGCTAACATCTCTCTAGCTGCACTATCCGCCCTGTTCCAAATACTCACAGATAGAATAATTAATGTTATGCCAAAAGAAATCCCAACTGGATAGGTTATTTGGTTTTGTAAACTATTTTCCAAAGGTGAAGTACGCCATGGCTTTTGGCCTCCCCAAGAATGAGGCCAAAACAAGGCTGCACTCTCAGCAATTACACCTGAAACGAACAACTGCAATGCCATAGCAAGCATCGTCATTTCCAGTTGTACCTGGACGTAATCTAAACGTTCTATTAGCTGACCCCTTATCTCGAGTAACCTGGAAGCAAAAAACAATAATACATAACCACAGGGGATAATTAGGGCGTGGGTTATTGGATGGCGCAATGCTCTAAAGGAGAGTGTGCGATAGGATTGCCTGAGCATAGCCCCAATAACGGTACCTATAATCATCCACTCAAAAATGGTATATGTCGAGTGTGTCTCCCAGAAGCTTACAAGTAAACCAGAAAACGCTGCCAATAATCCAGAATACAACGGGCCATAAAAACCCCCAGCCAACATCCATGGTAAAGAAACAAAAAGTAAAGCAAGGGGGCCTATGGTCTCAACTGACATACCAGGAGGTGACATAAAACCTGATGCCGGAAACCTCCAGGCAAAAAATAAACTGGTAAAAGGCGAAATGATACAAAGACCGATAAATCCCCCCCAATCACGAGTGTTTAATCTTCCGTTATAGCCTCGAAATCTCCATTGGAAAAAAAGAGCCAGTCCTAAAAATCCAAATAGCCCCAACCAACCAATCGCCTGGACGGGAAAAAGGATATACGCTGCATTATCAAGTAGGGAAAATATGAATTTCATGCGCTGGTTGCAAGCATTATAGCATCTGAATGGTCTCTTCAGTAGCTTGCGTTAAATCCTCATACACACCCCTCCTATCTTCTGGCAACATCCTGGCTACTACGTATAAAGCTTCATCGGTCATCTGACGTAACTGCTCCCTCCTGGCATCTCTTAGTTCCGGTCTAAAACGGAACGGTCGCCCAAAACATACAACCGCGCCTGATTGCCTCCAAACACGCGAAAGTGGCAATGCGGGGAAACCCTCTGTTCCCTCAATAGCAATAGGTATCACTGTAGCATTTGTACGGCTGGCCAAATACGCAAACCCTTCTTTGCCCCTCTGAAGTGTTTTATTCCGAGTACCCTCAGGTGCCATCAACACGATCTCCCCACCATCAAGAACTGCCTTTGCCTGCCTGAGCGCCTTACGGTCAAACCCCATCCTCTGGACAGGGATGACCCCATAGAGCCGGGGAAAAATGCCCACTATGGGATAGTCATAAACCTCTTTCTTCGCCAGGGGAACGATATTGCGAGGCACAACATGCAGTACGACGATAGGGTCTACAAAAGCGATGTGATTCATGATCAAGATGGCGGGTCCTGTTTGAGGTACATTCTCCAAGCCTTCCACTCGTCTTAGTCTAACCAATAAGGTAAATCCAACAGTGCGTAACAAAAAACGCAAAACATTCCGTTGGGATTCCCATTGAACGTGATGGTACATTCCTTCTACTGCAATACTCGACATGTTGACCCTCAATTGGATTCCACCCGATGAGCATACACCCCACGGTATTTCTCGGGTAGTTGCTGTGCTAACTTCAACATAATCCGCTCTGTGCCCCCTCGGATGGCTTCCTTACGATCATCCATCCATTCCAGACGGAACGCGGGTCCCACGGTCATGCTAACAGGCGTTCGCCGCAAGCGCTTCATGTTCTGGTAGATGATTTTGTTCTCCGTCCCAGTAAAGGTCACAGGGACAATGGGGACATCCTCTCTCAAAGCAATAAACGCGGCACCGCCCGTACCCGTTTCAAGTGCACCGGTTAAACTTTCGCGTCCTTCTGGGGCGACCATTAACAACCGCCCCTCCTTCAACGCCTGTAATCCTGCAGATATTGCTTTCCTGTCAGCTCTTCCACGATGTACCCAAATTACTCCAAAGGCATCCATTATCTTTCCCAGGACAGGAAAATCATACAATTCGGATTTGGCTAAGGCTTCAAAACTGACCCCTGCCTTGGCAACAAATAGCACCGAATCAACATCACCCAGATGGTTGATCACAATCAGTGCTGGTCCTTGGTGAGGTAGATACTCAAGACCCCGCACCTCAGCGGTAGTGAACAACCATAGCAAAAAACGCGTGAGAATGTGTACAAACCATCGGAACCCTCTTCGCCATATTGTCAAACGTGGCAAACGGGTAATTTTTGGTCGTACAGTTTCACTCCTGGGTTTTGGCGGTATCTCGGACATATTCACTGTACACTCCTCGATATTCTCTGGGCAGTAAAGCAGCAATGTGACTCATCACCAGGTCAGTGTTCCGCTGGCGGGCTTCGCGTAAATCCCTCCCGCGCCCCATTAACGGAGGCACCCTCAATGGCAGGCCAACGCGCATTTCTAACCGCGGTCTTTCGCCCCGCAAAGCGCGGGACAACACATCATCCGTCGTGCCCACTACCCCTACTGGGATTAATGGCACGTTGCTTTTTTCCAGCAAATAAGCCACACCAGGTTTCCCCTGGCGCAATCCCGGTTCGTGCGAACGCCCGCCCTCTGGAGCTATTAACAACGGACGGCCAGCACGCAACACCCTGAGCATGTTATCAATCACGCGTCGGTCGTACATGCCGCGGTGAATCTGTAAACCTCCGTACATTTTGGCTAACAGTGATTGACCCGCCCTCTCCCACACCTCTGCAGCACCCGCAACCTCTGGAATAACCGGCCAAAAAGCTACCACAAAAGGTGGGTCATATAAGGAAACATGGTTAGGACTGATAATGTATGCGCCCTCTTTGGGAACATGTTCCAGACCAGTGATCTGGATGCGGAACAATACCCGGAACAACCCGCGAAAAATGACACGCAAGATGGAGCGACCTACACGGTTTCTCATTGGAACTTTATACGTTCTATCCATATTGCTTCCTCACTCTGTCCTGGCAGAAGATTTGAGGATGAGTTCTTTCGCCCTTTCAAACACCTGATCAGCGTTTAGATGGTTTGAGTTAAAGATAACCGCATCATCAGCGGGGCGCAACGGTGCTACATCCCTACCAGAATCCAATGCATCTCGTTTCTGCATGGATTTCAGGATATCTTCATATCGAACACGTTCTTTGCGCGCCTGACACTCTAAATAACGACGACGAGCTCTTTCATCCACAGAAGCATCCAGATAAATTTTCACCTCAGCCTCTGGTAATATTACAGTTCCGATGTCTCTACCCACCATCACTGTGTTCCCTCGAAGGCCTATGCGCCTCTGTTGGGCAGATAAGGCTTTACGTACCCCAGTGTACATAGAGGGATATGACACGTTGGCATCTACCTGGGAGGAGCGGATATCCCAGGTTACATCCTCCCCATTCAATAACACGTCATACATCCGACCGTCGTCCTTTGATGGTGGTAACACGTCAATTTCTATTTCGTTCGCCAGGGTTTGCAAAGCTGCCTCATCTTCCATGTGAATACCCCGCTGCAAGGCAGCCAAAGTAACCGCCCGGTACATCACCCCTGTATCAAAATACAAATACCCGAAAGTTTCAGCCAACCTTCGGCCTAGCGTGGATTTTCCAGATGCCGCGGGCCCATCTATAGCTATAATCATCCACCAACACCATATTTTTGATGCAATTGCTAATGTCCTGAAAAAGGATCAACACAACCAATCAACGGACAGGCTCCTCTAGCGGCTCCTCAACTGGTTGATGGGTCTCGCTCTCTACGGTGATCTCACCATTGGGGAACAGATCACCACGCACCCATAACACGAGGGCTTCTGTTCGGGTGGGTAACTCCCTCTGTGTGAGCCATCGGAGTATATTCGTAGACCAAAGCTCATTCCAGATCACAACGGAACGCCAGGCAAAATCCTGACCGCGGTACATCGCGGTTTGGCGTGGCTCTCCAGATTCTTTAGGCAACACAATCACTTCAGAGGCTGCACCCGTTTCCAGCCCAGATTGAAATCTGGCATTGGTGAAATCCCTTAAAACCCATCTCAAAGCTGGAGAATCTACATCCACTACCACAACATTCACTGCTTCACGATCCCCTGTACGCCACTTGCTCAATTCACCCAGTGTCTGCAACAATAAATCTGCCTGTACAATTTCATCACCAGACCTCCACAATGGGTTACTTGCCTGTGATCGAAGTTGAGAAGCTCCAAAGGACGCGCTCACAGTTAGAAGTGCCAACCCCACCCCAAATCCGAATGCGAAACCCCGCCGAGCTTCTGCCAGGGACCATCCCAAAGATACCAATAAAAACGATAACGTCTGGATGACCACCACCCCACCCAGCGCGATCCACCGCAGCCGGTACATTTCTATCTGGGGAGACGTGCGTCCCAGAGAGACCAGATCCAACCAACCGAAGGCAAACAATACCAACGTCAACGCAGCCAGCCCCCACTCAACAGGTGAATGCCTCCACCTACGAAAAATACGAGCCAACCCAATCCCCGCCAGAGACCACAAAGGCACAAGTGACCAAGCCAGATCACCAAAATCCCTGGCCGGATAGGCTAACGCTAAACCTGTTGCAACCACCCACCACAGGCACAACCACCTGCCCAACGCATGCCGTTCCCTCCAAACAACTATTGCCCCCACAACTCCAAACACAATTGCCAACGACTGGTCGCATAACACCATCAATAAATGGGAAGCAGGTTCACCGCCTCCCGTTCCCCACCCGCGCAGATAAGCAGGCAAGGAACCGACCATGGCATTTATTCCATTAGGGAAAAAGAACAACATGGTACCAACAACTAGCAGAGTCGTTCCCCCGGCAATCAAACCTTTCCGGATAAATTCACCAAGGTCACGATCGGACATCACGCCTGCTACCGTACCCACATCGGGGGACTCCACCTGGACGGGACCCAAAGCCCGCGCCACCCCCAGCGTGGTCGCCAACCCAATCACCCCCGGCCAGATTGCCGTCCCCGAGAGCAAAGCCCAAGCCCCCCATATACCTGTCCAGATCGCAGAACCACTCCACAAGGCCGTCAATGCAAACAAGGTAAAAGCTACCGCCAGTAACGGACTACCAGCCACCCGTGACAACGCCACCAGCCCAGGATCCAACGCCAGCCCAAAAGCAAGGATCAACCCTGCCACCCTTCCTAACCTATCCCGCCATAAATAGGGCACCCAAACCAGGGCACTGCCTGCCAGTACAGGCCACAACCTGGCCATGATAGCATTCGTACCAAAAAGGAAGAATAAAAAGGCAGTAGGTAGAACATACCCCGGTTGTGGACCCAGGAGGACTTCTTCACCCCGCACCAAAGCGAGGGCTTGTAAAGCCCAACTGGCCTCCACATCTGAAAGGGGTATTAAACCCAAATTGATTAACCGCACCCCCACAGCAAGCAAAAATGCCAGCAGATATAAAATGAGTTCGTTAGAGAAATTCCTTTTGTTCATGATACCGTCAAATTATATCGTAATGCTACTGCCCGGTCAGTCGAAAGAGCAGGTATAACCACAGCTATAGGGCTCAATACCCAAAGAAGGGAAAAACATCATTAAACCATATGCGATATAACGATACGCATGCCAATCAAGATCACACTGCCAACTATCTGCATTCTTCTTCCGAATGCCCGTCCTAATCTTGATCCCATGGCAACCCTGATGACTGAAACCAACAAAGTGACCAGACCAATAAATAAGCTGGGGGTTAACACCTTTATCCTCAACATGGCCAATCCCAACCCAATGGCCAGTGTATCAATACTCGTGGCAGTTGACAGCATTAATAACATTAATCCCCTCGTCGGATTACTGTGCATTGAGCTTACTTTTTTATCATCATTATCTCTAATCATACGAATGGCTACAAAAAGCAGGAGCACAAAAGCAACCCAATGATCATAGAGCGCGATGACAGGTTCAATCCATATTCCTAGCGACCATCCAAGGACAGTCATAAAGAATTGAAAGAATCCGAAATGGAAGGATAGCCGAAGCATGGACTGGATTCCCGTAGCTTTCCCAGCACTCCCCACTGCCAGGGAAACCGCGAAAGAGTCCATAGACAAACCGATAGCTATTAATAATATCTCCCAAAATTCCAAATCACAGTTCTCCTATTTGTGCCAACAGTTTTTAGGGAGCTGCGTCTACGGTTC
Source organism: Chloroflexota bacterium (assembly GCA_040758495.1). Lineage (GTDB taxonomy): Bacteria > Chloroflexota > Anaerolineae > Anaerolineales > JBFLVL01 > JBFLVL01. The sequence goes on from JBFLVL010000009.1 coordinate 48,325, forward strand.
ACTGCCCAATTCCGTTGACCAGGCGTAAATCTTCGTCTGCCCCATTTGAAACACCAGCTCCATGTATCGCTGAAATTTCGTCTCGTTCACCGAATATGTACGACGCTCCAATGCGCCCACATACACATATCGGATATCATAACGTTCAAGGAGATCTCTTGTCGCACCCCAGTCGTTCGTAGAATATAACTGCATGATATCACTCTGGCGGGAGCCTAGCTCATCGGCGCTGCCTCGCCACTGGACTTCGTGCCCCGGCCAGTTGAGCACAGAGGGCAACCCGCTATGGGTAGCAATTCGACCATACTGACTATATGAATTACCCACCGCTTCCACAATGACACCCGCGGGTACGGTCTGTAGCCACTCGACTGCCATCCTGTCCTCGGCAGTAAGCAAGCCGGAGTTCAATGTGCCATCCAACGTCCAACCAACCGAAGGCTGGAAACCGTTCGTCTTCGTTACCAAGCCCATAGTCGGATACACCATGCCAGACACCAACACCAGTACGATTACCAGTCTGTAAACCAACCCCCAACCGCCCTTCACCTCCCGCAATAAGATGGCTGTTCCGTACGCAGCGGCACAACTCCACATCAACCATGACTGGTAGTAGAACTTGAAGATGGTGTTCATCCGGGTGCCAAACTGATCCCGAAGGTAAATAAATTCTGGTATCAGGGTTACCACCGTACCCAACAACACCATCCCTGTCACGAACACGTTTGGGTGGATATGGACTGTATTCTTCCCGCTTGTTTCAACTTTTTCCTGCGGCCAAAGCCCACTGATTGCCAGGCTTAAGAAAAACGCCAGGGTAAGCCACCCGGCCGGGGTCGCCAACCGCCGCCGTATAGCTTCTACAAATAAGGCAAGCGCGCCCGCTTCTCCTGCTCCCAGATGGTCAAGGAAAAGCTCACCTAACACAGGCAGTCGGGTAATGGCCCAACCTAACATCAAAGAGAAGAACCAGAGTCCAACCACGAGGAGCAAGCCTAAGCCCATGGCGCACAACATTATCTTCCAATTCATCTGACGAACAACATACAGGAGGTATATTCCAATAGGGATTAGCAAGGTTCCAAACATGACCCACAGATGTACGCCGCGTGTGGGGTTGAGCAGGTTAGGAAGTATCCCTCCCGCCTGGGAGGAAAAACCTAAATAAAAAGGTAAATAAATCAGACCACCTAAAACGCCCAGGGCAAGAACCAAGCCCAAGAACTCTCGTAAACGCCACCAACTCCATCCCGCATATCCCGAACGCTGTAAAACGAAGGTGCCCGCGAACAGGGCTAAATAGATGGGAAAATCCCAGGCGTTGAGGGTGAACAGCGAGCCTAACACAAGTCCGCCAAAGAGAAAAGATTGAAGGTTTAACGGTATCCACCACTTGCGCCAACCTGTCTCCCCTTGACCACCTCCAAAGTACAGGTTTATGGCCAGAGCGATCGCCAAGAGTCCAAACGGCATGGCCAAGACATGCGGATGCAAATCGCCCAACAGGTAGGAGAAAAAGGGAAATTCGTCAATCACCTCTCGCCAGACACCGGCAAAGTCGTAGTCCTGTACAACCCGCGAACCCCGCCACCACCACCAATGACGCGTGGGTATCCAACCGAAGGGTTGCGAGGGTGGCAGGCTGAGTTCCTTCATGTCTAACCAGGTCCAGAATTTCGACACCATAGTTCCATCAGACGTCTTTTGCCAGAACAGGCCACGGGCGTGCAACACTTCGAGAACACCCTCGAAGTTGCTCACTATCAATAAAAACAGAGGGCCGAGCAACCCAAGCCATCCATCAGCCTCGTTCCTAACCGATGGAGAATCTGAACCTCTACATTCCCTTCCCCTTTTCAGAAGGTTATATACCACACCGTAACCCCCTATAGCGCTCAGAGCGAATACCAGCGCAAGTCCCAGGTTGAAAGCCACACCTGCAGCAGTGTTACTCACTTCTGCAAGCATGGCGACCAAAACATATCCAAAATAGTAGTACGAGATAGCATATCCTGACAACCAGGGGTCATGTGGTGGGAAAGTTGGCGAGTGCATGATGGCATTGATAAATGCCAATTCCATCGGCTTCTCGGTTCCGAAAATTTCCGGGTTAACCGCACGCACAATTGTCCAACCAGCAAAGGCTAACAAAAACAACCATTCTACGAAGAAAACATATATTCGATGTCTTACGAACCAGGTTTTGATCTCATCCCAGCCGACGCTTCGAAAAGCCCAACCACTGAGCACCAGCAGCAGGATAAAGGCAGTTAATAACCCTCCACTACTGTTCGTTAAAAAACCCAAGGAGGTCAACAACCAAAAAACATATCCCCACAGAAGCCACCCAAACGTTCGGCTGAAGGCATAACCACGTCCGGGCAGGGCAGGTAATAACCGATACAATATGGGAAAAGCAACTAACCCCAAAATGGAGATCAGCACATACCAGAGTACGAATGAGACAATATCGGTAATCATGGTTGCTTCATCACTTCATAGATAACTGTATCCCCATCTCTATATACCGATTGCCAATAGATACCATCCCAGGCAGTAAACTTCTCCAGGCCAGGACCCGGGTAGGCGGCGCGTTCCAGTTGACCGACGATGATATACTGTACATCATATTCTCGCAGGAATTTCACCGCGGTACCAATATCCCCTGTCAGGTAAAACTCGTTGATTTGGGTTACACGCTCAGTGACTTTTTCTGGCGAAGCTGGACCCCGTTGTTGACGTTGATGCCAGTCCCACCCCACTACACCTGGGAGGCCAGTGTAAATGGTGAAGCGAGAGAACCAATGATACAGGTTGAGTGAATTGGCCTCAACAATCACCGGGGAACCTTTTACCTGATCTTGCATCCACCGAATAGCCCGGTAATCCTGGCTGAGATCAAGTTCCTTGTTGAGGTCAAAGTAGGTAGCATATTGCATATAAGCCATTCCGTCCAGTGTATGTGGAGCTTCTGAGGCCATGCGGTCTTGAACCTTGGCTATCGTGCCTACGAAGGGAAAGAGCGCTGCCCCAGCTACCAGGAAAGCGAGTGCCAGTTGCCAGAATAACCTCCAGCCTGGTAGCCAGTATTTGAGATCACGCCATACTAAGCCAAGTGCCACGGCTGCACTCACCGAGAATAACACCCAGGCTTGAAGATAGAATTTAAACACTGTGTTCATCCGACCGATATCACCGCTAACCACGATGACCTCTACCATGAGCGTGAGTGTTAATCCCAACCCCACAAAGAAGAGCAAAACCCGTTTGGTATCCGATAACCCTGAACGAAGTAACAAAACCCCTACCCAAACGATCAGTGGTACCACTAACCAGGCTATATGTACCCCATAATACATCAATCCTGCAACACTTACGACCAACAATACCACACCAATCTGGATAAGGCCAAAATACGGTCGGATTCTAGATAACGCCGATAAGGGCGTGGAGGCCAACCACTGGCGCGTTTCCCAGATTATCCAACCCACAATCACAAACAGGAACAAACCCCAATGGGTTAAATAGGCACCCGATGGGGTCCGTGGCCCCTTCCAAAAATCAACCGTCCGGTAACCTTGAGCGTACCAGTAAGCATACGGTTGATAAAGCAGTATGGCTAAACCTGCTAGAACAGCCATTCCCAGTAAGATGACTAACACGAGCTTGACCACCCTGATTAACCGCTCCGATAAATCCGTAGGATTTTGACCTACCTGAATATCCCTATCTTCGTTTCGATACCACCACAATGTATACGCCACCGCAACCATGCCCAGGGGGAGATAGGAGTAGATATCGGACAGGTTGATGGGATAAAGAGCACCGATAATCAAGCCACCGAACATGAAACCCCACGCTATCTGCCCAATAGAGCGTCGGCTTTGTCCTTCCCTCTTCCAGGCACGGCCGAAAACAAATGATAACGCCCAGGCTATCGCCAGCAATGCCACGGGAATAGCAATGAGATGTGCATGTAAATCCGCATACAAAACAGTAAAAAATGGGAACTCTGTGATGGGCTCCACATCCCCTTGGGGTGGGATCACACGGCTGGGATTCCAATACCATTCATCGGCACGATAAGGCAATTTCGCTCCCGACAGCGTCTCGAAAAATCCACGCGCAGCCCAAAACCAACGGATTAACACCCCTCCACCTTCCAATGAACCGGTTGGAGATCCCAGTTGCTGCAACCCGTGGAAGATCATGCGCACCACACCCAGGTTGCCCAGAACAGCCAACCCTAACCCCGCGGCTATCCCGACAAAAAATGTCATTCCTTTCCAGGGTTTAGCCCACCGCATGGCCTGAGAGGCAGCATCCTTGTTTTTAGGGAAAACCAGATTCCACCCGATGGAAAAAGCGCCCATGGCCATCAGACTGAATATGCTGGGGATAACCAAATTGTACACCACTGTCGGGCTGATACCTAACAGCTTGATCCATACACCCACAAGCACAAATCCGTAGTAGTAATAGTTGATGTAACCACCGGCATACCAAGGATCATAGGGCGGGAATGTGGTGCTCTTCATCACAGCATTCAAATAGGAAAAATCCATCGGTTTTTCGCCACCCTTGTATGGGTGCCATAAATCCGAGTTGCCCAAACGGATAAAGAGGTCGAAGAGGAAAAACGCCAGCATGAGAGCCTCTACCATAAGGAAGTACTTCTTGCGTTCCCTCCATTCTTGTCGCAACGCCTCCCTTTGGCAATACGCCAGAATCCCGGACACCAACATGAAACCAAGGAACACCCCCAGGATCGTCAACCGAGTGGCAGGAACACCCAGAGACCCTCCCAGCCACACCGGATATGCAAACATCAACAATCCGGCTATCCGCGCCAGAGGATAGCCCCTATCTGCCAACCCGCTCAAAGCCAGACGGATGATCGGGTAGGCAAGCAAGCCTAAAATCAGTACGCTCACATACCAGAAGATGGCTCCCAGTGCGGGGTAGAGATTAATTATCCAATCTGAGGGGAATAATTCCGCCCAGGTGCCGCCCTCTCGCTGTTCAACCAAACGTCCTTCGGGGAGCATCAGACTCTTCAGAACAACCTTACTGGCTTCCTCGGTCGCGCTCGCACGGACACTCGAGAGGTCTACGCTACCCAAGATTGCAGCTACTGCTTCGGGATCATAATCCGAGGATTTACGGAAGATGAACACCTTGGGGTGGTCATACACCGTAAAGGATTCTTCTGCAAACTGGTCGTTTATGCGCCATGAACCCAGATTAGGATCGGACTGAAATACTTTAATCAAGTCAAATCCTAAATCCCCCTCAAAACTACCCACCTGAGCAATGTTGTAACACCACTCCAAAGTATGGCCTTGCGGACATCCCATCAGGTGCTGGTAATACGCCCAGGTGAGAGGGTAATGTCCAGGCAGACGCGTGATGCTACCCCACTGACGGCTCGAAGAAATTATCAGGTATTCCGCATGGTCAAGGATGTTGATAAACCTGGCTAATTTATCGGAGTTGTCCTCCCAATACAGTTCGAAGGTTAGGCCATTCTGATAGATTCCACCGAAACCATCGTAACCATCTATTCGCAGAGGCAAGCCGTCATCCCAGGAAGACTCGTTGGCAATTGACGCTCCAGATAAAGCCAGGGCTCCGTCGCCTTCCACCAAAGCCAGGTTAAGGTAGTAACTCTGATCCTGGCTCAAAGCCACCGGAGAATCAAGAGGCAGCCAGTATCCTTGCCCGAGCTGGTCATCATTCACCAGAAAATCGCTCTTCACGTGAGCCTCTCCGATGGGGCCACCGTCCAGTCGGGTTGAAACTGTAAATTGCAGCGTCTTTTGTTCAGGGATGGCTTCTTTATCTACCACATGGGGTAAATACATACCCTCCAGAACAGCGTCAACTTGTGGTGTGATTCCCCGGGTGTATGGTAAATCAGGGGTAATCGTGTAATCATACGGAAAGGCAACAGGTTGGTTGACCTGCCCTTCAGTAGTGACTAATTGCAGATTGATAGCTCCCGGTATGTTTGCAAAAATCCAGCGGGAGGCTTCGATGCGGGTAACAGAGCGGGTGTAAATGCGCGAAAAAGCCCAGGCCCAGGCAAAAGTACTGACCAGGACTGATACACCCACCACAATTGCCACAGACCGCCGGAAGAGCTGACCTTTTCCGCCCCAGGCAAACCTGGCCACTACCCAGGCAGCGAAGATCGCTAACGTTGGATACACGGGCAGTTGATAGCGCATCATGGGGTTGAAAATGGAGGATTGCCAGACGAAATAAACCGCTGTCCATGACCACAGGATTGCATGTTGTCTCCATTCCCCGCGCAACATCCTCCAACCAGCAAACAAAAATCCGCACCATGCCAGCAACCCCAAAGGCATCCCCAAACCCCATCTCACCATGTTGATCCAGGCGAACCACATGGGACGGTTTGCCCACTGCAAAGAGGGTGGAAACGTATAAACAGAATCTGCACTTGCCAGCCGTTTCAACTCCTGCAAGTTCCCTATCCATTGTGGGTTCAGCTTTATGCCCCAAAAGCCCGGACCACTGAATGCATACGGTTGCAGCACACGGAAGGTTACTAAAGCGGTGATCGCAGCCAGGACAAGGTGAACCAGTGCTGCCGGGAAAGTCCGTCTTTGTTCTTCGGGCGAAGTCTTGCTCGCGCGTATCCACTCTGCCAGGAGCAGGACGAACGCCACGGGAGCTGCGTTCACCTTCGAGGCCACTGCCATTCCCAAAGCCACTCCGAACAATACATACAAAAGAGTGAAGTTGCCAAACAATCCCCGCAACTGTTTACTGAGTTGAGAACTACCATCTGACGGCCGTTCGTCCGTAGCTACCCTTACCGCAAAGTATACGGTCAGCAAAGCAAAGAAGGCCATAAAAGTGTCTTCTTTGAAGAAGTGAGAGAGCTGGATGTCCAGGACAGAAAAAGCTAAAAACGCAGCCGCCAACAAACCCACCCAGCGGTTGTACAACCGCCTGGCGATCAGGTATACCAGCAATACCATCCCCAGGTCCACCAGCGCGGATATCGGTCGGCCCACAAGGTGGATCTGACCGTAATCGGCCTTGTCCAACCATTCTGCCAGGTAGCGCACCAGAAAGATGGGGAAGGTGCCATACACGAAAAATGGGTGACCGCGGTTATGAGGGTTCAATGTCGAATTGGCTGTATCGAAATATTCCCCCAAAGACTTTACCGGTTCCAGGCTGGATTCAACCATCATCAGAAACCGCTCATCGGGATGCAGATATACTGCTTCATCCCAATTTAATCCTGCCAGCCGAAGATACCCCCCCACTATCAGGACTAAAAGCAGACAGATATGTACTATCCACTCGCTTGAGCGTTTACCCAAACCTCACTCCTTGTCAGGGCACAAGAAAAATCATGAAATCCTTCCCCTCAACCGCAGAGACATATCGCTGGAGAATACCCGAAGGATACATATCCGTCAACAAGATACCGGTTAGCTCGTCCTCGGGTTTATAAATAAACAGCTTCGGAGGGGGGATCTCAAGGGTCGCGGGTAAATCCTTCCCCCATAGGGCATAGTCCTTCTCTGGCAAACCCACGTTGATTCCCACCACGCGGGTATCCACCCAATGGGGAAAGGGTACGACCCAGGCAGTTTCCGCCTCACCGATCGAATCAGCGTACGAACGGATGACATGTCCGATTTCGCTCGTGTTCCATGTGTTTTGCCTCATCTGGCGGAAATATTGATCGAATACCAGATCATAATTCTGGATAGAGGACCACGATAAAAGGAGGAAGACTGCTCCCCAGAGGATTCCACCCCCCGCGCGGGTTTTCACCGCGGATTTCAGGCTGGTCAAAAAACCCTCAAACAGAATCCCCACCACAACAAAGACCGGCACAATTGCCCCACCTGTACGATTCAGAGAAGGATTCTCAGCCGGAAACGCCAATGAAAGCACAGAAGGCATCAACAGCATAGGTATGGATAATAATAAAAAGGCGTCTTCCCATTGCCGCCTGCGGATGTAGCGAGTTAAGAGAAATACTACTCCCAAAAAGAACAACGCCCCCGAAACAACATCCAACGCCGGACGATGGGTAACGGAGTGCACCCAGGTCGAGCCGTCGTCCCAAAAGAACATGGTCACCGCCCCCCACAGGTTATCAAAAAAGATGCGAACAGGAGAATCGGGGTAACTCCGCTCCATCGTACCAATTCGGGTTAGCGTTCGATAGGAAAAGTTAGCCGGCTCTGCCAGAGCATAACGCAGCAGAGGGAGAAAGACGACAAAAGAAACCAACACCAGAGCCACCAAAGCCCAGATGGTTTGTACGCGAGCGCCCTTAGACACTCTATGCAACAGATACAAACCTACACCCAATAACACTAAGAAAGGTACAAAACGGAAAGGGCTGTATCCGTGTAACCCTAAACCTAACGCCAACCCTGCCAACAGCAAATCATTACGGTTCCGGTTTCGCAACCCTCGTATCAGGTAATATAGAGTTGGAGCGACAAACAGAGGATAAAAAGCAAAGCGTAAGGCGATACGAGAAATCACATTTGGCCAGTAAGCAATGCCCGCGAACAGCATGGCCCATAAACCCACCCGTTTTCCCCCCACTTCCTTCCCTAGCAGGTACACATAAGGTAAAGTCAAAACACCTGCTAAAGCTGTACCAATTTTTAAGCTGAGGTATGTCAGGCCAGTCCCCAACACTCTGGCCACCAGCGCGGTCACGACCATTTGTATGGCCTCCCGTCCGGTGTTGCGAGGGAAGAACACCCACCAGTTACCCCGGAGCACATCAGCAACATCCAGCAATTTCTCAGCATGGTCACTGATCATCTCCGGAGGGACATCTCCCAGACGATAAAAGCGGAAAAACACTGCCAGACCAAAAACCCCCACCCAGGAAATAGCCCAGGGAGTGATACGCACCCACCAGGTACGTTGAGCAATTCCCTCGCGCAACCTCGCAAACCAATCCCTAAAGGACAAGCCTCGCGACACCCAAAACGTTTTTAACAAGGCTACAACGGTCAATAACCACAGGAAGAGGTTTAAGCCATCAAAGCGCAAGCTACCAAAAGCTAAAAACGTGAAAACCGCCAGGGGAATAAAAATGTAGAACCAGTTACTTTTGATGGTCAAAGGGTCTTCCATGTGCAGGCTGGGGGGAATATCTGGGCCTGACCACTCCCCTCGCCAGATTAACCAGACCAACAACAAACCAGCCAGTGCATAAAAAGTTATCCCTACCCAGATGTTCCTGTCCCCTGGTTCTAGGGAACGCTGGGCGATAAGAGCCAACGCTACAGGCAGCCACATATACCAGATAACTGCTGGCCTCTTCCCTTCCCTCCCAGGAGGTAGACCACCAGGTTCAGGAAACCCCTCCTCCATAGCCTCACGTTTGGGAATGTCAGGCGCGGGACCCTTCCAGGGGGTTAACTTCGCCTTGAGGTAATCTAATACGCTTGGTTCTGGTTGTCCGTTTTCCTTCATCATCATCTACCAGTTGATGGATTTGTCCTCTCAACCGAGTGATATAAAACGTATACACGCCCTCCGGCTGAGGGACGGGCTCATTATAATGTGGCTCTACCAAACCGCGGGTTAGTGCCAAGTTCCACCGAAAAGGAGCAATAATCCAGCGACCAAACAGCCATTTACAGACCAGGGATGGAAACTCGAAAAAATGCCCCCACTCCAACACAGCCAAGGCCTCGGGAGAGAAATAATGCCAGTATTGTTCAATCTCATAGCCAGCCCATTCCAACCTGTTTCGCCAAACCTCTACAGAATCACAGTGATGATGTCGGGAGATTCGGTTGAAAGCTGCTCGATAGCCATTTCCCAACCAGCGCAGACCCACTTTATCGAAAAACCGTCCTATTGAGAGCTTGGGCAGAAATAAGTGGTTAGGAACACTGAATACAAACCTCGACCCCTGCTTCAACACCCTGGCAATTTCCCTGAGCATCGCATCTACATCACATACATGCTCCAACACAGAATTACTGACCACACTGCAGAAATAGGCCGTTGGAAAAGGAAGGTGACACCCATTCGATTGGATCCTGTACTGGTAAGCCCGGTACCCGGCAGCTTCTTGAAGTACCGAGAAATCGCAATCCAAACCTACCTCTAGTGTCCTCTGAAATGCGTTACTGGCGAAATGCCCATCACCACAACCCAGATCCAGGGTCGGTGGGTGCAAGGGGATATCCCGATAAAAAACGGCCTCTTTGGCTCGCAGTAATCCGCGGAAATACGGCAGATCGCGGAGATGCATCCATAGCAGATCTTCGTTCTTCATGTGCTGTGTAGGTCATTAACTATGGTTACCTTCTCTGCAGGCTTACTACCTCCAGGAATTCGCCACAGATAAATACACAAGACGACACCCACAACAGATATCACCAACCCCAGGACAACATCCCAGGGTAAATAGCGGAAAATAATTGTATGGTTACCTGCTGGCACCTCGACTTCCAACCAGTTATCTCCCTGCAACATTACCCGCTCACCGTCTCGCCAGGCTTTCCATCCTGACCACATGTTCTCCTTGACTACCAACCGACCGTTCTCTTGTGCTTGGCAAGAGACTTCAATGTAACCTCCTGCCCCCTGAGCAGTGCAAGGATATTGTGCTTCACCAGCAACCACCGCAGCATAAGGCTGGTCGTTTCGGGCATAGATGGGGATACCGTCAATTTCATTCACTTGTTCGACTGGCCCAGGAGGAGGGCCAGCACGGTTGGCCTCCAATACCGGTATAGGAAATTCGCGGTCTTTCCAGCGCCAGCTCATAATGCCTGGGCTGAGCTTAAAACCCATAGATATAGCCGGTTCAACATAAAAATGCTCTCCAAACGGCGGCTCCACCCATTGCAGATCAGGCGTTTCTAAACCCCCCAACAAATCATAGATAGGCTGCTCCCAGCAGGATGTGGTGTACCACACCCTTGAAAAGATGTAATTACTGTGCAAACTCAGTACCAGTGGGATAACCAACACCCACACTGCGGAAACCCTCCACTGCTCTGTTCTCCCGCTTTTCTTAAAATCCATCCATAACACTGGCCAGTCAAGTCGCAGCAACCTTTCCAATCCGTAAGCTGCTAACCCCAAAATCAACGGTACTGCTAAAGCCGCAATCTGAGGAGGATGACGGACACCTGCAACCGAGGGAAAAACTTTCACCAATAAACGCAATACCTCCCCGCTGGCCACCAGGAACTGTAAGAGAATGGCCCCCGAAAAGACATACAACAATCGCCTGTCCTTCGAACGTCCGGATGCCACACCAATCACCGCCAAAACCACCGCCACCCAACCGATGTAATTGGCGTATAAATGAGGGTAAGGGAATTTTGACAATGCCTCATCCCAATAAAAATCAATTTCATTGATGACCAGATTCAGAGGCACATAGGCTAACGGTTGCGCAGATCGAAACGTCGGATCCGTTTCTTTGACAAAATTTGGCAAGAAATGCAATGTGGGAATCAAAAAGATTCCCGCCAGGAGCAAAGCTAACCCAACCGCCAATAAAAACTCTTTCCACACCGGTTTCAGGTTAAAACCATCATCGAAGAGCAGAAAAAAGAAAGCCGGGACGGTTACCAATAGACCGATTTGAATATACCCCTGCCCGGCCACTATGGCGGAGGCGATTGTCACACCCAACAGAACCATCGTCCTTCTACCGCCCCTTCGTGCAACCGCAACCACTGCTGGATACACCAGGCTGCACATTGCGATAGAAAGTACAACACCAAACGCACCCAACTCCATGCGAGCAGACAAATACCCTCCAAATACCGCCATCAGAGAACTCCACAACCTGGGTATTCGAGAAAGTCCCAGCTCGCGTGAAAGCCACCATTGACCCACACCCGCGAACCAGATGGCCATCACTAACATAAGTTTTACCCCATTGACCACACCTAACAATAAAGTTAACCCCATCACCAGGGGATGCAACATGCTTCCATGCAGATCAACAAAGGCTGGATATCCACCTCGCTCAAATCCATTCCATAAGGCACAAATCCCACATTGCTTAAACAGCGTCCAGATATGATGCGTCTGAATCGCGCTGCCAAATTCACGACCGTTAGCCACAACGCGGGGGGTTAGGTTCAGGTACTCTCTACCCACCCACATTGCAGCTAGGGCCAGAAGTGACAACTCCAAGGCGGGAACAACCCAGGTTCTGGCACCTAAAAGAAAGCGTTCCCAAAACAGTAGTAGTTGAGTGTTTCTACACATGACTTCTTTTATCCTCTTTCCCCTTGGTCTCAACGTCGCAGCTCTTTTAACAGATTTCCGAAAAGTACCTCATAGGCCTCAGCAGGTACATCAGGACTGAAACGACGCCTCACCTCCGCGGGGTTGCCTTTATATGCCTTAGGGTTGCGTAAAACTTTCAGCAAACCAGCGGCCAAACTTTGGGCATCTCCAATTTCAGTCATCTCACCCATCCCGGTAATTCGTACAGGCTGGCGCACACCGGGTAGGTTCGAGGCCACTACCGGCACACCGTTCATCATCGCCTCAATCTGCACCAGACCAAACGACTCGGTTGCGTTCAAACTTGACACAACCAGGACATCCAGATTGGGGTAAAAAGCAGCCATCTCACCAGGAGTCAAGACACCTAGAAACTCCCAATGTCCGGAAGACCGGTAAGCGGCTAATCTAGGTTCCAGCTTCTTGTAGTATGCCTCTTCACCCAACACATCTTGATATTGACCGGCAAACAGCACCCGTGCATGCGGGTACACTTCCAGGATGTACGGCAAGGCGTCGAGAAGCACTTCCACCCCTTTTTCAGCAGCCAGACGGGCAGCCATCCCGATGATGGGCTGCCGTCCTTCCGGGTTGTGTCGCTGCTTAAACTGTTTTATCTCCGCCGGTGTAACCTCGGGTAGTTCGACCGGAGGCGTGATGATGTGAACTTTATCTGCAAAGCCCTGTAAATAGGGTGAATGATCGGCGAAATCCTGGGTGTAGGCTACGATACGATGTGTAAATATGGCCGCCAGATAATTCATCACATGCACAACCTGATTCACCACGCGGTTGAAAATCCCGGGTGGTAATGTCAGATCACAATGATAAGTAATCACCGTGGGCTTTTTCAGTAATCTGCCTCGCAACGCAATCCCCGCGGCGTCAAACTGTGGCAAATGAAGATGTACAACATCGTTTTGTAAGACCAACTTCGTAGCTAATAACCCAATAGTGGGCATAATGACCCCCTTGCTGATCCGTAGAATAACCGGAGCGCGCACGACGCGCACACCATCCTTCACTTCATCCCGCGGCAAAGAATGGTCATACTGGGAGGTCAACACCGTGACCTGATGCCCACGACGGGCAAGCGCTCTGGTCAACCGTTCAACATAGATGGTCAACCCGCTGGTATGCGGTCGGTAATAGGTTAGAGCGGTAAGAATTCGCATGAGATCCTGGTCCCCGGAAACCGGTTTCAAGTAAACAAATTCCGGTTTTCAACCACCCAATTATACAGACTTTCCACCCCTTGTCCGACAGATATCCTTGGTCGCCAACCTAGCTCGCTACTAACTTTGCGGATATCGGATATGTACACCCGTTGATCCCCCGGACGGCTCGGCCCCCATTCCACTTCGATCCGCCTGCCCAAACATTTCTCCAGTAGAGGGCTGAATTCAATCCAGATAGATAATGTATTGTCTACACCTCCGCCGACGTTGTACGCTTTTCCGGAGGCAACTCCAATTTTCTGGACGGCTATGTCGTACAAGTCAAGAAGGTCATCTATGTGCAGCACGTCACGCACTTGTTTGCCACTGCCGTATATCGAAATCGGTCTGCCGGTCACCACAGCAATCGTAAACCAGGCCAACCATCCCTGATCTTCGATCCCAAACTGACGTGGCCCGTAGATACAGCTCTGCCGGAATACCACCGTACGCAGACCGTAGATACGATGAAAATCCATCGTGTACTGGTCACCCGCACCTTTAGAACAACCATACGGCGAATGAAAATCCAGGGGATGCGTTTCTGATACTCCGTAGGGCAGCTTGGCAAAGCTGTATCGTGTTGGCTGTTCTATAACTCCCACGGCCTCCAGGGCGCCATAGACTTTGTTGGTGGAAGCATACAAGACAATGGGATCCCGGTCGGATATTCGTGCGGCCTCCAGCACATTCAACGTCCCTAGAGCATTAACCTCGAAATCCTCGCGTGGTCGGGCTATGGAAGTAGTAACCGCCACCTGTCCCGCCAGATGGAGGATGACATCCGCATCCTTTACAACCCGAGAAACCAAGTCTTCGTCACGGATATCTCCAACCACCATCTCAAAGGATTGCTGACCAAATGTGCCCATCAGCCACTCCACATTCCGGTTTGCTCCAGGTCGCGAAAGGTCATCTAACACGGTAGCGCGTTCTCCGCGGCTCAATAACCGGTAAACATAATTCGAACCAATGAAACCAGCCCCACCAGTTACAAGGTACTTCTTCTGCATACAACCCTTCCCATACAAAACAAGTTTATTCCGAGGAACCCATTCTGGATTCACGCACTATCCTGAAAAGCCCAAGCATGGATTCACCCTCTCGGGTTAAACCATACAACCCCAGAGGGATAGTGACCAAGAAATATACCAGGTGATTCGTCAGTGCATACGCTAAGGCCACTTCAGGTCGGACACCAAACACAGCCAGCGCACCCATCATCGAAGCCTCAACTACGCCGATAAACCCTGGAGATGAAGGCACGACCACACCTAAGGCGCCGATACCCAAGGCAAAAGCTCCCCATAACCAGGTGGCTTCTGGAATAAAAGCACGCAATAACAAGGTGTATTCAACCAACAATGCACCCCAGACAACCGCCATGGCAAACAGCACAACACCAAACTGTCGAATGTCGGTGAGTATCTCCAAACCGGTGACAAATGCCCTCAACCGCCCGACTCCCAGACGTCCAATCCACTTCCAGCGTGCAGCAACACCATCTAACCAGTTGAAGAATTTTTCCTGATAGCGCGCCAGAAAGTGTAACATCACCAATCCCAGAACCACGACCCCTCCCAAACTCATGGCCACATTTCTTGCCCAGGTGGTGCCAACCACAAAGGGTACCGAAGCAAGCAAAATTCCGGCAGCATAGAGAATATCAAAACCCCGTTCAAGCAAAATGGTCGAAGCGACCCTCCAGAATTCCAGAGGGGTCACCAGGCTGAGCAACACCGCCCGACTTACCTCTCCAACACGGAAGGGCAGCAGGTTGTTAAATAGATATCCTACATTGATGGTGAAAAAAAGGCGTGACCAACTAACCTGTCTGTGTAACATCATTCTCCAGGCCAAACTGCGCACGAACAGGGAAAACACAAACACAACCGTGCCTGCCAGGATAAAGACAACATTTGCTTCTCGCAAACTGCGGCCTACCTCCGGCAAATCTACGAACCAGAGGATGAGCACGATAGCCAGAACTGTGATGGCCACCCCTACCAGCGCTCTGCGCCAGCTTCGCTTCCCAGTAACTGCTTTAATTTTTATCCTCCCTTAATCGGCTAGCTTCCACTAATACCCTGTCAACGAGTGTCTCTAGATCAACACCTCTCCTTCCAGGCAAACATAAGTGGGTCAGGAACTCAACATTTCCCTTAGGCCCCAGTATTGGTGAGACGGCCAAGTTCTCGACACCATATCCGTTATCATGCGCCCGTTCCAACACCTCAAAAAGAACTCTCCGGTGTATCTGTGGGTCTCGGATAACACCTTTCCCCTGGGCAGCCTCCCGGCGGCCTGCTTCAAATTGGGGTTTGATCAAGGCGATAACCTCGCCTCCTTCGGGCGAAAACCAACCGCGAATAACTGGCAGGATATGTTTCACGGAAATGAAAGACACATCTACTGTGACCAAACTGACTGGCTCTGCCAACCTTTGCAGATAACGGGCGTTCGTCCTTTCCATGGCGACCACGCGTGGGTCATTGCGTAATTCCCAATGTAATAACCCGTAACCCACATCAATGGCATACACCCGCACGGCTCCCTGTTTTAACAGACAACCGGTAAACCCACCCGTTGAAGCTCCAACATCCGCGCATACTTTTCCGGTCACATCAATATGAAAAGCCTCCAACGCGGCTTGCAGCTTCTGACCTGCTCGCGAGAAGAACTCCTTATCGCTCTCTATAACAATCTCCACATCCGGGGAAACGGTGAGGGAGGGTTTGGCAACGATTTGGTCATCCATGCGCACCTGACCTGCCATTATCAAACGTTGAGCCAGAGAACGGGTTTCAGCCAGGCCCCTCTCTACCAATAACCTATCCACACGTATCTTCTTTATTGGGGGATTCATCGGGGCGTATTTTATCACCATTCAGGTATCCCCATTTCGCTATCGGTTATCCGCTATTACAGTGTATTGTTGTTCAGCGTTCAGCAAACCTCATGTATAATCACCCCCATGAAAACCTTCACCGCCTTGATCAAAACCATGCGTCCGCATCAATGGATAAAAAACGGCTTTCTCTTTGCTGCCCTGATATTCGACCGTCAACTCACCAACCTCCCGGCCATGTTGTGCACGGTTGCTGGTTCGGTGATCTTTTGCCTGCTATCCGGCTCGGTGTACATCGTCAACGACTTGATAGACCTGGAAGCCGATAGGAACCATCCCACCAAACGCAGCCGACCCCTGCCATCGGGGCAACTTCCTATATCCTTAGCCAGGACAACCGCTGTACTGATCCCCCTCCTCACCCTGCCCCTGGCAATGTCCCTCTCCTGGAGCTTTGGCCTGATTAGCATGCTGTACATGGCGCTAAACCTATCTTACTCAAGGTGGTTCAAACACATCCCCATCCTGGATGTGCTCATCCTGGCAAGTTTCTACGTACTGCGTGTGGGTGCTGGGGTAGCCCTGATAGAAGTCGAACGCTTCTCCCCCTGGTTGTATGTATTCACCATTTTCTTAGCCTTGTTTTTAGGTATCGGGAAACGCCGCGCAGAGCTTGCTCTGTTAGCTGAAAACGCCAACGCCCACCGCCGGGTGCTCGAAGGTTACACCATCCCCCTCCTCGATCACCTGATCACTATCGTAACCGGAATAACTATCGTTACCTACAGCTTGTATACCTTTTCCGCACCTAATCTGCCCACCAACCACGCCATGATGCTCACCATTCCCTTCGTCATCTACGGCATCTTCCGCTATCTGTATCTCATCCACGTGAACAAAATTGGTGGTGCTCCTGAAAACGTGCTCTTCACTGATCGCCCCTTGCAGATTGACCTCGCACTTTGGGGAATAGCTATACTCATCATCTTCTACATCTTCTAGACTGCTTGGATGACCAGGAAAGATATGCCTGCTACCTCCGCATCCGCCCCCGCAAAAATCATCCTCTTCGGTGAACATGCCGTAGTATATGGACGCCCGGCCATCGCCGTGCCCATATCGAGTGTTATGGCCAAAGTTTTCATCCGACCAGTTTTGAACGCACCCTCCGGATACATCCACATCCTTTCACCAGGGATTGAGCTGGACACAGACTTATCGGCACTTTCGGACGACCATCCGCTTGCTCTCGTTATTCATCACGTTTTCTCGTCCCTGGGAGTGACGCGCCCCCCAGCCATGAAAATCCGCATCACATCCACAATCCCCATCGCCAGTGGTCTGGGTTCAGGAGCTGCGGTTTCCGTAGCTCTGGCGCGGGCTCTGTCTGCTTTCCTCGGTCATCCCCTGACCAAAGAACAGGTATCCGCCATCGCCTTCGAAGCTGACAAAATCTATCACCATACCCCCTCAGGTATAGACAACACAGTGATAACCTACCAACAGCCGGTATACTTTATCAAAAACCAGCCTGTACAAACCTTCAAAGCCTATGAACCCTTCACGATAGTGATTGCTGATACCGGCATACCCTGCCCCACCATGGAGACCGTCCGAGACGTGAGACACGGATGGCAAGCGAACCCCGGACGCTACGACAAATTATTCGACTCTATCGGTTGTATCGTTGAAAAAGCCCACAAACTGATTCAAACAGGTCATAATGAGGATTTGGGTCCACTGATGGATGAAAACCACCAACTCCTGTGTGCTCTAGGCGTCTCCTCCCAGGAACTTGATCGCCTGATCGAAATCGCACGGGCTGCCGGGGCGTTAGGAGCAAAGCTGTCCGGCGGAGGACGTGGAGGCAACATGATTGCCCTTACCGGACGCTTGAATGCGCCAACCATTGCCAAAGCTTTGCAGGAAGCCGGTGCAGTACACACGATTACCACCACTATACGTTGAGACATGCGGGAAAACCTACAGATTACCTCCAACCTATATTTTCTCAAACTGGGTGGCTCGCTGATCACCGATAAAAACACCCCGCAAACACCCCGACGAGAGGTTATCAACCGCACCGCCCAGGAAATCGCTTCCAGCCTGAAACAAAACCCAGAACTACGTCTCCTCATTGGGCACGGTTCTGGCTCATTCGGTCACGTTCCGGCACAGAAGTACGGTACACATCAAGGTGTTCGCACCTTCGAACAATGGCAAGGCTTTGTAGAAGTCTGGCACACCGCCTCCCTTCTCAACCGGTTAGTGGTAGAGGCATTACACCGCGCGGGTGCTCCGGCCATAATTTTTCCCCCCTCGGCAATGGTAACCACCAACAACAGAGAGATTGCCTCTTGGGACCTCACACCAATTCGCCTCAGCCTGGAGAAGGGTTTAATCCCTATCATTTATGGTGATGTGGTCTTTGATACGCAACTAGGAGGCACGATCCTATCAACTGAGAACCTGTTTGGTTACCTGGCACAATCACTTCATCCTCAACGCATCCTTTTCGCCGGGCATGACCACGGTGTATTTTGGGATTATCCCCAATCCAAGCGGCTCATAGACGAGATCACACCTTCCACCCTTTCTGAAGTTCTGCCTGCCCTGGAGGGCTCCTCGGCCACCGATGTAACCGGAGGTATGGCCAGCAAAGTCCAACAGATGACTGAGCTGGTCAAAGTACTTCCCTCCCTGGAAGTGGTCATCTTCTCAGGCGCAGAAACAGGGGCTGTAAAACGGGCTTTAGAGGGTGACGTCAGCGGCACAGTCATCCGCTCAGGTTAAGGCAGCCATGAATATGGATGCAGAAGATATTGTGTTCTACGAAGACCAGACTCTGATTGCGGTCAACAAACCCTCCCAGGTGCTCACCCTTCCGGATGGCTACGATCCACACCTGCCCTATCTACGCAGCCTCTTAGAACCCCTCTTTGGACCTCTATACATTGTCCACCGTCTGGATCGGGATACCAGTGGGGTTTTACTCCTCGCCCGGACACCAGATGCTCATCGCGCCTTAAACCAGCAATTCCAGGAACATGCCGTAAACAAGGTATACCATGCGCTCACCCACAATAATCCTCCCTGGGAGAGCATCACGATAGACTACCCCCTTCGTCCCAACGGAGACCGTCATCACCGTACGATAGTTGACCACCAGCATGGTAAAGAAGCGATCACCGAATTTCGAGTGCTCAAACGATTTGAAAGGGTCTGCCTCCTGGAAGCTCGACCACTCACAGGACGACGACACCAGATACGGGTCCACCTAGCAAGCATAAATCTCCCCATCCTCGCTGATCAGCTCTATGGTCAGGAGTCCTCTCAGGGTATCATCCAACGTCTGGCTCTCCACGCCTTTTCAATTCGCATCCTCCATCCCACCACAAATGAAACGACCTCGTTTGAAGCCCCCTATCCCCCAGACTTCGCTCACGCCTTGCGAAGCGCGGGTTCTCTCTAGGATGCCTATGGTTGACCTGTTCACCTACATCACCAAAAAGCTGTGGCCAGGCCTGGAAACCTTACCCGATGAACGGCAGCAAATCGGGATCAGCGAAGTAATTACCTTCCTTTACACCACTCCTCTGGCAATTGCTGGCCTGATATGGCTGGCAAGTACGACCGATTGGTCAAACCTAGGGAAAAATATTGCTTTCCTGCTGGTGCACGCCCTGTTCTTGATGTTCTTCAACAGGTTTAAGTATTTCGTCATTATCGAATTGCGCACAGATCGTTATGGCAGCTCCGAGGGAACGTTGACCAACATCATATTATGGTCAACCACTTTGCTCATCGGACCCTCTGCGTTGTGGCTGGCTGTCGCCTGGACGACTGTCCTTTTCATCCGGAACTGGATAGGGGCAAAATCTGTTGCTGCGCGCTGGCCTCTATTACGCAACCTTACCACCGACCTGGCTACTAATTCATTCGTGTTTCTCTTATCTCTTAGCCTCTATCAGGCCATCGGAGGAAGTTATCCACCGAAAACGTTAGAACCAATCCTGATCATACAACTCTTCGGAGTTATGACTTCATTTTTTGTTTTTTCATTAGTCCTGTGGTTGGGTTACATGGCATTTGGGGTAGGGATTCAAAAGCGGTTTGCTCACTCCAATCCTATTCGTCCCCTCGTCACCTTCTTTGCCCTGGCACTCAGTCTGCCCCACCTGGTCTCACCTTTCGCTATTATTTCCTCCAGCTTATACGCTCAGAGCGGTATTTTCGCCTATCTATTCTTTTTGAGTGGTTTTTGTGTCATCGCCCTGGCTACTCATCAACTAAGTTGGGCAGCCGAGACCAGCCGGGTACAATCTCGAGCTTTAGAGAAATTAGAAAAGTTAGGAAGGAATATCATTAATTCTTTCCCCGACAGGGCTTCCCTACAGGAGATCTTGCAGGAAAACGTGGCCAACATGTTCCCCTCCGGATTCCTGGCTATCTGGACAGTTTACGACGAACTGCTCCGCAAACAACCGGATTATTGGGAAGCCGAGATTGAAAAAATATTACCCTGGGCAATGCCCCTCGAGGAGGCGCGCTGCTTTACAGCCAACGAAACCCTCCCCTGGGAAGAGGAGGGAAAGAAGGATCATAATCCCATTATCCTGGCTCCCATTCAGGATTCTGAGGGGGAAACTTCCATCGGATTTATCTACCTGGAATTACGCTTGCTGGCCCAACCCTGGACACACAAAGCCCTCCAAAACCTGCTTCCGGCTGTTCAGGCATTAGCCTCACTCATCACTTCCGCTGACCACCAAGCCCACACGTATTCACAAAACCTGGAATATCAACGCTTGACGCAGGAATTGAAACTGGCTGCCCGCATCCAGTACAGCCTGCTCCCCTCCAGAGTGCCAACCATCCCTGGCTGGCAGCTCGCGGTCACCTTCGATCCGGTGGGTGAAACTTCCGGCGACTTCTTCGACATCATACCGCTGTCTGAAGGGAGAATTGGCCTGGTAGTGGCAGATGTTGCCGATAAGGGTTTTGGCCCCGCTCTTTTCATGGCGATCAGCCGGACGCTGTTGCGTACCTATGCTTATGAATTCGAAACCCAACCCGAGATGATCATCCGGGCTACTAACGAGCGCATTCTAAGAGATAGCCGTGCCGGTCTCTTTGTCACTGTCTTTTTCAGCATTTTAGACCAGGAAACCAGGACGCTGAGCTACGCCAACGCCGGTCACCATCCTCCCATCTTACACAGTGCTCACAACCAGGTAAAAACCCAGGTGCTTATGAACACTGGCATCCCCGTTGGCATTGATGAGAAAGCTACCTGGGGGTGTGAGAGCGTCAAGATGTTCCCTGGTGACCTCTTGGTTCTCTACACGGATGGACTAACCGATGCGCAAAATGCCCACGGTAAGTTCTACGGGCAAGAGAACCTGATATACTCGATTATTGAAAATCATGGTAAGCCTGCCGACGAAGTTCAAAAGAACATTCTGGATAGCGTGTACCAATTTACCAGCGAGGCTCCCCAGTTCGATGACATCACCCTGATGGTATTGTGCAGGAACTTTGCTGAAGAGGTGTGAGACTGCTAAGCCGAACGACTTGAGCCAAGCCGACGTCCTCGTTGGCGGCTGTACCGATAAAAATGTAATTACACGATTAATACCTGGAGGAGACTATGAAAATTGCAATAATGGGTACTGGGGGAGTAGGTGGTTATTACGGCGGCCTACTGGCCCTTAAAGGACATGATGTGACCTTCATCGCTCGCGGCGCGCACCTTGAAGCCATCCTCAAGTATGGTCTGCAGGTCAAAAGCATCCACGGGGACTTTACAATTTCTCCCTCCAAGGCCACAGAAGACCCGACCGAAATCGGAACGGTAGACCTGGTTTTGTTCTGTGTGAAAACCTACAGCACAGACCAAGCCGCGCAGGCCATCAGACCGATTGTTGGCTCAAAGACGACAGTGATGAGCCTGCAGAATGGGATTGACGCCATTGAGCGGATCGGGGCAGTCATCGGGATGAAGCACATGGTTGGTGGTGCGACGTGGATCTCGTCAACGGTCGAAGCGCCAGGGATAATCAAGCAAGTCTCACAATTTCGACGCATCGTAATAGGCGAGTTAGATGGCAGCCTAAGCCCGAGGGTGGAGACAATCGTGGAGGCCTTCAAACCAACCGGCATTACTATTGAAACCACAGACGATATCCAGAAAATTTTATGGACAAAGTTCGTTTTCATATCAGCTATAAGCGGTATCGGCTCCCTCGTCCGATTGGAGGTGGGTGACTACCGATTCGTCCCGGAGACGCGCACCCTGCTGGAAAATCTGATGCGCGAAGTAGTTTCCCTGGCGCGCGCTTCAGCAGTCAACCTTGACACAAACGTGGTTGAACAATCTATGGCGTTCATTGATAATGCCGCGCCTCACATCAAACCTTCCATGCAACGTGATATTGAATCAGGTCGCCAATCTGAACTGGAATCCATGATTGGTCTGATCGGGCATAAGGGGCGTGCGTTAGGCATCCTAACCCCAACAGCCAACGTGATATATGCGTTGCTTTTGCCCTGCGATTTGAAAGCCCGTCAGGGAACCACCACATAGTAGTGATAATAGTACGTATCGCATAGGAAGTGAAAATTCATCTATAATCCACTTTAAATTTGATTTATAATAAGCAAGAATAATAGCAACGATCTCTCCAAAAAAGTGTTTCTATATACGACAAAGCATCCTGGGCCAAAAGCTAACAGTCAATGTATGCTCTATATTCATGCTTTTGCCAAAAGACCATAGCGGATTGGCACATGGGGGTTACCAATCCGAGGGTTGTTGTACGTATTAACGTCAATGAGCGTTAATTGCTCTTGGCGTTTTTGTTTTATTGGTTTTGGAGCGGCACCTTTCAAGCGTAGCCTCAGCGTGGCGAGCATATACAGAAGCAGGCCAGACATCTAGCACGGCATTAAATTCTACCCTGGCACGTGCACTCATGTTCTTACGAAGGTAAGCCACACCGAGGTTGTAGTGCGCAGCAGCCTCATTACGCCTAAATACCCCTGGTTATCCTGCTGCAAAACATCAGTGAACAAGGTAGTGGTTTCTTCTAATCACCTGAGCAGTGATACTCCTCCAAACAGGACTACGTAGTAGAAACCTTCAAGTAAAAGAATTACAAGCAGACTCACAATACCACTAATGTTATCCAGAATTATTCATCAGTATGCCTGCCTTATCAAGATCAAGTGTATCAATGGAAGATTGGATGAATGAAAAGGAGGTGAGCATATCGGAGAACTACGTATTGAATACACCTTTTCATCGTGGCATAAGCCCGAGTTATGCGGGTGAATGCTAACCAAATACCATCATTTTTTTTGTACAATCTTTTTCTATAAGGAGAAAAATATGAATTCCCTTCTTGTTCTAATTTTGGCAGCCCTTGGTATCGGTATTGGATATGGCATCTATGCCAAGAACGTCGACAAAAAGATCGTCGAACCCAATCCAGATAAAGCAACGCCGGCAAAGATGTACATGGACGGGGTAGACTTCACCCCAGCTACCCGTAATGTGTTGTTTGGTTACCAGTTCAAATCTGTGGCAGCGTTGGCGCCTCTCACAGGGCCTGTCATTGCCGTTCAATGGGGCTGGCTACCCGCGCTGCTGTGGATCATCCTGGGCGTCTTCTTCATTGGTTGGGTGCAGGACTACGGTGCCATGATCATGGGCGTACGCCGCGAAGGAGAGACCATGGGAGCGTTAAGCTACAAGCTGATTTCTCCACGCGCACGCACCATCCTGATGATCTTCATCTACTTCTACCTGCTGCTGATCATGGGCGCTTTCGGCAACGCAGTCGGAAAGACCTTGATGGTCAAACCCACGGTGCCGTTCGGCATTATTGCCCTTGTGCTGATGGGCGTGCTGGCTGGGCAGATGACCTACCGCTGGAAGCAAGACATCATTCTTACATCCATCGTCACCGTCATCTTGACTTTCGTTGGCATCTGGCTCGGTACCACTGAGGCTGTCTCAAATTTCTTTGGCGCTCTCTATGGTCTTCCCGAATCACCCCAGTGGTTCCTGGGCAATACCCAGGCGGCTGTGCTGGGCACCATCCTGATGGTTATCTTCTGTTATCTCGGCGCGGTATTGCCTATCTGGAGCTTCGCCCAGCCGGTTAACTATGTGTCCTTCTGGATCGTGACGTTGGGTATGATCAGCGCTGTGCTTGGTCTGTTGATCTGGCGTCCCGGCATGGGAGATTTCCCAATCTTCACCCAGTTCACCACCGCCAGCGGACCGCTATGGCCGATGCTCTTCGTTACCATCGCCTGTGGTGCCATCTCCGGCTGGCATAGCCTGGTTTCCACCTCAGGTACGGCGCGCCAGCTCGAAAAAGAGACCGATGCCCTGCCGGTTGGCGGCGGAGCCATGTTTATGGAAGCCGCTTTCGCTGTTGTCGCTTTCCTGACCGCCACAGTCGCCTTTGGCAGCTTCCAGGGATATATGGATGCCGGCGGCCCAGGCGCAGCGTTGGGGGTCTTTGCCAAAGGGCTTGCTGCTTTCATGAACAGGGTTGGCGTCCCTGAAACCTTCGGTGTGGCTTACGGCTCCGTTTTCCTGACCATCATGGCGATTACAATCATGCAATTGGTGGTGCGCTTCATGCGAGTGGCCAGCGCTGAGTTGCTTGGCGATAAAATGCCAGTGATGAAAAATGTGCATGTGGGCACCATCATAGCATTGCTTCTGACCCTGCTGTTCGTCTGGATCATCCCCTGGTTGGCAATCTGGGGCGCCTTCGGCGCGGCTAACCAGTTGATGGCCGGGCTGGCCTTGCTGTTGATCGCCCTGTGGTTGAAGTCGGAGGGCAGGAAGAATGGCTGGGCGCTCTATCCGGCCATCTTCATGATCGTCACAGACATGGCCGCCCTGATCTTCCTGGCGTATGTAAACTTCAAGAAGCTGGCTACTCCCGAGATCACCACACAGGCTTTCATCGCCTCCATACTCCTGGGGATCATCGCGGTGGTTCTGATCGTCGCAGCGGCCATTCTGATCATCGATGCCTGGAAGGCACTGCGCGCCCCAACAAAAGAGGTTGCCAGGGCAGCCTGATCGGTTCAGTCTTATCTAATCAATATCCTTAATAAGGGAGGGTAGTTGCCTACCCTCCCTTTATAAAAAGCATTTCGGAGTAGCTACTCAACCTGATGTAAATGCTTCCGAAAATGGTAAACGAAGGGGAGGGACCCCTTCGTTACCATTTTTATGAGTAATTCTGTTCCATAATTTCTTCGAGTGCGATATCGTTATGCCCAAACCAATAAAACTGGAAATCCTTTCGCTGGTGCCCATGACGTACAAACAGTGACCGCACTGCGAAAAGTTATATGACCAATCGGGCATTGGGCAACAGGTACACAATCAAATACTGGCGGAATATCCTCAGGACCTTCTCGAAGATCATCATCGACTCTCCTCTCTGGTGGTAGAATTAAGTAGTCGCTTCAAAGATGACATTGTTATTTCTGTTATCGATCCCCAATCATTGCCGGGAATCTTCAAATCGTTCCGTTACCGGGTACGAAAGTATCCCACTTTTATCATAGACGGACAGGAATTAGTTACCGGTTGGGATCGGGCAGCATTGGATCGTGCGCTGGAATCTCGGCTTTCGTCTCCATAGAGGATTGAGCTGAGAGTACAATCAGTTCAGCTATGGAAAGCTAAGGAGTTCATGTTCTCTCAAGCGAAAACCTGCGTAAAGAACGCGCTACAAACCATCCGTGAAGTCTTATACGGCATGACCATATACGATTGGGCGCGCGAACTCGAAAGGGCCCGCAACGAACGTGATCGTCTCTTCACAATGATCGCATACGGAGAACTGCTCGGTATTCCTATCCTGCCTCCCTATTACATCTTACGCCTGATACCCTATATTGTGCCAGACTTCCCAAGCTGGCAGCGAAGTATGTTGCGCGAACGAGATCTCACCGATCTCTTCGATCAAGAAATTGGATAAATATAAGGAGAACTTCACCA
Source organism: Chloroflexota bacterium (assembly GCA_040758495.1). Lineage (GTDB taxonomy): Bacteria > Chloroflexota > Anaerolineae > Anaerolineales > JBFLVL01 > JBFLVL01. The sequence continues at coordinate 74,714 of JBFLVL010000009.1, forward strand.
TGACAGAAGAAGAACGACAAAATATCCTCAAGAGAGCAGGAAAATCGGCCATCGAATTCATCTATGGCATGGCCGGTCACGATATGACTCGCTTCGCCCTGAAAACCAGGGGGAGTATGGAGCATTTGTTTATCCTGATCACCATGGGTGACTTGCTCGGTGTGCCCATCCTGCCACCTTATTATTCGCTGCGGTTGCTGCCATATGTCGTTCCACAAATTTCGACCTGGAAACGGCGCATGTTGCGCGAGCGCGACCTGACCGATGCCCTGGCTTAGAAGGGAGCTGATGCATGTCTCTGGCACGCATTTTTGACGAACATCCAGAACGACGCTACATTATGTTTGGCGGCAAGGGCGGCCTGGGAAAGACCACCTTTTCGGCTGCCACGGCCTATTATCTGGCCAAAAAAGGCCATAAGGTGTTAGTTTTTTCCGTAGATCCCCAGGCTTCCCTCTCCGACATCTTCGAGCGCGACATCTTTGGACAGGGGGCAGTGGAGATTATGCCCAACCTCTACGCCCAGGAGATCGACGCCGACCGTCACATCAAGGAATACCAGGACGAAATCCGCCAGAAGATCTTCGATATGTACGGCCTGGAGGAAATCCCTGAAGAGATCGAAAGTTATATCCAGGCTGCCGCGGCCGAACCGGCCATGGAAGAGAGCGCCATCTTCGACCAGGTGGTTGATATCGTGGTCAGCGCAGAATATGACTACTATATCTACGACCTGGTACCTCTCGGTCACGCGCTTTATTACCTGAGCATGGCCAGCGTGTACGACGAGTGGATCGACAAGATCACCAAGCTTCGCCAGGAGATGGAGGAATACAGCAAGGTGGCCTCACTTATCAAGCGCGAAAAAGAATTCGAAGAGGATATGATCCTCCAAGAATTGCTCGATATCAAATACCGCATCAACACCTCCTCCGGTATCCTGACAGATAAAGATAAGACGGCCTTCTTTTTTGTGATCATCCCGGAAGAGATGGCCTTGCTGGACACCCAAAAAGCAGCCGGTTTGTTTGCCAAATACCAAGTGCCCCTAAGCGGTTACGTGGTAAACCGGGTCATTCCACCCGAATTAGAGCAGCAAAATATCCCCGATTATTTACGTCATCGCTTGGATATGCAAGGAGGCTATCTAAAACGAATTGACGACCTATTCAAAGAGAATGTGTTGGCCCGAATCCCTGAGTTCGAGCGCGACATCACTGGGCTGCCAATGATTCGCAAAGTTGCCGAGGCGATGTTTGGCACGATACCAGCAGACGAAGGAGCATTGTCATGATTGAGAAGTCAATGCAAGATTATTTAAAAGAGAATCCCCGGCTGAAATACACCTTTTTCGGTGGTAAGGGTGGTGTTGGAAAGACGGTTCTGGCAGGTGCGATGGCCTTGGGATATGCCAGGCAGGGTAAGAGCACCATCCTGGCCTCCACAAACCCTGTTCACAGTCTCACCAGCCTGCTCGATCAAGATGTCTTCGGAAAACCAACGCTTGTCTCTGGTGTACCCAATCTGACAGCTTATGAGATCGACACGCGTGATACCATCGAACGGTCGAAGCTGGAAATCCGCGAGAAGATCAGCTGGTTCCTCAAATTCGCCGACATCAAAACCAAGGCTGATGAATTCGTCGAATCGGCTACAATGAATCCTGCATTCGAAGAGTCGGCCATGTTCGAAAACATGATAGACCTGATGTTCAAAGACGAGTATGAAGTCTATGTCTTCGATACGGCTCCGACCGCCAATGCACGTCGCTTGCTAGGCATGTCATCGGTCTATTCGATGTGGGTCAACAAGATGGTCAAAAGCCGCGAAGAGGCAAGGTCGTTGCGCGAACTGCTATCGTATAGCAAAAAGAAAGAGGAAAAGGATCCTCTTATGGAATATCTCCTCAACCTCCAAGATCGGATGGGACGCGCTAAAAACCTGCTTACCAATCCCGCGTTGACTGCCTTCTTCTTCGTCACCCTTCCCGAAGCGCTGCCGATTGCCGTGATTACCCGTTTCATCAATTGGTTCGAGGAATTCGGCATTCCAGTTGGGGGGGTAGTGGTTAATATGCTTATTGACAAAGACAGCGTTGCTGAGGACGCGCCCGAGTTTGTGAGAAACCGGGTCAAGATGCAGGCAAACTATATGAACGAGATATGGAAAATATTCAATGGAAGCGTTCGCTCGCTTGTGCCATTATACGAAACTGAGGTGCGCGGCGTCGAGATGCTAGAGAGAACCGCCGACTCCCTGTTCGCTTGAGGAGGAGCGGGTGATCTATGAGAAATGCCCTGGACCTCGACCAGGCCAGGGCGTTTTCATTGACAAAAAGGTTTACTTATGAACCCATACTTGATGATCCTGCTAATCGGGTTGTTCTATATTGTCCTTTTCGGAGGATTATCCTTGCTTCGCCGCGAGGGCCTGTCGCTCCAATTTGCCTTCGAGGTGTTGGGCGTTACCGCACTGGTCGAGGCCTTCGCCATCCTGACAGGAATACCGATCAACCCGCTCATTTTCATAATAATCATCTACCTGATCTCGATGCGGGTTCGTCTGATTGTCGATCTGGCTAATGTGCTTTCAAACCGCGGGCGTCAGCGAGATGCAATAAACCTGTTGCAATTTGCCTTGCGCCTGTACCCCGACCACAGCGCCCGCCTGGTTGTCTACGTCAATATGGGCATCGTTCAATTACGCAGGCAGAATCCCGAAAGCGCCAGAGACCTCTTCGATCAAGCTCTAGAAGAATCCCAACAGGGGGGCCTGGGGATCAAGTACGAAGCGGCCTGTCGCTACAACCTGGCTCTGGCACTGCAACACCTGGGCAAAGAGGCAGAAGCTGTGCGCCAATTCAACGAAACGATCGTCATTTTCCCCAATTCGATCTACGGCAGAGCAGCCGAGCGCGCCCTGGAAAAGCACCGCCATCGGCACCGCGGGGAGAGTCAGGAATGAAACCGATCTAAAAATAGACACCAGGGGGGCATCCATCCGGCATCTCTTTTTAGGGTTCATCTATCCCTACGCTTTGACTAAACTTATACTTTGCAACCAGGCCTGTAAGGATGAAAAGAATTCTTCCGAAGGACTACTCATCAAAGGGGAGATGAATACTCGCACAGCCAGATGAGGCGCCTTACGCCCCAAGGAAATCCTTTGCACCGTCGCCCCTTCTCGCGCCATAAATGCCTCTAGTTTCTCCAGGCTTTCAGGATTGGCCTTGCCTCGATAAGCAATCTGAAATTGCTCCAGGCCAGATACAAGCTGGAAGGGACGCTTAGGATCATGCGCTAATAATTTCGCGAAAGATCGATCGCGTTTCCGGGCTACCTCCAATTCCAGAGGCGGTGAATTTCGCAACCAGGCTTTTAAAATCATCTCGTCACGCTTGTTTCTCAACAGATTGAACAACCACAATGGCAACAACTCGCGCGACTCCAACAGAAAAACCACCTCAATCTTTTGAAAAGGGGCTGTTGCTCTTTTTACTGCAATCTGAGCGCCAGATCCCGATGAGCCAATCCAGCTCACTTCTGATAGCTTGCCAATTTTTTCTAACCCATCACGTATCCACCGGTAAATCAGGATGCCCCGTTTGCGGTTCAGGTAGGCAGCCACCACATACCAGGCTAGCAGGAAAATACACAATCCGATGACAATCCACTGTCCTAAATCCCATTCTCCGAAATTCATAGCAGCCTACTTATATCAATGATGGATCTCAAAAATTATGCATAGTTTAGCCCAGGGAGGCGGGTGTGTCAAAGCCTCTCGCAATCCTGGATCGCTTACACAATACGAAAGGAAAAAAATGGAACTCCAATAAAACGATAAAGTCGCCGTAGTAGTGACTGCCGCATCGAAAGTCGTGGGAAAGGCTGCGGCACTGGCCTTCGCTCGTGAGGGAGCGGCAGTGGCGATGAGCACCCGCAGCGAAACCCTCAACCTCGCCGCTATGAATCGCGAAACCCCTAATCAAATCTCTTCACCATGGTTAATTCATTTCCCTTATCTGTAAACTCATAAGAAACCTCATCCATTATCTGGCGCATTAAAAACAAACCTACACCCCTTGGGGAAACTTCATGGAGGGATTTCTTTATTTCCGGTTCTGGGACAAGTGTGGGATCAAACCTGTTCCCCTGATCTCTCAACCGAACCGTCAACCCCTCCTCGGTTATTTGACAGGTACACTCAATGTCCCCCAACCCCTCTCCACCATAGGCATGGTCAATAATGTTCGTAAAGGCTTCATCTACCGCCAGGATAACCCTATAAATTACCTTGTCAACAAATCCTGCTTGTTTAGCCAACTCAGCCACAAAATCACGAACCTGGGAGAGATTCTCATATCGGGCAGGATATATCATGGTGGGCATTATCAAAGTCAAAACCGGTTAGAAACTGCCAACTGCGTCTGTTACACTATCGTACATTTTGAAATACTTTTGTAGCCCCACTAATCTCAATGAGTCACGGATTTCATCGCTGATACCCACCAACACCAATTCCCCCCGGTTGTAGCGTTTACACAGCTTCTGGGTTTCAATTAAAACCCACCATCCCCTACTGGATATGAAGTCAACATCGCTTAAATCAAAAACCAGTCGGTAGCGACCTTCCTCAGCTTTCTGTTGAAATGCCTGCTCTAAATAGGGTGAGTTAAAACTATCAATCCTCCCTGAGGTCCTGATTACTGAGCAACGCTTATAATCAGTGGTAACAACATCCATGGTGTTACGCTCCATTTTTTTCAAGATGTTAGCTAATTTTGGGAACACTTTTCTCAGCTTTTGATACTGAAAGTATAACACAGCATATGTTCCTTGGTGCGGAGCAGGATAGTGGTTGGGTAACAGAACCACCTTACTTTATAATATACGTTGACAACCCATAGTGCCTGCATTAGACTCCCAAGCACCTAATAGCAAGTCTATCAGAAAGGTCAGCAACATGTATTTCGATCGCCAACAACTGGAAGATATCGAAGACCGCTATCTTGCACCTTATGGTTGCCGGAGCAAATTCTCTCAAGGGCGAGAATTTTCTGAAGAAGAACCTACATACCGTACTGCATTCCAGCGTGACCGCGATCGCATCTTACATACTACAGCTTTCCGACGTCTTGAATACAAAACACAGGTCTTTATCAACTACGAAGGTGATTACTACCGAACCCGGCTAACCCATACTCTAGAAGTTGCCCAGATCGCTCGTACAATTGCCCGAACCCTGGGGGTCAACGAAGATCTGGTGGAAGCGATATCTCTGGCCCACGACCTTGGACATCCCCCCTTCGGTCATTCAGGCGAAGTGGCATTAAACAGAATGATGAAAGACTTTGGCGGATTCGACCATAACAAACAATCCCTGCGTATCGTTACTGAATTAGAAAAACGTTTTAACCACTTCCCTGGCCTTAACCTGACCTGGGAGTTGCGGGAGGGCATTGTCAAACACGAAACAGAATACGACGTGTCAGACGCCAAAGATTACAACCCCGATCTGCGCGGAAATACTGAAACACAAATAGCCAACCTTGCCGATGAGCTGGCTTACACCGCCCACGATTTAGATGATGGCCTGCGATCCAATATGCTCACCCCCAATATGCTCGCAGGACGGGAAACTTGGGAAATATTGTGTCAAACTGTTGGATGGCAAGGGGAGGTCCTTGATGAACTTACCCGACATAAAATCATCCGCCAATTAATAGGTATGGAGGTCACAGACATCGTCACCACTTCTGCCCAAAAACTGAAAGTAAGTAGGGTTCGATCAGTTGAGGCTGTGCAACAACTACCTTATAATGTAATCAGCTTCAGCGAAGATACAATTCGTCGTAACCGAGAATTAAAAGACCTCCTTTATTCAAAGCTCTATCGCCACCATCGCATCGTGCGAATGGCTGTCAAAGCCGAGCGGATCATAAAGGATTTGTTCACCTCATACCTTTCCGAACCTGAAACCCTACCCGAACACGTGCAATCGCGCATAAAAGACACCGGTTTGGAGCGAACGATCTGCGATCATATCGCTGGGATGACAGATCGCTTTGCCATCCAAGAACACGAAAAATTATTCAACGTCACCCGAAGGACGTAGGTCCACACCTTTAACGCAAGTGCGATTACCAGTTTATCTAACAGCAATATTCCACATTGGAGTACTCCATGAATACCGATGAAATTTATCTAACTGCCGATGGCGCTCGACAACTGCGCAAAGAATTACAAGATCTCACCGGTCCAAAACGTAAAGAACTCGCTGACCGACTGCGGGTGGCCATACAACAAGGTGATCTCACCGAAAATGCGGATTACATTACCACGAAAGAAGAACAGGGTTTTCTGGAAGGCCGTATCCAGGAAATTGAATACCTCCTGCGTAATGCGGTCATAGTTGAGCAACCAACCGAAAAACAAGATGAGGTTTCACTGGGAGTGCGTGTTACCATACAAATAGACGACTCGCCAGCCGAAACCTATCAGCTTGTGGGTATTAAAGAAGCAAACCCCAAAAATGGTTGTATCTCGTACGAATCCCCCATCGGCAAGGCACTTATTGGCAAACGTGAAGGTGACCAGTTTTTAGTAGAAACCCCCGGGGGTGAAATTAACATCAAAATCCTCGAGATAGATTGACCTGCAAGTTGTAACCATCTTGTTATCATATCGTACAGGCACCTGCCATAACCACCCTGGCAACATGTCAAATCGTCTCACGAAATTAAATATCATAGAAAACCCGAAGTGCAATTCTAATATGCCCGTGAAAAGGCCGTCGCATTATTTAATAATAACTGGCTTGATACTCGCCCTGTTCTTATCGGCGTGTTCATCTGCGGGAACAGCTGCCCTCCCGACCGAAGACCACATTGAGACAGTAACTACCAGCCTTGTAGAAAATGAGGAAGAAGAGCGAATCATCGGAATCATCACTGCGGTGATCGGACTTTTACTCATGGCCTCCCTGGTTGGCATCGTCACCAACCAGTTACGTTTGCCGTACACGGTAGGATTGGTGCTCATTGGGCTTGCCCTGTCACTGCGGGGTCAGGAAAGAATATACATTCCACCTGAAATATTTCTGGGCTTACTTGTACCACCCCTGATATTCGAGGCTGCCTTCCATATCAAAATAAGAGACCTGCAAAGGGACCTAATGCCCATACTTACCCTGGCTATCCCCGGTGTGTTGATCACCACATTACTTGTAGGCGGTGTCGTAGCCTGGGGCACAGGCTTCCCACTGGCAGTAGCTCTCGTCTTCGGAGCCTTGGTGGCAGCCACCGACCCAGTAGCTGTAGTGGCACTCTTCCGAACATTGGGAGTTCCTAAACGACTACAGGTACTTCTGGAGGGCGAGAGCCTCTTCAATGATGGTACAGCCATTGTTGTCTTCAACTTGATGACGGTTATAGCGGTGAGCGGGGTTTTCGAACCTCTGAGGAGTATGATGGATTTCGTCATTGTTTCCGGGGGAGGTTTAGCTGTCGGTTTCGTGTTGGGTATATTCATCTCCCAGGCCATCAGCCTCTTCCACAATCCCATGATCGAAACCACATTGACCACCGTCCTTGCGTTCGGAGCTTATATCGTCGCCGAGCAACTGCATGTCAGCGGCGTATTAGCTGTTGTAGCTGCCGGCCTGGTCAGCGGGAACATTGGCCCACGCGGCATGTCACCATCTACACGTATTTTAGTATTCAACTTTTGGGAATACGCTGCTTTTTTAGCCAACTCGATTGTCTTTTTGTTGATTGGTTTTCAAATCAACTTGCAGGTGTTGTTGGTCAACTGGCAGGTCACAACCTGGGCGATACTGGCAGTGTTAGTCGCTCGCGCCGTAAGTGTATACGGGCTCTCAGGGGTTGGTCCAGGGGTGCCAAAGCGCTATAAACACGTTCTATATTGGGGAGGATTACGTGGTGCTATTTCGCTGGCACTGGCTCTCAGCATCCCCACCTCTTTGGGTGCCCCCAGAGACGAAATTCAAACCATGGCCTTTGGTGTGGTGCTTTTTACCCTCCTGGTGCAAGGTCTGACGATGAAACCTTTGATCACCAAAATGGGCCTCATTCAACGCACCAGAGCCCAGGAGGAGTACCAACGCCGTCACGCCCGTGCCATAATGGCCCGGGCTGCGTATGACCGCCTGGAGTACATGTATAAGGAGGGGTTGCTCTCCAACCACGTCTGGGGGTTGTTATCCGAACCCATCCGGTTACACGCTGAAGGCTTGGCAAGCGCGGTGACTGAAGTCCTGCAAGCTGATCCAGGTTTAGAAGCTGAAGAAGTGGACTCGGCGTTGCGAGATCTGCTGCAAACCCAACGCAGTTCACTGACTACCATGCTCAGGGACGGGTTGATCTCCGAAGACACATTCTCACAGCTCGTCATGGAGGTAGACACAGCGTTAACCGAACAACGTTCAAACTTGATCGAACTCCTGGTGTACAGAACCAGCCGAGCTATCCATGGGCTGATGGCCATTGTTTTACAGGAAGCAGATGTAGAGAACGTGGTCGCGGCACTGAGCCGCCAGGGTCTACCCACAACCAGACTATCCAGCATCGGTGGCTTCCTGCACCAGAAAAACACCACTCTGTTAGTGGGAGTACCGGAAGGACAAGAGGATGCCATCCTTAAAACCGTCACCAAAACCAGCCGCCAGCGGGTTGAATCGTTCCGCGTCTCCGCGGATGGCATCGACACTTCTCCTCCTGTCACTGTGGGTTCAACGATCTTCGTCTTTGACGTCGAGCGATATGAGGAACTCTGACCATGAAAATGATCGTTGCTATTGTTGACGATACCAAATGTACCGAAATCACTCAGGCCTTGTTAGAGGCAAACTTCCGTATCACTCGCCTGGCCTCCACGGGTAGTCTGCTGCGGGTGGGCATGACCACTCTCATGGTGGGTACGGAAGACGAACAATTAGACCAAGCTCTGAACGTGATACGGGAAAGATTTCCCCCCTCCTCAGACCCCAACAATACACAGGCTACCGTTTATGTCCTCAACGTAACGGGATACAAACGGGTATAGAACATGTATGGGAGATCGAGCCAATGAAGATGATTGTCGCCATCCTCGACGACGAAGACGCAGAAGTTGTTATCCAGGCTCTACATGAAGCTGATTTCATCGTTTCTTGCATTGATTCCACCGGAGGCTTCCTCCGCCAGGGAACCAGCACGCTCATGATTGGCTCAGACGAAACCCGCATAGACCAGGCAATTCAAATTATCAACACACATTGCGCCCCTACCATCGAGCCCATACAGCGCAAAGCAACAATATTCGTCCTCCATGCAGAACATTTTGAGCAAATGTAACCAGGGATTACATTAAGAGCGCGTTATGAACCTGACAAAGCGCCAATAATTTTTCTAATCCTTCTTACCCCTTTTACATCACCGGAGGATTCTGCCACACTGCCATTTCCAAGGTCACACGGGAGAAAAAGCTCTCTGGGGGTAACGCTCCTTCTCCATATTTCATATCCACAACGCGTGCCACCAGTTGCAGTGCTCTTGTTTCCAATACAATCTGTATCCCGGGTTCGACCAATATCGGTTCGCCTTTAGCTGATAAGCGTTCCCGGGTAGCTTCATCATTGAACAGATGAGCCGACATACAAACCTTGGTTACTGTTTGAATATCATTCTTATCAAAAAGCCACAACTCGAATGCACTCACCTTCTTGGGGTCACCTACTCCAATGGTCTCAGATATCCCCACCCCACATTCGCCCAGGAACTCCCCCGAAGGCGAATCAATAGCAAACGAGTTGTCGTACAAATCATCTCCCAACTCATATGTGGTCATAAATTGCGCCAGGGGAGGTTCCTGTGAGACCTCTTCCTCAGATAAAAACGACTCGGCCATATCTAATGAAGGCTCTCTCCCTGGAGAAACCACCTGAGTAGGGCGAGCCCCACCTTTTCGCTTGCGTAAATAGAAAATACCCAACAAAGCAGCAGCAAACAATAAGGTTATCCCACACATCCAGGGTAACCATACTTTTGGACTGGCTACACCCTCTACTGCCTCTTCGGTTGGTATCTCCCCCACCAGCAGAGCACCAGTAACCATAGACTTAAAGGCAGCAATTGCAGCCTCACTCTGCAATCCCGGATTCTCCTCAACCTTCGCCAACAATAGTGGAGCCTCTTCCCCTAAATCATTCCACCGCCTCTTAGCAACCTCTAAATCCATATTCGTGGAAAACGAGTCGATCGCCATGCGCAAGTAGTCTTCTTTTAAATCTTCTCGTAGATGGGCTGGCGCTGCATCCATCCATTGTACAGGCATCAGCCACCACCCAAGCACAACCAGGCCAATCACCACCCCAATCGCAAACCCCATCCCGAGTGCAATCCAAGGATTTTTCAAGTACTCACGAATCTTGTCCATTTTTCCTCTCCTTCACATTGGCGACGGGTAATTTACAGATAACAGCTACACCAAGGGGGTAAAAATACCCTGAAGTAAAACACCGAAGGTATGTTGCCATATTTTAGACTACCCTAAAGAAAATCGCAATCTGCTAACTTGCAAGTTTCATGCCTGTCACGTTTCACTAACTTCCGACACCTCTTCTTTTAATGAATACTCTGTCTCACATACCAGACATTGGGAGGTGCGCTTATTCTTCACCACCAACAGACCACCACAATCTGGGCAGGAGGTAGGCAATGGTCGGTTCCAGGTAGAGAAGTCACATTCAGGGTATTTCGCACATCCATAAAAAATGCGCCCTTTGCGCGTCTTGCGGACAACCAGCTCGCCTCCATCCTGGGGACATTGCACCCCTATTTTCTCCAGCCAGGCTTCGGTATATCTACAATCTGGAAAACTGCTGCAACTGACAAACTTACCATATCGCCCCCAGCGGATGACCAGATCGTGGTTACATTTCGGGCACTCTCGACCAATTTTCTCCAGTTCGGCTTTCTCCACGGGGATAAGCTGTTCCGCCCGAGATACTCGCTTTGAAAAGGGAGCATAAAACGTCTCTACAACCGTTACCCACTCACGATCTCCAGAAGCTATACGATCCAGGTCCTCTTCCATTTTGGCTGTAAAACCAACGTCCATGACATCCGAAAAGTACTCCACCAACATGTTGTTGACGCGTACACCGATCTCTGTGGGGCATAATTGTTTACCTTCCCGGATGACATAACCTCGTTTGCGCAAGGTACTTAAAATGGGTGCATAGGTTGATGGTCTACCAATGCCGTTTTCCTCCAGAGCGCGCACCAGCGTAGCTTCACTATACCTTGGAGGTGGTTTGGTAAAGTGTTGTTCTGGAAACAAGTCAATCAACTTCTGCCTTTGATCTTCCCGAATATCAGGCGGGATTTCAGCCTGCTCTTCCTCCTCGGGCTGATCCTCGTCCTTGATATCCTCATACACCGACAAGAAACCCGGAAATTGCAACCGTGATCCAGACACCCGGAGCAGGTACTCATGCGCTTCTGTCTTACCAACTATGTCCACCGAGATCGTTTCATACACTGCCGGGTTCATCTGAGAAGCCACGAACCGCTTCCAGATCAACTGATAAAGGCGATGCTGATCCCGGCTGAGAAATGGCTTAATCTCCTCAGGGAGGCGTAAAACAGAAGTTGGACGAATGGCTTCATGGGCTTCCTGAGCACTACGTGCTCGTGTACGGTATATTGGCGCAGCCTCCGGAAGATAATCCTTTCCAAAAGCTTGAAGAATATACGTACGCGCTTCCTCCTGTGCCTGCTGGGAAACACTGTAAGAATCCGTACGCATATAAGTTATCAGACCAGTAGACCCACTATCGCCAATGTCTATACCCTCATAGAGCTGTTGGGCTATTGCCATGGTACGACCAGCCGTAAAACCCAACCGACGAGAGGCTTCCTGCTGCAAGGTGCTGGTGGCAAATGGAGCGGATGGCTTACGACGTCTTTGACCTCGTTTGATCTTCGTAAGTATGTATTCCCCCTTATGCATATCTTCCAGGATGGGTTGAACCTGAGCCTCGTTGGGTAACTCTGGCTTTTCACCATCTACCTGGGCAAGTTTTGCACGATAAGTTGTATTTCCTCCTTCAGGTAGGAACTCCGCCTCTATCGTCCAGTATTCCTGGGGCACGAAGGCTTCAATCTCGCTTTCTCGTTCGACAATCAAGCGCAAGGCCACTGACTGCACTCTGCCAGCCGACAAGCGACCCCGGATCTTGCGCCACAGCAAAGGGCTGAGACTATACCCCACCAAGCGATCCAATACCCGACGGGCTTGTTGTGCATCTACCAGATCCGAGTTAATTTCTCGGGGGTGATTGAAAGCTTCAGCGATGGCTGGTTTTGTTATCTCGTGAAACACAACACGGCGCGCCTGCTCGGCCTCCATATCGGTCACCTCTTTCAGGTGCCAGGCGATGGCCTCCCCTTCTCTATCCGGATCAGTCGCCAGGTATACCTCTTCAGCCGTTTCTACAGCCGACTTAATCTCTTTGACCACCTCGCGTTTTTCATTGGGCACGCGGTACTGAGGTTTGAATCCGTTCTCCACATCCACCGATAACTTCGAGCGCAATAAATCACGTACATGCCCCAGAGAAGCCTTTACCTGATATTCCTTGCCCAGGAAGCGACCGACTGTGCGTGCCTTTGCCGGGGATTCAACAATCACCAGCTTCCCTTTTCTCATTTGAGATTTTTTATTTTTTCGTTCTTCTGGGGTCGGAGGCACAAGACCTTCGTGGTCAGAGGTATATCCCATACGAAACACATTGGTTCCACAAACTGAGCACACGCCTCGCGTACCAGGTGTGCCCCTATCCGTAAACACCGCTTCAGGGTTTTGCATTTCCCGTTTCTCTCTACATTTCACACAATAAGCTTCCAAAATTGACTCCTTATCATTGGCATAAACCATCAATAACTTCACTCATAAAATCAAACCAACAGCCTTTTAAATGTAACCCCCATGGTTAATGTGTAAATCTTTGACTACCTGTCGGATTTTCTGGGCTTGCCCTTTATCACACACCAACAATACATCGCCTGTGTCAACGACGATAACATCGTTTATCCCGATAGTCACGATCAACCTATCCACATCGCTCGAATATACCAGAGAATTGTTCGTTTCCATAGCGATGTGGGAACCCCCTAAGAGCAGATTACCATGTTCATCAACAGGCAGGACATTGAAGAGCGAATCCCAACTTCCAACATCGTGCCATCCCAAATCAGAAGCCGGGACAACCGCTACCTTTTGAGCCCCTTCCATCACCCCATAATCAATGGTCTGCTCCTCCAAACCAGACCATACCTCCTCTATCACTTTGGTCTGTCCGGAGGTGCCCCAAGAGGCAGCAATCCGCTGTAAACCAACGGCTAAACCAGGCATCTGTTGGGTTATTTCCTCAAGGACGCGAGAAGCCTTCCAGATGAACATGCCAGAATTCCAAAGGTGGTCTCCCGCCTGGAGCATGATGACTGCCCGGGACGCATCTGGTTTCTCTTTAAACCGTAGCACGCGAAATGCCGGATTGTCCCTGTACACCCCAATCTGATTTCCCTTTTGAATGTAACCATATCCTGTAGCCGGATAGGTGGGCGTTATCCCTAAGGTCACCAAATAATCTTCCAGCGCAACTTCATATGCAGTGTACAAGATTTCAAGAAAGCTATCTTCTCTATGAATGATGTGGTCTGCAGGCAACACAGCCATTACCGCCTGAGGGTCAAGCCGGCTCATGGCAACTGCAGCCAATCCGACAACCGAGGCAGTGCCCTTGGGCCCGGGTTCAATCAAGTAATTTTGGCTGGGGATATGTGGACAATCCCTTTGCAAGGCGGCAACCTGGTTCTCCACTGAGACCACGAATACTTGCTCGGGAGCAAACAATCCTTCCAAGCGATCCACGGTTGTCTGAAATAACGTGCGGTTGTCAATCAACCGAAGCAACTGTTTTGGACAAGATTGGCGGGAGAGGGGCCATAAACGAGTCCCGCCTCCCCCCGCCATGATTACTGCGTAATAATGTTCACTCATCTTCTTCCACACTGTATTCATCCCTTCGTTCCATGACAGCCATATAGTTCATCCCTCCGAGTGAACGTACCATACCCTTTAGCTCCATCAACGCTAAGGTTGAAGAAACTTCCTCAACCATCCAACCTGTCCGTTCGCAAAGCTCGTCCACATGGTAGGGTTCGTTACGTAACAGTTCCATCAATTGGGCCTCTTTTGCGTCCGCGGGTAGTAAGGTACGGGCTTCCATAAAAGCTGGTAATTGGGTCAGGTTTAGAACATCCAAGACATCTTGCGGATCAAGCAAAGGCCGGGCTCCCTGTTGTATCAGGTGATTGGTTCCCTTGCTTTGTGGTGCAATGATATTACCGGGGACAGCAAAGACTTCACGCCCTTGTTCAGCAGCAAAACTGGCCGTAATCAGGGCTCCACTCTTCTTGCCAGCCTCAACCACAATGACTGCCTTTGACAATCCAGAAATAATCCGGTTGCGTGGTGGAAAATTTGAACTTTCAGGAGGGGTGCCAGGAGGGTAATCACTGATCAGAGCTCCACACTCGATGATGCGCTGGGCTAAACGCCGGTGTTCCGGCGGATAGATGATATCCACACCATTTCCAAGCACTGCTATCGTTCTTCCACCAACCTGTAATGCCGCTTCGTGAGCCACAGAATCAATCCCGCGCGCTAATCCACTAATTATGGTGACGCCGCGACTGGCGAGATAAGAGGCGACATCCGTAGCCACCTGACGGCCGTAACCCGTCATCCGCCTGGTGCCAACCATTGCCACCGCCCAGTCATCGTCGGGAAGCAATTCTCCGCGAATGTACAACACTGGTGGAGAATAATCCAGGTCCTTCAGCCTTCGTGGATAATTTTCATCTATCCAGGTTATCACTCCTACATTTTTTGCCTCGATGGAAGCCCAAATCTGCTCGAGGTCAATCTCCTCACGCACCTGCACCATCTGTTCAAAAATCTGTGTACCTAACCCTGCCTCGCGCAGGTCGGACACGGAAGCCTTCCACGCGGTTTCGGCATCCCCAAAAACATCCAGCAGGGCGCGCAAGCGTGCGGGTCCAATCCCTTTCACCAGATTGAATCCAACCCAATACTTTCTAGAATCGTTCATAACTATCCCCAACTCAGGCTACACCCAACGGAACATGGCCTCACATGTTTTCTTCATGTCAAATTACCGGTCAAGGAGATTTGGAAAATTTTTACAAGACACGCGCTACTGAAAACCTCTACTCCGGTAATATACCAGGAAGAATGTGCACACGCATGATGCCATTTTCTATATCTACATCCAATATTACAGAGTCAATCGCCGGTAATAACACCTCTGAACCATTATCTCGCTTAACCACATATACATCATTAGCACCAGTCACCATAATCTCATCCAGAATGCCCAGAGTTTTATTATCATCGGTAATAACTTCTATCCCCAGCAATTCGTGGTGATAATATTCTCCTTCGGGTAGAGAGGGACGATCATCACTACGAACATACAAAAATTCATTAACCAACTCCCGAGCCATCTCCGGATTTGAGAATCCCTCGAAACGTAAAATAAGCAATTTGGTGTGCCATCGAACAGTTTTTATACCTAAGGGGCGATAATCCTCACCAAGATACACCACAGTTCCTGGTGTCAATCGTTCTGGAAAATCGGTCAGCACCCTAACCTGCAGCTCTCCTCTCACACCATGAGGCCTGAGCACCTTACCAACTGCCAAGAATACAGGCCCGCCAGTCGGCGAGCCTGATGGCTTTCTTTTTCCGCGAGGAGGGTGCTGAGTTCTCACCTCGGTTCAACAATTTCCAGATAAGCACGTTTTCCCAGACGCACAGCAGCTACCTGTAACAGGGTGCGCATTGCCTCCGCAACGCGACCGCCTCTACCAATCACCCTGCCCATATCTTCTTTCGCTACTCGCAGGTCTATATTTATCCCATTCCGCCCTGGATACTCAGTTACCTGTACTTGTGTTGGGTCTTCCACCAACGAACAGGCGATGTACTCGATTAATTCTTTCATTACGGACGTCCCTTGCTGTTTTAGGGTGGATACAAACAATAACCAAACTACTACCCTGGTGCTAATCACAACCGGGGTAAGAAGATGCTCTATTCTTTTTCCTTACCCTTCTTTTCAGACTGTTGAGGGGATTCTCTGCGAGTTTTGGGATCTACCTCTCTCTCAGCCAGGGCGGTTTCTGCTTCTTGAAGCAACTTTTCTATCGGCTCCCCTGCTACGAAGCGAGCATACCGATCTAAAGTACCCATGGTGTTAAAGATTTTTTTTACCGTATCACTCGGCTGAGCTCCTTTGCTCAACCAGTCATAGACACGGTCTTCTTTTATCTGAATCGTTTCGGGTTCCGTGCGCGGATTGTAGAACCCCAGCACTTCCAAAAATCGCCCGTCCCTAGGACTCTCCCTATCCGCTGCCACAATGCGGTAACTGGCCTGCTTTTTTGTACCAACTCTGCGTAGTCGAATACGAACCATTAGTGTCTTTCTCCTTCTGTTTCAATGCTTTCTTCGAAAAAGTTCAATGCCATTTTCGAGATTTTATCTGTCCGGTTATTTTCTAACCCAATCTGCTTAATAAGCTGTTCAAACCCGATTTCTGCATGCGCTTGATCAATTTGCGCATTTCATTATATTCCATAATTAAACGATTGACATCCTGAACCTGGGAACCTGAACCTTTAGCAATTCGCCGTCTTCTACTGGCATTGAGCAATTTTGGCTTGCGACGCTCTTCGATAGTCATGGAATTTATGATTGCTTCCGTTTTCTTCAGACGTTTCTCAGCCTCCTGGGGGGATGCCATTTTCGCCATCGGCCCCATTTGCCTGGGAAGCATCATCTCCAGTACCTGTCCTATCAGACCCATGCGCCGAACCATGCGTAACTGCTCAGCAAAGTCCTCAAGTGTGAATTCACCGCCCAACATTTTTTCAGCTTGTCGTTGAGCGTTTTGTTTATCCAAAGCGCGTTCAGCCCGTTCGATTAGCCCGATAACATCACCCATACCCAAAATTCGGGAGGCCAACCGACTCGGATCATATACTTCCAGGGCTTCAATACCCTCTCCCGTACCCAACAGCTTTATCGGTATACCGGTTACCGAGCGAATAGAAATAGCTGCACCACCCCGCGCATCACCGTCCATCTTAGCTAAGATCAGCCCCGTGACCTTCACCGCTCGACGAAAACCTTCCGCTATGTTTAGTGCTTCCTGACCGGTCATAGCGTCCAAGACCAGGAGAGTTTCCTCGCAAGGGATCCTTTCGGCAATGGCGCGCAGTTCCCTCATCATATCTTCATCTAACTGCGAACGCCCAGCGGTATCGAGAATGAGAATGCTTAACCCCTGCCGAAGGGCTAACTCATAAGCCCGTTTTACCAACTCAGGCGGTTCCAGGTCTGTCCTTACGAAAACCGGAACGTTGATACGCTCTCCCAACACCTGCAATTGATCGGAAGCTGCTGGTCGGTAAGGATCAGCAGCCACAAGTAGGACCCGCTCACCGTCCGACTGTAATAATCGAGCCAGTTTTGCCGCTGTGGTTGTTTTCCCTGAACCCTGTAACCCGACCAACATGATCACCACAGGTCGGAGCACTGCCGTAATCAAGGGAACCGGATTTCCCAGTGTGGCGATCAATTCCTCATGGACAATCTTGATCACTTGCTGACCAGGAGTAATAGCCCTGGCAAGCTCAACTCCTACAGCCCTTTCCCGAACACGGGCCACAAAATCTTTGACCACGCTGTAATGCACATCTGCTTCCAACAGAGCAAGCCGTACTTCTCGCATGGCGCTGTCAACATCGGCAGTTGAAAGTTTGCCCCTACGACGAAGTTGTTGGAAGATGGTATCGAACCGTTCTGTGAGGTTTTCAAACACGAAAGGAATCCCGTCTAACTTTCTTCCCTGTCTTTAATCTGGTCATGCGTGAGGCAGGATTGTAGCTTGTAGTTGATGAGCGGTCAAGGCCAGTAAAGCTGCTTTGTTGTTCAGCGAATTTGACATCCCCTGGGTTAATGGAATCGGCCGTAACTCTAAGCGGAATTATGGGGTTAAACAGTTTGAGTTGTCTGCCCAACACAGACTGCGTTTCTCACCTTTTTTCGAGAATCAGGAATCCTAATTATTCAATAACCATTTCAAAAACCCAAGAGAATCCTACAACAAGACATACCCTCTGTGAACACACATTTATAAATTATAAAAAGGAGAAAACCTATGTCTAAAGTAGTCCTAGTTACCGATAGCACCGCTTATATTCCACCAGAGCTTGTGAATAAATACAAGATAAAAGTGATCCCACAGATATTGATCTGGGGAGATAAAACCTATCTGGACGGTGTAGATATTTCACCTGAAGAGTTTTACAACCGCCTGGAAAAAGCTGACATTATGCCCTCCTCATCACAAGCAACACCCGCTCATTTTAAAGATACATTCTCTGAACTCCTGGATTCTGGGAAAGAAATTCTAGCTGTCCTGATCTCCACTGCCCTCTCCGGAACAGTGGCTTCTGCCTTACAGGCAAAGGAATTCTTCCCCGATGCTCCTATCGAGATTGTGGATTCCCGTAGTTGTGCCATGGCCTTGGGGTTCATCGTACTGGCCGCTGCCCGGGCGGCTGAGAAGGGTGCCAGTTTATTGGAGTGCAAAGCTGCGGCAGAAAAAGCTATTGATCATACGGGTGTTGTCTTCGCCGTGGATACACTAGAATTTCTACACCGCGGAGGTAGAATTGGAGGAGCCTCACGTCTACTCGGCACTGCTCTAAACATCAAACCCATCCTTGAGTTGAGGGACGGAAGAGTGGAACCACTCGAAAAGGTGCGCACACGCAAAAAAGCCCTCCAACGCCTCCTCGAACTGGTTGAAGAGAACACAAAAAACCAATCTCCCATCCATATAGCTACTCTACACGCCAACGACCCAGACACCGCTGAATTCCTCCAGAAGGAGATAAAAACACGTATCTCCGCTGACGAATATATCTTCTCTGAAGTCAGTCCAGTCGTCGGTACACATACAGGCCCCGGTACTATTGGCATTGCTTATATGGTCGGTATCTAACCTTTAAATAATTCCTTCTATTTGTTTCCGCTACCCGAACCCTTAGGAGAAGAGCATGCAGGCACGATGCCTGCATGTTCTTTTAATTCCACGTTTGCTACCTGACCTTATCTGAGTTCGCCCTGCCCCTATAAAATCCTGCTTGTGGTTACCTCTCAGTCGAAATATAATTTAGTCACGACTTCGAGATGCTATTAATGTAGCCCACTTACCACCAAATTTGCTTCCTCAGAGTCTCCATACTTATGTGGTTTCCAACCTATCCAAAAACCGGGTGAAAAGATCAGGTTCACTTTCATATCTCCAGCTTTTCATTGCGCACCTAATATCTTCACCCCCTTCAGCAGAGAGGAGAAGCCGATCCCATGATGCAGAAAATCCCCAAACTCGCTATCCTCCCAGTTGATAAACTCCGCTTCCACGAAATACACGACGACCAGCGCACCCCTTCTCTCATCGAAAATTTCCGTTCAACTGGCGTATTACGCAACCCTCCCATCGTCACCCCCATCCCGGACGCATTTGGACTACATGCAATCTTGGACGGCGCTAACCGATTAAACGCCTTCCAACAAATGGGGATGCCCCACATCCTCGTCCAGGTTGTAGAGCACAACAACCCCAATCTGAGCTTGAATAGCTGGAATCATGTTATCGTTGAACTCAGCGGAAAAAATTTGCACGAATGTATCCATAGTGTTCCTCGTACAAAACTGATCCCCTGTAAACCAGAGAGGGGGTATCAGGATTTATCTAACAGGAAGGCAGTTGCACTTATCCACACCGTTGAAAAAAATATGTATTCTGTTCACCCACTCTCAGAAAATCTGGAGGAGTGCGTGGAGATTTTGTTCAGAGTGGTCAATAGTTACTATTGCCAGGCCTGTGTGGAACGGACATACCTCTCCGACATTCATACAATCATGGAGACCTATCCTGAGATGAAGGGTCTCGTCCTTTTCCCCCGCTTTGATATCGAGGAGATACTGCATATCGTCAATCGGGGGCTTTTACTTCCCCCAGGTGTTACCCGCTTTATCGTATCCCCCAGAGTGCTCCAGGTTAATTATCCTCTTGAGAAGTTAGCCGATAGCCTCTCCTTGGAAGAAAAAAACAAAGACCTGGATGAATGGTTGCATGAACGCTTATGCAGTAAAAAAGTACGCTATTATGCCGAATCGACCTTTTTATTTGATGAATAACTCCCCTTAGAGAATAAAACCCCGGCTTTCCACCTTGTACAACCTCACCCTACAAACTACTCCCTCCTCACCCCCGACTGAAACACAAACAACCATCAAGGTTGCACCTAACCCCTAACCTCTGTTATCATCCCCCACAGGTCCTCATGAGAGTTCTCTGGAAATTACGGAAATACTTACAAAAATATTGGCCCCAGGTAACCCTGGCTTTGCTGACATTATTGGGTATTACCGCGGTGCAGTTAGTATTACCCAACATTATCCGCCAGGTAATTGATATCGGACTTGGTCAGGGCAAAGCTCGATATTTGCTGGTATCCGCAGCGGTGATACTTGGACTGGGTGTGGTGCAGGCAGGGTTAACTTTCATCCGGCAATACACGAGCGAATGGATCTCTCACCATGTAGCTTATGATGTCCGAAACCACTTATACAACCACATCCAACACCTCTCATTCAGCTATCACGACCATACCCAATCGGGACAACTCATCAGCCGCTGTATCGAGGATGTACGATCTATTCAACAATTCACTGGCTCAGGAGTAGTTGAGTTACTGCACATGAGCATCCTGGCTATAAGCATTATCACTATTCTGCTCATCGAAAACACTCAACTGGCGGCCATTGCCCTTCTCCCTATCATCCCCCTGTTTTTCGCCACTATACGATTTGGACAAAAAGTAAGCCCTATGTTCTATCGTGTTGACTATACGTTAGGAGAACTTTCCACCCGCCTTCAGGAAAATGTCATCGGAGCGCAGGTCGTGCGTGCTTTCGCTCGCGAACCATACGAGATCAAACGTTTCGACACTGCCAATCGTGAACTCTACGACGCACGCATCACTGTGATCCGTGAGTGGTCGCGGGTAATGCCAACCACAGCCCTGTTGATCACCCTGAGCACGATATTGATCATCTGGTTTGGCGGCCAGAGCGTACTCCACGGGGATATGACCCTGGGGGAGGTTGTAGCTTTCAACAGCTATATGCTCCTTTTGGCCCAACCTGTACAACAACTGGCCTGGTTGGTCAACTCAGCCGGAGAAGCAGCCGCGGGAACGAAACGTATCTGGGAATTGCTCAACGTGAAACCCGATATCCAATCACCACCAGACTCTATCGCCTTGCCGGAATTAAGCGGATATGTTGAGTTTCACAACGTCTCATTTAAATACCTTAATGAGGAAAAATACGCGCTTCGGGACATCAATCTGAAGGTAGAACCGAAGCAAATTATCGCTCTGATTGGCCCCACCGGATCCGGCAAGACGACCCTGGTCAATCTCATACCTCGGTTCTATGACTGCCATCAAGGCAGTGTGCGGATTGACGGGCGCAATGTCCGGGAGGTTGACCTGGTCTCGTTGAGGAAACAAATAGGCATCGTGCTGCAAACCTCCCTGCTCTTCTCCGCTACGATTAAAGAGAATATTGCCTATGGCCGACCCGAGGCGGATGAGAAAGATATTATCGCAGCAGCCACAGCCGCTGAAGCCCACGAATTTATCACCAGCTTTTCCAACGGATATGACACTATAGTAGGGGAACGCGGCATCACCCTCTCCGGAGGTCAGCGTCAGCGCGTGGCTATCGCCCGCGCCCTGCTTATGGATCCACGCATCCTCATCCTCGACGACGCCACTTCCAGCGTGGATACGGAAACCGAATATCAGATTCAACAGGCCTTGGTCCATCTTATGGAAGGGCGCACAACCTTCGTTATTGCCCAACGCCTTTCAACCGTAAAACGAGCTGACCTGATCATCGTGATGGATGAGGGTCGGATTATCGAAAGAGGTACCCACGATGTACTTCTTCGCCAGGACGGCCTCTACCGTCAAATTTACGACCTTCAACTTCGGGATCAGGAAAAGGTTCAGGTTGAGAGAGAAGCTCTGAGAACATGAGCACGCATAAACCTGGTTCATCCACCGAAAAATATGGGGCTCAAATCCCCCCTAATTTACCTGTGGCTTTCCTTAATCGCATGCAGTTATTACTAGGAGAAGCATATCCTCAGTTCCTAGAACATTATGAATCACCAGCATCAATTGGGCTGCGCGTGAACACGGTCAAAATTTCAACAGAAGATTTCACCAAGATATCCCCTTTTGATTTGCAGAAAATTCCCTGGATACAGGAGGGATTCCTGGTAAAAGATGAATCCCGTCCGGGGAAACATCCCTATCATGCTGCCGGTTTGTATTATTTACAAGATCCTTCGGCGATGGCAGTGGTGACCATACTGGAACCTCAGCCTGGTGAGCGAATCCTGGACCTGGCAGCCGCCCCCGGAGGAAAGACCTCTCATATCGCTTCGAGGATAGCAGGAAAGGGTTGGCTGGTGGCTAATGATGTCCATCCACAACGGGTTTACGACCTGGCAAACAACCTGGAACGGTGGGGTGCACAGAACGTCGTCATCCTGAATGAATACCCAGAACGCCTGGCAGCACATTTTGGTGCATTCTTCGACCGCGTCCTGGTAGATGCCCCCTGCTCTGGTGAGGGTATGTTTCGTAAAGACCCGCCCTCACGAGCAGAGTGGCGACCTCAATTGGTCCAAACCTGTGCTCACCGACAAGAGGAGATACTTTATCACGCCGCGCGGTTAGTTCGCCCAGGGGGGTATCTGGCATACGCCACCTGCACGTTCAACCCGGAAGAAAATGAAGGCACAGTAAACCGCTTTCTACATGCTCACCCAAACTTCGTGCTGATTACACCCCAGAGGTTCCCAGGATTTGAACCAGGCCATCCAGAATGGTTGGGAGCAAATGGGCGACCTGAACTGGCCAGGACAATTCGATTATGGCCGCATAAAATACCCGGCGAAGGTCATTTTATCGCCCTGCTTCAGAAGCGTGAACCAGGGGTAAACGAGCAGTCAGCCAGAAGAACGCTCCACTCGTTATTCAGCCTATCCGATGAAATGCGAACGCTACTTGACCGGTTTAGCCACTCAACCCTTACGTTTTCGCTACTGGATCTCCCTGGAGTTCACTTGCGGGGGAATCGTCTGTTCGCCCAATCGGAAGGAGGGGCGGATCTGACTGGTCTGAAGGTTGTGCATTGGGGCTGGTGGCTCGGAACGGTGAAAAAAAACCGTTTCGAACCCGCACATGCCCTGGCTCTAGCTCTCGAACCATCGGATGCCAGGCATACGCTTGCATGGAGGGCAGATGACCCATCCGTTATGAAGTTTATACGCGGTGAAGTAATACCCAACCAAGGACCCGAGGGTTGGGTAATGATCACCGTTGATGGTTTCCCACTCGGGTGGGGCAAACGCGTCCACGGTCGGTTGAAAAGCCATTCACCTAAATGGCTAAGATGGATGTAATGGTCACAGGATGTAAATTGTTAGAATAACCAATCATGAGCCAAAAGAAGACACCACCCCCAACATTTACCAGAGAGGAGGTCATTGGTAAGGGCTACGATCCCGAAGTATCCAGAAGACTGGCAACCTTCGTACGCCCCTACTGGCATCAATTCCTTCTCGCCCTTCTGCTCATGTTGACCGGGTCAGCGGCCAGTGTGGCAGGACCGTATCTGGTAAAAATAGCTCTGGATGAGGGCTTGGGGGCGCGCTCCCTACCCACATTGCGCACGGCCATACTGCTCTACCTCCTGCTGGCAGGTCTTCAATGGCTGGTTACATATTTTCGGGTGAATCTCATGGCGCACGTGGGCCAATCCATTATCTACGATCTGCGAGATAGCCTATTCAAACACATTCAGGACCTATCTCTGACATTCTTTAGCCATTATGGAGTGGGGAGAGTCATCTCCCGGGTAATAAACGATGTGACCGTGGTTCGCCAGTTCCTCACCTGGGCTCTCCTGGCGGTGGCTCGGGATGTCTTCACGCTGGTCGCAATCGTCATAGCCATGTTGAGCATGAACGTTCGGCTCTCGCTGCTCACCTTCACTGTTCTGCCTTTAATGGGAGTGGCTACCGCAATTTTCCGTAACAAGGCTCGCGATAGTTACCGTCAGGTTAGAGCTGCCATCAGTTGGGTAAACTCTGTGCTCGCTGAGAACATCAACGGAGTACGCGTGGTGCAGGCCTTTTCCAGGGAGGAGTTAAACTACCAGACCTTCCGTCAGGAAGTTAACCTGCACAACCTGAACACCAATCTCCAGGCAGCAAAAATAGCCGCTACCTTTTTCCCCACCATAGACATTTTAGGTACGATTGCAACTGCCCTGGTCATCTGGTTAGGAGGCACGGCTGTTTTGGGTGAGCAAATTACACCCGGTGTACTGGTAGCATTTGTCCTGTACATTGATAATTTTTTCAACCCCATACGTAGCCTGAGCCAGAGGTACAACCAGTTCCAGTCCACCATGGCCAGTGGGGAACGCATCTTCGCCTTGCTCGATACCCCACCTGAAGTTAAAGATGTTCCAGATGCGGCTGAACTGCCATCCATACGCGGTGAGGTAGTATTTGAAAACGTCTCTTTCACATATCCCGATGACCCCACACCCGTGCTAGAAAACATCAACATCCAGGTTAACCCTGGTGAGACTATCGCCCTGGTTGGGGAAACAGGCGCAGGAAAGACAACCCTGATCAAACTGCTCAGCCGCTTCCACGACCCGACAGAAGGACGGG
The DNA here is from genome assembly GCA_040758495.1 of Chloroflexota bacterium. GTDB lineage: Bacteria > Chloroflexota > Anaerolineae > Anaerolineales > JBFLVL01 > JBFLVL01. The sequence goes on from JBFLVL010000009.1 coordinate 99,704, forward strand.
TATTGGTAGACGGTTACGACCTGCGGCAAATTACTCAAAGGAGCCTGCGACGTCAGATGGGTGTTGTTTTGCAGGACCCTTTCCTGTTCTCTGGCTCCGTGATCGAAAATATTCGATTTGGAAGGCTGGATGCGACCGATGAGGAAGTTGAACGGGCTGCCAGAGCGGTCAATGCCCATGAGTTCATCGCCAAGCTTCGAAAAGGGTATGATACATCCGTCGAAGAAGGAGGTGTACTGCTTTCTATGGGGCAACGGCAGTTGATCTCCTTCGCTCGTGCCCTACTAGCCGATCCCCGTCTGCTCATCCTAGACGAAGCTACATCCAGTGTAGATACCCAAACAGAAATCCTCATTCAGGAAGCACTGGCACGCCTCTTGCAGGGTAGAACATCGTTCGTGATTGCTCATCGTCTCTCAACGATTGTCAATGCTGACCGCATTCTGGTCATTGATCAGGGACAGGTTGTAGAGCAGGGTACTCACCGGGAACTCCTCGCTCTGGGTGGCCTCTACCACCACCTGTACAGCATGGGTTTCGAACGCATGGAGTGACCTTTTGCGAGAAGAAGATGTGGAACTATAAACCCTCCGAGACACCAAACAGGTCTGAACGTGAAAACAGGCTTCCCAGAAGGCGCGGAGGGGTTACGCTTACAACTGGGGGTTGTGCTCTACTTCTGATTATTAATCTAATCATCCTTGGAGTTCTTGCCTGGCCGCTGATTCAATTACGCCTTTCCCAAATTCCCCCTAATGTTGTAAACACACAAGAAACTGCGGAAGCCACACAGACTTCTATTCCCCCCACCCTGACAGCCACCTCCACGGCTACATCTACTGCCACTTCCATCCCACAAGACCCCACCGCGACACTCCAAGAAACAGAAACTACGTTCAACGAAGTCCTTTTCGCCTCAGTGTATGATAACGGCTATGCACATATCTACGCCTTTCAACCTCCTCTCCAAACCATAGGCCACCTCCCCCGCAACCAGTGGGACGACATTCACCCCGCCCTCAGCCCCCAGGGCACCAAACTCGCTTTCGCCTCCAATCGAGAAGGAAAATGGGACCTCTACCTCCTCGACCTGACCAGCGGGTCTACATCCCGCCTCACCAACACGCCACACTACATAGGCAACCCAACCTGGTCACCGGATGGGTTGTGGATAGCCTGCGAAGCCTACTTGGAGAACAACCTGGAAATATGGATCCTCAATTCGAATGGCGAAGGTGACCCCATCCAACTGACCTTTAACCCCTCTGCGGATTTTGCCCCTGCCTGGTCCCCTTCCGGTCGGCAGATCGCCTTCGTTTCAAACCGGGATGGTCAGATGGATGTCTGGTTAGCAGACCTGGATACAGGAGGCGAGGGAGGTTACCTCAACCTCAGCCATACGCCCCTGGGTCAAGAATCGCACCCCACCTGGCCCCCCGACGGACGATACCTTGCCTGGAGCCAGCAAGCCGACGGGGTACAGCAGATCGTCATCTGGGACAGCCAAAATCCCGACCAGAAACCACGCCTGCTGGGGAGTGGAACCTGGCCTGCGTGGAGCCCGGACGGTCAGACAATCCTCACCAGCGTAACCATGCCCAACCAGCACTTTCTGAGTGGCTACTCCTCTTCCAGTGGGGATTTGTCTATACCCGCTGTGCCCCTAACGGGCAACCTGGAAGGCCTGACCTGGGGAGCTGTGGACCCCTCGGCAACATTTCTCCATTCGCTAACCCTCAACATAGAAACTACAGCTACGCCCCTCTGGATACCTGCGCTCACCCACGCGCCGGACCTACCTCCAGGCAGGTTGCGTGCAGTTCCCCTGCTGGATGTGCAGGCCCCTTACCCACTGATGAACGATCGCGTGGACGAAGCTTTCATCGCCTTGCGGTCTACTCTAGCAGCCCAAGTTGGTTGGGATTACCTCAGTACCCTGGAAAACGCCTATGTACCGTTCACCTCTCCGCTACCTCCAGGAATGGGCAACGACTGGCTCTACACAGGGCGCGCTTTTGCGGTTAATCCCTTGGCCCTGGACGCTGGTTGGTTGGTGGTAGGGCGCGAAGATTTCGGCACGCAAACATACTGGCGGCTTTACCTACGCACCCGCCTGCAAGACGGTAGCCAGGGACGCCCTCTCACCGCTCTACCCTGGAACTTCAACGCCCGATACAGCGGGGACCTCGATGCTTACGAAGCTGGTGGAGCTCTTTCCACGGAAATTCCATCTGGATATTGGGTAGACATAACCACGCTGGCGCGTGCCTATGATTGGGAACGGCTTCCCGCTCTGCCCAACTGGCACAGCTTCTATCCGGGAGCCCGCTTCAACGAATTCGTCCTGCGGGACGGTTTGGACTGGAACACTGCCATGCAGGAACTCCTCCCACCCGAAGTGCTGATCACCCCCACTCCTATACCCTCCTTCACTCCCTCTCCCACACCGTGAGAACACCCCTCAACCCGTTGATTGTTTTAGCTATATTGGGCCTTCTGCTCACAAGCTGTCAGGTGTGGATGGGAATGCTGCCAGACTCAACGCAGGTAATTCCCACAACCAGCGTACCCTCCGATACTCCTACGGCATCTTCAACCCCTCCACCCACTCCATCAGCCGTATACCTGGTTGGAAATGTTACCACCACGCTATCGGTAACCGCCTCACCTTCCCCTACAGTTCCCCCCGCAGACCTGATCCTCAACCAGATTCAACCTATCGAACCTCCCACCCTGGTCAATGATTGGCGACCTCCCTTATACCCCATCCCCTGGGCACCCACTCCTTATGACCACTTCCTTTTCGCCCGACCTATTGCCGCTAACGAGGTCAACGCGCCGGTACCAGATTACCGTTACGGCGGTATCTTCTTTGGCGACCTCATTCACACTGGCATAGACATTCCCGCACCTCCCGGAACTGAGGTATTAGCTGTCGGTCCGGGCAAAGTGGTCTGGTCGGGTTACGGTCTGTACTACAGTTATCAAAGAGACGACGACCCCTACGGGCTGGCGGTTGCCATCCAGCATGACTTTGGATACCAGGGGCAGCGTCTGTACACCATCTATGCCCACCTGCAAAGCAGCAACGTCCTGGTTGGGCAACGTGTAGTAACCGGCACGCCTCTTGGTCTGGTTGGGAATACAGGCCACTCTACGGGTCCACATTTGCACTTCGAAGTCCGGGTGGGGGAAAATGCTTATTTCAACACTCGCAACCCGGAACTCTGGCTCGTCCCTCCACAGGGATGGGGCATCCTGGTAGGACGGGTGATGAACACGTACGCCCAATTGATTCCTGGTCAAATTGTCTATCTAGTAAACCTGGAGACCGAAGAAGTCTGGTGGGTAAACTCCTATGGCAGCAACACTACCAACAGCGATCCATACTACCAGGAAAATCTGGTCATCAGCGACCTGCCTGCGGGAAAGTACTCCTTACGAATTCCTTATGTGGGAATCAATTACCGCGCCGAGATCGAGATTGTCGCCGGCCATGTTGCTTATTTCACCTTCCAGGGGCGCTACGGAATGGATCTCAGCTTGCCACCTACCCCGAAGGTGGATTTCACCCCCGAGCCATAACGCGCCAACCCCCTCCCAATCATTCTCCTTCCCTCTTGATATTTAGAACACTTGTGCCAAGCTGTGGAATTGCCCGGATTACCCCTCACCAACATCGAAGAAGAAATGCTGGATATGATCGAATAGTTCTTTAGACCTTTTCCGTCTGGATATACTCATCCACCACCTGCTCCAAGACGGTAAGGGGCATGGAACCATTCCTCAATACTACGTTATGGAACTTGCGCAGGTCAAATCGTTCACCCAATTCCCTGCGAGCTTTGTCGCGCAGTTCCAGGATCTTTATCTCCCCAATTTTATACGCACAAGCCTGACCAGGCATAACGAAATAGCGCTCCACCTCGCTGACGACGCTTTCTTGCGTTATCCCACTGTGTTCCCGCATGTACTCAATGGCCTGTTCACGTGTCCAGCGTTTGTAATGGATACCCGTATCAACCACTAACCGTACAGCCCGGAAGAGCTCAGAATCAAAATAACCCAATTGGCTGAAAGGATCATCCTTATAGACCCCATATTCTTGCGCCAGCTTCTCAGCATACAACGCCCAACCCTCGGCATAGGCCACAAACGGGATCAATCTCCGGAAGAAAGGTACCCCGCGCAACTCCTGGGCAATGGCAATCTGAAAGTGATGACCAGGGATGCCCTCGTGATAAGCCAGAGTCTTCATGCCAAATTTAGGGATTTCTTCCATGTCCCGTAAGTTAACATAAAAAACACCCGGTCGTGAGCCACCCAGATCGGGAGGTTGATAATACGCACCAGCCATCGTCTTTTCGCGGAATTCGGGTACACGCTCGACCTGGAGACCGGCTTTCGGCCGTACTTCGAACACCTCGTCGAGTGTTTGATCAATATGCTCAAGGATACGTTGGTAATCAGCGAGACACTCGGCGCGGCCCTTTTCATCATTGGGGTACATAAAACATTCTTCCTGGGTTAAAGCGTGCAACTGCTTCACAGGATTTACCCCCACGTAACCCAGGCCTTCAAGTATGGCAGTCATCTCGGCTTCAATTCGTTCCACTTCTTTCAAACCAATTTCATGCACCTGTTCGGGGGACAGGTCCGTCGAAGTACTGCTGCGCAGACAATAGGTGTAGTAAGCCTCTCCATTGGGGAGATTCCAAACGCCATGATTGGTAGTAACCCTAGGCTCGAGTTCAACAAAGTAGTCAATCAGTTTTTGATAAGCGGGGTAAACCATACATTCAATCTCAACTTCAACCGCCTTTAGCAGTTTATCCTGTACCCTGGGATTTAGCTTGAGCTTGGCCGTTTTGTCCTTAAAAACCGTATATAGCGGATTTTCACGCACCGGTGAACTGATAAAAGCCTTCATCTCATTCAATACATGCTGTACGACCAAGTGGGGTGGGAGGCAACCCTTGCTCTCGCGGATTTTTAAACCCTCTAACACCTGATCCAACTTGACACTGAACTTGCTCAGCCGCCGAATGTAATTGCGGGCCTCAAGCCTACTGTTGAGCGGATGGATGGTCATCATGAAGTTTGGCAACTCGGATTGAACCCCGAACATCTGGTTGAGCGGGTAATCATGGTGACGATAAGGCTCACCGCGCACCTGGTCATCTATGAACCAATCCAGAATGTCGGTAGATAACAACTGAGACTGGTTCTGACGCTGGCGGTCATAACTGCGCAACATTTCCAGATCGCGACGGGCTTTCTTGAGCAGTTTGACCTCATGGGCATCCGAGGCGTCCGTTAACTTTGCATTGTGCCAGTGGATGCCCATCCGCTCCAGTATGCCGAGGGAAGTCATTATCTCCGGATTATCGAATAACACATCCAGGAAAACGCGTGCGTAGAAGTGGTTAATGCTCCAGGGTTTCCCCCAGATCAGGCTGACCAACCACCAGACGAACACTACGCCCAGGGCTACTAAAAATAGGTAAAGTGCGGTTGTCACGGTGAAGGCCTCTTCATGATTGCTTATATAAAGGGTCGCTGGGATAACCAAAAACCGTTTATACCACACAAACATACCCAAGGGTGGATAGTTATCCATCCTGCCAACACCAGTGCAGCAGGCACAGGTGAGCAGACGCTGAGCGAAGCCAAAGCGGCAGTCGAAGGAGGCTTGACGGAACAGCCGTTCGTACCTCATACCCCAGGTTACGCATCGTCCACTGCACCCTTCGACTTCTCTCAGGGCAGGCCCTTCGACTACGTGCCTATCGGCACTCCGCTCAGGGTGATTATTCATCCTGAGCAGACGCTGAGCGAAGCCGAAGCGGCAGTCGAAGGAGGCTTGACAGGATTGCCGTACGTACCTCAGGCCCTATACTATTCACGAAAAAGCGTTACGCACCCGAAACTGGCGCGTAACGCTTAGAATGAGAGTAATCTGCTCGTCTGATAATCTTTCGAATACACGCTGAAACTGAAAGAAGTAACGATCAATGTCTGGAAGTTCTCTCCTCCCACCGCGAAAGGAATAATTGATTCCGCTGCTACTTCCCTGGCTGCCACAACTGGCCGGGATTCCGAAAATCCATAAGACTTTATGCTTCCAAATGATTTTACACGCGCTGCGAAACAACTCATCGAAGTTCATGTGGTTCCTCCTGTGATGTTACTCCCATTCAATGGTTCCAGGGGGCTTGCTGGTGATATCATACACGACGCGGTTCACCCCGTTCACCTCGTTGACGATTCGGTTGGCGACTCGCGCCAAAAGCTCATGTGGGAGGCGCGCCCAATCCGCGGTCATGAAATCTTCAGTGGTCACAGCGCGCAATGCGACTGTCTCCTGATAGGTGCGTTGATCCCCCATCACACCGACAGACCGCACGGGGAGCAGAATAGCGAAGGCTTGCGCTGTACCACGCAGTTGGCTATCCTCAACGGCGACCTTTAGCAGATCGGCAGCGGACAATTCCTGTTGGAAGATGGTATCCGCAGCGCGCAGGCGCGCCAATCTCTCAAGTGTGACCTCTCCCAGGCAGCGCACGGCCAACCCCGGACCGGGAAAGGGCTGCCGCCAAACGAGCTCAGGAGGAAGCCCCAACGCCTCGCCGACGAAACGCACCTCATCTTTGAACAAATAGCGCAACGGTTCCACCAGCTCAAAGCGCATATCCAGCGGTATGCCGCCCACGTTGTGGTGTGTCTTGATGCGGGCAGCCTGCGCGCGGTCAGGCGCGCTCGACTCCACGATGTCGGGGTAAATGGTGCCCTGTACGAGGTAGCGCGGCGTGCCCAACGACCGGGCAAGGTTCTCGAAGAGGCGGATAAATAGCTCTCCGATAATGGCGCGCTTCTGCTCAGGATCGGTCAACCCGCGCAGGGCTTCCATGAATTCACCCACGGCATCTACGACTTGCAGCCGGGTACCGAGGTTACGACGGAAGACATCCTCCACTTGTGCTCGTTCGCCCTGGCGCAGTAGCCCAGTATCCACAAACACGGCTACCAACTGCTCGCCCACCGCGCGGTGCACCAGAGCCGCCGCCACACTCGAATCCACGCCGCCGCTCACGGCCGCCAGGATGCGTTCACCCCCCACTTGCTTTTGAATTTGCCTCACGCTCTGCGCGATGATGGAATCTGGCGTCCATTCCGGCTTTGCATCACACACTTCAACTACAAAACATCGCAGCATCTCCGCGCCTTGCGGTGTATGATGCACTTCTGGATGAAACTGCACTCCGAAGCGATTGTTCTCCAGATCAGCGATGGCGGCAATGGGAGAATTGTCTGTCCGGGCGATGGGGACGAACCCTGGAGGTGGCTGCTCGATGCGGTCACCGTGCGACATCCATACCGGCTGTGAGCCTGTACGGATCAATGTGTTGTCCAGCACTGTTTGCAACTGCGCTAGGCCATATTCTCGTTCCACGGCTGGACTGACTCGCCCACCAAGCGCGTGCGCCAACGCCTGCATTCCATAGCAAATTCCTAGGATTGGCAACCTGGCATCGAATACGTAGTCCGGAATTTGAGGCGCTCCCGTTTCATAGACTGAAGCCGGCCCCCCGGACAAGATGAACCCTTTCGGCTGGAGTGCCATCACGGTCTCTTGTGGAGCATGCCAGGGGAAGAGTTCACAGTACACCTGAGCTTCACGCACGCGGCGGGCAATGAGCTGGGCATATTGTGAACCGAAATCGAGAATCGCAACTGCATCGGTCATAGTCGGTCCTCTTCGAAGGTGATCTTATCGCCTTCCATAGACCGGACGCGTGCCAGAGCTTCGATAGACACGTCAAGAGGAGTCAGCGCCTCTCGGCCCCCTTCGAATGTTTTTTCGATCAGCGTGCCGATACCCACGATCACTGCCCCTGCTGTTTTCGCTAGCCGTACCAAACCTAAGATGGTCGCTCCGGAGGCAAGGAAATCGTCAATAATTAGCACGCGCTCGCCGCCAGCCAGATACTCCGGCGAGACAATCAACTCCACAGTGCGACCTTTTGTATGGGAAGGCGCCAGGGTGAGGAAAACCTGATCGGGCATGGTAATCGGCTTGGTCTTGCGCGCGTAGACCACCGGCAGCCCGAGATACAAGGCTGTCATCAAAGCGGGAGCGATGCCGGAGATCTCCGCGGTGAGCACCTTCGTTGCCCCCACACCCTGGAAACGCCTGGCCAGTTCCCGGCCGCAAGCATCCATCAATTGCGGATCAACCTGATGGTTGATAAACCCATCCACTTTAAGGATGCCGCCTCCAAGGTTTTGACCATCACGTAAAATGCGTTCTTTCAACTGCTGCATGAGCCTTTCCTTTCTTCATCTTTATGCCGATTCGCCACTCGCACAAGTTGTTTTTGCAGTACGATTATCTATGCCCCAATTATACAAAGCAAGAGCAGAATCTCTCCCTCGCGAAAAGGGTTTTCAATACTTGGATTTGAGAGGCGCTTTCGGACGGTATCAGGCCGAATACAAGCCTTTTGACTGCGCAATTCAGCAGTAAAATGTTCAGCAACACTTTGCGGGGAAGCTCTCCAGGAATGAGGTGTGTTAAAATAACTGGATTTTGGGGGTTGGACGAGAAAAACGCCCAACCCATTGGAGAATACGATTCTGGTTCTGGCCTCCAATTCGCCACGCCGGAAACAGCTACTCGCTCTTCTGGGCTGCGAATTCAGCGTTCAACCTGCGGTAATCAGCGAAGACCCCTTCCCCAGCGAGAAGGCCATGGAGTATGTCTTGCGGATGGCTGTGAGCAAGGCACGAGCAATCGCTGAGCAGGTCAATCCGGGGGCGCTTGTGATCGCCGTGGATACTACTGTCAGTGACCAGGATCAAATCCTGGGAAAACCCATTGATGCTGATGAAGCCAGGCAGATCCTGCGTCAACTGCGAGGGCACACCCATCAAGTGTATACCGCACTGGCCGTATTCAGCAAAGACGATAAAATTCTCCATTCCGATATCTGTCTCACCGATGTCCCCATGCGCGCTTATAGCGAAGATGAGATGGAGGCATATATTGCCACCGGGGATCCCTTCGACAAAACCGGCGCGTATGCCATTCAACATAAGGGATTTCACCCCGTAGAAGAGATAACAGGCTGCTACGCAAATGTCATGGGGTTGCCCATTTGTCATCTCAAACGGATGCTGTGCCAATTCGGTGTTCATCTGCAAGGCGAGGGAGCGGGGGCTTGTCAGGGATCAGATCAGGGCACATGTCTGGTATATCGTGCAGTCATACAAGGAGAAATATGAAACTCACCAGATGGGCAAGCGTGTCGCTCATTCTAGCCGTCGCTTGTACCGTAACGTCTGGGAACAACGTCGTCAACTCTCCTTCCTCGGCGGCGACGCTGCCTGAGCTAGCCGTGAACACGACGCGCGCTCCGGATGCCGAGATCTCTGCTCGCACCTACCTGGATGCCTGGCAGCGAGAAGACTACGCCGCCATGTATTCCATGCTGACAGCGCTATCCAGAGATTCCAGACTCTGCCCGTTTCGATGTCAGGATCGTTGATCAGCATCTCAAAGCCCAGAGGAACGTACTGGTAGGCTACAAACTTAGCACTCATCACTTACTCCTTCTGTACCTTGCACTATGATACTTCATTATCCTCTTTGTCCAAGATTAGGGGTGCACTACACATTTATCGGCACAGACAAACCAGCAAGAATAAAAATAGGAAGTACTTCCAGGAATATCTGATGTGCCAGATTCATCAATGTAACACAGATACATGAAATTTCTCCTTCTTGCGGGTTGTTAAAAAAAGCGACTGGGGTTGAGGCTAAAAGCCTCATCACGAGACGCTTGGCGACTCATCCCAGACGCAACCCTATTGTACTATTAATCATGTCAACAACCTCTTTCTAAAAATTATTTCAAGCCGCCGACCGGTTTTTTCACCCGTTGCATATTTTACCTACAAGGGTTGCTCGATCCCAACCAAACTCTGCAAATCTCTCCCTATAACACGGAAGACCCTCCCAGTGACCTGCCTGTCCCACGCAGTGGGGTTCCCCGCGTGGGTAAGCCCAACTTGCTGTAAGTGGATTTGTGTTAACCATTGCTTGTTACGTTATTTCTCGTCAGCTTGATGCAATACACGATCAACCACGTATTGACTGATACTAAATCCCTTCTCCCTTAATTGGTCTAGCTCACCACCTACAGATTCTATCAACCCTGCTTCTTTTGCTTTTAACAAGATGCCAACTGTTCCGATCTTTCTCATTCCCAACTGAGTAATTTTCCGTCGCCCCTTTTTCTCATCCATCAATACCCAGTCAGCATTTGTTTCTCGCGCAAGTACTATAACTTCAGCTTCTCCTCGATCTAATTCATCTAATAAAACTTCAACAGCCAATTGATCTTCAACTGAGACTACTTTTATCCAGCCTGCTGATGATACTTCTCCTTTCGCTCCCCCTTCTTCTCGCCCAGACATAACAACTTCCTCAAATACCGCTTTGGGAATAATTAGCTCTCCGAATAGTTGACGAAGTAGATCAAACCTACCTATTGAAGCTAACCCGATGAGTGGTGTTGTATTTGAAATGTCTCTCATTCGGGTTCAACTATATTCAAAGTTTTAACAGCCTCGAACTCTTCATCTAATTCCTGAGGTGAATAGTCTATATAGGCAATACCTCGCTTACGCAATAAATCTAAAAATTCAAATCGAGTTATACCCAACAGCTTTGCTGCTTTACCCGATGAAACTAACCCATCAGTAAATAAGGAAAACACAAGCCATTCATTTACAGTACGCTGTACTTTTTCCTGATTGAAGCCAAACTTAAGCAAATCAGGTAAAACACGTATTTTAAAAGTTGCTTCACTCATCTGCAGCTCCTTTCCGGAGTGTGGTAAGAGATGAGACAATCCTACCTTAATCAACCGTATCCTGTCTACTCATTTTTATTGACAATTGGTCGCACCAACTGGGGTTTCAGCAGCCGGGCGTTATCAGCCCCTACGCGGATTTGCCTATGATTGAATTTATGAAGTCGCGCCATATTTCGCGGAACGCAGTGGAGCATCCCCGTAGGGGACCCTCGGGGCAACCTGCCTGTCCCACGTAGTGGAGTACCCCGTAGGGGTAAGTCCCGGTCAGCTACAGCCAGGGTAGCCCGCTCCTCACCTTCCGAAGAGTCTGGGCCATTTCATTGCTCGCCGAAGCAAGACCCATGGCAGCCCGATACTCTCCAGGAAAGCCGAGAGTTTCACGTGGCGCTCGCCCTCTTTTTCCAGCGCGCTTTTTCGCCATTGGAAAATGTAATACCATGCTACCAGCGCCAGGGGAAGGATATAGGCATCCAGCAGGGCGAATCCCCAATAATGCCAGAACCTTCCCGCCTGTTCGGGGGCGAAATACGGACTCCATGGAACCCCCGCCGCCCCGAAGAGTTTGGGCAGTTCGCCGAGGGGCATGACGATGCCAGCCCATGCCCAAGTCCAGTAGTAGTACCACAGTGGTCTCGCCGACCCTAATCCGTAAAAAGCAAACAACAGGCCCAGCGCCGCGCTTCGCCACACTTCGGGACTGGCTGACAACAGGTTAAGCGCAGTGATTAGTCGCCCATCTTCCAGGGCAGTAGCCCCGTAGTACGTCAGCCAGCCCCAGGCGGCCATCAGCAAGCCTAAGGGAGTCCAAAACCAGTGCAGGCGGAACTTGAGTTCATCCTTACCAAACATCAGCATGAGCCAGCCGACGATGATCGGGACGCCCAGCATCAAGATGCCCAGTATCCCAGAAATTTCACCGTGCAGTGTTGCAGGGAATAATGCCTTGTAAAGTTCTGGCATGTTTGCTTGAATGGCGTCGGCATAACCCCACAAAAACCATTCGTCCACTGTCCCGATGATGACGAGGATGCCCATGAACCAGATGGGTAACTTATGCTTCCAATTGGGAATAGTATATGTGTTTTTTATCATCTCAGTTCCTTTCATCCTGCCCCGAACGGCGGGCGTCAGCCGCCCGCGCGGGTCTGGGAAGACCCGGTCGCTAACCCGAACCTGTGCGGGCAAGACTCGCCTGAATTTCGAGCACGGAGCGCGAGTCGGCTGGTAGGGTCAGGGGATGACGCCTGGATGTAGGTGTGGCAGACCGGTTGCTCTCCGTTTCCTGCGAGAGTGCCTCAATACCACTACCCTGTCTGGTTTTCATCCCCTGCCACCTCGAACCGGACGTGACCCTTCGACAGGCTCAGGGCAGGAGTTTTCCCTCATCCGGCTCTCCG
>JBFLVL010000010.1:0-102694 GCA_040758495.1 Chloroflexota bacterium
AGAAGGAAGGACGAATGTACCAGGCATCGATCAAGATTACAGCCTCGAAAGCTCCCCACCCTTTAATCATCTTGTGCTTCTGTATAATTTGATCATTCAAAAAGATATTTTTCGACAGTCTCGTTAGGCGGCCATTTCAAAGTTGAGCGAAGATCAAAATCCGTTTAGAATGAAGGAAAACCGCGCTTGCTTTTTGCTATCGTATACAGTATCATAGTTTTGTGAGCAAATCAGAGAAAATTCTTGAGAAGATGCGCAACAATCCTCGCGATTGGCGGATTGATCAGTTGAAAACTGTAGCGCGCGCAAACGATATCGAGTGGCGACAAAAGGGAACAAGTCATGTTGTGTTTATCCGATCAGATGGGCAAACATTACCGATCCCGGCAAGCCGCCCTATCAAGCCAATATACATCAAGAAATTTATCGAATTTGTAACAGAGTGAAGCAATGAAAGATATTAGTCAGTATCCATTTGAAATACGGCCATTGAGTGAAGAAAATGGTGGGGGGTATCTGATTTCATTTCCCGACTTTTCCGAATGTATATCGGATGGTGAAACGATTGAAGAAGCAATCAAAAACGGTTTCGATGCTTTAGAAGAAACGATTGCTGCGTTAGAAGATATGGGACTTCCGGTTCCATTACCTGGAAGCGGCGGGGGCTATAGCGGAAAGTTTATCCAACGCGTACCGAAAAGTCTTCATGCGCGATTGGCAGCGCGAGCAAAGCAAGAAGGCATCAGTATGAATTCATTGGTAATTACATTTTTGGCTGAAAGTCTTGGCAGGCGCGAACCTGTATAACTTTGATAAAGAACTTGTCATGCAAACGGAAGTACGCGGCATTGGCTTCAACTATTACTGGCTGTCGGGATGGCACCGCCGCTAAAGCCGCTTCAAGCCGTGAGTATGAGACAAAAATATGATATTCCAGTATTATCCTAATAGTGATATGTTGTATATCAAACTTGCCGAGGGCGTGAGTACCGAGTCGGAAGAAGTGGCAGAGGGTGTAGTGCTCGACTTTGATGAACGTAGTCGGGTGATTGGCATCGAGATTGAAGACGCGAGTAAACTTATTGATTTGTCTCGGCTAGAAGTACTGGCTTTGCCCATTTCAAACTTAATTCTCAGTGAAAGAGAGCTTGCGAAAACCTAATCGGCGGGCTAACACGCGCATCCACCCGACCCGCTTCGCTGCGCTTGCAGGCGGGTGATGCACACCGTTAGCTTTCAGATTGCGATGCCAAAATCTCGATAAGTTCGATGTTTCTATCGAGTATAATAATTTTTGTGAAAACCAATATCCGATATAAACCGGTTAGGCTGTGAGCAAGATATTGATGGCCTATTTAAGTAACGGGTTTTCATAGCAGGAGTAACTTATGTCTTTTGAGCCGAGACGTTTATCGTTTCAAGAACTTAGTCAACGATTATCCGATTTAGAATCAAAATATGGATATTCTACGATTGAATTCTATAGGCGTTACCAGGATGGCGAAATGGGTGACGATGATGCCTGGCTGACTTGGGCGGGGTTATATCACCTGTATCTTACGTCGCTTCCGATTCGACAGCTTATGTTTTCATCAGCATCGGCATAATGAACATTGCGGATTACTTTTCGTCAATCGAGCGCAGTTTAGAGCAATATGCTTCGATAACGTCTATTGAGATAATCGAAGTTTTGGCATCAGATGATTTCAATGGAATTCTTCGGTGTCGTGTTCACTATTGGGATGAATCGTTTCTAAGTATCCATGAGACTGTGAGTACAGAATTGGGGTATCCAGTGCGTATTGTTTACTCGTATTCCTATATTCACAATGACCAGTGCGTATTTCGTTATGACAATGCCCCTCATCATCCTGATATAGTCACCTTTCCACATCATAAACACATTGGGGAAGATAAGATAGCCCCCACCGATCAACCTGCTGTCAATCAGATTTTGGATGAGATAGGGAAATATTTCAATGGGTAGTGTTTTGGTTGAGATATTCTTATGACGAATTCATCAATGCAACATTTCAAATCCAGTTGTGTAAGCAAGAATTTACATTCATATTAGTGATGAAGGCTAATCCCGCGTTAACCGGACTCGCCTTCGGCGCGGGTAAGCGGCGCGAAAAATGCAAAGTTTGGCTATAATCAAAGAGGCTGGCTTTACAAAAGTCGGCGAGCCGGTTACGCCCACGTTAGGCGGCGCGGACGCGTAGAGTCGGAGGATGAGGAGTCAGTGATGTTGACGAAGGAAGAGATCACAAAGATTCTGCAAGAGAACTACCCCTACCTGGCTTCAGAGTATGGCGTGAGGCGGATCGGCTTGTTTGGCTCTTACGCGAAAGATGTGCCCACCGAGACAAGCGACGTCGATATCGTCGTAGAATTTGATCGGCCTATAGGCTTTCGATTCACAGAGTTTACCGAATATCTCGAGAGCCTCTTGGGTAAGAGTGTCGATGTTCTAACTCCTGCCGGTATTCAAGGGATTAGGATAGAGCGGATTGCCAGAAGTATTGAGGAGAGCACCGTGTATGTCTGAGCGAGCAGACGATGATTTCCTGAGAGACATTCGAGAAGCAATGCATCGGATAAAGACGTACACGAACGCAATGACGTATGACTGCTTCCTGGCAGATATCAAGACACAGGATGCGGTCGTTCGCAACCTGGAGATCATTGGTGAAGCAACCAAGAGCCTGTCGACAGGACTACGAGGGAAATACTCTGATGTGCCTTGGAAAGGCATGGCCGGGGTCAGAGATAGGCTTATTCATCACTACTTCGGGGTCAACCTGGATATCGTATGGGATATTGTCACAGTCGAATTGCCTGCGCTCGAATCACAGGTTGAAGCGATCCTGCAACAGGGGCATAGCGGCGGCTAACAACTCATTGGAGCCGACCCGCGCCTTCGGCGCTCCTTACCAGCGGCGCTTTTGCATTTGTCGGTGGTCTTGTAGCGAGGTCAGTTTTGCATGGCCCGGCGCGGGCGGCTCAATTCGTGCCGTTAGGCGTCTGGTTTGAGGATAGCACATCGATTGGCCGGCGAAGTCACCTTGCATAGGGGAAGTGTCTATCGCCGTTTGCAGGAGTTGGGAGCAGCTACACTGGAACGGGGATTGTCGCTATGGACACAGGTTTTGAGAATCCCACGGTCGCGAAACTGTACAAGAATGTTCCTTCTGAACTGTTGAGCAGGCTTCACCACTTCCGCACCCAGCATCCGTACAAGCGCGCCACGGTCGACCGAACAGAGTGGCGCTACATTGACACCGGTTCAGGTGAACAGGTCTTGCTTGCACTGTCGGGGGCAACGTGTATTGCCGAGATGAGCTGGCTGTCTATCGAACACTTTGCGCAGCGGAACCGGGTGATCTCGCCGGACTACCCGGCCCTCGACACCATGGCTGGGCTGGTGGATGGCATCGCGGGCATCCTGGACCGGGAGGATATCAGTCGAGCGCATGTGATGGGTGGGTCATATGGCGGGTTCGTGGCGCAGGCCTTCGTGCGCCGCCATCCCGACCGGACGGTCAGCCTGATCCTCTCGCATACCCTGCTCCCGGAACGGGAAGGGGCGGAACAGGTGGCGAAGGTTGTGCGTTGGATGCGTTTGCTCCCGGCACCGGCGCTGCGGGCGTTCTTCCGGATGCGCCTGGGCAAGTTGTTCCCCGAAGGGCAGCATCCCGAGCTGGCACTGAGCAAAGCCCTCTTTGCCGAAATCGTGAACTACCGCCTAACCAAGGCGCAGCTCATCAGCCTGATGCGCCGCGTGGCTGATCTGGGTGTGAATTATAGTTTCACACCGGACGACCTGAGGGACTGGCCGGGCCGCGTCCTGCTCCTCATGGCGGATGACGACCCTGCTACCCCGGAGTCGGTCCGCGAGGCGATGGCAGCGATGTACCCGCAGGCTCAGATGCGTCTGTTCTCCGGGGCCGGCCATGCGACAGCTATTCTGAAGCAAGATGAATATTTTGCGGCGATTGATGAATTCCTGAGAGTGTAGCCGATCTCTGAGGTCCACAGGCGACTACTGTAGGAGCAGCGGCGCCTAACAAGTCGCCAGCGGACGCGGCTACCGCGCGGCAATTCAGGCGTGTTCTACTCGCCAGCGTCACAGTTAGCGGCTGGCGTTTTCCAAACCCGCCGCGCCGCTCAGCCGCAAGCCGTTGTGCCGCCAGTTGCGTAAAGCAAGCATGAGCCAGAACAGTGGCGACAGGAGAGAAGATTATGCTCCATTCTATGATCGAGATCAACAGATTGCTCAAAAAGTACGGTGACCGGGTAGCGGTCAACGGGGTGAGTCTCTGCGTCCAGGAGGGGGAAATCTTTGGCCTGCTGGGGCCCAACGGAGCGGGTAAGACGACGACCATCTCCATCCTGGCCACGTTGCTCCCCCCGGATGGGGGACAGGCAACCATCGGCGGATACGACCTGGTGCGAGAGACAAGCCAGATCAAGCCGCTGATTGGCTTCGTCCCCCAGGAACTGGCCCTCTATCCCACTCTCAGCGCCTGGGACAACCTGGCCTTCTTCGGCCGCATCTACGGTCTGCGGGGGACGGCCCTCAAGGAGCGCATCGCCGCCGTGCTGGACCTGGTGAGGCTGCGCGATCGTGCCAGGGACGCCGTGCACACCTTTTCCGGCGGGATGAAGCGCCGCCTGAACATCGCCGCCGGCCTCATCCACCAGCCGCGCGTCCTCTTCCTGGATGAGCCCACCGTGGGAGTAGACCCCCAATCGCGTAACTTTATCTTCGAGCACGTCGAGCGACTGAAGGCGGAGGGAATGACGATCATCTACACCACCCATTACATGGAAGAAGTCGAGCGCCTCTGTGACCGGGTAGCGATTATGGACGAAGGGCGCATCCTGGCTCTGGACACAACGAAGGCGCTGATCGGCCTGCTGGGCGGCGGAGTCATCTGCGTTGGGCTGGCAGCGGATGCCATGGAGGCGTTGCTGCCCTCCATCCGCGCTCTGCCCCATGTGCAAGCCATTTCCGTCCAAGACGGTCGGCTCAAGATCGAAACCAGCGAGGCCCGTCCCGCCTTGCTGGAATTGATCGAGCTGTGCAGCGCCCGTGATGTGCCCATCCTCTCCCTGGAGGTGCTAGAACCGAACCTGGAGAGCGTCTTCCTGCACCTGACGGGCAAACGTTTGCGCGATTAAGGAGGTGTACTATGCTGAATCAGATCTTGGCCTCAGCCTGGAAAGACCTCAAGATTTTCTTCAAAGACCCAGGGGCGGTAGTTATGATCTTTCTACAACCCTTTATGTTCATTGTGGTGATGAGTTACGCCCTGGGCGGCATGTTCGAGCCTGGCGAGGAGCAAATTAAACTTCTGGTCGTGAACCAGGACCGGGGGACACAGGCGGCAGCCATCCTCCGGCAACTGGACGAAATGGACGCCTTTCAGGTGGAAACGACCTGGGAGGGCCAGCCCTTGACCCGGGAGGTGGCGGAGAAGCTGATCGTCGAGGGAAAACGCAACCTAGCCCTGGTTTTTCCGCCTGACTTCTCCGAGGTCCTAGAACAAGACCTGGCCGCAGCCGAGCGTCACACAACCAAGATATTGGTCATTGTAGACCCGGCCACCTCCAGCCAGTTCGTTGAACCGATCCTGGGGACCTTGCAGGGCCTTATCGAACGGGGCACCTATAATGCGATGATACCGAAAGGGTTGGACTACCTCTTCGAGAGGCTGGCCCCTCAGGCGCCCGCCGAGCAGCGCGAGACGTTCAAAGCCCAGGCCCAGGAGGGCATGTCCGGCGGCCTGTTGGGAGGAGAGCCTGTGGTCACGCTGGAGCGGACGACTCCGGCTGGGATGCAGGTGAAAAAGTACCCGGATACCTTCCAGCAGAATGTCCCCGGCTACACCATATATGGCATCTTCTGGATCGTGAGCCTGCTGGCCGGCTCGGTCCTGCAGGAAAAGCGGGAGGGGACCTTCCGGCGGCTGCTGGTGGCCCCGATGAACCGGGCGGTTATGCTTGCCGGGAAATTGGTACCGTACTACATTATCAACCTGATCCAACTGGCAATCATGCTGGGAGCATCCAGCCTGTTGTTCGGGATGAGCTTGGGCTATTCGCCGGCCGGCCTGGTGGTGGTGAGCCTGGCCGCAGCGGCTACGGCCACCGGGCTGGGAGTGCTGGTCTCAGCCCTGGCCCGCACCGAGGCCCAGGCGGGCGGTCTCACCATCTTATTGCTTCTGACCCTTTCTGCCCTGGGCGGCTGCTTCGTCCCCCGCTTTATCATGCCCGACTGGCTGCAGACGATTGGCCTGGTGACGCCTCACGCTTGGGCGCTGGACGCCTATCAGGATTTGCTGGTACGAGGGTATGGGTTGGTGGAGGTGCTGCCCAAGGTAGGCGGATTGGCTGCCTTTGCTATAGTCTTTTTTGCCATCGGCGTGTGGCGGTTCCGCTTTGAATGAGGTCCCGCTGCTTCGGCCAACACCCGGCTTCAGGATGCATGTCGCCATCCTGAAACGTTTACACCAATAGGCATCGCCATCGAGATAGAAGGCGACCTGACCAGCGGTTGAAGCCGACCCGCCCCGCTGTGCTCCGCAAAGCGGCTGGCGCCCAGCCTTAGGCAGCGAAGTGCATTTTACATACCCTAAATTGAGTCAAATATAACCCTGTATGGATAAGCCGGACATTCAAAAGCGAGCAAGGGAGTTACTTGTAGGAGTAGATAAACCGCAAGAATTCATAAAAGATTTACAGGCTCTACTCCGAACTCTTGTAGATAAAGAAGCAACGAGGAATTACCAAAGAATTATTCCAGATACGGGAAAATTCTATGGTGTCCCTAAACCCATCTTATGGATAATAGCCGCCGAGATTGGGAAATACATCCAAGAAGAACCTGAGAAAGCGGCAGAGATATTGAAAGTTATCTGGGCTGAAGGCTCTTTTGAGGCAAAACAGATAACAGGAAAGAGTCTGGAAAAGTTTGGCTCAAAGTATCCAGGGATTTGTTTAGACTTTATATCTTTGGTATTGCCCGAAATTGACAATTGGTCTGTCTGTGATAGCCTTGCCATGTATGGAGTAGAGCCGGTAGTCTATGCCAATCCTGAAATTGTGCTACCCCTATCGGAAAAATGGGTTCAAAGTACAGACAAATGGGTCAGGCGTTTTGGGGTAGTGACTCTGCGCGGATATAAAAAAGTACCAGCTACGGAGAAAGTATTTGAACTGCTGGCGCTGGTTATGGAGGATAGAGAAAGAGATGTCAGAAAGGCGGTATCCTGGATATTGCGGGAGATAACGAAGGCCAACCCAGATACGATAGTAGAATTCTTGATAAAGCAAGCGCAAACAGGCATAAGTAAGGATAAAAGGCGCATAATTGAGGATGGTATGAAAAAACTCAACGCCAATTATCAGCGCAGGATATTGGAATTGCTAGAATGATACTTCAGATAGAGGCAGAGTTCCACAATTAGGTAAATCAAATGGCTTCCTTCATCGTGATTATTACTGCCATTGAATCAGGCTTTGGATTCCTTCTAACCAGCGCGATTCTATATCTAGTGCTCTCACGTGGAAGCAAGCTTTATCATTACCTCTTCGCGGCCTTCCTGCTCATCTGCGTGCTCTGGGATCTGGGCATCTTCCTGACCATGATCAGAAACGAGCATATAGAAGAGCTGGATATTATTGGGCGCATTGCCATTCTGCCATGTATTTTTATACCAGCACTGATCTTTCACTTCGCTAATCTATATACAGGGCGACCCATTAAATGGGCTGTTGCACTGGTATGGGGATTGACTGGCGCTACGTGGGCGCCAATCCTTGCAGGCGTATTTTACAGGATTGAAGGAGTCTATACTTAATGTTGGCTGTTATTCAAAAGTGCCAGAAGAGCAACTTCCCCACTGGGACGACGCCATTACCTGTATATTATTTCAGGCTTCCTGGCGGTTACTTTCGCAGTTGTGAAAGCCCTTGTAACCATGGGAATAAACTTTGCTTTTCTACTGCCGTTAGGGATGTTTCTGAGCGATGTCTTTGTGTCCATAATCGGCTTGGCGATTATCAAGGATAAGCTTTTCGATATTACGGTGATTATCAAAAAGGGTACATTGTATTCCGCCTTGGCAGGACTCCTCATTTTCATCTACAGTTTATCCGAACACATTCTTGTTACCTACATCGGAGAGACGTTTGGAGAACATTCCAATATGGCGCACATCATCTCAGTCGCGGTCGGGATTGCCGTTTTGATTCCTGTAAAGAATCGCCTCGAACGAGCGGTAGAACGGTATTTTGCACACAAGAAATTGGAGTTTTAGATCATTGCTTTGATAAAGTGATCCAAAGCGGATACGCCAAAGGAGGATTGGTCCAAAAAAGGAAAGGAGACGAAATGATTGGCATCTGGCAATCCTACTCTGACGTTTACTTGTTTGTCGCAGGAGTGGCGATGTTGGCTACCTTTGGCCTTCCACTCCTGATAGCCCCGCTTCGCTGGGCACGGGCTTTCCGCTGGGAAGTACCGCAGCCTGAGAACCTGGTTGTATTTCTGGCACGCTCTCTGGGTATCTTTGTCTTATTGCTTGCAGTTTTCGCCTTCAAAGTGACCGCGTATCCCGCGGCAAAGCCGTTCTTTTTCGATCTGATACTCTGGCTTTTCGTGGCAATGATAGCTCTGCATGCCTACGGAGCGATAAGAAAGACCCAGCCAGTTACAGAGACTGTAGAAATCCTATTGTGGGTTGCCCTATTCTTGATAACTCTGTGTTTCTATCCTGTATGAGACACTGGAGCGCAATTTGCTTTTAGGCAGGTAAAAACTCTTTGCCAGCTATATCGTTCACCTGGTTGGCGGATTCTTGCAATCTATAAAACCTTGCCAGAGTCGGCAGGTGGCTCATGCTAATCGTTTGGCAGCAGTAACCGAGCAAGGCAATTGAACATCGTCTAGAAAAGAGGCAATTGTGAAGAACCAACAGACTTTCTTTGACTTCGCCGCGGAGGTGGGCCTCACGAAACATGTAGGAGGAGTTAAAGCCACAGAAGAGCTCATTGAGTTATGCTATATAAGTGAGGGCAAATACGTCCTGGACGTTGGCTGCGGCGTTGGGGTAACGCCCTGTTTCATCGCCAGAAGGTATGGCTGTAGAGTGGTCGGTGTGGACATTTTGGAAGGGATGGTCGAGAGGTCCAAGGAAAGAGCCAAGAGAGAGAGGATAATGGATAGGGTTGAATTCAGGGTAGCAGACGCACAAGACCTCCCTTTCGAAGATGACCTCTTCGATGCAGTCACCACCGAGTCTGTGGCCGCTTTTCCAGAAGATAAACAGAAAGCCATGGACGAATTTGTGCGGGTGACAAAGCCAGGAGGATACGTTGGCCTAAATGAGTCCACCTGGCTAAAGGTTCCACCACCACCCGAGTTGGTTGCCTGGGTGTCCCAAGACATCGGCACCAATGTGATGCCTCTGACCTCCAGCGAATGGGTAGGACTGATGGAAACCGCCGGATTAGAAATAGTCGTAAAAACATATGAAGTCAATGTGCAAGACGAGTCCCGAGGCATTCTGCAGCGATACGGTTGTGGAGGGATGTTGGCGTTATGTGGAGAATGCTATCGCTCTATGTCAGAAATCCGGCCTACAGGAAGTTCGTAAAAGATGTACAAAAAGATGGCATCACTCCCGAGAATCTTGGCGAATATTTTGGATACGGGTTATACGTCGGGCGGAAGTAACTGAAACCAGTTGGCACACCGCTCAGCGCCGTAGTCGAAGGACATATCGCCAGCCCATGCGGTTTGGCCTGCCCCCGTAAGGGGGGCAAGGGAGACCCCTCTTGCTCGCGGGTCAAGCGATCCGATCTCGCTGTGATCTCGATACACTCGCTTCGTGCCCCTACGGGGTACTTCGCTCGCACTCGATCACCGGATAATCCGCGGGTCAAGTGCCCCCTGTCCCCCGCATGGGGGGCTTGTCCCCGTGAGGGGATCGAGACCGAGACCCAGCCGTGATCTCGATACACTCGCTCCGCTCGTACTCGATCACCGCATAATCCGCGGGGCGAGGGATCTGATCTACATGAAACATCCCCTTGGCACTATAATAGTAACAGGGAAAGTACTGCAATGTAAGGAGGCAACATGAAAACGAAAATCTTATGGATGATTGTTTTAACCAGCACCGTTGCACTGGCTGCTTGCACCTCCGCACCTACGCCATCCCCAACAACACTACCCCCCTCGGCCACATCCCTGCCGCTCACAGCGACAACCCCACCACCAACCATGACGCCCACCCCCTCACCGACCCTCACACCAACGCCAACTGAATCACCAGACGAGGAAGTCTTAAGAGAATACTTCAACGAACTCTACCTGACAAACCTTCAGGAAACTACTATTTTTAATGCCGGGGATAAAATCTGTCCCGTTTTAGACATCAAAAAGGAAATGCAGGGCACGGTGATACTCTATGACACCCTCAATCGAAGGGAAATAAATAGGAGTGGTTTTTATTTTCAAGAGGATGGTAATTACCAGTTCTGCGGTTATCTCTCACAGTTTACATTGCCTTCTGGCAAGTACGAAATCAAGATCAGAATTGGTGGTAAATTAGCCGCAATAGTGCCATTTGTATTCCAGACCGACGACACAGAAGTCCCAGCTTTGTCAGAACAACCCGATTCAGAAACCTACAAAGAATGACTTTTCTGACCATGGCCCAACCAAACATCTACATCCTTTTCCTTCCCTCCGGAACGGTCACCACGCTGGTTCCCGGTAAGTATGAATTCAGATTTTGGGTGGAGGATAACTTCGTGTCCATTTTGCCTTTAGAAATCAAATAGCCCCAAAAAGATCAGGAGTCAAAAATGCCATCAACTGAGGAAAACTTAACTATTGCGTTTTCAGGAGAAAGTAAAGCGAATCAAAAATATCGAGCATTTGCAAAGAAAGCTGACAGGGAGGGGTATCCAAATATCGCCAAATTATTCCGCACCACAGCAGAAGCAGAAAGAATTCACGCCGAGGGACATCTGAAATCATCAGGAATGATTGGAACGACGGTTGAAAACCTTCAAGCCGCAATCGAGGGTGAAACTTATGAATTCACAGAGATGTACCCTCCCATGCTTGCACAGGCTGAAACCGAGGAACACAAAGCGAAAAGGATGTTCAAGTACGCGGTGGAGGCCGAACAAACACACGCCCGGTTGTATGAGATGGCTATGAAATCCGCGAGGGAGGGCAAAGACCTGGAGGTCAGTGAGATGTATCTATGCCCGGTTTGTGGTCACATTGAGTTTGGGGCTCCACCGGATAAATGCCCTATCTGTGGAGCAAAGGGAGAACTGTTCCTTCAGATGGAATAGGCTTTTAATCAAGGACTATGAAACCAAGTCTTTCTCTACTAAGAAACTTAACCCCAGGTCATCGCCAGCGTCTTTTCGCGAAGCGATCTCCCTCTCAATGGGGATGAGATTGCTTCACCCCTTCGGGGTTCGCAATGACATAATAAAGATGCGCAATTTCCTGGTTCGTGTTAAAATGTCATCCGTATGGCGAGTGTAGCTCAGCTGGCAGAGCACCTGACTGTGGATCAGGTTGCCGCGGGTTCAAGTCCCGTCACTCGCCCACCACAACACCCTGGGCATCACAGGGTGTTTTTTCTTCTACTGATCAACTGATCATTTACCCCAGATATCAGGAATCGTCCATTCCAGCCCAAGGGTGGCAAGTTTTTCTGGGGTGGGAAATCCAGTTTGCGCATCCCAGCCTCGGGAGGCGTAATATGCCTGGAGCATATCAGCAAGCGGGATGGTGTATCCGGCTGCGCCCCCGTCCGGGAGCGGTTGCAGCAAAGGACCAGGCAACGTGTCGTTCTGGCTCCTCAACCCTATTTTATTATTGATCACCCGCTTCAAGTTCCAGGCCCTTTCCCCAGCCTGCAACATGGCCTCAACGTCCCAATCCAACCCCACGGCAGCGTTGATCAGTTCCACCACCATCTGAGGGGAAATGTTGGCAAAATAACACAACACGAGCGCATTGCAGAGAGTTCGCCAATCTTGATGACGGATCACGTTGGCTGCCTTTTCCGCACCTGCCTGCCGTGACATCAGTTTCAGACCAAGGCTGCTTTCGACCTGACCGATATCCACCAGAAAATAATCCGATTGATTGTGGCAGCCACCGCGAGGCGAGGTAGCATACGACAATGCCATCCCGCTGCTTCCGCGCGGGTCGTGGTAGGGGAGCTCTAATCCGTTAACCTGGAGGGCCAGCTCTTCAGCGCCATATTGTCGGGAGAAGGGGAGTGCTCCCTGAGCCAGTCGCGCTCCAAACCCCTCTTTTTTTATGAGTTGGTTTAACAAGGTCTCGACAACTTCCACGTCTCCCCACTTTAGCGCTAACCCATCTGTATCTTTTTCGGTGATGAAGCCCTGTTCGAAGAGGGTGAAAGCCAACCCGATCGTGTTGCTGGTGCTGATCGTATCTATGCCATACCGGTCACATTGCTCACCGAAACGGGTGATGGCGACGGGGTCATCTATCAACAAGTTTGGACCAAACCCGACCAGTGTCTCATACTCCGGCCCCTTGCGTTTTACTCCATCCTGCAATTTAACCACCCGCCCGCAAGCAATCACACACCCATGACAAGCGCTCACCCCTGCCAGGATGCCTTCAGCTACGGAAGACCCAGAAACCTTCCAGCTCCCTTCGAAGATGCCAACCTGAAAATACTTCTTGGGCATCTCACCCAGATAATCGAAATAGTCAGCCCCGCCGGCATTTCCCAAACTTCGGAGTGCTTGAGTGAAGTTATCATCATGCAGGTCCCGATTTGCCTGAGTGCGTAAACGGGCAAACGTTTCTGGATGCTTCAGGGGGATTTTGCCATTCCCCTGGACGGCAACCGCTTTGAGATTCTTGGAACCCATTACCGCGCCCAGGCCTGAACGACCAGCGACACGCCCATGGTCGCAGAGAATTACCGCCATGGGAAGTTGGGCTTCGCCTCCAGGTCCTATTCCTAGAACCCTAATACGCTTATCTACCAACTCATTCTGCAGAGCTTCCTGAATGGCGTAGGTATCCAATCCCCACACCTGACCTGCCTCTCTGATAGCCACCTGCCCATCGTGAATCCAAAGGTACACCGGGACGTTGGCCTTGCCTGTCACCCATAGGCCATCGAAACCCGCCTTACGAAGTTCAGGGCCCCAGAATCCCCCGCAGTTGGATTCAGACCATAAATATGTGGCTGGTGACCGCCCACAGACAACAAAACGGCCAACCGCTGGGCCAGCGCTCCCGGTAAGCGGCCCTGGGAGAAAGAGTAAGGAGGAGGAGGGCGAAAGGGGATCAATATCCGGGGAAATGTGCTCATACAACATCCGGGCAGCCAGCGCGGAACCACCTAGATAGCCCTCCGCCCAATCCTTACGGATGTCAAGCCTTTCCCATTCCCCCGAGGTTAGATTGATTTTCAGGACGGGTTGCATATATCTATTCTGGTTGAGGTACTTCGCGTGCGCAACGGACGAAATCCAGAATTACAGGCACATTTCGCATCAGGTATGCGTAATTTCCTTGAACCTTTAGCTTGCGCGTCAGTAGCGCTTGCATAGGGTCTAACTCACCCGAAAGGACTTTTTCATACACTTCGTACGAGGCTGAAAGCACAAAGGCGGGTTTCTTCTCATCCTCCTGCACAACCCTAGCCTCTCTACAAGCACCATGCCAGAGATCCATGTAAAGTACAATCGTAGATTGAATCGGCCCTCCGGCTTCAATCACAAAACTGAGGTCCCCCTCCCATTTTTGGGCTATGCGGGCGTATTGTCCGTCTGAATTGAGCTTTTGACAAAAATTCTGCAACCAAACTTCGTCGGGAAAGCGGCCTTCCATGGTCAACCTCCTGGGTGATTCACCTTGTATAGTTGAAGGGTTACAGTATCTGTCACCAAGTTTTATGGCACGATGGTGACAAGGGATTATTATACGTTATCCGATGGAAACTGTGTTTCATGGTTCTTTCAATGGTCATAGAATATAATCTAAAGGTGCCTGCACGGCTTTTTGGCAATACACCTAACGCTTGCTGCTTTGGGAACGCCGATGGATGTCGGTTGCGGCCTTTCGACTCCGCCTGACATGTCTGTATCGGTAAAGGCTGGCTTGGGTTTTATCGGGTGAATACAAAAAAAGCCGCATCGGAGCGGCTTCTATGCGCTGGGTGGGAATTGAACCCACACGCCCAATGGGCACATGGCCCTCAACCATGCCTGTCTGCCAGTTCCAGCACCAGCGCAGTTTGACAGGCGTTATTATACCACCATCAAAAGATGTAGGACTTACGCAGTTCAAGGTGGTTGAGTGTGTGGTGGGGGGGGGGGGGGCCCCCCCCCCCACCACACACCCGAATCCTTCCCAACTGCGTAACTCCAAAAACGTATAACCACATGAGAGACGAAAAGGAGTGAAACATGCGTATTGTCTTAGACGCTATGGGCAGCGATAACTATCCTGACCCCGAAGTACATGCTGCCGTGGAGGCTTCGCGAACGTTGGACCTGGAAATCCTCCTGGTGGGGAATGAGAAGATGTTGAGACCCCGGTTGGAGGAACTGAAAGCTGGTGACTTGCCGATTCATCTGGTACACGCTCCCCAAGTACTAGAAATGACGGATAAACCTGCCCGGACTGCTCGTAAGAAAGCCGATAATTCCATGGCAGTGGGCATGGACCTGTTAAAAAATGGTGAAGCGGAGGCTTTTGTAACTGCCGGGAACACAGGGGGAGCCATGGCAAACGCCCTTTTCAGATTGGGACGCATTCGGGGTGTAAAACGACCGGCACTCTCTGCTATTCTGCCCGTTGTCGGTGGGCGCGCAGTGCTTTTAGACGTGGGGGCTAACGTGGATTGCAAACCGATTTTTCTGTTGCAATTCGCTCTCATGGGTGCGGCTTACGCTCAAATTACACTGGGGGTGGACAACCCACGAATTGGTCTGCTATCCAACGGCGAAGAACCAGGGAAAGGGAATGAGCTGGTGAAGGAAACCTTTCCTCTGCTCACCGGGTCAGGGTTGAACTTCATCGGTAACATGGAACCAAAAGAACTTTATGGCGGCCACGCAGACGTGGTGGTCACGGACGGGTTCACAGGAAATATTCTGGTGAAGACGAGCGAAGCCGTAGCGAAATTAATGACCGACATCCTGCGGCAAGAACTAACCAGCAGCTTTAAAATCAAGATTGGGGCTTTATTATCCAAACCGGCCTTTACCACCCTGAAGAAAATGATAGATCCTCGCGAGGTAGGCGCTGCACCTTTATTAGGGATTGACGGTTTGGTGTTCGTTGGTCACGGAAGGTCTGACGCACATGCGCTGGTCAGTGCAATTCGACTGGCCAGTCAGGCGGTGGCTTCGAATTTGTTGGCATCCGTCAAGGAATCCATCCAGGCGAAAATGTCCACACTGGCAACTTCACAGGACGATGAGTGACATAAAGCAAGGCCACCGCGTGGTCATAACTGGCTTAGGGGCCATCAGCCCTCTCGGAACAGGTGTGAATTCCTTTTGGGAAGGGCTGTGTCAGGGTCGTTCTGGCATCAGGAGGATCACTCAATTCGATGCCAACCATCTTCCCTGCCAGATTGCCGGTGAGGTGCCTGATTTCGATCCCCATCAATATCTGGAACCCAAAGAGGCCCGTCGTCTGCCCCGCTCGGTACAGATGGCGGTAAGCGCGGCCGCGGAGGCGCTCCAGGACGCAAACCTGCCGGTCCCCCTTCCAGAGCCTGAACGTAGTGGGCTTGTGTTTGGGACTGGAATTGGGGGCTTGGACGTCTTTGTTGAAGAAATTGAAATCCTACGCACTAAGGGGTTGAAGCGGGTTAACCCTTTCACCGTACCATTAGGACTGCCCAACACCTCAGCGTATATCATCTCCAAAACCTTCCGCTGCCTGGGGCCGAACAAGACCATCGTCACGGCGTGTGCAACCGGCACGCAAGTAGTAGGTGAAGCTGCCGATCTGATTCGCAAAGGGGCTGCGGATATCGTCATCGCGGGAGGCACAGAAGCCCTCATCAACGATTTTGCTATCGGCGGGTTCTGTGCCATGCGTTCTCTGCCCATACATTTCAACGACCATCCTGAAAAGGCCTCCCGTCCCTTCGACGCCCGGCGCGAAGGTTTCGTGTACTCCGAGGGGGCCGGTGTTCTCATCCTGGAAAGCCTGGAACACGCCCGGGAACGTGGAGGGCGAGTCTACGCCGAGGTGGCCGGGCACGCCTCATCTGCAGACGGGTACCATCTGGCAGCTTTAGATCCACAGGGAGCAGGCGCCAGCCGAGCAATGCGCTGGGCACTTCAGGACGCCAATCTACCACCAGAAGCTGTGGAATACATCAACGCCCATGGCACCAGTACGGAGCAAAACGATATCATCGAAACCTTGGCGATAAAATCTGTGTTCGGGGAACACGCCCGCCGTATCCCTATCAGTTCGAACAAATCCATGATCGGACATGCCATGGGAGCCTCGGGTGCACTGGAAGCCATTTCGACAACTCTAACCATCCTGTATAATTGCATTCCCCCTACCATCAACCATGAATTCCCAGACCCGGAGTGTGACCTGGATTACGTCCCCAACCAAGCCCGTTATCAACCTGTGAAAATCGCCCTTTCCAATTCGTTCGGGTTGGGTGGACAAAATGCCTGTCTGGTCCTGAAAGCCTTTGAGGAGTAAATCATGCCCATCAATATCCACACAAATACCAGGCTGATTCGCCGTAATTCCCTAATCGGGAAATATGGGTTGATCGGCGGAATGGTCATCCTGGGTCTGGGAGTATATGTGCTCATCAAGCGTCCCGAAGAGGTCACCTTACAATTTGGCGTTTTGATAGTAGGTTTTATGGTCTCTCAGATCGGTATCCATTTCTCCAACCGTTGGGTGCGCCGACCACGACCGGATGAGGTGCTGAACACGGCCCTCAAGGGCCTGAGCGATAACTACTATCTCTATCATTACCAGACCCCCGCTTCCCACCTTCTCACAGGCCCGGCTGGGATTTGGGTTTTACTACCCCTCAACAAAAAGGGGACCATTGTTTATGAGAAAGGTCGTTGGCAGCAAAAAGGAGGGGGCTTCGGTTTGTTATATGGAAAACTCTTCGCTCAAGAAGGTTTGGGGAGGCCAGATATTATCCTGGAAACTGAAATTGGAGCACTGAAAGACCGGTTGTGTAAATCGTTGCCACACCTGGAGCTTCCGCCCATCCAGGCTGCCCTGATATTCACCTCTGAGGCTGCCGTGCTTCAGGCCGACGACGCGCCTGTACCCACCCTCCGACCAGAACTGCTGAAAAAGCTTATCCGCAAACAAGCCAAAGAAACCCGCCTCTCGCAAGAAAAAGTCGAGGCCATCCACAAAGCTTTTACCACCAAATTAACCCGCAAGGAGATTCATGGAGAAAAACAAAGCTAGAGGCAAGCGCTTCTCATGCTTGGAATTGTTTGCCATGGGTATTGGTATTTTCCTCTGCCTGCTTGTTTCAGGTGTCATTCTAGTCAACAAGGATACCGTGTCATCTTACCCCCCATCCTTCGAGAACTGGCAAACGGATTAATAGAAATACACAGGCAGTCCCCCAGGCATTATCTGTCCGCCAACATTCAAGGAGTTTGAAGTACGTACCACAGACACTAAATACACTTATCCCAACCATGTCCTTCCGGTTGGTGATTTAACCACAAACAAAAAGCCTGTCAGCTCACACTGACAGGCTTTCCGGTTCTTTACCAGCAAAAACTATCCACTTGCAAGAAATTCATCCAGTGCCTGTTTGCTAATGCGATAGGCTTTACCGATCTTGCGAGCCTTCAGGTCACCGGCTTCAATAGCTGCCACCACGTCTTCCTCGGATACACGTAAAATTTGAGCTGCTTCCGCAGGTGTCATCACATCAGGCACTTTGGCTGCGCCAGGCTGCGGGGCTGTGGGTGTTTCCTTCATGGCCTGCCGGATTGCATCGCCTATGCCCATACCAGCCCCAATACCGGCTGTCAAACCAGCACCACCGCTAGGATTTTGCGCTGCCTGTAACATGGCATCAGCCGCCTGAAGCTGCGTGTAGGTCTGCAAATCCAACAAACCCTTGGCCCTCAGCTCTTCGATGGACTTATCCGAGGGTTGCAGGCTGCCGATGTAGAATGTTTTCAAGGTTAACCCAATGGCCTCAAAGTCATCTTGGGATTTCACCCGCACACCCGTACCCAATTCCTCCGTCAGGCTGAGCAGCTTTGGTACCGTCTGAACCTCGGTCTCGGCCATTAAATCCTGCAGTTTGGAAAGCAGCATGATGCGCAGGCGGTCCTCAATATCCTTGAAGCGATAGATGCTCTGTGCTCCCACAATCTGGTTCACGAATTGTTGAGGTGATTTCACTTGATAGCTATAGGTGCCAAACCCCTGGATGAGCGCTACGCCCAACCCCATCCCTGGCGTGGAAATAACGATAGGCTGAGGTGTGCCCCATTTTCGATCCGCAAATTCACGCATGGACACGAAATACACCTCCGCGGGGAAGGGAGAGCGCTCGTTAAACGCCTTGCCGATGAAATCTATCAACAAGGGGATGTTAGCAGTAGCGATCGTGTGCCGACCAGGACCGAAACTGTCCAGCGCCCTGCCATCCCGGAAGAACACTGCTGCCTGGGCTTCGCGCACGATTACCTGGGACCCAATCCGGAAATCTCCGGCCCCTTGCTCTGGAAAACGATGCACGATCTCATCGCGCATCTCATCAGGATATTCAATTACATCAAATACTCTAGCCATGATCCACCTCCAATGGCAACTCTAATTAGCCCTTAACTTAATAATACTTCTTCCCGGCGATTGAACGTATCCACGCAACGTCGGGTGATATTGACCAGGTTACGAATAGACGCCGGTAAACCTTCTCCCCCCATCGAGGCAATCACATGATCAATCGCGCGACGGACCTCATCCACCAAATCTAATAACGCAAGGTCATACTCATATAATCGCTTTAGTTCCTCCTCGTTTATTTTCACCGCATCGAAGAAGCCAGAATAACCATACGAGGCGGTGCGTACCATATCTGTAAACGTGCGTAACTTGATCGCCGCGGCCTCCAGTTCGTCAACACTCTTCAACTCACCTTGACTCACGAATTCACGCTGCAACTGAGAAACCTCGCGCCATAACTCTTCAAAACGGGAAGCGACGGTTCCTCGAAGGATTTTATCCGCGTCGCGGCGGTTTTGACGCTCAAAATACCCACTAAAACCGGGTATCTTCTTGAGCAGTTTCTGAATAAGATCAGCATGAGCACCTACTTGTTCAAAATAATTCGTCATTTGGAAACTCCTTGCCTGGCATAAACCTTTGATATTTCTAAATGAATGTTACACATTGGAATTATAGCCGCTACTCCCCCGACCTGCAACGGGAATTTTGCTTGCTTGCCACCACCCAACAGTTTACCCCCTCCTTTACAATCTGTACATCCGTCCCCATCAGCTCTAACGTATTCCCGATCCTTTCCGGTGCCCAGAAATGGCTTTTCATCAGCAATAACTTTTCACCCCAGGCGATTAACTTCACAGGAAAGTTGTGAATGTTCAGTTCCTCGATGACCAACCTGCCTCCAGGTTTCAATACACGCCAAAGCTCAGCCAGCGCCTGCTCTTGACGAGCCAGGTGATGAAAGGCATCAACCATTAGCACGCTTTCAAAGCTGCGATTGTGAATCGGTAATTTTTCTGCCGTGGCCTGGATAGGATTTATCCCCGGTTTCAGAGCTGCCTGACGCAACATGCCCGGCGAAACATCCAGAAGATACAACCTGCTAGATAGGTTATTAAAGGTTTGCAAAACCCTACCGGTCCCCCCTCCCACCTCCAGCAAAAGTCCTCCTTCGGGCAGATCAAGTATGGAGGTTAATCGTGAGCTGTTCAACCGCGAAAACAGAACATCGTACCAGGGAGCCAGAAGATCAAACCATCGGTTTTTCATCTTTTTGGCCTATTTGAATTTCCGGGTCAGTCGAGGGCATGTATAATTCCATAGACAAATTATAGCCCAGGTTAAGAGGATGTACCTAAGAAAGCAAATTACGGTGACTAAACGCTACAAGCTCATCCCGCGAACTCTGATTTTCATCACCCGTGATGACCATGTTTTGTTGATCAAGGGTGCTCCAGACAAACCCCTATGGGCAAATCTCTACAACGGCCTTGGCGGGCATGTCGAACGGGGGGAAGATGTGCTCACGGCTGCACGGCGAGAGTTATGCGAAGAAACAGGTTTGGTCATCGCTGACCTGTGGATATGCGGGGTTATAACCATAGACACCGGCAAAGAGGTAGGCATAGGTGTGTATGTATTGCGTGGAGAGACCTCTCAGGGCGACCTCCGCCCCTCAAAAGAGGGCACTGCTGAATGGATTCCCTGTAACCGGGTACCACACTTACCCCTTGTCGAGGACCTATACACCCTATTGCCCCGGGTGTTGAAAGCCACTAAAAGCGAGCCGCCCTTCTCTGCCCATTACTACCAAGGCCAAGATGGTCAGTTACAGATCAGGTTTTATATGTAGATTCTTAATAGTTATTGGCTATGCGCATTAATCTTTTTTCACCTGAACCACATTCTGTCCCCTCATTTTCCAACCGGTGGGCAAATAGACAAAGAAGGTTGTCCCCTCTCCCGGAACACTTTCGACCTCAATACGCCCATGGTGGGCTTCGACGATATGCCTGGCAAGTGATAATTCCCACCTTAGGGCTTGTAAGCCACCCTCCCCATATCCTCCCTCCTGAGGATGCCAATCAAAAATATACGGTAATCCCTCCCTGGAAATTCCCAGACCATGGTCGGCGATCGAAATCAACACCAGGTCATCCTCAAGCGGCTCAGCGTAAATATCCACCACCCCATCTTCAGGGCTGGATCGCATCGCCCAGTTCAACAAAGCGGTAAAGGTGCGTCTGATCCCGTACACATCACAGTTGATAACTGGTAAAGCCGGGCTCGGGTTCACCCTCACATGCAGACGTTTTTCATCAAACTTTCGTTTTACCAACTCAACCGCCGAAGTCAGGACGATTGAAATATTAACGGTAGCAGGCTCAAATCGTATGATGGTTAACCCGTTGAGGAAAAGGACATCGTTGATTAGCGAAATAACCTGCTCAACGTCTTTCTCTATCATCTCGTCAGATGAAAATTTCTTAGCGATGGCTATCACCGGGTTGCGTAGCTTTTCGACAATTTCGGTCAACCTCTTTCGTCGGAAAATATCCTGTTGGGTTAATTGCTGAAAAGCAACCGCCATCTCGCTGGACTGCAAACGCAGGTCTTCGATATCCATCTCGTCATTCTCGCGTATGCGGCGGCCCATCTCACGCATCACAACCAGCGATATATCTGGGGCGTCTAAGAAAACTTCATGAAATGATTCCTTGGCAATCTCCAAAACGGTTGTGGGTTGTTGGGTAACGACTGTCGCTGTCCGAGGGCCATCCAGAACAAGTGCCATTTCACCAAAAAAATCCCCGCTGCCAAGTTGTTTGAGGAACAGGTTTTCTCCCTCCCCCACCCTCTTGGTAACAACTACTGCCCCCTCCAGGATAATATAAAAAACTTTATCTGTTGCTCCCTCAACGCATAAAGGGGTATTAGGGGGATAGGTTCGGACCCGCCCCTGTCGCATGATGTTTAGAGCTTCTTCCTCGCTAATACCCGGAAACGCCTTCAGAATAATTTTAAGGGTTGACGAGCTGCTCAACATCATGGCTTTCGGATGTAAAAGACTAACAGGGTACTCCCATAGCGGCGTACATCCATCTCTTCGATTTCTTTGAATACCAACGGTTTGTACTCGTTGGGATGAATCTGGACGATCACCCAGGCATCTGCCGTCAACCAGTCAGGGTACTCATCCAAGGATAATAACGCTTGTTCCCACAATCCCTGATATTGGGGTGGAGCTATATAAACGTAGTCAAACCTTTTGTCAACGGGAGCTTTGAGCAGGGTAAACGCATTCTTGCTCAGAATCTCAGCCCGTTCATTCAGCCTGGTAGCGGCAAGATTAGCGCGGATGGTCTCAACAGCTTTCTGATTCCGGTCGTTGAAACGCACAAACGCTGCCCCTCTGCTCAGGGCTTCTATCCCCACACTGCCCGTTCCTGCGAACAAATCTAACATAGTAGCACCGACAATATCATTACCAATGATATTGAAGAGCGATTCTTTCACCCGGTCGGTTATAGGACGGGTAGCATTTCCCGGTACAGAAAGTAACTTTTTCCCCTTTGCCACCCCAGAGATTACCCTTATCCCCGTCATGTTTCCACGCTCCGACGCGCAGCCATCAGATTTGCACCTGGAGCCACGATGGGGACTACACACCCGGTCCCTAAAATAAACCGATGCCCATTAGTTGCCTCTATAGCCTCACGAGCTTCAGCAGTAACCTTTTCCGGAGTGCCCACTACCAGTGCTTCCCACCTGCGGAGACCACCACACACCAGACCGGAGAACATCTCCTTGGCCTCATTCAAGGAAGGAGGCGTCTCCTGATCGTGCCAATTAATCACCGCAACCGGGTAGTTTGCCACCTCAGTAAACATTGTGTCCATGCCATGGAGGTGCAAAACGTTCAGCCACAGATCTGTTGCAACTTCAAGCACCCGGAGGTCGTAAGCTCTACCGAATTCCCCGTACTCATCGGAAGAAAGCAAGCCGAATTGTGCGTGCTGCACGGCATAGAAGATACCGGCAATACCTGTACGGATGGCGGCTTCGATAAACTGTTGCGTGGATTCGGTTATTCGTTCCAGACCAGCGTGCAGCGCCTGGGGGCTAGTCCGGAGATGCAGTAACAACCTTTCTTGAGAGGCTAAATTCTTGGCTTGAGCCAGGGGGCTGAAGATGGTTTGGATAACGGGGGTTCCCGTTCCCAGGGATTTGGTTATCAAACCCAAAGCATCAAGTTGTTTACTTAAATAACCCTTATAAGGGTCAAGCACGGATAATTCCAGCCAATCCTCCGGACGGCTTACAACCCAATGGGTGTAATCACGGGTACCTTCGATGGAGCCCTGCCATACATCATCTGCTCCCCAGTCCTTCAGACAAAAGGATGAGGCCGGGGTAACTTTTACGAAATCGAAATCATATTTGTGTTGAAAGTCTATCGTAGCGCTGGCTAAATCTTCAGGATTCTGATCATCTACTGGGAAATGCCGCCAAAGCGCCACCGGTGTACGGTCAGGTTTCTCTCCAGATAACGCAACCTCAAGACGTTCACGGTGGTTCATAACTCTAATTTCTTCCAAACTTCTCTTTCCAGACCCCAGTCCCCGGTGGTCAGTATATTCACATGCCCTAAAGCCAATCGCCGCAGCATCTCTTTGCGGGCGCTATCCGTCTCTTTATCCTGATCTTTCAGCAATATTTCCATTACTTTTTTAAAGGCGGAAACCGCCTCATCCGTCTTTCCCTGGGCTCGATAGGCCAACCCCAATGCGTAATGAATATCTGGGTTATGAGGTGAAAGCTCCAGGGCACGACGAAAATCTTCTATAGCTTTATCTTGCATGTCTCTGGCATGATAACTCCACCCCCGAAGGACAAAATCATCTAATGTCTGAGGAGATTTAATTGCACTTGGATCCATTTTCAGGGTCTCAATTTCAGAGATCTTGCGTTTTTTGCGGAACAGCTTCATAGGGTCATCCTCCACTTTTGGCCGGGTTCTCATGATGATGGAGTAGTTGTTTAATCTTTTCCTCTTCGATCTGCTGATTGGTTATGAATTCTTGCATAAAAGAAGAATGACGCAGACGCATGGCCATAGGAAACACCTTGTGAATATCATCCCTCTCAACGGTTTGGCGAGCATCTGCAGCAGCATACGCCCGCGCAGCTTCGAACAAAGTAATTTCTGCACGCAGCGAATCTATTCCTAACTCACCAATCAAAGTCAGCCCTCGACGTGCAATATCCTCGGGTAATTTCACCTGAGGTAGAAGGTCGCGGGCCAATTGTATCTCTTTACGTGCCAGGGCTGTTTGCTCTTCAAATTGGGCTATCGTACCTCGAGGGTTCAACAAGTAAGCATGTACACGCCTATAGGCTTCCAACCGTTCTTCAGAATCATCCAGACCACACACAATTACACGTAGACCAAACCGTTCTAAGATTTGGGGACGTAAATATCCCTCTTCCGGGTTCATAGAACCTATGAACACAAAACGTGAGCGGTAGGTCGCAGATATCGGACCCCGGCGAACGGTATAACAACCTTGGGCTGCAGCGTCAAGGATGGCATCTACAATGTTATCAGCCAGTAGATTTACCTCATCCACATAGAGCAGATTTTTATCTGCCTGTGCCAGTAACCCCCTATGCAACCTCAACCGTTGGTGCCCAGACTCCTGATCAGCTATGCCCCCAATCACATCTACCAAGGTGGCATTCAGAGGAAGCTCGACCAGACGCACAGTATCCAATGCGGCCAGTGGCTCTCCCTGACCATATTTTTGGGCACAATCCGGACACACGGCATCCAGGCCCCCCGTTTCGATATCCTCTGGCATACATCCATAAAAACAGAGGCTCCGAGGTACTTCCGGGAGTAAATGTACCAGACTGCGCACAGCCGTGCTTTTCCCTGTACCTCTGGGGCCGATAAGCAGCACTCCCCCTAAAGCCGGATTGATCAGCGCCAGCAGTAGCGCCAGCTTCATCTCCTGTTGACCTACTAACCCTAAA
Source organism: Chloroflexota bacterium (assembly GCA_040758495.1). Lineage (GTDB taxonomy): Bacteria > Chloroflexota > Anaerolineae > Anaerolineales > JBFLVL01 > JBFLVL01. The sequence goes on from JBFLVL010000010.1 coordinate 24,839, forward strand.
AATGGAAAGGGTAAGCGTTCAGCCAGACCAGCATCACTTGCAGGAGACACCATCTCGAACCTTCTACCTGAGACGATATCTAACAACTCTTGCAGTGAACCAACTTTTACCCCCTTGTCATCTTGAACATGACGGATTTGTTTTTCCTGGTCGCTGGTCAGTTCTTCCGCGCACATGTCTCTCAAAGTGGCGTGTAGCCTGGATTCAATCCAAGTCGGTTTTTATCTCACCTGTGTCCGAGGTGGGCAAAAGCTCGGGGGATTCTTCCAATACGTCTAGTGTACTAAATGGAATTTCAGCCATCAAAGGGGCCAGGGGTACCATTGCTGGCGGTCGGATTTTTTGCGGTGGCGGTGGAGGGGTGCAATTGGGTTTGCTGTAATCATAACTTCTCTTACGCAATATACGCGGATCATCACTCAACCAACCCACATATTGTCCGTATATCGAATACACCTCCCTCTCGGGTGTCACCCACCCTATCCACTCGCCCGTCACGTTGAACAGATGTGGATAGGATAAAAAAGCACCGTGGTCACCACGGGACGTGTAAATGGGTATCAACCTGGGTTGGGTTTCGTCCCTCGTTGGCATGTTTCTAACCACGAAAACCTATACAACTATATTATATACTTTTCCTTACGCATCCACATCAGAATATGTCCAGAATCGATTCGCAAAAAAATTCCAGAACAAGACCACAATAATTGCAATACCCAGAGCGATATTATGGCCCCAAAAATCTGCACTCCCCTGAACGATCCACCCAGAAAATAACCTGCGCAGGGGCGTGTGCAACAGAGAAAAAATAGGCGTGCGGATAAACAACCCGACCACGTTCACCAGGGTGAACTGCAACCACTGCTTACTAAATTCCTTCGTCCGCGAATCTGGGTAGGTCCAATACCTGTTCCATATAAAATTGCTCGTTACTGCCACCAGAAAAGAACACACGCTGGCAATCACAGCCGGTACACCCAGAAAGATTACCAGCAGGTTGAACGTACCGAAATCCACACCCGCCCCAACCGTGCCAACAATAGAAAACCGGATAAAGCGCAGGCGTTCCTGGGGATTCGTAAGAATCACGCCAACTCCATCCTTTCCATGAAATATGGTATGGTGTACCGCAAGCCCTCATCTAATGGTGTGGTTGGCTCCCACCCCAATTTCCGGGCGCGTTCAATCTTCGGTTGCCTCCTCTGCGGGTCACCCTCCCCGCGTCTATCAGGTAGATAAACTGTGCCGGCCTTGTTATTGGTGATACGGTTTATCAGCTCAGCAAGCTCACTGATGGTGGTCTCCCCAGGATTGCCCAGGTTGACCGGTTCATGCACCTCAGATATCAGTAATTTATATATCCCCTCGATCATATCATCCACATAACAAAAACTTCGTGTCTGCGTACCATCCCCGTATATCGTCAGAGCCTCCCCCCGAAGAGCCTGTTGTAAAAAATTAGGCACTGCGCGACCGTCATCTAACCGCATACGCGGCCCATAGGTGTTGAAAATTCTGGCTATGGAAGTGTTTATCCCGTGATAGCGATGGTATGCCATGGTCAGCGCCTCAGCAAAACGTTTGGCCTCATCATATACTGAACGTACCCCAATAGGGTCAACGTGCCCCCAATAGCTTTCACCCTGAGGATGCTCCTGGGGATCGCCATAAATCTCGCTGGTTGAGGCGAGCATAAAACGGGCATTATGCGTGCGAGCCACTCCTAAGGTGTTATGCGTCCCTAACGCACCCGCTTTCATGGTCTGAATGGGTAGATTGGGATACCCGAAGGGTGAATGTGGATTGGGGCTGGCAGGTGATGCAAAGTGCATGACTGCGTCCATCTTGCCAGGTACAAAGATGAAATTGGATACATCATGGCGGATGAAGGTAAACCGCGGGTGTCCGGATAAATGCGCCAAATTTTCCGGTCGCCCAGTGATGAAATTATCCATTCCCACTACTTCGTGATTTTCCTTCAACAACTTATCGCACAAATGAGAACCCAAAAATCCCGCTGCCCCTGTGACTAGTACTCTCATTTCACCTCCAACTAACCTCATTTAGGCTCGACCCGCGATGTCCTGTTGGTCGAGTAGCGAAGCGTATCGAGACCCTTGGGTCGAGTAGCGCACCGTATCGAGACCCTCGGGTCGAGTAGCGAAGCGCATCGAGACCAACTTCGGACGGGGTCTGGTTACTTCAATCACGTACGTAACTCCAATTTTTTTCGCGGTTTAGACATATTACCGCCAAGAGATCGCCTCGACGAACCCATCGCCTGTGACCTGATGAGCGATGCCAGTGCTCGAATTCACCAGCCACAGGTTGTTTTGATAGATAAGCGCCAGATTATAACTCCCATTTTCGCCCATGGATGAAGGTGACCAGACCAACCTGTGCGGTTCCATCCCTGGGGCACCCGGTTCGGGGAACAACACACGCCGGTTCGAACCATCCCTATCCATAACTACCAGACGATAACGGCTGGTGAGACTCTGATCGGGAAAAATGGCCTGCAGAAACGCTACCTGAAACCCTGAGGGATCCCACCCGGTGGATTGAAGCGGAGAGGCTGCAGGATAAGCAAACATACCCACATTGGGGACCAGCACAACCGGTGCGCTGTATATCGGCAGTGCCATCAAATCAAAACGCGTCGAACTCTCTGCCTCTATGCCTGTTTCGCCATAAGCATGGGCTACAGTGTATAGCACCTGACCATTCGCCCCCCACGCCATTCCCGGTACCCAGGCCCAATCTCCGGTTGTATGAAAGGGCGGGTTCTCTAACAGAGGCAAAAGTGATTGATTGTCTTCATCAAACAACCCCACACTATCCGGTCGAGCGTAAGCCATCAACACACCATCGGTTGACCAGGCAAAATTCGTCCCCCACCATCCATAAATGCCTCCCGCGTTAGGAGGCAGCAGAAGCTGGGGAGTAGAAACCCAATCCGTCAGGCTAAAACTCACCGAACCAAGATCGTTGTTCGCCTGCCACCCAGGGGAAGCCGTGCGGGGCTCTACTGTGGAGTACGCCACAGTAAACTCGGAGCGTGGTGACCAGGCAGCAAAATGGATGACATTCTTAATGCCCAGGTCAAACTCAAAATCCTCTCCCTCCCCAACGGAAACCACCCATAAACCATTGACCGCCTCTTCATCTGCCTCAATCTTGCGTGTAAACAGCAGCCATCTGCCATCGGGGGAAAGTTCAAAAACACGACCATCCAGGTCGCCGGTGGTAACCAGTGGTCTTCTGTTGGTCGTAGTACCCTCCATCACCCAAGCATTGCCGTTCGCCAGAAAAGCCAGACGTCCGGGTATTTTTATAGGCGCAAAGGGGGTCTGGCTTCCCACAATCACGATTTCAGCCACAGGCTCAGCGACCACAACTGTCTTAACTGGCTCGTTGGATACCTCCGCTCCATCTTCAAGCATTTTCCGGTAGGTGATTTCTTTGGCGCCATTTACACCTGGTTGTATCAATCGAGTCTCCCCCTCGGGCAGGGTGTCGCTTTGTATGGTCTGATGCTCAAAGGGGATGACGACCGTCACAACTTCGTACTCTTCAGTAACCCGTATAACCCTCACCTCAGAACCATCCGCAAGCACAGTGTATTCGGGTGGTTCTACCCGATCCAACAATCCCATTTCGATGCCTGCCTCGTCCAGCACCTCCTTTACAGTGCTCCCCGGAGCAAGCGAAACGGTCATCAACTGCCCATCCACCTGAAGGATCACCTCCACGCTGCCCTGGTGTACCTGGGGTGGAGATACACACGCGGTAAACAATAGAAATCCCCCCACCAAGAGAAAGAAACGGGAATGGTATAATCGCATCCGTTGGTACCTCAGAAAGGATGTTCCCCCGAAATTAGATTATAGCATGGGCGCACCAAACGACACACAAACGGAATTCAGCCTGCTCGCCAAAATTGAAGCCTTACTCTTCGTCGCACCGGGTTCGGTACCCCCGAGTCAACTGGCTAAAACGCTCGAAGTGTCCACACAAGAAATAAAAAATGGCCTGAAGGATTTAGAAATTATCCTGAAAGATCGTGGCTTACGTTTACAGTGGCATCAAGGGAACGTCCAAATGACCACCGCGGCTGAAGCCAGCCCGTACATTGAGAAACTCTTAGACCTGGATACCTTCTCCCGCCTCACACAGGCCGCGCTGGAAACCCTAGCCATCATCGCCTACAAACAACCCATAACCCATCCTCAGATTGCTTCCATCCGGGGGGTGAACTGTGACAGCGTGCTGAAAAACCTACTGAGCAAAGGGCTGATCCAGGAGATGGGACGGGCAGTAGGCCCAGGTCGTCCATTTCTGTACGCCACCACCCCGGAATTTTTATCCCACTTCGGCATATCCTCGCTAACCGAACTTCCAGAACTTACCCTCCCCGAACATCTCAACGATACCTCCAAAGAAGAGTATTTCGGCGACGAGGGCGTCACCTGATCATCGTAGTAGTTCCCTCTCTAACCCTATCCCCTACCCCAAGACTATCAGACTGCAAGACTATAAGACTAACGTTTCCGTTCCATGGGTTATAATAACGCCGTTCGACCAGGAACGAAAACCATGGAAGAGCGGTTGCAAAAAATACTTGCCCGCGCCGGGTACGGGTCGCGGCGCTCCTGCGAGAAGTTAATCACCTCAGGAAGGGTTAAAGTTAACGCTCAGGTCGCTTCACTAGGAATGAAAGCCGACCCCTTGCAAGATCGCATCGAAGTTGACAATCAACCCATCGCTCAAGCCGAGCCTCTCACCTACATCGCCCTGTACAAACCACGGGGGATGCTCTCAACAGTACAATCCAGGGACAGACGACCCACAGTACGCCATCTCCTCCCAGAGGAAGGACAGCTTTTCCCCGTCGGTCGCCTGGATGTAGACAGCGAGGGTTTGATCCTGATGACCAACGATGGCGAGCTTGCCAACCGTCTTACCCACCCTCGCTACGGGCACGAAAAGGAATATCGCGTGCTGGTCGCCCGTCGTCCAGATGAAGAGCAGCTCGAGAATTGGCGCCGCGGCATCGTCCTGAGTGATGGCTACCGCACCCAACCCGCGGATGTAAGGGTTGAATCCCCGCAAGGTAAAGGTACCTGGTTGCGGGTTACGTTAAAAGAAGGGCGTAAACGTCAGATCCGGGAAATGGGATCCCTTACCGGCCTGCCTGTGGTCCGTATCATCCGGGTACGCATAGGCAGCCTGCTTTTGGGACGGCTAAAACCCCGGGAGTGGCGACATCTCACCTCACAGGAGGTAACAGATCTGAAAATGGGGGCAAGCAAGCCAAAAGGAGAACGGCGCTCCAAAAAACGATGAGAGCCCGTTCTCGTCAGAAATCCTCCACTTCTACGTTTAACTATATGGTCATAACATTACGCCTATGGGTCGGAAAAAATCACCCATCCTGAGCAGACACGCCTTCAGTACCTTGTATGAGCGTTCACATCTCGTAATCTTTCGCTACATATTTGGGTTGCATGGAGGCCCGATCACGGAGATCGAGGACTTGACTGGAGAGACTTTCATCCATGCATGGAAAGCTCGTCGAACATTTCAAGGAAACGAAGATGATGCCATCTACTGGTTGCTCCGCATCGCCAGAAACTTGGTTTACGATACGTTTCGTCACCAGAAAACGCAAAAAACCGGGCTGCAAAAAATTCAGAACAGCATAAACCAAACTGACAAAGATGTAGAAGCCCAGATCGCACATCATGAGAAAGTACAAGTTTTGTACAGTTTGCTGAGTAACCTGCCGCCACAGAAGCGGGAATTCATTGTCCTTCGGTATGTCCTTGGATGGCGGATAAAGGACATCGCTCATTACTTTGGTATGCCAGAAAACACGGCTTCTGTAACCCTCCGTCGGATCATCGAGAAGCTGCGACAGGAATGGCTTGAGGATAAAATTGAAGTAGAATAACGCACAGTTTAAGGGCGTAGCCATGTCCACGAAAGATCATTTTCACCCCTCATCCAGAGCAAAATATCCTCCTGGGGAGGATGAATTGATGGCTCTATTACGACACATAGATGTCCAACCGAGCAAAAATTACTATCAGCGCATGGCAAACGCCCCCTGGACACAACATGCTCGAGATCTAAAGTACCGTAAATTGGCACTGACAATTTTCGTCTTGCTCATCCTTGCTGGTATTTTTATGACCATCACCCCCTTGCGTACCCAGGCTTATTCGTTGCTTCGATATTTTCTCCCCAACCAGAGCGACACACTCAGCCTGAACATCCCTATACCGGATGCAGGCCTACCATACGAGATTGGTTCCAGTGAGAAATACACGCTGACCCAACCAGAGGTCGAAGCCCTTTCGGACTTTCCGATAGAATGGCCTGCCAGACCGGAAAACCTCCTCTTCCAGGGAGCCTACGTTAACCCCCAATTGGAATCCCTCTCATTATTATTTACCTTTGAGGGAGAGCAAATCGTCATTACTCAAAGGTCAGCCATTCACGATTTTCAACGTGTAGGATCAAGCGCCTCCATTGAGGTTTTTCAAATAGGGAACGCATCGGTTGAGTACCTCCAAGGGGGATGGAGATTAACCTCCACATCCATACAAACACAAAGTGCTGATCAGCAGAAAAAAGTGCTCACCCTCAAAGCGACATGGGACCCTAACCTGTCTCAGCAAATCCTGCGTTGGGAAGATAACGACATCCTGTTCGAAATCTATACGCATAGCAAAACCATCAGCAAAGATACACTCATCGAGATCGCCAAAAGCCTGATCCTATATTGAAAGGATTAAACATGAATGCAACCCCAGAAGATCGTGTCTCCTGGTTGGATAAACCGGTCATTACGAATAAATCCTTAAATTACGAAACCGGTATTTTCATCATCATTCTAATACTGGCTATCTTCAGCCGCTTCTACGATCTGGGCACGCGGGTTATGAGCCACGATGAAAGCTTGCATACGTATTTCTCCTGGAACCTGTACCGAGGGAATGGATTTCAACATACCCCCATGATGCATGGACCTTTGCAGTTCCATCTGGTGGCTCTCTCTTATTTCCTGTTCGGCGATAACGATTTCACCTCCCGCATCCCAGCCGCAGTGGCCAGTATCATCACTGTGCTATTTCTGTGGAAATTTCGCCGTTATCTAGGACGAACAGGAACGCTCATTACCGCCTTCCTTGCCCTCATTTCCCCATACATGCTCTACTATGGGCGCTATGTACGCAACGAAGCTTTTGTGGCTCTGCTAGGTCTGGCAACTATCTGGGTGATCCTTCGTCACCTCGAGACAGGGGAAACTCGTTACATTTACTGGTTGACCGTGGTAACGGTTCTGCATTTTACTACCAAAGAAACGGCCTTCATCTACACGGCTCAGGCGATGCTCTTCCTGGGTATATTATTCATCCAACGTATGCTACAGCACGAGTGGAAATATGTAGCTCACCGCAGAGGTTTTTCTTACGCTTTGGTGGCAACCCTGCTATTCGTATTGGTGGCAGCAGGATTTGGACTGTATGGCCACCACATGAATATCCTATCTCCAACCGAAACAGCAGCCCCTGCCATACCCGGCGAGGAGTTGGCCACCACATTCAGGGTATCACCCGGTCCTGTGCTCCTATTCTTCGCCTTGGCTGTGATGACGTTGCTGATCGCCCTGACATTCATTGTGACTGGCCTCTCATGGGACACACTGCGCAACGACCGGGCTTTTAGCATGCTTCTCCTATTGATGACATTTTCCCTTCCCCAACTGGCCCCCTTCCCGGTCAAATGGATGGGGTGGGATCCCCTGGATTATTCCACCCAAGGGATGATTCATACCGCCACTGCGCTCATCCCCATGACTTTAATAGCCATCGCTCTGGGGATAGCCTGGAAACCCCGACTGTGGTTCACCAACGCAGCCATCTTCCTGGTCATCTATACCGTCCTGTACACCACCACCTTCACAAACGGAGCAGGGTTTTTCAGCGGCCTGGTTGGTTCTCTGGGCTACTGGCTGGAACAACAGGGTGTCCACCGGGGCAGCCAACCATGGTACTACTACATTCTGGTTCAAATTCCGGCATATGAGTACCTGCCTGCGTGTGCCTGTATCCTGGCCCTGTACTACGGGATAAAGAGATGGGTAAAAGGTTCACAAGGGTATGTTCAGACCCCAACTGAAACTGCTGCCCTCAATGACTTTGAGACGGGCGAAGAACGCGCCCCCGCCATCCCCTTGATTGCTTACTGGAGTGTGACCAGCCTGTTAGCATTCACCATTGCCGGTGAAAAAATGCCCTGGCTCAGCGTGCATATCGCCCTTCCGTTTATCCTCCTGGGGGGCTGGGGGTTGGGAAAGCTGGTAGATTCGATAGATTGGAAGGTTGTACGCTCGCGTCGAGGCATCCTTATCCTCCTGCTCCTGCCTGTTTTCTTCCTGGGTGTATTTGCGGTATTCAGTTCCCTTCTGGGAGCTCATCCCCCGTTCCAGGGTAAAGAATTAAACCAATTACAGGATACCAGCACCTTCATTACTGCTCTGCTGACCAGCCTCCTCAGCGGTTGGGGGTTGGTACAACTGCTAAAAGAGTTTAATAGGCATCAGGTCCATCGCCTGGCGGGGGTCACTTTTTTTGCCTTTCTCGGTGTGCTGACCATCCACACCAGCATCCTGGCATCTTACCTCAAGTATGACGAGGCCACGGAATTCCTGGTCTATGCTCACTCTGCTCGGGGTGTCAAAGAGGTCATGGCTCAAGTGGAAGACATCTCTCGCCGCACTACGGATGGCCTCGCCCTGGCTGTGGCTTACGACAACGATGTAGCCTGGCCGTTTACCTGGTATCTTCGTAATTACTACAATCAACGCTACTACGCCGAGAATCCGGATTACACCCTCAGGGATTCCCCCATCATCATCGTTGGAGATAACAACTTCGGAAAAATCGAACCCGTGGTAGCCCAAGGCTTTTACCGCTTCGATTACATCCGCATGTGGTGGCCCGACCAGACCTACTTCAACCTTACCTGGGAACGCATCCTCAACGCCCTCGCGGACCCGCTCATGCGCGAAGCCCTGTTCAAAATCTGGCTTAACCGGGATTATTCCACCTTTGCTGAGCTAAAAGGGCGGGACATGAGTCTGCCCAACTGGAGCCCTTCCGACAAGATGAGGATGTACATCCGTAAAGATGTCGCCGCACAAATCTGGAACTTTGGCATTGGCCCCACCGTAGAGGATATTTTTGTTGACCCCTACGAGGGGAAATCGGTGGTCCTTTCTGCTGAAAAGATGATCGGCAGCCAGGGGAGCGAGCCCGGCCAATTTCGGGCCCCTCGCGGGATTGCCATAGCCCCAGACGGTAGCCTGTATGTAGCTGACACGAACAACCATCGCATCCAACACCTTTCACCGGATGGTGAAGTGTTACACGTATGGGGCAGCTTTGCGGATATATCCAAAGGTTTGGCCCCTCCAGGCACATTTTATGAACCCTGGGGGCTGGCAGTGGATCTCCACGGTAACGTATATGTGGCCGACACATGGAACCACCGCATACAAAAATTTACCCCCGATGGACAGTTTCTCCTCATGTGGGGTTACTTTGGCCAGGGAGAAACTCCTGACGCGTTCTGGGGGCCGCGGGACGTGGCTATCGACTCACAGGGACGTGTGTTCGTCGCCGATACGGGCAACAAACGCATCGTGATTTTCGACCAGGCAGGAAAATACATAGCCCAAATTGGTTCTGGCGGGATGGCTCCCGGTCAATTCGCAGAACCAGTGGGTATAGCCCTTGACGCTCAAGACCGCCTATACGTTGCCGATACCTGGAATCAACGCCTGCAGGTGCTCGTGCCTTCAATAGATAACACCTACCTCCCCGAACTTCAATGGGAGATTTTCGGTTGGTACGGGCAATCTCTGGATAACAAACCTTACCTTGCAGTCAACCATCAGGGACACATTTTCGTCACCGATCCGGAAGGATATCGCGTGTTGGAATTTGATGCTCAAGGGGAGATGGTACGCCTGTGGGGAGGCTTCGGCCTCACGGAAAATACCTTTGGCCTGGCGGCTGGCATTGAGGTGGACTCCATGGGTGGTATCTGGGTGACCGACGCTGGCAACCACCGGTTAATGTACTTCTCCATACCCTGACGCCTGGGGCTGGGAGGATTTCTCCCCGCGGCACCCTCCCTCTCCCCCTAAATACATCAACATCCAAACCTGCCCGATGATACAATACAACCAGCCTTTGGGTACCTTGAACATTGCTGGTTGTTTTTGGGCGTTCATAAGCATTTTCAACCCCCGTATCAACCCCATAAAGAGTGGTTATGAGTGACCTGTCCCTATCCCTCTACCGGGAATTCCATATCTCCAGAGACCTGCGCAAGCGATACAACCTGAACGAGGCTCTCTTCTCCCTCCAGGGAGACACCGTTATTGCAGATATCAATACCGCTCGCCAGTTAACCCACAAACTCAGCACAGACAAGGACATAACCGCCCCCATTCAAGCCAGCGAGCTTTACGCCCTGGGATTGATTGACGAGATCTTTCACTACGTTATCCACCTGTACCACGAACAAATAGATTTACACACCCTGGAACAGGCGTATCTACAGTTGTGCGGTGAATTGGGCGAAAAAACCGTCTATGAAACCCTGCGAGCATTCAGCACCGAATTCCCACCCCTCATGGTTTACAGAAACGAATTATCCCCCGAAGAATACCTAAAGGGGAGCACAGAGGGTACTCCCAACCACGCCTTAGTCCTGGAAGACCTTCTCCTGCTCTGGTTGGCTAACGTGAACCCTGCGGCTGAACCCTTCCGCTTTCTGTTTAACGATTCCTCATTATCGGCAACTGCCTACCGCAAAATCCTCAGTCAGTTACAGACATTCTTCAAAGGACAACCTCCTTTTGGACCCCAAACCCAGGACCTCATCGAGATGTTACGCAGCCCTGCTCTGGCCTCTCCCCACTCCATCAGGGGCCAACTGGAATACATCCTCACGTATTGGGGCGAATTGCTCGGCTCTTTCCTCACAAATCTACTAAGGGGGTTGGATTTTATCGAAGAAGAACGCCGCCTGCGCATGCTCGGCCCCAGCCTTCCCAAAGTACCCACCTTTGCTCAGCTTACCGATGCGACCGTCCGTTACAGCCCGGACAGTCCCTGGATGTCGCGCCTGGTGCTCATCGTCAAACACACCTACGTCTGGTTAGATCAGCTCTCCAGGAAATATCAACGCTCCATCAATAGGTTGGATGAAATCCCCGACGAAGAGCTGGATACCCTGGCAAGTTGGGGTTTCAACGGGCTTTGGCTGATCGGTTTATGGGAACGCAGCCCAGCCTCCCGACAGATCAAAACCCTGTGTGGACAACCAGAAGCTGCAGCTTCTGCATACGCTATCCACGACTATAAAATTAGCGAAGATGTTGGGGGAGAAGGAGCACTTCAAAACCTGAAAGAACGCGCCTGGGGACGAGGTATCCGATTGGCTTCCGATATGGTGCCCAACCACATGGGCATCGACTCCCGCTGGGTCATCGAGCACCCGGAATACTTCATCTACCTGAAAGATAAACCCTTCCCCAGCTACACGTTCAACGGACCCAACCTGAGCAACAACCCTCATGTCCGCGTCCTCCTGGAAGACCACTATTACGATCGTAGCGACGCGGCGGTGGTCTTTCAACGGCATGATGTGCACACCGGAGAGGTGAGATACATCTATCACGGCAACGATGGCACAAACATGCCCTGGAACGACACCGCCCAACTCAACTATCTCAACCCCGATGTGCGCGCGGCGGTCATTCAAGAAATTCTCAAAGTGGCTCATCGCTTCCCTATCATCCGCTTTGACGCCGCTATGACCCTGGTAAAAAAGCACATCCAACGCTTGTGGTTCCCCCCTCCAGGCATGGGAGGCGCCATCCCCACCCGTGCGGATTGCGGGATGAGTGAGGCTCAATTCAACGCCCACATGCCCCGCGAATTCTGGGTAGAGACCGTTGAACGACTTGCCCGGGAGGCTCCCGACACGTTGCTGCTTGCCGAGGCCTTCTGGCTGATGGAAGGCTACTTTGTACGTTCGCTGGGTCTGCATCGCGTGTACAACAGCGCATTCATGCACATGCTGCGTGACGAGCACAACACCTCCTATCGCCAGTTAATCAAAGCCACGCTGGCCTTCGACCCCCAAATTTTGAAACGCTACGCCAACTTCATGAACAACCCCGATGAAGAGGCCGCCGTGGTCCAATTCGGTAAAGAAGACAAATATTTCGGTATCTGCACCCTGATGGTCACGCTCCCTGGCCTCCCCATGTTCGGGCATGGGCAAATAGAGGGTTTCGGCGAAAAATACGGCATGGAGTTCCGTAAACCCCTCTGGGATGAGCGACCTGACCAGTATTTGGTCCAACGGCACGAGCGGGAGATTTTCCCCCTTCTGAAAAAACGCGAGCTGTTTGCAGATGTTGAACGCTTTACCCTTTATGACTTTCAGACCGGTGGGGAGCAGATCAATGAGGACGTGATCGCATTCTCCAACCAACATAACGACGAGCAGGCTCTGGTTATCTACCACAACAAGTACGCCGATACCCGCGGCTGGGTACACACAGTTTCCAGGGGACAACCACCCAACACCCTGGCACACCAACTGCACCTTCAAAACGACCCTCAACGCTTCGTGATCTTCCGTGATCAGGTCACCAACCTGGAATATATCCGCAGCCAACAAGAGCTATTTAGAAAAGGACTCTACCTCGAACTGGGGGCTTATTCCCGACATGTGTTTCTGGACTTTCGGCGGGTTGCTGACCCCGAGGGGAAATACGCGCTTCTGACCGGAATTTTGAGTGGTCGGGGTGTCCCCAGCATTACTGAGGCCCTGGCAGAAGTGGTCAAACCAGCACCTGACACCCCTATGGCCAGACTGTTCAGCCCGACTACTTTTGAAGACTTGCTGGCTGCACGGGTTTACCAGCCAGAACAAAAACTGGAGGCACACTACCTCCAATCCCTTACCGATGACCTGGCCCAGATCATAGACACCATACAACCACCTTACTTATCGAAGAAAGAGGTTGCCAGGCAATTGGGTTTTACACCCCAGCTACTTGCCGCCATTATCCAACTGCCAATTTTGGGAAGTCGTTTTCCCAACCCCCGCTCAAAGCGATACGCAAACTTGACCTCACAATTGGAGACAACCCTCACCTCGAAGGAATACACCGTTTTGTTCGGGTGGGCGCTCATTCAGGCTTTGCTCCCACCCTTAGCTGACGAACCCCTCCCCGATAGCCTGTCGGGTTTGCTTGAACACCTCCAAAAAGCCCTGACAAACTTGGGTCACCCACCCAAGGAAGCCGAGCGCCAGATAACCCTGATGTCCTTGCTCAATCAACACCGGGATTGGCATTACCAAACTGCCTCCCAAGACACCTCCTTCAGGGTAGCCATAAATTGGATGAAAGACGAAGCCCTCCTGCAATACTTACAAATCCACAAGGAGGAAGACATCTATTACCTCAACGCGGAGGCTTTTCAGGGGTGGATTACAGTCATGCGCGCCGCGATGGTGCTCAACCTGTCCATGACCTCCCAGACATCCGAAGATATCACCCCCCAAATGGCCTATTTCAACCAGGTATTACAAAGCATCGCCAATGCCTTTGCTAAAGCCGATCATCAAATAAGAGGTGCACTTTCAATCCTCAGATCAAAGCAACCTAAACGGCGCCGACCAAAAGGCGCCAAACTGCCCGTGGTATAATCCTCCCGCTCAATGAGGAGGAGCAACGGTCTCAATCGGAGACGAGGTTTATGAAATTACATGAATATCAATCCAAGCAATTGTTCGCCGAGCGCAGCATCCCAATCCCCAAAGGACGAGTAGCGGCCACAGGTGAAGAGGCATGTCAGATTGCCAAAGAACTGGGTGGCCGCGTAGTCATTAAAGCCCAAGTTTTGGTTGGGGGACGTGGTAAAGCTGGGGGGATCAAGTTGGCCAACAATCCCAGAGAGGCCGCATCGTTGGCCACCGAAATCCTCTCCATGCAAATCAAGGGGCTTCCCGTACGTAAAGTCTTGGTTGATGAAGCGGTTAACATCGGCCAGGAGATTTACCTGGGCATTATCAACGACCGCGCCGCGCACAAACCGGTCGTAATGGCTTCATCTGCGGGCGGCGTGGATATCGAAGAGATCGCCAAAAAGACCCCCGAAAAAATCGTTAAATTGCACGTTGACCCACTGCTGGGCATGCGTGATTACCAGACCCGGGATATCGCTTTGGGTATCAACCTACCGCGTGAACAATGGCGCGATTTTACCCTCATCGCAAACGGCCTCTGGCAGGCCTTCATCCAGAACGACGCCACCCTTGCGGAGATCAACCCCCTGGTAATCACCAAAGAAGGCTGGTTGCTGGCCGTGGATGGAAAGATGCTGATAGACGATAATGCCCTCTACCGCCACCCAGAACTCGCCGATAAGCGCGATCACGATATCGAAGATAAGGTTGAAACTGAAGCACGAAAATTTGGCCTTTCGTACATTAAGCTGGACGGTGAAATAGGGTGCATGGTCAACGGCGCGGGGCTGGCTATGGCAACCATGGACATTATCAAGCTCTACGGCAGCGAACCTGCCAACTTCCTGGACATCGGTGGTGGAGCAGGCTCCGAAAAGGTCAGCGCAGCGCTGCGCATCATCCTGTCCGACCCCAACGTTAAAGCCATATTGATCAATATATTCGGTGGTATCACCCGCTGCGACCTCGTGGCTCAGGGCATCCTCACTGCCCTGGAAGAGGTAAAAACAACCGTTCCCATGGTCGTCCGCCTGGTAGGGACAAACGCCGAAGAAGGGTTGAGCCTGTTGGGTGACGCCAAAATGATCACCGCAAATAACCTGGCCGAGGCAGCTCAAAAAGCTGTAGCCGTAGCCAGGGGAGAGCAACTATGAGCATCCTGATTGATACCTCCACTCGATTATTGGTGCAGGGAATAACTGGCCGTGAGGGCTTGTTCCACAGCGAGCAAATGATGGCCTACGGCACGCAAGTGGTCGCGGGAGTAACCCCTGGCAAAGGTGGTGAATGGGTACTTGGAGGGAAAGTGCCCGTCTTCGATACCGTAATGGCTGCCAAAGAGGCTACAGGGGCGAATTGTAGCGTAATTTTTGTCCCCTCCCGGTTCGCCGCTGACGCTATATTTGAATCCGCAGATGCAGAGATACCCCTGATTGTCTGCATTACGGAGGGTATCCCGGTTCAAGATGTCATGCAGGCCAAAAATTACCTCGATCAGAAAGGCATCCGATTGATTGGTCCAAATTGCCCGGGTGTACTAACTCCAGGCATGTGTAAAGTAGGCATCATCCCAGGTAACATCTCCATCCCGGGGAACATCGGTGTGGTCTCCAGATCAGGCACTCTCACTTACGAAGTGCTCTATGCTTTGAAAGAAGTCGAAGTGGGCTGCAGTACTTGTGCTGGCATCGGCGGTGACCCCATTGCTGGTTCGAATTTTATTGACATCCTGGAGATGTTCAATGCTGACCCACATACCGAAAAGGTGGTATTGATTGGAGAAATTGGAGGCTCGGAAGAAGAACGGGCTGCCAGGTACATAGCCGAAAACATGACCAAGCCCGTGGTTGCCTTCATCGCCGGACAAACAGCTCCTCCAGGAAAGCGTATGGGGCATGCGGGCGCAATCGTCGAAGGGGGTGAAGGAACAGCAGCCGAAAAAATACGGGCTTTCGAAGCGGTTAATGTAAAAGTCGCCTCTCACCCTGGAGAAATTCCAGAATTGTTGAAAGACTGACGAAGGGTCTAGTCCACCCTGCGGCAAACAAACCCTTTGAGATATTCCCCCTCGGGAAAATTTAACGCCAGCGGATGATCTGAAGGCTGAGTGAGGCGGTACAAAACTTGTACCTCCAGACCTGCATCCAGGGCTGCTCCGGCTATGATCTTCCAGAAAAACTCCACATCCACACCCCCTGAGCAAGAAAAAGTAACTAACAACCCACTCGGTTTCAATAACTTTAGGGCTAACATATTGATGTCTTTGTAACCCCTGGCAGCTCGATGTTTCTGGGCTGCTGTTACCGCAAACTTGGGTGGGTCGAGGATGATCAAATCAAATGACCTCCCGCTATCACGAAAAGAACGCAACACTTCAAAAACGTCCCCTTGTACCCACTCTGTACACCTTTCCGACAAACCGTTCAACCTCACGTTTTCCCGTCCCAGGGCAAGCGCCTCTTCTGAGGACTCCACAAACGTCACCCTGGAAGCCCCACCATATAGCGCATTAATCCCAAAACCCCCGCTGTACGAAAAGCAATCCAGCACTTCTCTCCCTTTAGCCAGGCTTCTAACCATGTAATGATTTTCCCGTTGATCCAGGTAAAAGCCAGTTTTTTGTCCACGGTGAATGTCAATCCAAAAGTCAAGGCTGTTTATGGTTACCTTTATTGGCGACGGCGGTTCTTTGCCGGTAAGTAAACCTGTACGGTATTCCAGCCCCTCGAGTTTTCGCACATCCACATCGGAGCGTTCAAATATCGAAACAACTCCTGTTGCCTCAAGTAACTGCTTCGCGAATACCTCGCGCCAACACTCGGCACCTGCAGTGAGACATTGCAGCACGCATACCTCACCGTAACGGTCAACGATAAACCCTGACAACCCATCTGATTCGGCGTTCACCAGACGATACACCTCGCTTCTACGGGTAACATTTAAGGCTTCACGCAAAGACAAGGCTCTTTGTATTCTATTCCGGAAAAAATGTGAATCCACGGATTCTTGTTGATCCCAGGTCCAAACCCTGACCCGAATTTGAGAGTGTGGACTATAAGCCCCCGTAGCAAGGAAATCACCCTTCGAGGTGTAGATACCAACGGTATCCCCAGGTTGTGGGTCTCCCGTCACCTTTTCAACCGAACCAGAAAAAACCCAGGGGTGTTTTCGCAGCAGAGGCTTCTCCCGCCCAGGCTTGAGATATACCTTCATCATTAACCAACCTGCTGGCTTACTGCCAAAACCACCCGGACTAAATAATCCCTACTTTTTTACCCGCCTTACCTATGACCTCAATGGCATGGTCAATTTCATCGGTTTCATGTGCCGCGGTAACTGTGGCGCGCAAACGCGCTAATCCTTCGGGAACTGCAGGGGATACAACCGGTAGCACAAACACACCTTGACGTTGCGCCTCGCGAGTCAATGCAAACGCTTTCTCGTCACTACCGCACAACACGGGCACGATGGCAGTTTCGGTTAACATGGTATCGAAACCGCATGAACGTAACCCGGTTATGAACTGGTTGGTATTTGCCCGCAATTTCTCCACCCGCCACGGCTCATCCAAAATAACTTTGAAGGCTTCGGTAGCTGCCGCGGTTTGAGCAGGCGGCAAGGCCGCAGAGAATATATAGCCTCTACTGGCGTGCCGTAAATATTCAATGATTTCCTTTTTTCCAGCAACATACCCTCCCACAGAGGGTATCGTCTTGCTCAACGTCCCCATTTTAATATCCACAAGCTCATGCAACCCAAAATGCTCCTCAATTCCCCGTCCTGTCTTTCCGAGTACACCCACTGAATGAGCCTCATCAATCATTAACCAGGCATTATATTTGCGGCTTAACTCAACCACCCTGGGTAAGTCAATAATATCACCGTCCATACTGAATACTGCATCTGCTACTATAAGCTTGGTCACTCCTTTGGGCACCTTCTGCAGCCGTCTTTCCAGATCCTCCATATCGTTATGTCGAAAGCGGCGGAAATTGGCCATGGACATTAAACAGCCATCCACGATGCTGGCGTGATTCAGCTTATCGCAAAAAACAAAATCACCTCGCCCCACCAGCGTGGAAACCACGGTCAGATTGGTTACATATCCGGATGAATAGGTTATGGCTGTTTCCGCATTATTGAATTTGGCAATTGTCTCTTCGAGTTCTTTGTGCAGGGTTAGAGACCCGGCTAAAAAACGTACTCCATGCGTACCTGTACCAAATTTATCCACCGCTGCCTTCGCTGCCTCATTGATCCTGGGATGACCGACCAATCCCAGATAGCTGTAGGAGGCGTACATGCCCATCTCGCGTCCTTTCACCAAAACGCGAGCCCCCCCACGAAGCTCAGATACAGGTTGATTGTAGAAGTAAAGATCCGACTGACGCAGACTTTCCACTCTCCCCACAATCTCTCTCACTTTACGGGTGACATTATCATTGGCACTCAATAAGTCCATCACTGCACTCCAAATATATAGATTAACTCACAACCTACCTCACAAAGACAAGCTCCAATTACCTGCGAGTTTGTAGTAAAAAACCTGTCCGGGTGGCTTTCGTTTGAAGTTTAGTCCAGGCAGGTAAAACTGTCAACAAAAAGGCATTCCCAATAAATCCCAGCCTGAGATATGTTACAATTTTCAACCAATCCACCTCCCTATATTCTTCCAATGAAAGAACAATATTTCCACAAGGATAGCCTTGCTGAGCGTGTGAAAGAATTCCTCGAACAAATAGAGGTTTTTACTCATAAAAACAGCCCTGAGTTTAAGCCGCGCAGTTCTGCACTACTGGTTCTCGATATGCAGGCTTATTTCCTGGAGTCCTCCTCTCACGCATTCGTTCCCAGTTCGCAGGCTATCCTGCCCGGAATAGTGTCGCTTGTAAGCGTTTTTACCGATCGCAAGTTACCAGTCATATTTACACAACACATAAATTCCCCACAGGATGCAGGGTTAATGTCTACCTGGTGGAAAGATATCCTCACGGATACTCACCCCTTAAGCTATATATCTCACAAATTTGATATTTCTCAGGGAAGCCTGATCGTAAAAAGTCAATACGATGCTTTTTATAAAACCCCTCTGGAAAAACTTCTGAAAGAACAGCAGGTTAACCAGGTGGTGATCTGTGGGGTGATGACCCATCTGTGCTGTGAAAGCACCGCTCGTTCTGCTTTTATGCGCAATTTTGAGGTCTTTTTTCCTATAGATGGGACTGCAACCTACAACAGACAACTTCACCTTTCTAGCTTACGTAACCTGGCGCACGGTTTTGCCTCGATCGTGACCATGGACTCCATACTTTCAGCATTTCACAACCATGAGCATTGAGCAGGTGTGTATCATCGGGGCGGGGCCAGCAGGCCTCGCCTCAGCTATACAATTGAAACGTTATGGCATTGCTGCACTCATATTCGAACGCGGACAAATTGGTGGATTGCTGCACAATGCCAACCTGGTGGAAAATTATCCTGGATTTCCAAATGGGTTGCCTGGACCGGATCTGGCAGCCCTCTTTGAGAAACAGATGAAAAAAATTGGGGTCAAACCCATTTTTCAAGAGGTCACCCATCTCGATTTCAATGAGGACCGCTTTACTTTACACTCCTCACAACAAACTTATCAGGCACATGTCGCGGTCGTTGCTACAGGAACAAAGCCAAAGCGTTTTTCCAACTTACCTATCACCCCTAACCTGGAAGACAGAATCTGCTATGAAGTCACACAGCTACGAAATGTGACTGGTAAGCATGTGGTTATCGTAGGGGCAGGTGATGCGGCTTTCGATTACGCCTTAAATCTGGGTAAAAACAACCGTATCACTATATTAAATCGGGGCAACCAGTTGAAGTGCCTCCCACTTTTATGGCAAAGAGCAAGCCAAAACCCGGATATCCATTATCAGACCAACGTGAAAATAAAAAGTGTCCGAGGGGCTACAAATGGCAGGATTATGATAGACTGTCTATCTGACCGCGTGTTGAAAAAAATAGAAGCTGACTACCTGCTGGGAGCTATTGGAAGGGAACCCAACCTGGACCTTCTTTCTCCCAAACTGTTGAATATGACCCAAAAGGATAAGGTCCGGATTCGGTTGTATACTATTGGAGATGTCCACAATGGCATATTTCGGCAAACTGCAATCGCAGTCGGCGACGGGATACGCGCAGCCATGCACATCCACCAAACCCTAGGAGATACCTCATGAACATCGTCGCAGTCACAGGCAGAGAAGACATCGCCATGCTGTACATCGTTGAATTTGGGAAAGACAAACTGGTCGAATGCGTGGAGGCGGTTCAACCCCCTACTCCTAGAGAGGAGAAATGGGTGTTGCTGGTTTCCACCCTGTTTGGCTGCCCGGTCAGGTGCCTGATGTGTGACGCAGGCGGACACTACAAAGGAAAACTAACCAGTGAAGAAATTCTTGCTCAGATTGACTACCTCGTCAGTACCAGATACCCAGATGGGGTTGTGCCCTCCAAACAATTCAAAATACAATTCGCTCGCATGGGTGAACCCACCTTGAATAACGACGTGCTTCATGTGCTGAAGGCTTTACCTCAACGCTATCAGGCGCCCGGGCTCATGTCTTCCCTATCCACAATAGCTCCCCGAAAAACAGACTTCTTCTTTGATCAACTGGTGAATATTAAAGATAAATATTACTCAGGCGGGCGTTTTCAATTTCAGTTTTCTCTACACACTACCGATGAGAAATTACGCCGGCAGCTTGTCCCCATACCGACCTGGAGCTTCGCTGAAATGGCAGATTATGGAAAGCGGTTTTATCAGGTTGGTGACAGAAAAATTACCCTAAACTTTGCCCTCGCTGAAGGTACACCGGTTGACCCCAAAATCCTCCTTCGGCATTTCGACCCGGCAAAATTCCTAATAAAAATTACGCCTTTGAACCCCACGCATCAAGCCCAAAAACATGGTCTGGCTTCACACATTGATCCCATGTTATCTATAAATAAATCCCAGGTTGTTACCTCACTTCAGGAAGCCGGCTACCAGGTTATTGTCAGCATTGGAGAAAGGGAAGAGAATCTGATCGGTAGTAACTGCGGCCAGTATGTCCTTCGACATCTTGAAGCCCAAACCTCCCTAGAGCGAGGATACACCTACCCTATTCGACAGTTGGCTCAGAGAGGAATCCCAAACTAAAATCTACCCCCCACCAAATGCCCTACCTGCTTCCCGCCAGCAGCAGCTTGCGGGAAGTTTTTTCTGTAATGATAAAACTCAGGATGCTTGTCTCTGGATAAATTGTCAGTTATGTGATACATTCTTATTGCAAATGATTTGCAAAAACAAAGAGGCTCAAAGGTGAATCCCAATGACATCCTTAATCTATATGGCGAAAGAGTGCTTGCAAGCCAAAGGTGGACGCATGACCAACCAACGCAAGTCCATCTTATCGGTACTGGATACGCTATCTGGTCATCCTACCGCTGAAGAAGTGTATCGTCTGGCAAAAAAGAAATACCCGGATGTGCATTTATCTACCATTTACCGGACCTTACGCTGGCTTCAGGATGAAGGCTTATTGAGTACGCAGAGTTTTGCTGAGGACACGCGCAAAGAACGGTTTGACCCTAACTTGAGTGCTGACCATGCCCACTTTCTGTGTACAAAGTGTAAAAAAGTTGTTGAGTTCAGTGAAGGCGACCTGCTCGCTGAGATCATGCAGCAATTTGAATCCCGGACAAAATTTAAAGTTGAACAGGTATCCCTGACTTTGTATGGGATATGTAAAGACTGTAAATAATGGAAACACATAAAACCGCAAAACAAACCAATATAAATTTCACGGAGATGTGTATGTCCAAGGCAGAAACTGAATCTCCATCCTCTGCAACCTCTGCCCCAACCGAGCATTCTCTTAGGGCTCTGAGCGAGTTAGAGGCTGGTCAACAGGGCATTGTGCGCCTACTAAGCGGCGGCAAGGAGTTCACCAGCCGGGTCTCTGCACTAGGCTTCATCCCAGGGACGGAAATCACTGTACTCGAAAACTATGGACGCGGGCCAGTGCTGGTCGCCGTGCTCGAGACACGCGTCGCCCTGGGGCGCGGCGAGGCGAACAAAGTCCAGGTGGAAGTCCCCAACGAGGCTTGAGAAATGAGCAAGCAAACTCGAAGGCCGATTACCGTCGCCCTGGCTGGACAGCCCAACGTTGGCAAGTCTACCGTGTTCAACATGCTTACCGGATTGAACCAGCACGTGGGCAACTGGCCGGGTAAGACCATCGAGCAAAAGAGTGGCGAATATAGGCGTAACGACAGAGTGGTGTGCCTGATGGACTTGCCAGGCACCTATAGTCTTTCAGCCAACTCGGAGGAGGAGCGTATCGCCCGCAACTTTATCATCCGCCAAAAACCGGACGTGGTTGTGGTGATTGTCAATGCTGCGGCCTTGGAACGCAACCTGTACCTGGTGGCGGAAATGCTCATGCTGCCGCTGCCCGTGGTAGTGGGTCTGAACATGATGGACGTGGCCAACGGGCAGGGAGTCCAGGTCGAACCGCACGTACTGGAGGCAACCCTGGGAGCGCCGGTAGTGCCCCTGGTGGCCTCAAAAAATCAGGGGTTGGGCGAGTTAATAGATGCTGCCGAACGCGTTGCGGAGAATCCCGCGTTGTTCTCGCCAAACCGTCCAGCGATCCGCCCTGAGCATCAGCCGATACTGGAACAAATCCATGCCCTGATTGCCGGTCAGGTCCCCCCGCCTTACCCAGAAGACTGGGTGGCCTTGAAATTATTGGAAGGTGACACCGAGATCGCAGCCATGATACAGCAGGCTGCGCCGCAGGCTTGGGAGCATGTCCATCTGCTGCTGATGCAGCATGAAGACGCCTACCTGGACATCGCTGGCGGGCGTTACGAGTGGATCGGGCGTATGGTGCGCGCCGCGGTTGTGCGCCCGCGGGCTGGCGCTCTCACCCTGACCGACCGGTTGGACAAGATTGCCACCCATCCGCTAGCAGGGCTGGCGCTGCTGTTGGGCATCTTCGCATTCGTCTTTTGGTTGACTTACACTCTGGCGACCCCACTAGTGGACTGGCTGGATGCAGGTGTTATTAGTCCCCTGGCTGAGGCTGCCGAAATAGTGCTGGCTGCCACCCCGGCCTGGCTCTCCGGCCTGATTATAGACGGCATCATCGGCGGTGCGGGCACGGTATTGACCTTTCTGCCCATCCTGCTCATCTTTTTTGCTGTCTTAGGCGTGCTGGAGGATGTTGGTTACCTGGCGCGTGCGGCCTATGTCATGGATCGCTTCATGCACTGGATGGGGTTGCACGGTAAGTCTTTTTTGCCCCTATTCCTTGGCTTTGGCTGTAACGTACCGGCGGTGATGGGTACCCGTATCCTCGAAGACCGCCGCGCCCGTCTGCTGACCATCCTTCTGGCGCCGCTCGTGCCCTGCACGGCGCGCCTGGCCGTGGTCGCATTCCTGGCTCCTGCTTTCTTTGGGAAGGCTGCCGCACTGGTCTCATGGGGGCTGGTGGCTGGAAACATCCTGTTGCTAGTCTTCCTTGGCATTGTGCTCAATCGCCTGGTGTTCAAAGGCGCGCGTTCTGCCTTTATAATGGAAATGCCCCTTTATCACCTGCCAAACCTGCGTACCATCGGGCTGTTCGTCTGGCACAACGCGCTGGCCTTTCTCCGTAAAGCTGGCAGCATCATCGTGGTCTTCTCGGCCCTCATCTGGGTGCTCTCTGTCCTGCCGGGTGGCGACATCCATCACAGCCTGCTGGCCACTCTGGGCCGCTGGCTGGGGCCAATCGGACGGTTGATGGGCCTGACCGACTGGCGCATGATGGTCGCACTGCTTAGCAGTTTCATCGCTAAGGAGAATACCATTGCCGCGCTGGGCATTCTATATGGAACGAACGCAGGGGAAATCGGGTTGGCAACGCGCCTCGCGGCGACGTTAACCCCGGCCGCGGCGTTGGCCTTCCTGGTCGTGCAGATGACCTTCATCCCCTGCGTCGCAACCATGGCCGTTATCAAGCAGGAAACGGCTAGCTGGAAGTGGACCGCTGTCAGCGTAGGGCTGCTACTGCTCCTCTCCTTTCTGGCTGGCGTCAGCACGTACCGACTGTCCCACCTCATAGGATGGTGAAATGCTGGCAAAATTACTGGAAATCCTGCGACAAAACCAAGGAACGCAGCGGGTTGAGGACCTGGCTGCTGCCCTGGGCAGTAGCCCAGCACTGGTTGCCGCGATGCTCGACGACCTCGTCGAGAAAGGGTATTTGAAACAGGTCGCTCAGACGTGCGCCGGACAACAGTGTGACTCATGCCCACTAGGGGGATTCTGCGCACCACTGGAATTCGAACGGCCTCTGGCACGCAAAATATGGATGGAGGAAAAACCGGTAAAGTAATTGCCGGAAAATATCTGAAATTCTGTCACTGCGAGCGCAGCGTGGCAGTCTCCCAATCAAAGGTGGGGATTGCTCACCCCTGGAGTTTACCCTGAAAGCAGTGAAGGAGGGGTTCACAATGACGCAATTAAAGAACTTTCCATAGTCTACTAAAGAGGTAGTACCGGTTAAATGGTTGCGAGCCAGCAAAATTCGGGGTAAAGTAATACTCTAAAGGTCAGCCATTAATTTTAGGAGGAGAAATTTCTATGGACTACACCAATCTTGGTCGAACCGGCCTGAAAGTCAGCCGTTTCTGCTTAGGCACGATGAATTTTGGTCCTCAAACCAACGAAAAGGATAGTCACGCCATCATGGACAAAGCGCTGGAGCTGGGTGTCAACTTCTTCGACACGGCAAATGCCTATGGTTGGAAAATCGGTGAAGGAGTCACTGAACAAATCATTGGGCGTTGGCTGGCTCAAGGTGGAAACCGGCGAGAACAGATCGTCCTGGCTACCAAAGTCTACGGGCGTATGGGAGATGGACCCAACGATCGCCGCCTTTCTGCATACCATATCAAACGGGCTTGT
Organism: Chloroflexota bacterium; assembly: GCA_040758495.1. Taxonomy (GTDB): domain Bacteria; phylum Chloroflexota; class Anaerolineae; order Anaerolineales; family JBFLVL01; genus JBFLVL01. The sequence goes on from JBFLVL010000010.1 coordinate 49,656, forward strand.
GAAGAAAGTCTGAAACGGCTGCAAACGGATCACATTGACCTGTACCAGATGCACCATGTCGATCGAGAAACCCCCTGGGAGGAAACTTGGCAGGCAATGGAACAACTGGTTAGGGAAGGGAAGGTGATCTACATCGGCAGCAGCAATTTTGCTGGTTTACACATTGCCCAGGCTCAATGCAGTGCCAGGGCACGAAATTTTTTAGGATTGGTCTCCGAGCAAAGCCTGTACAACCTCAGCGCCCGTATGATCGAACTGGAAGTTATCCCCACCTGCCGGGAATTTGGCCTGGGATTGATCCCCTGGAGTCCGCTGGCTGGTGGCATGCTTGGAGGGGTGTTGAAAACCGTAAAAGGTGGAAGGCGCGCTTCCGAGCACCAGCAGAAAAAGATAGGAGAACACAAAACCCAACTTGAAGCCTATGAAACCTTATGCAGCAAAATAGGAGAACACCCAGCGAATGTCGCTCTTGCCTGGTTATTGCACAATCCAAACGTCACTGCTCCTATCATCGGTCCGCGCACAACGAAACAACTTAAGGATAGTATGCAGGCTTTAGAGACCGAGCTCACGGTAGAAATACTTGGGGAACTGGACAAAATATGGCCTGGACCGGGTGGTGAAGCCCCCGAGGCCTACGCCTGGTAGATGAAGGAGTGGATATGGACATCCCGAATTCCATAACTTCCGTCAAAGGTATTCAGGTCGGGCACGCTCAAGATGAAGTCGCACTGACTGGCTGTACCGTAGTGCTCTGCGAAGATGGCGCGGTGGCGGGTGTAGATCAACGGGGAGGGGCTCCCGGAACCCGTGAGACGGACCCCCTCCACCCCATGCACCTGGTTCAAAAGGTCCACGCTATAGTTTTGTCCGGTGGTTCCGCGTTCGGCTTAGATGCAGCTACAGGAGTGGTGCGCTATCTGGAATCTCGCGGGATTGGATTCGACACGCGCGTGGCGCGCGTCCCCATTGTTCCGGCTGCCATCCTCTTTGATCTGGGTATCGGGGACCCTGACGTGCGTCCTGACACCCAAATGGGGTACCAGGCCTGTAAAAATGCTAGCGCTGACCCCCCGGCTGAAGGGTCTGTGGGCGCAGGAACAGGGGCAACCGTGGGAAAAATCCTGGGGATGGGTCAGGCTATGAAATCCGGAATTGGCAGCTCAGCGATAAAAATCGGGGGAGGAGTAGTGGTTGGGGCTATCGTAGCTGTTAACGCTTTTGGTGACGTTATTGACCCTCAAACTGGAAAGATCATAGCCGGAGCTCGATCGCTCCATAAAGGACCGATACGTTTGGGAGAACCAGGGTGTTTTGCCGATACCATGCAGGTGATGAGGAGTCTTGTAGGCAGGACAATTTTGCACTTTGCCTCAAGAGGGAACACCGTTATCGGCGTGGTCGCCACCAACGCGCGGTTTGACAAAGAGGAGGTCAACAAAGTTGCTCAGATGGCTCACGATGGTCTGGCCAGAACCATACGTCCTGCGCACACGATGTTAGATGGTGACACCATATTTGCCCTGGCGACAGGCAAAAGAAAAGCGGATGTCAATATCGTAGGCGCCTACGCTGCAGAAGCCTTCGCTTGCGCCGTGATCAGAGCTGTAACCACGGCAGAGCCCGCGGGAGACCTCCCTTCCGCCATGGACATATCTCCACCCTCATAAATCCTATCGCCCCTTACTGAGCACATAACCCCTTTCGCCGGACAATTCGATAGCTGGTAAAGGGGACATTGTTCCCTGTTGGTATAATGACAGTTGTCATATCTCGTTTGTGACAATTGTCACGTTTTTGAATATCTTATATAATGGGTACTTGATTAAGGTGCCCTGAGTTAGTTTAATATATACTTTGGAGCACGGCTGGTAATCAATTTCATGTTTTGATTTCATGTGCTCCCTCGTTTGAGGTTCACGCGTCGATAAAAACGATTTCTTCCCCATCGGCATTTTCTTCGCACAAAAACAGGAGGTGCTTTTATGCCCACAGCCACGGTCTCGACAAGCCCTTCAATGAGTAAAGATTTTTTCGCCAGCCTCTATGAGATGGTTGATGGTGAACGCATTAAGGCTTGTCTTCAATGTGCCACATGTAGTGGCGCATGTCCTTTCGGTTACTTAATGGATTACCCTCCCGGCAGAATGATCGCCTTTCTACGTGCGGATATGTTCGACCGGGTGCTCAATACAGACACCGTCTGGATGTGTGTGTCCTGTTACGCCTGCACGAATGTTTGCCCCTCTAAAATCCCTCTGACGCCAGGTTTGATGACGCGTGCCAAAGAAGAATTGCTACTGGCGGGGAACATCCCCTCGGAACTCCAGGACGCTCTGATGAACTCCCAGCGATATGGCAACCCATTGGGGGAATCACCTCGAAAACGTTCAGCGTGGGCTGAAGGGTTTGAACCAGAAATAACTATCCTGGGAAAAGCAAAACAACCGGTAGATGTGTTGTGGTTCGTTGGAGATTATCCCTCATACCACCCTCGGGTTCAATCTACCACCAAAGCTCTGGCCAAGATATTAACCGCTTTAGGTGTGGATTTCGGCATCCTTGGCCCAGAAGAAAACAGCGATGGCGACTCTCAACGGCTAGCAGGAGAACGAGGGCTTTTTGAGATGCTTGCCGAAAAGAACGGACGTGCATTCAGCAAGTACGAATTCAATGAAATCGTCACCACAGACCCCCACGCATACAACGCGATCAAGAATGAGTATCCAGCTTTGGGTATAACCTATCCCGTACGCCACTACACAGAATTTCTGATGGAGCGGATAGACCAACTGAAGAAACTGATGAAATCCGACCAAAAGACGCGGGTTACATACCACGATCCCTGTTACTTGGGTCGTGCCAACGAAGTGTACGAAGCGCCCCGAAAAGTCCTGGAAGCCATACCGGGAGTGGAGTTGGTTGAAATGTCGCACAACCGCACCAATAGTCTTTGCTGTGGCGGAGGTGGAGGTGGGATGTGGCTGGACGGATTCCAGTGGGAAAAAGCCCACGTGCGATTATCAGAATGGCGTGTGCGAGAGGCGATTGCAACAGGAGCAGATGTTTTGGCTGTTGCCTGCCCCTATGAACCACCACGCTTTGAAGATGCCACAAAAACGGTAGAGGGGGCAGATCGGTTAGTGGTTAAGGATATCGCAGAGCTAATTGCTGACACCCTGTAAATGGAATAGGCTTTATTAGCATGCCTGACTTTGAACAGCTCATCATGTAATGGGCAAGGAGGAGAGTAAATGAAAATCGTTGTTCCCATTCGACTTGTGCCAGACCTGGTTGAAGAACTGACCATTGATGATAGTGGTACGGCCCTGGATATGTCCTGGCTGCGCCTGATCATTAATGAGTTTGACGACCACGCCATGGAGCAAGCTATCCTGATTAAAGAACGCAGCGAAGCACAGGTAACAGTCTTGTCTCTAGATATGGAAGGCATAGACGATGTGCTATTTACAGCCTCCGCTAAAGGTGCCGATACCCTGATTAAGATAATCGGCAACCCTGAGGAAGGGGTTAATAGCCATGCTCTTTCCCGCATCCTGGCAAACGAGATAAAAGGGCTACAACCTGACCTGGTATTAACGGGTGTTCAAGCACACAGTGATTTGGACGGTTCTGTAGGACCCCTGTTAGCCGAGCTGTTGGGAATGCCTTATGTGGGTTATGTGGCTGAGGTTTCCACCAGCGATGGCAAGGCCATAGTGAAGAAGGAGTACCCCGGCGGGCTGATCGCTCAGATGGAAATAAAGCTTCCAGCCGTGTTGGGCATTCAAGCTGCCGAACAACCACCAAGATATGTCGCGGTGAGCAAGGTGCGTCAGGCTATGAAAAGCGCTACCATTGAAGAACACGATATCTCCGCCCTGGACCCCAGCGGTGGGTTGCCTGTCAGCCGTATGTTCCAACCAGAAGCTACTGAAAAAGCGACCATGATCGAGGGAGATGAAGAAGCCGTCTCCGAAAAATTGGTTGAGATCTTCAGTGAGCTGGGGATCATTTAACGGGAGGAAACTGATGAACAAAGATATTTTTGTAATCGTTGAACATCTGAAAGGCCAGGTTGCTGACATCTCCTATATTATGTTGGCAGCAGCAAGAACACTGGCGGGTGAAACCGGTGGAGAAGTTATCGCGGTGTTGTTGGGGCAAAATGCCCAGGGTTTAGCAAACCATTTAGCCGCGGATAAGGTGTTCTATGTTGACCATCCAGTGCTGGCGGATTTTACCTCTGACGCATATTTGGCTACGTTATCCGCTCTAATCAATGAGAACCAGCCCCGGGCAGTGTTGCTTGGACACACATCTGTGGGCTCAGATGTGGCCAGTGGTCTCTCCATCCGACTCGACTTACCGTTAATCGGCCAATGTCTACGCATCCATACAGAAGGCGGAACAGTGAAATTTGTCAGTCAGATTTGTGGTGGCAAGATCATGACAGAGACCAATATGCCAGAAACCACTACCCTGGTAACGGTAATACCCGGTGGATACAAGCCAGAAGAAGGACAAAGTGAGAAATCTCCCGAAGTTGTTTCTGTACCCTGTCCAGCATTAGAAGACCTGCGGGTAAAACTTGCCCAATACATTGAGCCAGATGTCAGCGATGTGGATATTTCTAAAGAATTGGTCTGTATTGGCATTGGACGAGGCATTCAAAACCAGGACAATATCGAATTGGCAGAAGAGTTGGCCAAAGCTATGGGTGGTGTGGTTTGTGCCTCCCGCCCAGTTGTAGACCAAGGCTGGTTGCCAACCACGCGATTGGTAGGTAAATCAGGCAAACACATTAAACCCAAACTTTATATCGCTTTCGGTATCAGTGGTGCTCCTGAGCATATCGAAGGAATTACCGATAGCGAAACGATCATCGCTATCAATACCGATCCCAATGCACCGATTTTCGATATAGCCAAATACGGTGTAAATATAGACATGTTCGAACTCATCGAAGTGTTGACCGAACAGGTTCAGAAGGCAAAAGGTGGATAGTTTAACCAAGATAAGGAGCAACCCCCATGCCCGAGAGAATTGACTTTTGGGGTATACCCCATACGTGGGGCCCACCAGAATTGTATGTCTATACCCTGATGGGCCTTGCTGCCCTGATCTTACTTCTGCGTTTCTTCTTTCAAGCCAGATTGTGGTGGCAGGTAGGAAAACCAGAGGCGCGATGGGATAAACTCCTGGTTCGATTGGGGCGAGTGATAAACTATGCCATCATTCAAACGCGGATTCTAAACCAACGATACCCTGGGGTGATGCACATTGCCCTGGCTTGGAGCTTTTTCGCTTTCTTCCTGGGCACGGCTCTGGCAACCATCGACTCCCACTTCTTCCGCTTTCTCCAAGGGAATATTTATCTGGTGTACAAATTCGTTATGGATTTGTTCACTATTTTCTTTTTCGTGGGTGTAGTGCTGGCAGCCTACCGGCGCTACGTGCAAAAACCGCGCAGGTTGACACTGAAACCCAATTTTACCATCTCGCTTGTGTTAATCACCTTGATTGTCCTTGGTGGCTTATTGACGGAATCACTCAGGCTGGCAGTTGAATGTCCGGATTGGGCTTTATGGACACCCGCGGGCTGGTTACTCGCCCAAGCATGGATCGCGGCAGGGGCTTCTGAAGCCACCCTGATTAACTGGCACCTGGGTGTATGGGTGTTCCATCTGGGTATTGTTTTTATCACCTTGGTTACCCTTCCGGTCAGCACGTTATTGCACACCCTTACAGGGCCGATAAACGTATTCTTCTCGAAAATAGACCCACCTTTCGGTCAACTAACCCCCATTCGAGAAACCGGTGAAGGCGAACAGATTTACGTCAGCACCTTACGCGACCTGAGCTGGAAACAATTACTGGACAGTGATGCCTGTACAGAATGTGGTCGCTGCCAGGACGCCTGCCCTGCCTTTGCTACGGGTACACCACTCAACCCCAAAGAGCTGATTTTGAACCTTCGAGACATTTTGAAAAGAGATTGGTCAGTGTTGGTCAAGGGTAACGGCAAACCTCCAACTCTAGTAGGTGAAGAAATAAAAGATACTGTGCTGTGGTCGTGTATGACATGTGGAGCCTGCCTCCACGAATGTCCTGTTTTAATCGAACACATTGACACCATTGTGGATATGCGTCGTTACCTGGTTATTGAGGGACAGGTTGACGATATGCTTCAAGATGCCCTGACCAACCTAGGCCGATATGGCAACTCCTTTGGAAAGTCTGAGCGGATGCGGGCCATGTGGTCGAAAGAGATCGAGCCAAAGATTAAGGACGCACGCAAAGAGCCGGTAGAATATCTCTGGTTTGTGGGTGACTATGCTTCCTATCATGCTAGTCTGGCGGAAATCACAGGTAGAACAGCAGACGTATTTCAACAAGCGGGGTTAGATTTTGGCATACTGTATGAGGGCGAACGTAATTCGGGCAACGATGTACGTCGCGCAGGTGAAGAGGGTTTGTTTGAAATGCTTGCCGAGAAGAATGTGGCAGTATTGAACAAATGCACATTCCAAAGTATTGTCACCACCGACCCGCACTCATACAATACCCTCAAGAATGAGTACCCAACCAATGGACGTTACTCAATACAACATTACACCGAACTGTTAGACCAGTTGATTGCCTCAGGACAGATCCGGCTGAACAATACATTGGATGCAACAGTCACCTACCATGACCCGTGCTACCTTGGACGTTACAACAAAATATATGACCCACCCCGAAGGATAATCCAGTCAACCGGATGTAAGTTGGTTGAGATGCCACGCCATGGCAAAAATGGTTTTTGTTGCGGAGCGGGTGGAGGAAGAATTTGGATGGAGGACATCCCTGATGTCCAAGAACGCCCTGCTGAAAGTCGCGTCCGTGAAGCTGCTTCCCTTCCTGGGGTTTCCACGCTAGTGGTCGCCTGCCCGAAAGACCTGGTAATGCTTCAAGATGCAGTAAAAACCGCAGGGTTGGAAGAAAAACTGGTTGTTAAAGATGTTATCGAACTGGTATGGGAAGCACTGGGACTGGATATGAATAGTAGCCATGAGAAAGACTAAATACAGGTGATTCCTTGAGAGGGCTCGTACGATCTATACAAAGAAGGTTATTAAGGATAAGGATACCCATTGCCACCAAGCTGATCCTGAGTTTTTTGCTCATTATTATCAGTATCAGCGCCTTATTCGTACTTGTAGGTATCCGCCTCATTAGCAATCAGATCGTATCAGAGGCTCAAGAAAAAGTTCGCAACGACCTTAACGCTGCCAGAGAGATTTATTTAGACAGGTTATTTCACGTCAACATGGTAATTCAATTTACGGCCGAAAGATTTTTCTTACGAGATGCACTATTGAGTGGAAATATCGAACAGGCCACTGACGAATTAATACGAGTAAGGGAAGACGAAGGTCTGGATATACTGGCTATAACAGACAAATATGGCAATGTACTTCTGCGAGCTAATAATGTGGATGTTTATGGAGACAACCAGGGTCATGATGAACTGGTAGGACTCGTTTTGTTAAAAAGGGAACCCCTTTCTTCAACCATGATAGTTTCCGGTGAAGACTTGCAAAAAGAATCGCCCCTCCTGGCAGTTAAGGCATACTTTTGGTTCATCGAAACCCCACTGGCACGCGCAAGGGAAGAAAAATCAGGAATGGATGGGATGATGTTGAAAGCAGTGGCTCCCATTTTTGACTACCAGCACAATCTTATTGGTACTGTATATGGTGGGGTTTTACTAAATCGGAATTACGACATCGTAGACAAGGTAAAACAGACTGTTTATCAAGATGTAGTGTACAAAGGCAAGGATATCGGCACAGCGACCATTTTTCAGGACGATGTAAGAATCTCGACAAACGTACGATACGAGAACGGTACAAGAGCAATCGGAACACGCGTTTCTGAGGAGGTTTACAACCAGGTAGTATTAGAAGGCAAGCCATGGATCGGTCGAGCTTATGTGGTGAACAACTGGTACATTACCGCTTACGAACCTATCAAGGACATAAACAATCGCATCATAGGCATCTTGTACGTTGGAGTATTGGAACAAAAGTACCTGGATATCAGGCAGCAAACCATCCTCACGTTTATGGTGATTACCCTGGCAGGCGCGCTGGTTTCTCTGGTAGTCTCTTACTTCATCGCCCAAAGAATTTTGATTCCCATCAACAAATTGGTGTCGGCCTCTAAAGAATTAGCTCAAGGGAACCTGGATGCGCGGGTGGCCGTCATAACCAACGATGAATTGCAATACCTGGCCGAGTCATTCAACGCCATGGCTCAGGCATTGAAGAGGCGCGATGAACAATTAAAAAAATTCGCCACCCAAAAAATCATGGAATCTGAAAGGTTGGCGCTTGTCGGTCATTTAGCTGCCAATGTGGCTCACGAATTGAACAACCCCCTCCAAGGGATCGTGACGTATTCCCACCTGCTTCTTGAGAGCAACCAACAAGAAGAAAAAACAAAAGAATCCATAAGGAAAATTGTCCACCAGGCCAATCGCTGTAGAGACATTATCCGTGGCTTACTGGATTTCTCTCGACAAAGAATGCCGGATAAAACCTTGTGTAGTATTAATTCTGTCATACAAGAATGTGTTTCATTGGTTGAGAATCAAGCTCTATTTCACAACATAAAGATCACGAAAGACTTTCAAGCCGATATACCACTAATTGTTATAGACCCTTCACAAATCGAGCGGGTCTTTATGAACATGATTATCAATGCTGCTGAGGCGATGAACGGAAGTGGACAATTAACCTTGTCTTCACGACATCTTCCAGCCCAAAAAGTCGTTGAGGTAGAAATTACAGACACCGGGCAAGGCATCAGCAAAGAAAACTTAGAAAAAATCTTTGACCCATTTTTTACGACAAAAGAGGTTGGTCATGGCACCGGTTTGGGACTAGCCATTAGCTATGGCATCGTAACCGGGCATAAAGGCACTATATCCGTGAAAAGCGAGGTTGGCAAAGGCACAAGCTTCATCATCAGTTTACCGACCAAAGCCGTCGAAGAGGAAAACAGTCATGCTCACTGATGAGGCTAGATTGCTTATCATAGATGACGAAGAGGTTGTGCTGGATTCCTGCTCACAGATCCTGGCAGGCAGTAACTATCAAATTGCCACGGCAATAAATGGGAATCTTGGATTGCAACTGATGGAGGAATTCCATCCTGACCTAGTGTTTGTTGACCTCAAGATGCCAGGGATATCGGGATTCGAAGTACTTAAAGAAATTCAGGAATATGATCCCTCCATCGTGACCATTGTGATTACTGGTTTTGCTACCGTGGATTCAGCCGTTGAAGCAATGAAGAAAGGGGCATACGATTTCATTACCAAACCCTTTACTCCGGATGAATTTCGATTGATTACTCAACGCGGTTTAGAAAAAAGGAAATTCATCATTGAAACTGAAGCCCTAAAAAGAGAAAGAGAAATGCTGAGGGAACATTTTGCTGCTATCGTTTCCCACGAGTTGAAATCACCCCTAAGCGCGGTCCGGCAAAATTTGTATTTTCTGGCAGATGAACTGTCTGACACCCTTACAGAAGACCAAATAAACCGTTTTGAAAGGCTTCAAGAACGGATTGACGATTTGGTAAAACTAATTCATACCTGGCTACGGGTTATATCTGTAGACATTGAGAAAATCAAAGATGAATTCAAGACCACCTCCATGACCATGGTTATTTCCAAAGCTATCGAAAGTGTTCAACCTCACGCTATAAGGAAAGATATTGAAATCCTTGCCTCGGTCAAGGAACCACTAACACCAGTAATGGGTGACGAGGGCACCCTGGTTGAAGCGTTGGTAAATGTCATCGGGAATGCCGTAAAATATTCCCGCCTGGGCAGCAAAGTCAAAGTATCAGCTAAAGAAAAAGACAATAACCTTGAGATATCTGTCAAAGACACAGGAGTAGGGATTGCACCAGAAGATGCACCAAATATTTTTAAAGATTTTTATGTCGGCAAATCCAGGCCCAAGGAAGAGCGAGGCATTGGATTAGGATTAGCGATAACCAAACGTATCATCGAAGCTCACAACGGAACGATAACATTCGAAAGTAAGTTAGGCAAAGGAAGTACTTTTACTATTTGTTTACCTGTCATCAGTCAGGTTCAAAAGAAGTAATTTATGTAAGAGGAGAAAGTAAAATACCCAAGGAGGTACCAATGGTTTCAAAGAGACAGTTATTGATCATTGACGATGACCCCGATTTTGTAGAGGGGATCAAGTCAATTCTTGAAAAGGCGGATTATTTGGTGGATGTGGCCTATAATCCTAAAGAGGGATTCAAAGCCTTGAAATCCAAACCCTACGACCTGCTCCTGCTTGACATCATGATGGGACGAGGAGCAGAAGGGGTAATGGTAGCACGCAAAATCCGGAATGACCCCAAATTACGAGAGATCCCTGTTTTGATTATCACAGGTATCCGCGAGCAAATTGCCTTCCTCTTCCCTGGTCAACCCGTACACCCCCGCTTTCTTCCCATTGACGAGTTAATGGAAAAGCCAGTAGAACCGAAGTTCCTACTGGATAGAGTGAGCACTTTGTTAGAGATGGCAGAAGAGAGGAAATCCCGAACGAAATCGGAGTAGGGAATAACATATGGCAACTAAACCTTCATTCAGCACAGAGATAGCTAATCTCCTATATGCTTCCCATGGAAACCCACTAAATACATGCATCCAGTGTGGTACATGCTCTGGAACATGCCCGGTGGCTGAGTTCATGGATCAGACCCCTCGGCGGCTTATAGGAATGATCAATGCCAACCTCAAAGAGAAGGTGCTAGACTGTAATACGTACTGGTTCTGCGCATCCTGCTATCATTGCACGGTGAGATGTCCAGCTAACATTGACATCGCTGAAGTAATGTATGCAATAAAACGATATTCCATCTGGCACAAGCAGTATAAGGAGGGACTGGTCGGTCCTGTATTCTCTGAGACCTTCGTTAAGACTATTGTAAAAAGCGGGAGATCCTACGAGCCTGTTCTGGCTCCTTCCTACATGTTCAGTTTTGGGCCCAAAGAGTTCTTCCAAGAAGCCATGATGGCCACAAAAATGATGTTGAGAGGCAGGATCCCTGTGCTCCCGCCAAGGATCAAGAGGCTCCAGAACTTCAAAGAGGTGATCCGAAGGATCATCCCCATGGGAGGGTCATCATGAAGAAGTATGCGTATTTTCCAGGTTGCTCCCTCGAGAAGTTGGCATTAAGTTACCACCTCTCCTCCCTTGAGACCGCAGGCAAACTAGGGGTGGAGCTGCAAGAACTGGAAGACTGGAACTGCTGTGGCGCTACAACCTATTTTCATGTGGATCAGTTATTGGCTTATACACTGGTCGCTCGTAACCTGGCCATGGCCGAAAAAGAGGGTCTAGATCTCGTGGCTCCATGCAGCGCGTGCTACAAAAATGCCTTTTTCACCAATAAATACATCAAAGAAGACCCCGATCTGGCTGAACACATCAATTTTGCCCTCCAAGAGGATGATCTGCAATTCAACGGCAACCTCGCGGTCCGTCACCTGATCGAGGTGTTTGCTGATGATGTCGGAGCAGCAGAAATCAAGAGCAAGGTCTCCAGACCACTTGAAGGACTGCGTATCGCCGCGTATTATGGATGTCAAATCGTGAGGCCCAGGAAAAACAGCGAGGATGTCGAGAACCCACAGTTTTTTGAGGAGTTGGTTACGGCCATGGGCGCTGAGCCGACGGGCTTTCCTGACAGATTGCGCTGTTGCGGTGGTTCCCTGATCATGACCAGCCGGCACGCTGCTCTCGATATGGTCCGTAAATTGCTCCAGAACGCCTGCGACAACCATGCAGATGTAATCGCTACGGCCTGCCCGTTATGCCAGGTCAATCTAGAATGCTATCAACAGCAGGTCAACGAAGAATTCGGCACAAATTTATCCATACCAGTTTTATACTTCACCCAACTGTTGGGATTGGCATTGGAAATACCTTCAAAAAGCCTGGGAATTGGGACAGAATTGGTTTCCGCTGCACCGATCTTCTCCCGCTTCCTGGAAAAGGAGGTCGCCTGACCTATGATAAAAGAAAACGGTCCGATGACGAGAAAACGCTCGTCTTGCCGGAAACCTTTTAAATGGTTTATTTTTGCATTTCTAAATAGGAGAGAAACCTATGAGTGAAAAAGTTGGAGTTTATATTTGCCACTGCGGAACGAACATCGCTAAAACTGTAGATGTAGAAGAAGTATCCCGTTGGGCAGGAGAACAAGATAGTGTTGAGGTGTCCCGAGATTACAAATTTATGTGTTCCAGTTTGGGACAGGAACTTATCGAGGAGGACATCAAGGAAAAAGGTCTGACGCGGGTTGTAGTGGCTTCCTGCTCCCCTCACATGCACGAAAAAACGTTTCGTACAGCCTGTGAAAGGGGAGGTTTAAACCCGTTCCTTTTCGAGATGGCCAACATCCGTGAACACGACTCCTGGATTACTGAAGACATCACGATGGCAACCCAAAAAGCCAAGGCTCTGGTTAAGGCAGCCATCGAACGGGTCGTCCACCATAAACCTTTAGAGCCACTGCCGGTAGATATCAATCCAAACACTTTAGTTGTGGGTGGTGGTATTGCTGGCATCTCTGCGGCTCTGGAACTGGCTAATGCAGGTTATCATGTCTACCTTGTAGAGCGTGAGCCTACTATTGGTGGTCACATGGCTCAGTTAGATAAGACCTTCCCCACTTTGGACTGCTCGGCCTGTATCCTGACCCCCAAGATGGTGGAGGTGGGTCAACATCCCAATATCACGCTACTTACCTGGAGTGAAGTCGAAAAAGTTGATGGATACTTAGGAAACTTCACCATCAATGTGCGTAAGAAAGCTCGCTATGTAAATGAGGAGACATGCACAGGTTGCGGTATCTGCATTGAAAAATGCCCCTACAAAATTGTAGACAATGTTTTCGAGGCTGGGTTGGGTGTGCGAAAAGTTATCTACCGCCCCTTCCCCCAGGCAGTGCCCAAGTACCCTGTCATTGACAAGGAAAACTGTGTATTCTTCCAGCGGGGTAAGTGCAAGGCCTGTCAGCTTTTCTGCCCCACAGAACCCAATTCCATTGACTTCGAACAGGAAGATGAGATACTCACCTTCCAGGTTGGCAACATCATCCTGGCAACCGGCTACGACTTGTTCGATCCCACCCGCATACCTCAATATGGTTACGGAAGACTGTCGAACGTATTCACCAGCTTGGAATTCGAGCGCATGGTGAACGCAGCAGGGCCTACCTCAGGGAAAGTTGTCCTGAGGGACATGAAGTCACAACCAGAAAGCGTGGCCATAATCCACTGCGTTGGATCCCGGGACAAGAACTACAACGAATACTGTTCTAACGTATGCTGTATGTACTCGTTGAAATTTGCCCACCTGATCCACGAGCGATTGCCCGATGCGGAGGTCTACAACTGCTACATTGATATGCGAACCCCCGGTAAGGGGTACGAAGAGTTCTATCATCGGTTGCTAGACGAAGACACACATTTTATACGCGGTAAAGTGGCTGAAGTAACCGACGCTGCCCGTTCCCCCGACGAAGAAGGCAAGCTGGTCGTCCAAGTTGAAGACACCTTGATCGGAATGCAACGACGTCTCCCTGTGGACATGGTCATCCTAAGTCCTGCCATGGAGGCTCGATACGACTCGCGAAAGGTGTCCCAACTTTTCAAGATGGGGTGTGACTTTGACGGATTCTTTGTCGAGCGGCATCCCAAGCTTGACCCGGTAGCCACGATGACGGAAGGCATCCTCATCGCGGGGGCTTGCCAAGGCCCCAAGGACGTTCCCGCCTCTGTAGCTCAAGGTTCAGCAGCCTCCGCGCGTGTGGCAAGTTTAATAGCTCAGGGAACGGTGATGATGGAGCCTGTACGGGCAAGCATCAACGAGGAACTTTGCTCAGGTTGTCGGATATGTAACAACTTGTGTCCATACAATGCCATCACCTTCCACGAAGATCAAGAGGTCTCGGAGGTCATTACAGCTCTGTGCCAGGGATGTGGTACCTGTGTGGCTGCCTGCCCAAGTAGTGCCATAACCGGTGCTCATTTCACGAACTCACAATTGATGTCTGAGATTGAAGGTATCTTGTGGGATGTGAAAAAACCTGAGTTGGCCTCTGCATGAAACGCGTGAGTTACATAAACCACGTTGATATGAATATGGAGAAAAAATTATGAGTGAAGCATTTGAACCCGTTATTGTAGGATTTCTGTGCAACTGGTGTTCTTACCGCGCCGCTGACCTGGCTGGTACCGCCCGGATCCATTATGCACCCAACATGCGGGATATCCGGGTCATGTGCAGCGGTCGTGTAGACCCGCAATTTGTTCTTAAAGCCTTCCGTGAAGGAGCAGACGGGGTTATGATTGCCGGCTGTCATCCCGGTGAGTGCCACTACATCGAAGGCAACATCAAGGCTCTTCGCCGTTATATGTTGCTAAAACAGATGCTCCGCCAGTTGGGAATCGAGGAGGAGCGATTACAACTCGTGTGGGCATCTGCCTCAGAAGGCACTGTACTGGCCGAGGCGGTTAATCAAATGACAGAACAGATACGGACTTTAGGTCCATTGAATTGGCACGAGACCGTCCTGGGGGGCGGTAATGGTCGGGTAAAGCATCAAACCGTCGAGGTTACTCAATAACACAGGAGGCATAACATGGCAAAAAAGGAAAAACCTAAACTAGCAATGTATTGGGCATCCTCTTGCGGTGGTTGCGAAATTTCAGTACTCAACATCCACGAGCACATCCTCACCGTAGACCAGATCTTCGACCTGGCATTCTTCCCCTGTGTTGCAGACTTCAAGATTCAGGATGTAAAAGGGTATCCCGATGGCTACATAGACGTGTGCCTTTTCAACGGCGCAATCCGTAACTCGGAAAATGAGGAGATGGCACATCTACTGCGTAAGAAATCAAAGGTTTTGGTAGCCTACGGATCATGCGCTTACGAAGGGTGTATACCCGCACTTTCAAATCTAACCTCCAAAGATGCAACCCTCCACACGGTGTTTATTGACAACCCCTCCATAGACAACCCGAAAGGTACACTCCCTCAGACAAAATTCGACATTCCTGAGGGAGAGCTGGAGCTACCTGAGTTTTATCATACGGTGAAATCTCTCGATCAAGTTGTAGATGTAGATTATTACCTGCCTGGTTGTCCTCCAGAACCACCCCAAATTTGGGCTGTCCTCCAGGTCGTAGTAGCCGCCCTCCTAGAAGGGGCACCCCTACCACCCAAAGGTTCTATTATAGGAGCGATGGATGTCGCGGTGTGTAAAGAATGTTCTTTGGAGAAGAATGAAAAAGTCATCTCCCGATTCTACCGCCCGTATGAAATCAAACCCGAACCAGGATTATGCCTCCTGGAGCAAGGAATAGTTTGTATGGGGCCGGCCACCCGTGGCGGATGTGGGGCTTTGTGTCCACAAGTGGGCATGGGATGTCGTGGTTGTTACGGTCCTTTGCCTGACGTAGAAGATCAGGGTGCCAAGATGCTGGCTGCCATAGCTTCCGTGATTGGTGCTGGGAGGCCAGAGATGGAAGAGGACGAACTGGAGCACGAAATCCAGGCTGTAGTTGACACCATACCAGATCCAGCGGGAACGTTCTACCGTTTCAGTATGGCCCACTCACTACTTCGACGAGCCAAAGTTAACGGTAAATAATCAAGGAGAGGTGGAATGAAACGCATTAGTATAGACCCAATCACACGCCTAGAAGGACACGGCAAGATCGAAATCTTCCTGAACAAAGACGGAGAGGTTGCCAACACGTATTTTCAGGTTCCTGAGTTGCGCGGATTCGAGCAATTTTCTGTTGGGCGACCCGCTGAGGAGATGCCACGTATCACCAACCGCATCTGTGGTGTATGCCCCGAAGCCCACCACATGGCAGCCACTAAGGCTTTAGATGCCCTCTTCCATGTGGAACCCTCTTCGGCAGTGAAAAAGATCCGTGAGATGTTCTACTCCTCATTCTACGTGACCGATCACACTGTCCACTTTTACGCCCTGGGTGCCCCAGATTTCATCGTCGGACCCGAAGCCCCTAAAGCCGAGCGCAACATCCTTGGTGTCATACACAAGGTTGGCGTGGACATCGGAAAACAGGTGATTGCCTGCCGCCAACGAAACCACGAATTGATCAAGATACTGGGTGGCCGAGGCGTTCACCCTGTCGCGGGCTTACCCGGAGGATGGAGCAAAGCCATCACGGGAGAGGAGCGCAAGCAATTCGAGGAGTACGCTCGCCAGAATGTTGAGTTTGCCCTCTTTACCCTCAAAGCCTTCGAGGATATCGTGCTCGCCAACAAAGGATACGTTGACCTGATCCTCTCTGATGCCTATACGCATAAAACCTATTACATGGGTACCGTAGATGAAAACAACCATGTAAACTTCTACGATGGCATGATCCGGGTAGTAGACCCCGAGGGGAAAGAGTATATCAAATACCACCCCAAGGATTACGCCCAACACATCAAAGAGCATGTAGAGCCGTTCTCTTACCTGAAATATCCTTACTTGAAGAACGTTGGTTGGAAAGGCTTTGTGGATGGCAAAGACAGCGGTGTATACTGCGCCACCCCGTTATCCCGGTTGAACGCCGCGGATGGGATGGCGACCCCTAAAGCTCAGGAATTCTTCGAGAAGTTCTATGAGACCCTGGGGAGCAAGAAAGTCAACGGACGCTACCAGCCTGTCCACTTCCGGCTGGCAACGCACTGGGCGCGCATCATCGAACTGCTGTATGCCGCAGAACGGATGCTCGAACTGATCACCGACCCGGAGATCACAGACCCGAACGTCCGCGTGGTGGTAACAGAGAAACCGGATGAGGGCATTGGTTCTGTTGAAGCTCCACGCGGCACGCTCACCCATCACTATCAGACCGACGAGAACGGAATACTGACCAAGGTGAATCTGATCGTGGGCACTACTAACAACTATGCTCCCATCACCATGTCAATAAAGAAGGCGGCCGCCTCACTCATCCATAAAGGCGTTGAGATCACCGACGGGCTACTAAACAAGATCGAAATGGCCTTCCGCAATTACGACCCCTGTTTGTCCTGTGCCACCCATACTCTACCCGGACAGATGCCCCTCGAGGTCGTAATTCGTGACTCTGATGGAAATGTGGTTAAGCGGCTGAGTCAGTTTATCGAATAAAACGTATCCTTGCGAAGGTCATCAGACCTTCGCAAGGTTTTAATGATATGAAAACCATTGTGGTTGGTCTGGGTAATCCTATCCTAACCGACGATGGCGTGGGAGTGAAAATAGCCTGCGCGGTTGAAGACGAACTGGCCAAGTCCCAACCAGAGAACATAACCGTCACAGAAGCCGGCGTGGGAGGTCTTCGTCTTATGGAAACATTGTTAGGTTATGATCGGGCTATCATTATTGATGCCATAAAGTTTCCCAAGGGTAGCAAGCCAGGTGCCATTCACCGCCTATCCATAGAGGATTTACGCACGATCCATCCAACGCAACACACCGCCTCCGCTCATGATACGACTCTGGTGACAGCGCTGGACATGGGTCGTCAGATGGGACTGCGCCTGCCCAAGGACATCGTCATCTTCGCGGTTGAAGTTGAAAATGTACTGGAGTTCAGTGAAGACCTCACCCCCTCTGTCCTCGCTGCCCTCCCCCAAGCAACAGAAATGGTTATGAAAGAAATCAGCAAAATCTGAGAGCAGGAATCTGAGGACCTTGAAAAAGCGAAACGTTGTTCATATTTCCTAACAGTAATCGGGAGATTTGCACATAGAGATAACTTTTTCACCCTTTATCCCTGACAATTAAATGTGTCTCTATAACCGGCGAATCTCCCTCTAGTCATGGCGACAACGCGGGCGATAATTTGTCCGCGATGTCGAGAAGCACTGGCCTCGGAACACTAAACCTTCAACGTAGCAGCCGAGGCCAGTGTAAGTAAGTGAATGGATGATAAACGACCCATGAACCTAATTCAGGATTGACCGTATCTTCGAGGTAACATTATGAACCTATTTTCACGCCGTGTTGTTTTCATCTGCCTCACTATTCTTACCCTCGTCGTTGCAGTCTCGTTAGCAGCAACCTCAAGCGGACAGGCAACACCTCAGTACCAAAATGCCGGTCCTCCGGATAAGATGGAGCAACCCCATGGAGGGTTTGAACAGG
Source organism: Chloroflexota bacterium (assembly GCA_040758495.1). Classification (GTDB taxonomy): domain Bacteria; phylum Chloroflexota; class Anaerolineae; order Anaerolineales; family JBFLVL01; genus JBFLVL01. The sequence continues at coordinate 67,905 of JBFLVL010000010.1, forward strand.
TCAGGGAGTTACTAACCAGTCTCCCTGTCAAAACCTTGGCAGAAGAAACACCCAACACCCTCCCTCCCCCACCAAAAACCGACCCTTGCTTACACTGCCACATAAAAGGTGAAGAAAAAGGAATGTGGACCCCTCTGGCACGATGGGTGATCTTCGGTACAGCGGGTTTATTCCTCGTCTTCGGTATCGTCCGTAGTGCCGTTATCTGGAAGAGCCGAAGCCCCTGGAAACCGATGGCCTCCAGAGTCGCTCAATGGATAGAAGAACGCTACCAGCTATCTGATCCACTCTCCAAGATTCTGAAAAAACCCGTGCCGGAATGGCAACGTCACTGGTGGTACTGTCTAGGAGGGCTTACGGCTTTCTTCTTCATGGTACAAGGTATAACCGGTATCATGCTGGCTTTCTACTACAAACCCACGCCCGAGGCTGCCTATTCCAGCATTCAATTCATTGAAAACGAGGTGCGTCTCGGAGCTGCCATCCGCATGATCCATCACTGGTCAGCTAACGGGATGATCGTCATGGCCATTGCCCATATGTTGCGTGTTTTCATCATGGGAGCTTATAAACCCCCGCGCGAACTCAACTGGGTGAGCGGGGTTATTTTGCTTCTCACCACACTAGCCTTTGGTTTTACAGGCTATCTGCTCCCCTGGGACCAACGCGCCTTTTGGGCCACTACCGTGGGAACGGAAATTGCTGGGAGTTGGCCTGTCGTCGGAGAATTAGCGCTCGTATTCTTACGCGTGGGCTGGGATATCAATGCACTTACGTTGAGTCGCTTCTATGCCCTGCATGTCCTCGTCTTGCCGGTCATCACCATAGGTACAATGGGGTTGCACTTCTTGATGATAAGACGTTTGGGCATCATGAAACCCTTATAGAAAATGGGAGCCATCGTTATGAACGAGACGAAAAACCAAGAAACAGAAAAAAGCGTACCATTCTATCCCGACCATGTCGCTTTAGAAGCGAAAGTTGCCCTGGGGTTCGCCATTGTACTTTTCATCATCGGGATTATTGGATTGTTCTACCCCGTCGGGTTAGGTGATCCAGCCGATCCCCTGAACACCCCTGCCCACGTCAAACCAGAATGGTATTTCCTGTCCCTCTACCAATTACTCAAATTCATCCCCAAAGACATAGGGGCGTTGATTCCGGTAATTGCGGTTCTTTTGATAGCCATCTGGCCTTTCCTGGATCGCAAAGCTGATAAAACCACGAAAGCCAGACGTGTACGTCTTATCCTCACCATTATCGGTTTATTGACTGTTATTGCTTTGACTATCTGGGGAGAGGTGAGCTGATATGAGTACCAACATTACCCGTCGCGACTTCCTCAAGTTAGCGAATAGGTTACTTGTGGCCACTGGATTGGCTGCTGTGCTTGGTCCTGTCCTGGCGTATTTCTATCCTCCCCACCTTGAAGAGACTCCCTCGGAACCAGTGAAAGTAAGTGCCCAAGAGGAATTACCAGTAGGAGAAAGCAAAACAATACCATTTGGGCGATATCCGGCAATCATTATCCATACCGCAGAAGGTCTCAGAGCTTACACTGCAGTTTGCACTCATTTTGCCTGTCTGGTTAAATGGAACCCCAATCTGGGTAGGATCGAATGCCCGTGCCACGATGGCTTCTTTAATCCCTTGAACGGGGATGTTATTTCTGGGCCACCCCCTACTCCACTCAAGGCTCTAAACGTTGAAATTGTAGATGGTGATATATACATAAGCGCTGGAGACGAGGCATGACAACAGAGAAAATAGCCTACGAGCAGAAAACGAATTCATGGCTCGCAAACATAAATTCAGGCATTAAAAGCGCTCTACCCAGAGTGGGCGACCTGTTCGTTCACTCCTTTGGGCAGATTCGCATTCTAAAAAAGGTTTATCCAGGGATTATGCACCAGCTCATCTTCTGGGGTGTGTTGATCCAGATCATCGGCACAGCTATAAACCTGATGCAGATGAAGCTATTCACTCCCTTTGAACTCACCATCCCACGCGGGAATGGATACCTGTTTTACGAGTTCATCATGGACCTGGCGGGTGTCTTCATCTTGCTGGGTGTGTTGATGGCTTTCATTCGTCGGATCATCATCAGGCCTAAATTCCTTGAAACCCGCTGGGATGATTATTATTCCCTAATTTTGCTCACCCTGCTTCCTATCGCAGGCTTTTTCACTGAAAGCATGCGTTTGATCTCAGCACAACCGGCCTGGGCGGGATACTCTTTCGTTGGCAACGCACTGGCAGATATGCTCAAGGGGATGGGGGTTTCGCGGGAATACGCCTTTGCCATGCACCCAATCATCCTGCTTACTCATATTGGCCTGGGCCTTCTCTTCGGAGCAAGCCTGCCTTTCACCAAGCTCCGACACCTCATCTACGCCCCCCTCAATGTACTTCTTCACCCGCGCAAAGAAATGGGTAAGCTGGACAAAATCGAGGATATTGAGACCGCGGAGGTCCTTGGGACCGGCCATATCACCGAATTTACCTCTCTCCAACTGTTATCCTTCGATGCCTGCCTGAACTGCGGCCGTTGCGAGGATGTCTGCCCGGCAACTTTCAGCGGTATGCCTTACTCTCCACGTAGCCTCATCTACAACCTTCACGAAGCCGAAGCTACACTGGCCAAATCCAACGGTAGAAGCTCATACCAACTGCCAGAAGAACTCCTATCGGAGGGAAACCTTTGGTCATGTACTACCTGTGGGGCATGCCTGTTACGTTGTCCCGCCTTTATAAATCCCCCCGAAAGGGTGATTGATATCCGCCGGTACCAGATATTGACCACGGGCGATATGCCTCGATCGGTTGGGGACACCTTACGCAACATGGAACGCCAGGGGAACCCATGGGGTATCCCACCTCAGGATCGCACATCATGGACAGAGGGTTTGGAAGTCCGCAAATTGAAACCCGGTGATGAAACCGACGTGCTGCTGTATGTGGGCTGCGCGGCTGCCTTTGACGACCGAAATAAAAAAGTTATCCGCTCGTTCGTAGGACTACTGCACAAGGCAGGCGTGAACTTTGGCATCCTGGGGTTGGATGAAGCCTGCTGCGGTGAAACTGCCCGACGCATGGGAAACGAATACCTCTTCCAGGTGATGGCAGAGCAGAACATCGAGACTTTCTCCCAGGTCAAATTCAAACGCATCGTCACCTCATGCCCCCACTGCTACAACACTTTGAAAAACGAATACCCCCAGATGGGCGGGAACTACGATGTCCAACACTACACAGAATTCTTGAACGCGCTATCCCCAAGTTCACTTAAGATCAGTAAAGGCAATGGAACTGAAGGAAGGTTGGCTTACCACGACTCGTGCTACCTGGGTCGCTATAACGATATATACAAAGCCCCCCGAAGCTTACTCGATCAAGCCCAAGTAGACCGCATTGAGATGAAACTTCATAGCCAGAACAGCTTCTGCTGCGGAGGCGGCGGTGGATTGATGTGGTTGGAGACAGACCCGAATACCCGTATCAACCACCGAAGGCTGCAAAATGCACTGGACGTTCAAGCAGATGTAGTAGCCACGGCTTGCCCCTACTGCCTCATCATGTTCGACGATGCTATTCGCTCAAAGGGGCTGGGCGATCAAATCCAGGTTCTGGACATCGCTGAAGTGTTGGAAAAACACATAGAATAGGCAGACGCCGCTCAGGCAAAAGATCGCAGTATAAAATCCGCAATGCCTCCGACGCCACTGGTATCGGAGGCATTTGTTTACAAAGTTGTATCTGCTCAGCCTGCATGTGCCTGAGAACCAAAGTCGGATAAAATCCGACTAAAAATGCCCCGAGCTGTCAATTTCAATCCAGGGCTAGGGATGCCTGAGAAGCTACACAAAGTTTACGTTATTTTGCCTGTCTCCGAACCAGGATTCAAGTTACAATAACCCAGCCCACTTAGAAATCCGGCATTGCATGAAAAGGACGAGAAACCATTTCAGGTCATCCTCCAACCAGAGAATGAGAACCCTTCGAATATTCCCCGTCTGCCTAATTCTCATCCTTCCATTTTTTATCTCCGCTTTTCCTGACCCGACACTTCAGTTTGCCACTCCTGAGCAGAGCCAGTTCAGCGCCCAGGTGGAGGGGTATGTCAAGGATGGAGAAAACGGACAGTCGGTTTTCGGAGCAAGCATTCAAAGTCCTGATGTGGGGCTACTTCTTACCTCTGATACCAACGGAGCCTTTTCCCACACCTTTACGGACCTGCCGGCCCCCAACATACCCATAACCATCACCGTCCAGGCCCCCAATTTTGGCCTGTGGACCCTGAAAAATGTCCACTTGCTGGCAAACGACACGTTGATTCTCGATGTCCAACTCCACCAACAAGCGGTCACCATAGAAATTCCTGACCAAGAAATGCTCGCTGAACAGCCAAGGCATATCCCACCAGTCAATCCTTTTCTTGCCCCCGATTTCATTTCCACCGACCTGGTATTGCCAGAAGCTATCCGTATACGGGTAACCGGTTACCCCTATTGTGACCTTAACCGATCCTACACAGTTACAACCGTCGAATTCAAGTACTATGTCAAGCATGTCCTGCCCAACGAATGGAGCGCCACTTGGCATCGGGAATCACTGCGCGCGGGTGCCATTGCTGCCAAAACCTACGCCTGGTATTGGATCTCCAGGGGAGGCAAATGGTCAGACGCCGATGTGTACGACAGCACCTGCGATCAGGTTTACAATCCAGCCGTGGCATACCAGAGCACGAACGCTGCCGTGGAAGATACCTGGCATTGGGGCTTCATCCGCAATGGAGATTTATTCCAAACCTCCTACCGCCATCTGTACAGCCAATGCGTAAACGCTGGACTGGCGGGTACATGTATGGGACAGGTTGATTCCAACAACATGGCTTTGGCTGGATCCACCTGGGACGAAATTGTCCGCTACTTTTACAACAACTCCGAGCTAACCCCCGTAGTGCCACTTTCTCCAGCCGGTTTTGCCCTGTATTTTCGTGCCACCGGACACAGTGATATAGACCGGGTAAAGATTTCTATCGGTGACCCCTCGACTACCCTGCCAGGCCCTCCCGCCAATGTTGGCGCGGAAGACTTCACCATTGAATGGTGGATGAAAGCCAGAGCGGCAAAAAACACCGCCCCGGCAGTTACCTGCGGTGCTAATTCCGTCTGGCGATACGGAAACATGCTCCTGGACAGAGACCGTCTTAACCAGAACCGTTACTTTGGTGTCTCTATGGCCGATGGAAAAATAGTCTTTGGCATTGGGGGTGAAAATGGTGAGGAGTTCACCCTGTGCGGTACAACCACCGTCGCCGATGGCGTCTGGCATCACATCGCGGTTCAACGGCGCCGTTCAGACGGTTACCTCTGGTTGTATGTTGATGGAAGGCTAGACGCTCAAGCGAACGGACCGGACGGGGACATTAGCTACCCAGACAATGACATCATTGGTAATTCGTGCGGGGCCTCGGGTCAAGAGCCATGCTCTAACGACCCCTATCTGGTCTTGGGAGCAGAGAAATACGATTTGGGAGAAAATTATCCCGCTTTTTATGGATGGTTAGACGAATTGCGCATTTCCAATACCCTGAGATATCCCTCCCATTTTACGACCCCCCATGTCCCTTTTGTGCCTGATAGCCATACCCAGGCACTGTACCACTTTGACACAGGATACGGCAACACCATCCTTGATTCCTCCTCACCAGGAGGAGGCCTTAGCCCAGGCATTCGGGCGTATAATAGCGATAAGGATGCGCCCGACTGGGTATTTTCCGACCTGTCTTCCAGGGTTTATATATTTTTTCCTCTCATCGTCCGTTAGAGAATGCCATGGCAACACAAAAAATTGACCGCTATATCATCCATTCTGTAATAGGCCGTGGAGGTATGGCAACCGTTTACCGGGCGCACGACCCTCTCTTTGATAGAGATGTAGCCATTAAGATATTGCCTCACGAACTCCTGCATGACCCAAGTTTAAAACCCCGGTTTGAAAGAGAAGCGAAAACCATCGCCTTACTAGATCACCCTTCCATTGTCCCGGTGTACGACTACGGAGAGCACGAAGGACAGCCCTACCTGGTCATGCGCTTGATGGTCGGTGGTTCTCTTGCCGATCGTCTGGAAAAGGGGCCTATCCCCCTGGAGGAAACCATCCAAATCCTGAATGATATTGGCAGTGCCCTGGACGCGGCTCACGAACAGAGAATTATCCACCGGGATATGAAACCAGGTAACATCCTGTTCGACCAATACAAAAAAGCCTTTCTCTCGGACTTTGGAATTGTCCGCTTTCAAGAGAGCCATGCCACCCTGACAGGCAGTAGTATCATCGGCACCCCAATTTACATGAGTCCTGAGCAGATACATGGTGAAAAATACCTGGATGGACGCAGTGACATCTACTCGCTGGGTGTACTCGTCTTTCAGATGCTCACAGGATCGGTCCCTTACCAAGCGAACACCCCCGCGCAGGTGATGATGAAGCACATCATGGACCCAATACCCAATGTTACCGAGGCGAACCCCAACCTCCCCACCGGTTGTGACCAAGTGATCAAGAAGGCAATGGCCAAGGATCGAGAAGAGCGCTACTCTAGCTCTGCTGAAATGAGCAAAGACCTACAAGATCTCGTCCGACTAAGAAAAAAGCCAACCCCCACCACAGAAACCGTAGCATCCGAAAAGATAACCACCGCACCCATTGCTCAGGACGCCACCATTGTGTCCAGGCCCAAAAAGGGCGAGGCGATCAGGATAGCACCCAGGCCAGTTAGCCCGACCAAGCCGAAACTGGTTTGGGTCTGGGTTGCATTAGCGGGTCTTTTCTTAGCCATGATACTTTTTGGGGGCATACTCCTGATTCCACGTATATTGAATATCATCCCCTCCCAAACCAAAATCGCAGCCCAGACCAGCCCAATTTCCACATCTTCACCCACCAGCCAGGTTGTCGGCCTCCTCACCACCCAAACACCTGCCGATATTTCTGGCAGTACGCCCTCCCCCACACAGGCCATCGTCAGCCCCTCACCCGTCGCGACCATCCTGGGCGGTGCGGATATGATCGCCTTCATTCAGGAAGATAATATATGGGCAATAAACGTAGATGGGCAAGGCCTGAAACAACTGACCACCGATGGGAACCAGGGAAAAGCCAACCTACAGTGGACTCCCGGGGGTCAAAGTGTGATGTACATAGAAGGTCTGTGCATCCGAACCGTATCGCTGGAGGGAGAAACCAACTTTATCACCTGTTTTGATGACGCTCAGGAATTCGATGCTTTTGCCATTTCACCCGACGGAAAATCCATCGCTTTAAGCGTAGACCGACTTCTATACATCCTACCTTTTGACTTGACCAGACTCACATCCGTAAAGAACCATGACCAACTTACGGCAATGAGCACAACAGGGAGCAAGTGTTTGAGTGTGCGTGAAAACGTTTTTGGTGTGGATTGGTCAGTTGACAGCCAGCTTCTTCAGTTAAAAATAACCGTCCCCGAAGGTGGGAGGAATGTGGAGGTCATCCGCCTGATGCGCGTGAGCAGTTGCAATCAAACCCAAACCGACCGACTGAATGAAATTCCTGCAGCCCAATTTACCACCTCCAACTACAAAGACAGTCCAACCATCCCCAGCTTTGATTGGGATGGGCAGGCGCGATTGGTGTTCAACGATTTCTATCGAAATAATGGGTTCGGTGATTTATTCATTTACGACACCGAAAAGCGGCAATTGCTCAGCCTGAACCCCCAAATTGGCAACAAAATAAACCCAATCAACTTATCCTGTTGTTACCGGGATGCCAGATGGAGCCCGGATGGTACGTATCTTTTGTTTGTTTTCCAGGATATAAACACCAACAAGACCTACCTGTACTACCTGCGATACGGGTTGCTCGGTTCGCAAAGCGCATTCCAACCGCTTCCCCTGGAGGGCATGTTTGCGGATCCAAGGAACCAGCCCCAACCCGCGCTTCGCCCGGCTCCCTTAAGTCCATAAAATCCTTAAGCCATACCAAGGGTATAATGCACTCTTCACCTAACCCTTCGACTTCTCTCCGGGAGTATATTCATCCTGCCTGCACCAGTGCAGCAGGCACAGGTGAGCGGACGCTGAGCGAAGCCGAAGCGGCAGTCGAGGGATGGCTTGACAAGAGAACCCCTCCAAAGGAATGTAGATGACACCATGTAAACCTGAACCCCCCGATGTTCAGCACCTCCTATCCGTATTAGAACGCGCAAACCAGATAGCAAGCTTAACCACCCTGGACGATTTGCTCGACCGTATGCTCGACTTGGTGATAGAAGTTGCCGGAGGAGAGGCTGGCACACTTTACCTGCTAGACGAACTTACTGGAGAACTGGTCTTTAAAGTCGTCAAAGGAGGCACCCAAAGCCATAAGCTGGCCGGAAAACGGCTGAAACAAGACCACGGGATCGTTGGTGCGGCCATCCAGCAAGCCCGCCCAATTATTGTTGACGACTTAGCCAAAGATAAACGCTGGCATAAAGACATGAACCCAGCCATGGCAAAACAGCTACACAATGCGATTACCATCCCTCTTCTACGTGAAGGTAAACCTATCGGCGCGATACAGATATTTAATTTCACCCACCCGGAATTGGAAATGTTACAGGTGTTAGGCAATCGCATGGCTTCTGAAGTAGAAAAAGCGATTTTACTGGAAGAAAACCGACAACGAAACGAAAGGCTGCAGGCGCTCATCGAGATCATCGGTCAAATCGGATCCACGCTGGATCGCGACCGACTGCTACGTCTGATCATTCAATTTGCTTCCGAGCTATTAGATGTCGAAGCCTGCTCCCTGTTTCTGGTGGACCCCGAAACAGAGGAGCTGATACTCCACATGTCTAGCCAGAAAGACGCGGATAGGATCGAGCAAGCACGCGTACCAGCAGGTAAGGGTATTATCGGAGAAGTTGTAAAGAAGGGGAACACCATTCTGGTTGAAGACACTCGTAAAGATAAACGCCATTACCGGGCGATTGATGATATCAGCGGTTTCACTACCCGATCGATTCTGGCTGTTCCCCTGTGGGCGCGAACGATATCCCTCGGTCAGCAGCGAGGCATGACCAAGGAGCGAATTATTGGGGGAATAGAAGCCATAAATAAACGTAGCGATATTTTTCATCCTGACGATAAAAAATTGTTAGAAACGCTAGCTAACCAGGCCGCCACCGTACTGCAAATTGCTGAATTGTTTGCGGATGCCAATGACTTGTTTCTGGATACCACGAAAGCGTTGACTGCAGCCATAGATGCCAAAGACCCATACACTCAAGGCCACTCTCAGCGCGTGTCCGAGTTTTCAGCCCTTATCGCTCAGGAGCTAAACCTCGATCCGGAAACCATCCATCATATCCGCATAGGCAGCCTGCTTCACGATGTTGGAAAAATAGGCGTACCTGATGAGGTGCTGAAAAAACCTGGCCCTCTCACCGAAAAAGAGTTTGAAAACATGCAATATCACACTACGATAGGCAAGAAGATCATGAGCCAGGTGCGTAAATTGAAAGCGGAATTAACCGCCATGGCTGAACACCATGAGCGCCTCAACGGAAGTGGTTACCCCCTGGGATTACAAGGAGAGCAGATCTCACTCATGGGCCGAATTGTTGCCGTAGCAGATGTCTTTGACGCCCTTACCTCCTATCGTCAATACCGAAAAGCGCTGAACGCAGAAGAAGCTTTGGATTATCTCGTTGAGAAATCCAACAGCGTGTACGATGAATCCTGCGTCCAGGCCTTGATATTAGCCTATCAGAAAGGCAAAATCCACCCCCAGTACGAACAACATGAAAGCACAGGTGATATATTACTGGGGGAATAACCCCATCGCTCACTTGTTGTGTTGCGACCAAAAATAATCAAGTACAATGGTGAAGATGCCCATCACTTTCCTCTTCACCGATATTGAAAAGTCGTCCATATTATGGGAGCAGTACAGAGAGAGGATGGGGAAAGTCCTCTCCCTCCACGATCGCATCCTCCAAGATGAGATACAACATCACGGTGGAAAAATCATAAAGCACACTGGTGACGGCGTATTCGCGGTTTTTGAAAATGGCGATCCTTTGGGATGCGCTATTCATATCCAAAAACACATCCAAAAACAGGATTGGGGGACACCTCTGGAGATCCGCCTCCGCGTAGGGTTACATACAGGAGAGGCAGAGTGCCGAGTTCTGGATTCCAACCAATATCATAGCTGGCAAAAAGTCGAATATTTTGGAACCGACGTGAATCTCGCCGCTCAACTAGCTGACGCTGCCTGGGGTGGGATGATTGTACTCACTCCTGAGGTTGCAGAATCCCATGCCCTGCCACCCCAGGCCATTACCATGGATTTGGGTATCCACCAACTCACTCGGGGAGGCAAATACCTGACCATATACCAGCTTAACCACCCCGAATTACATTTCCAGGACTTTCCACCGCTACCTACCATTTCTTCCCATCCGAATAACCTTCCTATTCAATCTACACCTTTTTTGGGCCGGGAAAGGGAGATGGAAATCATCCAAGGTATGCTCAACAACCCAAACAATCGCCTCATCACCCTCCTCGGACCCGGGGGCGTGGGCAAAACACGCCTGGCGTTACGCATAGCTTCTCAATGCCTGCCTACATTTCAGCACGGAGCATTTTACGTCCCCTTGTCTGCCATCAGCTCCCCAGACCTGCTGATCACCACGATTGCAGATGAGCTGAATTTCTCTTTCTACAGCAGCGACAACCCCAAGGATCAGCTCTTCGACTATCTGTGTACAAAAAACATGCTCCTGATTATGGACAGTTTTGAGCACATGATCTCCGCATCCTCATTTCTTTCAGAATTGCTCGAGGTCGCTCCGAATATACAAATTCTGACAACCTCTCAGGTGCGCCTGAACCTCCTGGGGGAAGAGGTGCTTTTCATCAAGGGGCTGGACTTCCCTCTACAAGAACAACGGGATGTTGAACAATACAGTGCTGTCAGGCTCTTTATACAATGTGTTCGAAGGTCCAACCCCGACTATAAACCCACTACTGCGGACTTGCCCCACATCGTCAAGCTGTGTCGCCTCCTCGAAGGGTTCCCTTTGGCTATAGAACTGGCTGCTCCCTGGGTGCAGGTATTGGATTGCGCATCTATCGTAAAAAATATCCAGGTGAGCTTCGATTTCCTGGAAACCACATACCACGATTTACCCACCCGGCACCGCAGCTTGCGAGCTGTATTCAATCATTCCTGGGAATTGTTGACGGAGCCAGAACAACAAATCTATAGAAGCCTGGCTGTTTTTCGGGGAATGTTTCACTTTAATGCTGCCCACACTGTATCTGGAGTGACCCTCCCGATGGTCAGAACCCTGGTGGATAAATCCCTTATTCGACGCGAGAAAGCCGGATATTTCAGATTGCATCCATTGCTCAATCAATACATCAATGAAAAACTATTTATGAACCCAGAAGATCAACACAACACCATGCTAAAGTTTGTTTCATACTACATGGATTTATTATCCTCTCATGGGAAAAACCTTCGAGGGTTCCACCAAAAACGAGCATTAAATGAGATTGGCGCAGAGATCGAAAACGTACGCAAGGCCTGGTCGTTGGCTGTGAAAAATGGGAATCTCAAGGAAATCGCAAAGGCTGCGGAAACCCTGGCTCTCTATTACGAAATTAAAAGCTGGTTTGTAGAAGGTGAAGCCATTTTTCGAAAAGCTGCTGCATCATTCGAAATGGACAAACCTTCGGGGTTGCAAGGTATGTTATTCGGGACCATCTTATGCCATCAAGGTTTGTTCACGGGGCGTTTAGGAAAACTAACCGAGAGCATCCGATTGCTACGAAGGGGTCTGGACATCTTACAGGCTTACAGGGAGCCACACCATATCGCTACATGCCTGAATTACCTGGCCACCATGCAATGGCTATCAGGTGATTATAAGAATGCCAGTAAATCTGCAAGGGAGAGCCTCAAGATCTGGCGATCCATAAAGGACGATTGGGGGGAAGCCTTCGCGCTCAATTGCTTGGGAAACATCGCCTGGGATACGATGAAATTACAAAAGGGGAAGGAGTACTACCAGGCCAGCCTGGAACTCCGTCGAAAAATCAATGACCATTTCGGGACAGCTGTCTGTATCAACAACCTGGGATACGCAGCTCAGGAATTGGGTGATTTTCAAGAAGCAAAAAAACTTCACAAAGAGAGCCTGAAAATCCATCATGAGCTGGGCAATCAAACCGGTATTGGGATGTCGTTATCCAACATCGGATTTGTGTCTTACTGTTTAGGAGAATATGTAGAAGCCATAAATGCAATAGAAGAAAGTTTGGCCATCCGAGAAGACACTGGCAACCGTTCAAAGATTGCCTTTTCACAATACTTGCTGGGCATAACGTATAAAGAAATGGGTGACCTGGATAATGCGGTACAGATTCTTGAGAAGGCAATGAAAACCTTTGAAGAACTTGGGGCAGAGATAGAAGCCGCACACTCACAACATCAACTGGGGGTTTTAGCCTGGCTCCAGGGCAGACCTGAGGATGCCATGAATATATTGAATCAGAGCTTAAAAGTGGTGGAGGATTTAGATGACCTGTGGGGCATCGCTTTCTCACACCTACAAATAGCTAAAATCTTAGAAGCCGAAAGTTCGTTCACACCTTCAAGAGAGCACTATGTAAAATCATTGGCCACCAGCCTGAAATCCCGTGAGGAGGCTCTCATCCTTGAGATTCTGATAAATATATCTTCGTTGTGGGTAAAAGAAGGGAAAATAGAGCAAGCTTATTCACTGTTAGATGCCCTTCACCAGCGACCAGCTTGTGTGCACCACACCCGAAATCAGGCGAAAGCATTGATGCAAACCATGGAGACAGACGTTCCTGCAACCCGGTTGGTGTCGCTGAAAAACGCAAAGCAAGACATGGGATTGCTGGATTGGGGTGCAGATACGCTCAACAAGTTGAGGAAGTCATAGGTGAACGTGGATCACCTGTTAAACATATTCTCAGCGGTTTTTTCGCCACAAAATCTACAATATTATGAAGAGGAGCAGAATGAGTAAAAAAAACAAAGTCAGAGTAGCGATCATAGGAATTGGTAATTGTGCTTCGGCATTTGTTCAGGGGGTCGAATTTTACAAGAATGCATCGGATGATGATCAGATTCCCGGCTTAATGCATGCTTTGATCCATGGATACCATGTTCGGGATATACAATTTTCGGCCGCCTTTGATGTGGTCACTACTAAAGTAGGAAAAGATTTAAGCGAAGCAATCTGGGCCTACCCGAACAACACGATCAAATACGCTGAGGTACCCAAGCTAAACGTACCCGTGCACCGGGGTATGACTCACGATGGCCTGGGGAAATACCTGAAAAAGGTTGTGGAGAAGGCTCCAGGACCTACGGATGATATCGTAAGCATCCTGAAAGAAACGAAAACCGACGTGGTAGTAAACTTTCTACCCGTCGGGTCAGAGATGGCCACGAAATGGTACGTCGAACAGGTTTTGAAGGCTGATTGTGCTCTTGTCAATTGCATACCGGTGTTCATTGCCAGCCAGGATTACTGGGCAAAACGGTTCAGTGAACGAGGCCTGCCCATCATAGGGGATGACATTAAAAGCCAGGTAGGGGCGACGATAACCCATAGGGTGCTGACCAATTTATTCAAAGATCGTGGTGTTCGAGTCGAGCGAACTTACCAACTCAATTTCGGGGGTAACATGGATTTTTATAACATGCTCGAGCGCGAACGCCTGGAATCGAAAAAAATTTCCAAGACGGGAGCAGTTACCAGCCAACTCCCCTACCAGCTCAGTGAAGAAAATGTACACGTGGGTCCGAGTGACTATGTCCCCTGGCTCAGCGACCAGAAGTGGTGCTACATTCATATGGATGGGCGCGCCTTTGGGGATGTGCCATTAAAATTGGAATTGAAACTGGAGGTTTGGGATTCCCCCAATTCCGCCGGGGTGGTGATTGATGCCGTGCGATGTGCTAAGTTGGCAATGGATCGTAAGATATCTGGGCCCTTGATCGGGCCTTCGGCCTTCTTCATGAAAACGCCTCCCAGACAATTTTCTGACGACGCGGCCCGACAGTTGACGGAGGAGTTCATCCACGGAGAGATCAAGGACAACCATTCACCCTGAGCGGAGTGCTGATAGGCATGCAGTCGAAGGGCGAGGAGGTTAAGGTATAACCTAATGAGGCGTAAAGAGTTCCCTGCAAGCCATCCTTCGACTGCACTCCGTCCCTCACTGGCGTTCGGGACGTCGTTCCGCTCAGGATGAATAACTTACACGAGCGTGTTGAAGAGAGCAAAGCGCGGATGGAATAGGAGTCATGTATTACGTCTATATACTCAAATGTGCAGATGGAAGTTATTACACCGGCTCAACATCTGACCTTTCCAGTCGGGTTGTTGAACATGAAATGGGATTAATTCCTAAAGCGTACACACGTTCACGAAGACCAGTAAAACTTGTCTGGTTTGATACTTTTCCGTCCCGAGATGATGCCATAGAACGAGAACGACAGATCAAAGGTTGGAGTAGAAGAAAAAAAGTCGCACTTATCAGAAATGACTGGGAGGAAATTCATCAAATTGTACAAGAAGAGCGAAAACGACGTGAGGCGGAGGAGAAGAAGAAAAGCAAAAGGTAGATAAGGAAAGTGGATTAAACCATCCTTCGACTGTACTTCGTTCCGCTCAGGAGGGATAAACCATTCACCCTGAGCCGTTCGAACCAACTATTCACCCTGAGCAGAGTGCCGATAGGCATGTAGTCGAAGGGGGCGGTAGAAGATGCGTAATCTAAGGTCTGAGGCACGAATGCCTATTCACTCAAGCATCCTTCGACTGCCGCTTCGGCTTCGCTCAGCGTCCGCTCACCCTCCATTCGGAGGGCAGGCCCTCCATTCGGAGGGCAGGGGATGAATAACTTATCAGGATGAACAACCTCCAGTAAAATCGCTGATAAAATAGTACCTGGACTTTTAATCAAACACAGGAGAAACAGTTATGACCACAGAACGTGTTAGTGAAATCCTCAGTTGGTATCGCAGCGAAAATCCTGGAGTGCTCACCAATCTGGCACGCCTCCTCAACCACGGACGCCTGGGCGGGATTGGCAGGCTGGTCATCCTCCCCGTTGACCAGGGGTTTGAACACGGACCCGGACGCAGCTTTGCCCCCAATCCGCCCTCCTACCACCCACACTACCACTTCCAACTGGCCATCGAAGCGGGACTGAGTGCATATGCCGCCCCACTTGGTTTCCTGGAAGCCGGCGCGGCCGACTTCGCCGGAGAAATCCCCCTCATACTCAAACTGAACAGCCACGACGTGCTTCAATCTGAAGAGGACCCTCTGGGTGCGCAAACCGCTTCCGTTCAAGACGCATTGCGCCTCGGTTGTGTAGGTATCGGCTACACCATTTACCCAGGCACGGCCAAACGCCGCAAGCTTTACGAACAGCTACAGAAACTGGCACTCGAAGCCAAATCCGTTGGTTTACTGGTAGTCGTCTGGGCGTACGCTCGCGGAAAAGAACTATCCAAAGCCGGCGAGGATGCGCTGGACGTGGTGGCTTATTCGGCTCACATCGCCGCTCAACTCGGAGCACACCTCATCAAAGTGAAAATCCCCTCCGACCACCTGGAACTGGAGGCCGCCCGCAAGGTCTACGAGACCTACAACATACCCCGCACAACCATCGCCAATCGCGTCCGCCACGTGGTACAGAGCGCCTTCGACGGACGCAGACTGGTCATCTTTTCGGGAGGGGCAAAAAAGGAGGACGAAGAAGCTGTCCTCAACGAAATCCGCGGCGTACGGGATGGTGGTGGATTCGGCTCGATCATCGGGCGCAACGTTTTCCAACGCCAAAAAACCGATGCTCTGCGTTTGCTGGATAACATCATCAGGATTTACAAGGGAGAACTGTAATTCCCCGTGCCTTCTTCCGGCGAGCAGCCGCAAAATCGCATGAACGAAACGGTCACCAGACAAAAAGAACTTGCTGCCCTTCAAGCAGTCGAGTTGGTTCAATCTGGTATGATCGTTGGCCTGGGTGTGGGCAGCACAGCCGGGTTCGCCGTCCGTGAGATAGCCAACCGGATAACAAGCGGCCTCATCCAGGATATCCTGGGCATCCCCTGCTCCCTGAAAGTAGAGCAGGAGGCCAAAACTCTGGGCATTCCCCTCACCACGCTCGAGGAGCACCCCAGCGTTGATCTGACCATTGACGGCGCCGATGAAGTTGACCCCGACCTGAACCTGATCAAAGGCGGAGGGGGAGCTCTGTTGCGCGAAAAGATCCTCGCCCAGGCCAGCCGACGGGAGATCATCATCGTGGACGAGTCCAAGCTCTCCCCCAGGCTGGGTACCCAATGGCCGGTCCCTGTCGAGGTCCTGCCCTTCGGCTGGGAAACCCAGGCGCAGTTTTTGCGCTCGCTTGGTGGGCAGCCAGAACTGCGCCAAAGCGCGGATGGCTCTCCTTACCTGACCGATCAGGGAAATTTCATCCTCGACGCGCATTTTGGCCCCCTGGATGACCCCTACGCCCTGGCACTTGAATTCGACCAGCGTGCGGGTATAATTGCGCACGGTTTGTTCCTGGGGATGGCTACTGACCTGATCGTCGCAGGGAGAACCGGCATTCAGCACATCCGACGTACGGACTGAATTTAGCCTGCTCGCAGCCACTTGGTCTCCAGCCAACCCAAACAGTTTATCGGTAATCAACTTTTTACAGGTAGAGGTGTGTTATGCCCATATATCCTTATATTTGCCAGAACTGTGGAGCCACATTTGAGGAGCTGGTGTTATCCAGCCAGTCACAGGACAAAGTAACCTGCCCCTCTTGCGGGAGCAAAAAGATTGAAAAACTCCTTTCCCGCGTGGCTGGGCTGAGCGGAACTAGCAAAACAGAAACACTGCCCGCCAGCGCAGCCAATTGCAAACCTGGTGGAACTTGAGGGTTGTAAAGCCCATCAGCCGTGTGCTGAACAACAAAAGACACCGGCGAAAATCCGGTGTCTTTTTGATTCCCAGGTCACAACAATCCCTAACCCTCAACCACCCCGTACATCTGATCGGGTGTCAAGATTTCTGGAAAACGCGGGCGCAGTTTCAAGCGGGCCTCAAAGCACAGGTGGCAGGCATCCGCGTAAACCTCAGCATGCTCCAGCCCATACTCTCTGACCAGTTCTGCCGGACCGCCCTCCAATAAAGGCCCGATGATGGGGTGGCTCTCTGGCTGGTACTGCGCACAGATCTCTGCCAGTGGGGTTTGAAAAACATTACCCGCAGAAATGCCCTGGCAGACATGCACATATCCCAGCGGGTCAAGGTGTATCCTACCTACTTCGACCAGGTCCTCATGGGGGCATTCGGTGAAGGAGTCCCAGGCATGTTTCGTCGCTCTGGCAACCAGCTTTTCATAGGCCCGCCCGCGGAACATGACCCCCGACTCACCCTCCGGCAGTTTCCCCATGGAGGCTCGGGCGTCCGAAAGCTCGGGTTCAGCAATGCTGATGGTTCCAACGGGAATCTTTAATTGCTCAGCCGCCCGTCGGGCGTTCTTCACCTGCTGGCTGACTTTCTCATCCCAATGATACAGGTCGCTGCTCAAGGACAGGTCATCAACCAGCCCGGCCAGGGGTTGAAGCCATTCGAGAGCGTCGTCGAAATCCGTAGCCCAATACGTGTTGGTGACAATCCCCACCTGGAAACCGGCCTGGACGGCTTCTTTTATCCCCCTGAGCATGGTGGCATAGTATAAAAACGGCTCGCCTCCCTCGAAGTAGATAGATTTTACCGAGGGCACCCCCTGAGCCTGCTTCAGGATGGTGCGGATATCCCGCAGGGTCATCACCCCGCACTGCCAGGGGCTACCCCAGACGAAGCAATGGTCGCATTCGAAGTTGCACTGATATGTTAATAGGAAGTGTACACCGGTCAGTTTCATACCTGCATTCTTATGAAGTTTCAAGCGTTCTAACGGCCTTTTTCCTCCTGGAAAACACCACTATTGCCAGGATAACCGCTATCACCAGCGAGCCAACACACACAACCAGGCTGCCAGATATGGTGAGGAAATTTTTCCCCACCAGCCCCAAGATCGAACCCAGCATACCCTGCCCAATGGCCAATACGACCGGTCGCACTTGCATGCCGGCCAGCGAACATGAGAAGATGTACCTCCCGGGCTGGTCTATGTTGAACTCCAAAATGGAAGTTGCCTTCCTACCACCAACGGTGTACGTGGAACTCACTGTCGGAGCGGAGAGGGTAATCTGTGCTCCGCTGGCCTTAGACACCAGGGAACATTCTAACCCCGGGATGGTCTCCGGCGAGGTGTACACCCTGCCTTCTAGGACAGTTTGATACTCGTGGTAGACGGTATATTTACCAGGATTGGCCAGTTCGATCTCCTCTACACCGGGCATTATCACCCGCCTCAGCTCGGCGTTGGTTTGGGTGATTTCTTGAAGAGAACCCCGGGCACTTATCACCGGGATGAGTACGGCAATAAAACAACCAGCCACCAGGATAAGGAAAGCTAATACATAGTACCCGCGACTGGGCTTGATCTTTTTATCCGTCATTTTCTAGTCTCCTTTGGTGTTAGTGAAGGTATCAAGTTAAAGGTCGTTGGACACATCCGGGCTCAGAGCATGTTTGGGATCGGCACCCAGGCAGAAACCCGTCTGATACCCGGTTGGTTAGCTGTACCTGGTCAGGAATTGTATCACCTCCTGATTGAACCGTTCCGGCTGATCCACCGGCGTGGCATGCGTCGAATCGGGGATGACGACCAGTTCTGCATTTGGCATCCGGGCCAGGTAACGCTCTTTCACCGAGACGGGGGCGTAGTCGTTATCCCCCGTGACGATCAGTGTGGGGATTTCGATCTGGTGGATACGGTCTGCCACGCTCCAGCCGATGAGCGCTTTCATAGAATCCAGATAGGCGCGCTTGTCGTTTTCGGACCAACGCTCAATGAGCACCCGACGCAGTTCCTCCTGTTCGGGCTTGGGGAACAACCGCTTGCTGAGCACCCCGGCCATCTTCCGCATCCCCAGCAGCCGGATGATCAGCAGGCGCTGCTGGATGGCTATGCGCTCAACCCACCTCTGAGGTCTGAATTCGGGAGTGGCGTTGACCACCACCAGCGAACGGATGAGCTGAGGGGAGTCAACCGCCAGTTGGAAACCGATCATGCCTCCCATGGAGATGCCCACCACATGCGCGGGGGCTAACTGCAAAGCCCCTATCAGCGCGGCGGTGTCCCTGGCGAATTGAGGCAGGCTGTACGGGCCGGGAGGTTTATCCGTCTTCCCATGCCCACGGACGTCAAAGGTGACCACTTTGTAGTGGGGGGAGAAACGGCCGACTTGAAATTCCCAATCCCGACAGGAAGAGCCTAATCCGTGGATAAGCAGTAGGGGCTGACCCTGACCATGGACTTCGTAATAAATATTTATGCCTTCTATGGTGATTTTGGACATCTGAGGCCTCCAAAATGATTGTCATCCTGCCTGCACCAGTGCAGCAGGCACAGGTGAGCGGACGCTGAGCGAAGCCGAAGCGGCAGTCGAAGGAGTTTGATGGAACAGCCATTCGTGCCTCAAGATTAGGCCTCTTCCGCTGCACCCTTCGACTTCGGGTCTCGATACGCTCCTACGGAGCTACTCGACCCTCCGCTCAGGGTGAATAGTCTCCTTGAGTGGAGCGACGTCCCGAACGCCAGCGAGGGACGGAGTGCAGTCGAAGGAGCTTGATGGAACAGCCATTCGTGCCTCAGACACTCGATTAAGCCTCCCACACCCCGCCCTTCGACTACGGTGCTTCGCACCTCCGATCTCCCTGGCTAAACCCGCCAGCCTGCTGCCTGCGGCAGCGGCCGCGGGCAGGACAGGCGATACGCTTCGCTACTCGATCCAAGGCTCAGGGTGAACATTCATCACGCTGCTGGACGGTGTGCAGGCGACGGTACAGCCCGCCGAGAAGCATCAACTCATCGTGCGCAATCTGCGCTTGTTATTGGTCACAGGAGGAAGAATCTTTAGCAGGAGAAACCTTATGGAACCACTAGCGTTCATAAGGCTGAATCGTCTTCAAAGCACCAAGCGCCTGGTAATGTTTATCATTGAAGGTCGCCAGTTCAATCCCCAGGCCAATCGCGGTTTCGCCAATCAGCGCATCCAGTATCCCCAATTGGTGGCTCAAATGGAAGGCAGAAAAATCAGCTAGGGCACGTGTGCAATCCTGTTCACTGGCCCAGAATAACGGGAAGCCTTTCAAGCGTTCTTCAAGATTTTGTTGATCGCGGGCATTCTGGCAGCCTTGAAGCAATTCCATCACTACCAACTCGGGCAAGCCAATTTCCAGCCCGGCATCTGCTGTAAGCCAATTAACTGCTGGGGAATGACCTCGCAACACGTCAATCATGACATCGGTATCGAGCAGAATCATAATCCCAAATCCCGGTGTTCAGCGGTTTGGCGCAGGTGGCGAGCAAATCCCAGGCTATCACCCAGGTCCTGGCGGTCTGCCCACAAGCCCACCAGGCCCGAAGAGAGTAAATCGCTGGCCGTCTTTACCGGTGTGGCTTCATCAGGTTTTCGCTTTGTGCCTTCCACCAGCACAATCACTTCGGCTTGGTCACCGGGCTTCAACGCTGGCACACATATTTCAATGCCGCCATCGGAACGAACAATAACTTTTTTTCTGAAGGCAGTGATCATCGGTCATGCTCCTATCCGATATGGGATTGTCATTCACCTAACAAAATCCTTTATTTGTCTGCTAACAATAAAAGCGTTGACTGCATCGGAGTCTTTGAAAACCCGGCCACGTCTGGCTCGAGGATTATGATAACAGGCTCTTTTTCCAGGCGAGTCGCAAAACGATTGGGACGCGCTTTTTGATAAATAACTTCGAAGTGTATGTATAAAGCATGAGGAAGCACGCAGGAGAAAAAAGACGATGTTCAAAGAATGCGAAAAAAATGTATCAAGAAATGGGTACTGCGTCAAGCAGAGAGAAAGCAGTTTGCGGGTTTTAGGAAAGGGTTTCCTCACTCTCACTTTCCAATGCCTGGGGCAATGATAACATGAACCAGAGACAGAGAGCTAATAGCTGATACCCTCCATACAGTGTGTTACTGATATCAGTTTCCAATTTACGAGGATGAAGAGGGACAGGGTATGAGCAAGCGAAGTGATGAACTTGCTCCGCGTGCTTTTGGCAGGTTTACTGTTGTGATCTACTGGCATATTTCGATCTGGTATAATATCCATTAAATCCAAAACGGCTACCAACGCGATCTACCTATCGTTGTGCACGCCCCCTCCGCGATTTTTTGATATCGCGACTTTTCAATAGCACAGTAGTCGACAACCACATATATCTCCACAGATACCACCTGAAAGGAGTTTTTATCATGGCAGGTATAGTTGGAATTGCCCGTCAGGGATCACAGGAAAGCGTGGTCCGCATAGCGGACAGGTTATCTCACCGCGGCTCCGTCAGGTCAAAGCTACTCGAAAAACATGGAATTACATCTGAAGTTTGGATGGGCCGCACCAAAGGCGCGCCTGTTCAGTAGCAGATAAGGAGCAGTGCTTGAAAACCGTGATCAGCGGCGCGCTGGGCGAGTGTGTCCATGTGGCTGGCGTGTCGAAATTCTTGCGGCTGGCTGAACAGGCCGGATGGAAAACCGTTTTCCTCGGGCCGGCTGTTTCTGTGGAAAAAATGTTATCCACCCTGCGTAACTTCCGTGCACAAGCGGAGCCGGGTGATGAAATTCTAGCTGGCGTCTCCTACCGGCTCACCCCTGAGACGGGTGAACGCCTGCTCGGACAGTTTGCCGAGGAAGCTGCCGAACTGCAGGAGGCGGGAGTGCGCTTTGTGTTTGGCGGCACCCCGCCGGTTGCGGAGCGGGCCAGAAAGATGGGCTTCTTCGAGCGCACCTTCGATGGCACTGAACCGGTCGAAGAGGTGCTTGGCTTCCTGCGAGGCCAATCAGCAGCACAACGCCCCGAAAATTACCCGCAAACTGCCATCGAACGCATCCGCTGGAAAGCACCCTACCCCATCCTGCGCCATCATTTTGGCCTGCCGACGCTGCAAGCCAGCCTGGAGGGCATCCGCCAGATTGCCGAGGCGCGCCTCCTGGACGTTATCTCACTCGGCATCGACCAGGACGCCCAGGCCAACTTCTTCCACCCTGAGCGCCAGGACGCGCGCCGGACGGGCGCGGGAGGTGTGGCCGTGCGCAGCGCCGGGGATTACCGGGCGCTATACGCTGCCAGCCGGACGGGTAATTATCCGCTCATGCGCACCTACTCCGGCACGGACGATTTCATCCGTCTGGCCAAGATGTATGTGGAGACAATCAACATCGCCTGGTGCGCCATCCCTTTGTTTTGGTTCAACCAGATGGACAGGCGCGGCCCCTGGGATTTAGAAGGCTCAATTCGCCAGCACCAGCAGGTGATGGCCTGGTACGGTGAACGTGGCATCCCGGTCGAGTTGAATGAGCCCCATCACTGGGGCATGCGCGACGCGCCAGATGTGGTTTTTGTGGTTTCAGCCTATCTTTCAGCCTATAATGCCCGCGCCTTTGGTGTCAGGGATTACATTGCCCAGTTGATGTTCAACAGTCCGGCGGAGCTCTCGGACAAAATGGATTTGGCGAAGATGCTGGCGGTGTTGGAACTCATTTCTTCCCTCGCCCTTTCTGGGAGGGAGGGCAGAGGTGAGGGCGGCTTCCGCATCTGGAAGCAGACTCGCACCGGTTTGCTGAGTTATCCAGTTGAGGAGAATGCTGCCCGCGCCCACCTGTCCGCCAGTATTTACCTACAAATGGCGCTTAAGCCGCATATCATCCATATCGTTGGGCACACCGAAGCCGACCACGCCGCTAACAGTGCGGATGTGATCGAGGCCGCCAAAATGGCGCGGCGAAGTATCGAAAATGCATTAGGACAACCCGATATGACCGCTGATCCTCAAGTGCAGGCTCGCAAAGAGGAATTGGTGGCAGAAGCTCAGGTGACGCTCAATGCCATTCGAGCGGTAGCAGGCCCAAATGTCCCGGACCCGCTTGTGGATCCCGCAACCCTGGCAAAAGCCGTCACCCTCGGCATCCTGGACGCGCCGCAACTGCGCAATAATCCGTTTGGGCGCGGCAAGATCGTCACCCGCATTGATGGGCGCGGTGCAAATATTGTTATCGAGCCAACCACCGGTCAACCCATCGGTGAGGCTGAACGATTGGCCGAATTTCCAAATTGATCTCAGAGAAGGAAGCTACTATGTCAACTAAACCATGTTTCGGTGTCATTGGTGCTGGTCATGGCGGAAAAGCCATGGCCGCGCACCTGGCAATCAAGGGTTTCGAAGTGGCCCTGTTCAACCGCACGTTTGAGAATGTCGCGGTCATCGAAGAACGCGGAGGAATAGACCTGGAAAGCTACGAAGGCGGACCACACGGATTTGGTGAACTGCAATTGGTGACATCCGATTACAAAGCCGTCCTGGATGTGGCCGATGTGATCATGGTGGTTGTGCCTTCTTCGGCACATGCTCAGATCGCCGAAAAATGCGCCCCCTTTCTCAGAGATGGACAAATTGTCCTCCTGCATCCGGGGCGAACCTGCGGCGCGTTGGAATTCAGGAAGGTTCTCAGAGACAATAGCTGCTCTGCCAATGTGGTTATTGCCGAAGCCGAGACTTTCATTTACGCCAGCCGTTCAGATGGACCAGCCCAGGCGCGCATTTTTCGCATCAAAGATGCGGTGCCGCTGGCCGCTCTACCGGCCATCCACACCCCTCGGGTATTAGAAGCCATCCACATAGCATGCCCCCAGTTCATCGACGGGATAGATGTTTTACACACCGGGTTGAACAACATGGGCGCCATTTTTCACCCGGCTATCACCTTGCTCAATGCCGGTTGGATCGAAGCAACCCATGGAAACTTCCAGTTTTACATCAACGGTGTTACCCCCAGCGTCGCACACATTTTAGAGGTGTTGGACCGTGAGCGCGTGACCGTTGCCTCCTCGCTGGGGATTCAAGCGCGCACCGCCATGGAATGGCTCAAGATGGCCTACAACGCCAAAGGCGAAACACTCTATGATGCCATTCAAAACCAGGAAGGTTACTACAACATCAAAGCACCGAGCAACCTGAACCATCGCTACATCTTCGAAGATGTGCCGATGAGCCTGGTACCCATCCTGGCACTGGCCCGCCGCTACGGAGTTTCTGCGCGGGGCATTGAAAGCATCATCCGCCTCGGCAATTTTATCCATCGCACGGATTACTGGCGGCGCGGTCGCACGCTGGACAAACTCGGCATCGAGCACTTCAGCGTCAGCGAACTGATCTCCTATGTACGTGAAGGTGTATCACTTTGATACAATGAGCACAAGGTCATGAACTTTTTCTCTGGTCTCAACTTTTCCGATTTCGACTGGTATGTTTGAGTGATCCTACCTGCGCTGATATTTTTTGCGCGTATCATTGATGTCAGCCTGGGCACCATGCGCATCATCTTCACGTCACGCGGATTGCGAAAACCGGCCCCGCTACTCGGCTTCATTGAAGTCTTCATTTGGATCGTGGCCACATCTCAACTGGTAAAACACGCTCAGAACATCATTGCCTACCTGTTTTACGCCGCGGGTTTCGCCGCGGGCAACTATGTGGGGATGTATCTCGAAAACAAGCTTGCCATCGGTATGCTCACTGTTCGGGCAATCATCCGCCGCGACCCGACCGAATTAAGTGAGCGGCTGCGCCAGGCCGGTTTCGGGCTGACCCTTGTTGACGGTCAGGGCAGCACGGGAAAAGTCAAACTCATCTACACTACGATAAAACGCCGCGATCTTCCCGCTGTCACAGCCCTTTTCCACGAGATTCTGCCCGGCGCGTTCCTGGCCATAGAAGAAGTCCGTTCTGCCGAACTGGGCATCTTCCCGGCCCCACAGGCAAACTTTGCCAGACAGCTAAGAAAAAAGAAGTAGACGTTCCCCGAAAGTTGTTGCCGTACCTGCAACACGCCTTCCATACAATGGAATCAAATCGTTGTATGGAGGTGTGCCATGGGTCGTCAACAAAATCCTGAACGTTTAGAACGAATCTATCGTAAAATAGAGGAGTACCCAGGTAAACGTCCTGGTTTCATAGCTGGTTTGCTGGGGATAAACCGCTCAGAAGTCACCCGCGCCCTACCCGCAATGGAAAAAAGGGGACTGCTGATTAGTGAAGATGAAAGGGGTGGATTATGGCCTTTTCGCAGGAATCGGTAACCAGAGGTTGCAGAATCCCGCACACGGTTGTGATATTCTGTAACTGACCAATGCTCCTTTGCGAGGATTCCATGAAACGCGCCGAGAACAAAGCTGAACGTTTATTGCAGATCGAAGCCCTGTTGCTGACCCATCCAGAAGGGTTGACCCAGGCAGAGATCGCCCGCCGCCTGCAGGTCAACCGTTCGACCATCAGCCGGTACCTGCCTGACTTGACACATCGGTTTCCGATATACGAGGACGAAGAGGGAAGGCTTTTTATTGACCGTCAAGCCTACCTGGTGAACGTCCGACTTACATTGCACGAAGCCCTGGCCGTGCATCTGTCTTCCCGCTTGCTTGCCACTAGGATGGATCGCCAGAACCCACACGCTGCTTCCGCCCTGCGCAAGCTGGGTGCGGCTCTGGAAAGGCTGGCCCCGCGCATCAGCCGCCACCTGGGGCAGTCCGCAGACGTGATGGACGCAGCCGCCCAACGGCAAGACCTGGCTTACCTTCAAGCGCTTGAAGGGCTTACCCTGGCCTGGGCCGAGCAGCGCAAAGTGCAGGTCTGGCATCGCAGCGAAAAGACAGGTCGGGTTTACAAATACACCTTGGCGCCGTATTTCATCGAACCGTACGCCGTGGGTCAGACCACGCACGTCATTGGTTACTGCGACACGATGGACGCCATGCGTACCTTCAAGATCGAGCGTATTGAGCGTGTTGAGCTGCTCTCGGAGCCGTACACCATCCCCGAAGATTTCGACCCTCGAGACCTACTGGCAGGGGCCTGGGGCATCTGGTATAGCGAGGGCGAACCGGTGGAGGTAGTGCTCAAGTTTCGCCCCCGCGTGGCAAACCGTGTCAAGGAAACCCGCTGGCATCGGTCCGAACAGATCGAAGAACAAGCCGATGGGTATCTCCTATGGCGAGCCAAGGTAGCCGAACCCCAGGAGATGCTGCCCTGGATCCGTGGTTGGGGAAGTGATGTGGAGGTGGTGGGGCCGGAGGGGTTGAGGGAGGAATTAGAGCGGGAGGCGAGGAGGTTAGCGAGGGTGTATGGATTGGGCGCTTCCAGCGAACCACAAATCCGCTTCTTCGCCCACCGCCGTGAGGGGGAAGACCGTGAAGTCTGGCAGCCGCTCATAGTGCATTTGCAGAAAACGGCAGAAATGGCGCGCGAGTTTGGCACAGACGCCAACGTAGCGGAATTGGCTTACATTGCAGGGCTGATTCACGACTTGGGCAAATACTCAGCCGAATTTCAAAAGCGACTCGAAGGGACTGGTCCGCGCGTGGACCATTCAACCGCTGGCGCGAAGGAACTCAATGCCCTGCTCAAAGGCACGCCGCAGGAAGTCTTTGCCAAATTGCTGGCATATCCCATTATGGGGCATCACACAGGTTTGCCCAATTATGGCAGCGAGACCGACCTGGAAGGCGGAACGGTTTGCGGGCGGTTGAAAAACAACATACCGCAATATCACGAGTACAAAAGCGAATTGGATTTATCTGCCCTACCATTCCCGAAGTATTGGCACATTCGCCCGCCTGAAAAGAAAAAGGGGAAATTAGGCTTCTCTCTATCCTTCCTGACGCGCATGATTTACTCCGCGTTGGTGGACGCGGACTTTCAGGAAACCGAAACCTACATGAAAGGCGCAAAGCCGCGCGGCGGACATGGCGATATCCCTACTTTACGCGCTAAGATTGACGCGCATCTGAGGCAATTTGAGAACCCGACCAGCGACATCAACCGCAAGCGCAATGAGATATTGAACGCCTGTATCGAAAAGGGGAAGACCGAAAAGCCAGGCTTATTCTCGCTCACCGTTCCGACGGGCGGCGGCAAGACGCTGGCTTCGATGGCGTTTGCACTCCATCACGCCACAACACATGACCTGAAGCGCGTCATCTACGTCATCCCATTCACCACCATCATCGAGCAGAACGCCAAAGTGTTCAAAGGCATTTTCGGCGAAGAGCAAGTGCTGGAACATCACTCCAACTTCGATTGGGAAGGCAAGAAGCGCCAGGACGCCGATAACCGCACCAACAGCGTGCTTGCCAAACTCAAACTGGCGGCGGAGAACTGGGATATTCCTATCGTGGTCACGACCAACGTGCAGTTTTTCGAGTCGCTATTTGCCAACAAGTCATCGCGTTGCCGCAAATTGCACAACATCGCCAAAAGCGTGATCATCTTCGATGAAGCCCAAATGCTGCCGCGTGAGTACATGCGTCCCGCAATGGCGGCGGTGTGGGAGCTGGTGACCAACTACGGGGCGAGCGCGGTCTTTTGCACCGCTACTCAGCCTGGGCTGGAACGATTCCTTCCGGAAGATACGAAACCGAAAGAACTCGCCTCCAACCCACAGGAGTTGTTCGACTTTTACAAGCGCGTGGAGGTGAAGAACCTGGGGACATTGCCCGATGAAGACTTGCTTGCTCGCCTGAACGCGCACGAGCAAGCCCTGTGCATCGTCAACACCCGCCGCCATGCCAGCGGACTGTTCAGTGGCTTGCAGGGCGAGGGAAATTTTCACCTTTCGACCCTGATGTGTCCAACCCACCGCCGCGCAAAACTGGCAGAAATCGAGAAGCGATTGAAAAGCGAACCGCCGTTGCCCTGCCGCGTGGTTTCGACGACAGTGATGGAAGCGGGCATTGACCTGGACTTCCCCGTCGGCTACCGCGCCCTATCGGGGTTGGATTCCATCAATCAGGCGGCGGGGCGCGTGAACCGAGAGATGAAGCGCGGCGTGAGCGAGATGTTCGTTTTCGAGCCGAAATCAGAATTTATCAAGAAAACGCCGTCTTTCCTGAAACAGTCGGCAGAGGTAGCCCGCATGGTATTGCGCGACCACGCCGATGCGCCGATTTCCGTTCCCGCTATCGAAGCGTTCTTTGGGCAGTTGTATAACTTGCGGGACCCGAACATCTCTTTCGATTACAAGCGCATCATGGAATGTTTCGAGAGTCAGGAAGGCAGGTTCAAGTTCGAGACGGCGGCGCGCGAATTTCAAATCATCGAAGACCCAACCGAGACGGTGATTATCCCCTTCAACGAGGAGGCAGAACGATTGATTGAAGATTTGAAAGACGCCCAATATCCATTCAAAATTCTGCGCCAACTTCAGCAATATACAGTCTCGATCTTCAATGACCACTTTGAGAAATTAAGAGCGAAAGGAGTAATTTCAACGATTGACGACACCTACCATTTCCTCGACCCAAGTCATTTCAAAGACTACTATGACCCTGACAGGGGTCTGCTTGTCCCCGATAGCGGCGGCGGGGATGGGTTGTTGTTCTAATTACTCGTACCGCGAGATTTATCTCGCCTGCGCGAAAGCGACATGAATGTCGCGGTACGCAGAAAACTGAAAGGAGGTTCAACACATGGGATACGGTATCACCATCCGTGTACAGGGACGCTACGCCCTGTTTACCCGTCCCGAAATGAAAGTGGAGCGCGCCAGTTATGACGTCATCACCCCGTCGGCGGCGCGCGGCATCATCGAGGCGGTGTATTGGAAGCCAGCCATCCAATGGGTGATAGATAAAATCCACGTCCTGCGCGAGGTCGAGTTCACCAACATCCGCCGCAACGAGGTGAGCGACAAGGCGTCGGTGGATAACGCCTTACAGGTGATGAAGGGCGCGGACAAGCCGCTCTACATCGCCGCCACCGAAGCCCGCCAACAGCGCGCCGCAATGGTCCTGAAGGATGTGGATTACATCATCGAAGCGCACTTCGAGAAGGTGGAGAAGGAATGGGGTGAGCGCGACACCGAGGAAGGACATTACAACATCGTCCTGCGCCGCCTGCGGAACGGACAGCACTTCCACGCCCCCTGCCTGGGGACGCGCGAATTCCCCGCCAAAGTGACGCTTATCGAGGACAAGGCCGCCATCCCCAAAAGTCCGCTGACAGGCAAGCGCGACCTAGGCTACATGCTCTACGACCTGGACTTCTCCAACCCGCGCGATATTCAGCCGATGTTCTATCACGCCGTCATGCAGGATGGGATGATTGACGTGGAGGTGCTGCGCAAGGAGGTGCGACGATGATTTTGCAGTCGCTTTACAACTATTACCAGATTTTGCGCGAAGACTCAGACGTGGAAATTGCCGAGCCTGGGTACAGCAACGCACCTGTCAGTTATGCACTCAACTTGTCCGATCAAGGTGATTTGCTGGATATTATTCCATTGTCTGTCCCTGTTCAACAGGGGAAGAAGACGGTGCCTAGACCCCGCCGCGTGAATGTCCCAGAACAGGTCAAGCGTAGCGTCAATGTCGCTGCGAATTTCTTGTGCGATAATGCCGCTTATGTGCTTGGACTAACAGGGAAAGAAGCCAAAGACCCAGCATACGCGCAAAAGCGATTCGAGGCTTTTCGGAAACTCAACATAGAAATTCTTTCTAGTGTTGACACTCCCCAAGCCCGCGCAGTCGTCGCTTTTTTGCAAAAACACGATCCACAAACCGCATCGCAGAATTCTGTCATTGCCCGCCATCTTGAAGGATTATTGGAAGGTGGCAATCTTGTCTTTCAAGTTATGGGCAAGAACGTGCTAGACCACTCTGAAATCAGGCGCGCCTGGGAAGGACATAAAACTGGGCAAAAATCTACTGCTATGCAATGCCTGGTCACTGGTGAAGTTGAACCGATTGAGCGCCTGCATCCCGACATCAAAGGGGTTCGAGATGCACAAAGCAAAGGCGCGTCCCTGGTCAGCTTCAACCTGGATGCTTTTACATCCTATGGTCGAGAACAAGGCTCCAATGCACCTGTGAGCAAACGGGTCGCCTCAGGATATGGTGTGGCGCTCAACTACTTGCTTTCCAACCAGAACCCGAACCGCAAAATCTACCTGGGCGACACCACAGTCGTCTATTGGGCAGACACCGCCGACAAACGCTATCCAAGCGCCTTTTATGCCTTCCTGAATCCAGAGTATCAGCAAGCCCAAGAAGAACAGGAAGAAGAAGCCGAAGGACAAGAAAGCAAGCGAAAACGCGCCAAAGAGAAAGAAAAGCAAATGGGTGAAGTGGCTGAATCGGTGCAACAGGGAAAAGCCATAGACCTTGCCGCCTTACGCGAAGGGTTGGATGATAGCACGCGCTTCTATGTGCTTGGGCTGGCTCCCAGCGCGGCGCGTCTGTCTGTGCGCTTCTTTCTGACCGAGCCGTTTGGCGTGTTCGCCGAGCGCATCATGCAGCACTACAAAGACCTGGAAATTCAGAAGGAATATCCAAACCAGCCTACCTACATCTCGCCCTACCGCATCCTGGCTGAATGCGTTTCGCCCAAAGTGACTCAGCGTGACGACGAAGTGAAAAAGTCCTGGTCCCTGCTGGGCGGGGCGTTCATGCGTACCATTCTCACGGGCGCGCCCTATCCCGAAGGCCTGTACGCCGCCATGCTCAACCGCATCCGCCACGATACGGACGAAACCAACGATGGGGGCAGAAGGCGGAACGTCAAAATCAACTATATTCGCGCCGCGTATATCAAGGCGCATCTCATCCGTAAGTATCGCCGTCAAGGCAGCAATCCCTATCAGGAGGCTTTGCAAATGTCACTCAATGAATCCTATACCCACCCCGCCTATGTGCTGGGACGTTTGTTCGCCATGCTGGAACGAGCGCAAAAGGCTGCCATCGGGCAAGACATCAACGCCACTATTAAAGACCGTTATTTCACATCCGCCTGCGCAACGCCCGCCAGCGTCTTCCCCACCCTGCTGCGGCTTTCACAGCATCACCTGAACAAGGCTGAATATGGCGGCTATCTGGAACGCCAAATTCAGGACTTGCTGGGCATGCTCGAAGCCAAGCCCTTCCCAACCCGCCTGACGCTGGAAGAACAGGGCGTGTTTGTGCTAGGCTATTACCACCAGCGCGGCTTCCGCAAGAGCGATGAAGCCGAAGAAGCAACCCAACCCGAAGCATGATGTCATCGCGAGGGCTGCTGGTCGAGTAGTGGCGCCTCGCGCCACGTATCGAGATCCAGCCCGAAGCAATCCCCACACGAAACGGGAGACTGCTTCGCAAAGAACGCTTGCAGTGACATCGCTAATCGTCAATCGCAAATCAAAAATCACAAAGGAGACTACCCCATGACTACTCTTTCCAACCGCTACGAATTCGTCCTGCTCTACGATGTGGAGAACGGCAACCCCAACGGCGACCCCGACGCGGGCAATATGCCGCGCATTGACCCCGAAACGGGCTACGGCATCGTCACTGATGTCTGCCTGAAGCGCAAAATCCGCAACTATGTGGAGATGGCGACAGGAGACAAGCCAAGTTACAAGATTTACATCAAGGAAAATGTTCCCCTGAACACACAGCACAAAGAAGCCTATGTTGCCACAGGAACAGCCGTTCCAACTAATGACAACGAAAGAAAAGCCATTCGGAATAACGTCGCAAAAATTCAAGAACTGCGTCAATGGATGTGCGCCAACTTCTTTGATATTCGTGCTTTTGGTGCTGTGATGAACACAGACGTTCCTGCTGGTATTGTGCGCGGTCCAATCCAAATGAACTTCTCCCGCAGTATTGACCCGATTGTGCAACAAGAAGTCACGATTACGCGTCTTACCGTCACCGAAGAAGGTCAAGACAAAATGACCGAGATAGGACGCAAGCACATCGTCCCCTACGGCTTGTACCGCGTGGAAGGCTACATCTCCGCCAAACTTGCCAACGACCCCACCAAAGGCACGGGCTTCTCGGAAGAAGACCTGAATCTCTTCTGGGAAGCGCTGATCAACATGTTCGAGCATGACCGCTCGGCGGCGCGCGGCAAGATGGCAACCCGCAAACTGGTTGTCTTTAAACACGAGAGCGACTTAGGTAATGCTCACGCGCATAAGTTGTTCGAGCTGGTCAAGGTGACGCGTAAACCCGAAGCCATCCCGCCGCGCAGTTTTAGTGATTACGAGGTGACGGTTGACAAAGCAGGTGTGCCACAGGGCGTGGAGTTGATCGAGAAATTGTGAAACCCGAATACACCCCCGACGAACTCCTGCCCCTCTCCGGAATCCAGCACTTCCTATTCTGCCGCCGGCAGTGGGCCTTAATCCACGTCGAAACCCAGTGGCAGGACAACGTACTGACCATGGAGGGCAAACTCCTTCACCAGCGCGCCGATGACCCCTTCTTTACCGAAGTGCGCACAGGCGTCATCATCGCCCGTTCCGTGCCGGTGGCTTCTTATACATTGGGGCTTTCGGGCGTGTGTGACGTAGTGGAATTCACAGAGTCTCCCGATGGTGTTAAACTGCCAGGACAGGAGGGTCTCTACCTGCCCGCCCCAGTGGAATACAAGCGCGGCAGACCCAAGTGCAAACCGGTGGATGAAGCCCAACTCTGCGCCCAGGCGATGTGCCTGGAAGAAATGCTCGCCGTGCGCATCCCGCAGGGATATCTGTACTACGGCCAAACCCGTCACCGAGACCCAGTCGAACTGACCCCCGAACTGCGTCAGTTGGTGCGCGACATGTCCGCCGAAATGCACGCCTACTTTCTAAGGGGCTACACCCCGCGCGTCAAGACCTCCAAAGCCTGCCGCTCCTGTTCGCTGGCCGATATTTGCCTGCCTGTACTGCAGGAAAACGTCATCGCCGCGTCCAAGTATATCCAACAGCAGGTCGAGAACGCGTAGAGACCTGACAGGTTTTATGGCGGCACGAGTCGAAAGGGATTCTGTGAATGAAAATCTACTCGATTGATCAGCGCCCTGTTGAAACCTGTCAGGTCTTAACAGCAAACACATGAAAAAACTCGGTAACGTGCTCTACATCACCGCTCCCGAAGCCTATCTCTCCCTCGACGGCGAAAACGTCGTCGTCAAAAAGGACGAGAACACCTCCACGCGCCTGCCGCTTCACAACCTAGAGAACATCGTCTGTTTCAGTTACCTGGGCGTCAGCCCGGCCCTGATGGGCGCCTGCGCTGAGCGCAATATCGGGCTGTCCTTCTTCAGTCCCTACGGGCGTTTCCAAGCGCGGGTGAGTGGCCGGGTGCGCGGCAACGTCCTGCTGCGCAAGAAGCAGTATCAGGTCTCGGAGAACGAAGCGCAGAGCGTCCCCATCGCCGCTTCCTTCCTGCTGGGGAAAATCTACAACAGCCGCAAGGTCCTCGAGCGTGGCATCCGCGACCATGCCATGCTGGTAGATGTTCAGGCGCTTCAGAACGCATCCGCTTTTCTCAAAGAGACGCTTGGGGCCATCCCGCAATGCAAAAACACTGCTGAACTGATTGCCTTCGAAGGCAGCGCGGCAAAAATCTACTTCGGTGTCTTCGACCACCTGATATTGCAACAGAAGGAAGATTTTCGCTTCGAGGAACGCTCGCGCCGCCCGCCGCTGGACAACATGAACTCCCTGCTCTCGTTCTTGTACACACTACTGACCAACGAGGCTATTTCGGCCCTCGAAGCGGTCGGGCTGGATCCGTATGTCGGCTTCCTGCACCAGGACCGTCCCGGTCGCCCATCACTCGCTCTCGACTTGATGGAGGAGCTCCGCCCCGTTTTTGCTGACCGGCTGGCGCTTTCATTGGTCAACCGCAAGCAGATCGCGGGCAAGGGTTTCATCCAAAAGGAGAGTGGCGGTATCTTGATGGATGACGACACCCGCAAGTCCGTCCTG
This sequence comes from Chloroflexota bacterium, assembly GCA_040758495.1. Taxonomy (GTDB): domain Bacteria; phylum Chloroflexota; class Anaerolineae; order Anaerolineales; family JBFLVL01; genus JBFLVL01. The sequence continues at coordinate 101,927 of JBFLVL010000010.1, forward strand.
ACCGCCTGGCAGGAGCGCAAGAAGGACGAGATCGTCCATCCGTATCTCAAGGAGCGCATTCCCTTTGGACTGATTCCGCATGTCCAGGCTATGCTGTTGGGCCGTTACCTGCGCGGCGACCTTGATGCCTACCCGCCTTACTTCTGGGGTTAGGAGGTTAATTCATGATGGTCTTGATCACTTATGACGTAAATACAGAAACCGAAGCTGGGAAAAAGCGCCTGCGTAAAGTTGCCAAAGAATGTGAAAACTATGGGCAGCGCGTGCAGAATTCTGTGTTCGAATGCCTCATTGATATGGCACGCATGACGCAGCTAAAAAATACTTTAGTGAAACTTATTGACCCTGACAAGGATAGTCTTCGTTTCTATTACCTGGGAGACAAATGGCGGAATCGCGTGGAACACGTGGGCGCAAAGGCGTGCCTCGACTTGGAGGGCACATTGATAGCCTGACAACCATCTCAAGGTAGTTCGGTTCTGGTGCGAACCCTAAGCGAACACGAATATCAATGTAGGTTCGCAGAAATTTTGCACTTTAAAAACTGAATACAATCCACACAGTGAACTGTTTCTGGGTATGGCAGCGAAAAAAAGCCTCATATATGGGGGATCATGAGTAAAAAAACACCATATTTTGCGGTCGCCTTCCCCCCGGAAGGCGTGGATTGAAACAATACGTACGGGTGATATGGAATGAAACAGAGTAGTCGCCTTCCCCCCGGAAGGCGTGGATTGAAACAGACCGCAATTATTTTTGACACCGAAA
>JBFLVL010000011.1:0-90314 GCA_040758495.1 Chloroflexota bacterium
TAAAGCATCCTTGGAGGTCCTGTACCACGATACCTTCCACCATGTTTTGGACGATGCCCTCGTTGAAGGCCTTCAGCCGTTGAACCTCCTCTTCTGCCCGTTTGCGCTCGGTGATGTCAATAATCATACCACTCAAAGTTTCGCCCTCCAGCCATCCGCTGAGCATCACATGCCGCAGGTCACCCTGTTTGGTGAGCACATCCACATCGTAGGCCATTACGTGCCCTTGTTTTTGGCAAAATATCTGGAACGGTTTAGATAATACTCCCCACAGCCTTTCTAAAACACAGGGCAGCCATGAGGCCGCCCTGTGTCGTCGTTCTGGGCGAAGGTCGGTTACTTGTCGTTCAGGCTGAAATTGAAACCACCGTCCGCCTTACTGCCGAACAGGAAATTCCAGAAGGACCACCCACCAGTCTCCGACTGGGTTGAGCCGCTGGTCTGGGCGTTGGCGTTCACATTGCTGTTGATGTCAGCCTGCGCCTGCACATCCGTTTGACCCTCGAGCGACGTACCCAGATCAATGCCTCCGCTCGACTGGGTTTCGGTAGAAGCACTCGCCCCGGCATTGGCCGAAGCGCCGATTGTCGTTTGACCTGGGGCATTTTCCGCCAGATCTTTGGCGGCTTGGGTGGCCAAATCAACCACGTGGGTGGCAACCGCTTCGATCTTGTCCCAGGCATGCGCCAGGCGGTTGCGCACATCCGGACTGACGCCGGACACAAGCCCCACGCTCAGAGCCACCAAAAGGATGAACTGTGCAATAGTTTTGAACATAGGAACTACCTCCAGTTGATTTGAATTTCGGCCTCCAACGAAGCCTTCAATCTGCATAACGAGGCAGTTGCCAAAGTGTTACGGGCAAATCTCGTTATGGGACAAGAGTCTCCGAGACTGTCGGAGTCTCAAGTGTGGGGACCTCGAACGGCACTACAGGGGTCAATGTCAGGTCTGGCAAGGCCGGTGTTGGGGCCGGTGGCAGAGGCAGCGGGGTTGGGACAGGCAGGGATGACAGATACTCGTCCAGGTCCGGCAGCGAAATCCCGGCCTGTGCCAGATTCTCACGCTGGTCGGTTAAGGCGGGAATGATCCGTTCCTGGGCCGCGGGATCGGCCTGACTTGTCAGGCGCGCCAATATTTCCTGATAACCCTGGAGGGCAATCTCCCGCTTGGACCCGGAGACGGACAGCAATTCCCGGACGCGGCGTTCCGCCAGGGCCAGGTCAGTCGCCACAGGATCGGGAGAGACGGCCCGCCAGGCTGCTTCACTGGCCAGTTTCCAGCCGTAGAGCGAATCGCCCGGCATGGCGAATTGGGCAAAGGCCATGCCTGTAACAAAGATCGCCAGGGCAAGGACGGTCAGGCCGACGGCCAGCCGATATACCGACAGCAGGCCGCGGGTCCAGGCAGGGATCGGCCGGCGAGGATGAGCGCGCACATGGGCCATCAATCGAGCGCGTCCGCGCTGCCTGAATTCCGGCGAGGGCTGCACTTCCGCGCCGCGTTTCACCCAGCTGGCAGCCTCCAGCAGGGGGCGGAGTTCCTCCACAAATTCGGGATAGTCGCGCAGGCAATCTTCCAGGCTGGCTTCCCCGCCCGCCAAGCGTTCCAGGCAATCTTCCAGTACACGCTCAAAACGGTTCATATCCGAACTCCGTCTTCATCCCATGGTCTTCGCCAGGGATTGCAAGGCTCGCATCTGCAAGGCACGGATAGCGCCCTGACGCTTGCCCATTTGCCTGGCAATCTCCGGCGTGGACAAACCGGCAATGAATTTCAAGATCAACACTTGCTGCTGCTCCCCAGTGAGTTGCTGCAACGCCAGGCGCAACTCACGCGCCTCGAAGTGTCTGTCAATCTGCTCATCCAAATCTTCAGCGGAATCAGCGTGGGCTGAGGTGACTTCCTCCAGTGCGATGGTTGATCTGTGGGTGCGATAATGGTCAATCACGGCATTGCGGGCAATGCGGTATAACCAAGAGACAAAAGGGGAGCTGCCGATCTGGTAACGTTTCAGGTTCTCCCAGGCCTTGAGAAATACCTGCGAGGTAATGTCTTCAGCGATCTGGTCGTCTGTGACGCGGAAATAGACATAACGATAGATGCGCGCCAGGTAGGCATCGTACAACCGGGCAAAGGCATTTTCGTCATCAGCCTGAGCCTGGCGCACTAATTCCTGCTCGCCTGCGATAGGTTCCGAGGAGGAAGAGTCAATTGACTTCATACCCACTTATTATAACGATTGAGCAGGTTAAACTGTTATGAACAAATCCTCCCGCTGCGCTTGCAGCGGGAGGATTTGTCCTGGCGTAACGGTTGTGCAATCATAAGGCGAAACACGTCCTCTTGATTCCCTGGGGACATTTTGCCCGGGAAATCGGCCCGATTTCAGGCCTCGAAGCCGTCAAGCTCAACCAAAAGGTGTACGAACACACGCTGCAAGGGAAAGTGATTGAATTTCTTGCGACGATCTTGTCAGGTGCGAAATATTTACAAGAGATCAGCTTGGCGGCGCACCCGCTTGATAAAGACCTGGCAGTGGCAGAAGCCTGGGGACCGTCGGGTCGGGCAGACTACACTGGTGTCAGCCGGACATTGAAAGGCATGAGTTGGGAGGAAGCCCAGGCGCTGGTGGCGGTGCTGGAACGTGTCAGCCAACTTTTTTGGAGAGTGAGCTGGCAGTGCCATACTCCCCTCACCTCCCCCCGCATAACAACCTCTCATCGTCGAGAACCTGAACTGAGAATCGGGAATGATGTTATACTAGATTCGCATCTTAGGGAACAAGCATTCACAGTAAAGCAAGTAATACAGAGCTAATCTATAAGAAATGTCTGGATTCCTAACGTAGAGGTACGTTGGGAAACCTGATGTATATAAATCTTTCGTCTATTTGCATGTAGTTGGAGACAACTATGAATACGCGTTTTCTTTTTCCCATCCTTGCCCTCATCGCTGCAGTCCTGGCTTGTGATATGCCCCAATTATCCGGAGGAAAATATCCCATGATCCAATCTCTCACAGTGACGCGACCCTCGGGTGTGGGAAATTTTACCGCCACGGTTACGCTATCGCCTCACACCAAATTGGGCTATCTCGTCTGCTATGCTATTTGGGAACGAACTGAGGCTGAAGCTGAAGATGAGAATGGGGATGAGGCCGGGGAATTGGTTTATGGCAGGGAAGCATTGCCTCCAACGAAAGCCGAAGTGACCATCAGTTTCGACTTCTGGCCATCGCACGGTGGAGGTAATGAACTTTTGTGCGTAGTAGAGGATATCAACAAAGATCCCATCCACGACGAATCCACACTATTTTCATTTCTTGAACCGACAGAAACGCCAACAGAAACCCCGATGGCCCGAACCGCCACGCTCACCTTTAGCGACGTGAGCGATGAATACATGGGCATGCTGCCCGGCTGTTGGGAAGCGGATGGAACGGTGAAACAAATCGTTATGGCCGCCGATGGAACGCTTCAGGTGGAATGCGGCTGGGATAGCCCTCTTGACTTCACCATCCGGGCTGCACTGACCGGAAAGTGGAATAAACTGACCCCTTCAGTGACCTTTCACCTCGAACAGACTGTCACCTATAAATACCCCGGCGGTATTACCGGCACCATCGTCGTCGTTTGGGATGGGGAGGGAGCCCCCACTTCCCTTACCGAAGCCAATGGGACGGCCACCTCGACATGGGATTGCAACCTGCCACCTCAACCTGAGGGTCTACCTGCGGACCAGGGCTGGCTGGCATGCGCGAAGGATCCAGTCACCGAGCAGATGATCTACAGCCTCAAGAAAACCGGCACTGCCTCCTGGCGCATGGTGATCAACCCGTAATGTTTCCGCTATCGCATGAGTAAACGGAGAGTGAGTAAAACCGGCATGAGAGAAATCATTTTGGTTCGTAACTGCTCAGGCATCCCTCGCCCCGGATTGATCCTTCGACTAGCTCAGGACAAGAATCCAGGGCTGGAAGTAAAAGTCCGTTCAAACGGACTGATAAATCGGCGTATTGTCAGTCGGATTACATCCGACTTCGGTTCTCAGCCTGGGAATTCATTCTCAGGCTGAAGGAGGCTAAGCAATTACTTTGGTTCCGGCATATCCGGATAGGAGGCAACCATGAAAACGCGTTTTCTTTATCCCATCCTTGCCCTCATCGCTGCAGTCCTGGCGTGCAATGCACCATCAGTATCTGATGAAAAGCAAGCGACGCTGACAGCAGCAGCCCAGGCAACGAACCAAGCATCAGGAATCGGAAGAACCGGTATAGAGATCACAGAGCTTTCTATCTCTCCCACGTCGGGCAGTGGCAAATTTCGGGTTCACCTTGCATGGGACCCGCACGATCGAGGCACGATAACTTGCGAGTACTCGAATCTCCTCTACTCCACGCAGGGTGGGGATTTGTTCTCCGAAATGAAAGTAGGAGTTGGCGATGATCCGGGGTTTTTCGATTTCGACTTTGAGGAAACCAGGCCGGGCGATTATGTGCTGACTTGTTTTGCATCTGGAGAGACTGGTCCCCTTACCGTGACCTCCGAGGAGATATTGTTCACAGTGATCGGGCCGACCGACACGCCTATGAATACCCCCACAGAGACGCCTGTACCAACCCAGACCCCAACTGCAACCCAACCACCCGCCGTAACACTCAAAGGGCAGATCATCTTCGACTTCAACAAAGTCCAATCCGACATTCCGGCCGCGGGGGGCGAGATGGCCGAGGTGACCAATCCGTGCATCCCGGAAATAACCATTGGCGCAGACGGGACTTTTGACGGCGCGTGCGAGAAACTTCACATCACCGCCTTCCTGGTGGACGAGTCGTTCACGGCGCAGGTCATCGGGAAAGTGGACACAACCGGCAATGTCACATTCACGTATGAGGTGTCCGCGATCGGCACTCCGAACGGCGTCTGGCGGATTTCTTATACGGGACAGGGAACATTCACAACCGGCACCCAAGCTTCCGGCACGGCAAACTTCTGGTTTTTCTGCGATTCGGGCAGTGACGAAAAAAATCAGTATCTTTGGTGTGCGAATACCCCAAACTTCACGACCACCTCGGAATTTGGGGGCACGCTTCCGTGGAGTTTTGTCCCCGCCCCATGAACGGCGAAAGTTGAAGGTGTGCTTATGAAAAGTCGAAGATTTGTTTTTCCCCTGCTGGCCCTTTTGTGGCTTTATTATCTCGCTTTTACCGAGTGGCCTGCACATCGGACTGAGAAATAGTCAACCATCATCGGGACGATTTCTTATGCTCTTCGTTAATTAAGTCTGTGGAGCTACATCCGACAGCAGCCTTTTTGAAGGACCTGAGCGCGGCAATGGCAAAGTACGTGGTACCTGATTAGCTGCTTGACACATCTTCAAAGGTGATGATAAACTCTGGTCGTTCTTTACATCCAAAGAAAGCAGGCTACACTTCCATGGTAATTATCTCACCTCACTTTGCTCGCCTTTTTATGCCTCCTCGGAGTGCGCCTGATTACATCTAATGTCAAGATTAAGTCATTTTTCAGCCACGGTGCACTCCAACACCGTGGCTTTTTGTTTTTTATTATCTATAACCAGGATGTGACTCTCATTACACAGGAATTGAATCATGGCTATAAACGCATCCACACTCACCTTTGACTTCCGCCAGACTCTCTCCAGGAACAAGCTGGCCGGTTTGTGGCAGATGATGTCGGGCTTCCGCCTGACCTACCTGGTGGCTAATCTCTCATTAGCAATTTCTGCGCTGGCAAAGACAACCACCTATCTGCTCATCCGCATCTTTGCTGATACCATCCTGGGCAACGCAACCCCTTTTGCGGGAAGCCTTAACCGCACCCTGGCAATCATGGCAGCCTGTTTCGTTGGGTTATCGCTGTTTGAGGGTGGGTTCTCTTTCCTTTCTGGACGTCTGGCAGCCTATACCGCCGAGAGCCTCACCCGCCGTATGCGCGACTTCCTTTTTGACCACATCCAGCGTCTGAGTTTCACCTACCACAGCCAGACACCCACTGGTGACCTGATCGAGCGGTGTACTTCCGATGTGGACACAGTACGCCGCTTCTTCAGCGAGCAGGCCATCGGAGTAGGGCGAATCCTGCTGCTGTTTATCATAAACTTTGTCGCCATCCTGAACTTGAACCGGAAATTGGGGTTGATCTCGATAATTGTCATTCCCGTCATCCTGATCGTCTCCATGTGGTTTTTTAAGCGAGTGACTCAAGCCTACGAAAAATACCAGGAACAAGAAGCCATCCTATCCACGACCCTGCAGGAGAACCTGACCGGTGTGCGGGTGGTCAAAGCGTTTGCCCGTCAGGAGTACGAGAAAGACAAGTTCGAAAAGGAAAATTGGGAAAAATTTGTACGCGGCCGACAATTGCTCAAAATGCACTCCCTCTTCTGGCCGCTCTCCGATATCGCCTGTGGCGCACAAATGCTTGGCGGATTCGTCTACGCTGCCATCCTGGCCATCAACGGCGAGATCACGGTTGGCACTTACCTGGCGTATGTCGGGCTGGTCGTCTGGTTGATCTGGCCGATGCGTAACCTCGGTCGGCTTATCGTCCAGACCTCGACGGGCATGGTCTCCTACAGTCGTTTGATGGAAATCATCCGGCAGGAACGCGAACCGCTGACCGAAGGTCAGGTCCACCCACAAACCCCGACTCTGGGTGACATTGTCTTTGAGGACGTGTCATTCACCTACCAGGGTGACGAAGCTGAGGTGCTGAAGAACGTCTCTTTCCATTGTAAACCCGGACAGGCAATCGCTTTGCTCGGTTCGACGGGTTCAGGCAAGACCAGCCTGGTAAATCTGCTGCCCCGCTTCTATGATTACACTGGGGGTAGCCTGCGATTGGATGGAGTCGAACTACGCCATTACCCACGCGAGTACCTGCGAAGACAGATCGGTATCGTGGAACAAGAACCCTTTTTGTTCTCACGTTCTATTGGCGAAAACATCACCTACGGCGTTGGACGCCAGGTGCCCCAGGATGAAATCCAGAAAGCCGCCCGTGCGGCAGCCATCCACGAGGTCATCATGGAGTTCCCGGACGGCTACGACACGCTTGTGGGGGAAAAGGGTGTGACCCTCTCTGGAGGGCAGAAACAGCGCGTGGCCATAGCCCGCACGCTGCTTAAAAACCCACGCATCCTGATCCTGGACGACTCGACCTCCTCAGTGGATACCGAGACCGAAGCGGAAATACGGGCAGCGCTCAAGGGGTTGATGCAAAACCGCACGACCTTCATCATCGCCCACCGCATCCAGTCGGTGATGCACGCCAACCTGATCCTGGTGCTGGATAAAGGTGAAATCGTCCAGATGGGTACCCACGAGGAACTGCTTGCCCAGGAGGGCATGTACCGCAAAATCTACGAGATACAAACCCGTATTGATGAGGAATTGGAACAAGAATTACGAATTGCGGATTAGGAGCTGCACCTTTGACGCTAACCCGCATCCTGTATTGATTACGAGGAAACTATGCCTGACATCGAACTCGAAGAAGAGGAATATACCAGCCAGTTAACCGCTCCCATCTTGAAGCGCATCCTGAGCTTACTCAAACCCCATTGGAGATGGGTGGTTGGGTTCCTGGTGACCATTGCCCTGACCTCAGCGCTGGATTCATTGTTCACCTACATCAACAAGAACATGATTGATCGCGGGATCGTCGCCAGGAACATCCCCGTGTTGCTACGTTTGGCCGCCCTTTATGGTGGATTCCAGGTGGTTCAGGCCGGGTTGGTCTTCAGTTTCATCTATCTGGCTGGCGTGCTGGGTGAGCGCATCCAATACGACCTGCGCAGGATGATGTTCAACCACTTGCAGGATTTATCGCTCTCTTACTACAGCCAGATCTCCGTGGGTCGGTTGATCGCGCGGGTCACTTCGGATAGCGGCCGCGTAGCAGAGTTAATGACCTGGGGCTTGCTTGACATCACCTGGGCGGCTATGAACATCCTCACGGCTACTTTTTTCATGCTCATTATCAACTGGCGGCTGGCGTTGATCGTCTTTTGTATCATCCCCATACTGGCCATAATTGCCATCCAGTTCCGCAAGCAGATTCTGGTCGAATTTCGCAATGCTCGGCGAACAAACTCGAAAATTACGGGGGCTTATAACGAGAACATCACTGGCGTGAGGGTGGTCAAAGCTCTTGGTCGTGAGGAAGAGAACCTGAAAGAATTCCAGGTTCTGACAGGCGAAATGTACCGCGCCAGTTTCCGAGCTGCTTGGCTCTCGGCGCTCTTTTTACCTACCGTGCAGATCATATCTGCGGTAGCATTGGGTCTTATCGTCTGGTACGGGGGCCTCCAGAGCCAAGTCGGGTTGTTCACCGTGGGTGGAGTGCATGCCTTCGTCTCCTACCTGACCTTTATGATGTGGCCTATCCAGGACCTGGCGCGCGTGTACGCTGAGATGCAGCATTCCATAGCCGGAGCAGAGAGGATCTTCAAATTAATGGACACACGGTCTGAAGTACATGACCTGCCAGAGGCCTGCGATCCAGGTACTATCCAGGGAACGATTGAGTTCGATCACGTGGACTTCTATTACGAAGACCGTAAGCCGGTGCTCTCTGGCTTCAATTTGAAAGCTAAACCAGGAGAGATGATCGCACTGGTAGGACCAACGGGTGGTGGAAAGACAACCATTGTCAACCTGCTCTGCCGCTTCTACGAACCGAAGAAAGGTGTCATTCGTATTAACCATCGGGACTACACAGATTACACATTGCAGAGCATTCACTCACGTATCGGCGTTGTGCTCCAGACCCCGCACTTATTCTCCGGCACAATCCGTGAGAACATCCGCTATGGATATCTGGAAGCCACAGACGAGGAGGTCGAAACAGCCGCTAAACTTGCCGGCGCGCATGATTTTATTGTGACTTTCGAGAAGGGGTACGATCAAGAAGTCGGAGAAGGGGGCAACCTGCTCTCCGTGGGGCAGAAGCAACTGATCAGTCTGGCGCGCGCTGTGCTCTCCAAGCCGGAGATTTTCATCATGGACGAAGCCACCTCCAGTGTGGACACCCTGACGGAAGCGCTCATTCAGAGAGGTATGGAGAATCTCATGCGCGGTCGAACCAGTTTCATCATCGCTCACCGCCTATCAACCATCCGCCGCGCTGACCGTATCGTAGTCATCGAGGATGGTCGCATCACGGAGATGGGCACACACGCTGAGCTGCTGCGCCAGCGTGGGTCTTACTACCGGCTGTACACACAACAATTCCGCCACGAGCTGGAAATGCGGTACGGGGTGGCTGTACCAAGCGAAGCGTCCGTTTCTCAGTGATAAAACCATACAACAATGAAAAAGGTAAAAAACGTCCCCTTTGGTTAAAAAGCAGACCTCAAGGGATTCTCCTTGAGGTCTGCAAGTTTAGACACCAGATAGCTTTAGTGACCGCGGCTGGCAGTCTCTTTCGAGGGCGACCACTCAGACCATTTATCGGTAGCAGGATGGATGGTCAGGTTGCTCTGTATGCCACCCTGCCAAGGAACCTGGAATAGATTGGGATCACCATCACGTATGGAAGTAAAGGCAATCTTGCTGCCTCCACAATCCCAGGTCGGTCCGCTATCGGGACCAACGAAATCCGTGAGGCGATATTCGATCCCTGTCCGTAAGTCATAGGTATAGACATCCAGATTCCCATCCTGCTCTAATTGATAGGCGATGCGCATCCCCTCAGGAGACCAGGTGTGGTTTCCGGTATTCCCCGGACCCAAGGTCAACTGGGTCATGTTCTCGCCGTCTATGTTAATGAGGAACAGGTTCCAAATTCCTCCCACCTCAGAAAGGAACGCGATCTGTTCACCAGCAGGAGACCAAGCGGGGAAAATCTCGTCCGCCACGGTTAACGTGACTCGAAACTCGTTGCCGGTACTCAGATTCAAAAGAACCAGGTCCCAATTTCCTGTGCGGTTACTTTGGAACACAATCCAATCCGGGTCTGGTGACCAGAAGGGATTAATATCATCATTAGGATCCACAGTAAGCTGGAGCTCTTCTCCGGTGAACAAGTCAATGCTGAAGATATCCCAGTTGCCGTTACGATCGCTCTGGAAGATAACCTTTTGAGAGTCGGGGCCGAACATGGGATTGATGTTATTGGCCTGCGTGTTCGTCAGGCGGATCTGGGTGGTTCCCTCACTGTCTGTATAGTACAGTTCCACGTTCCCCGTCCGATCACTCTCAAACACCACCCATTCATCATTCGGCGAGCGGCTGGGGCGAGAATCTACAGCCGCGCTGTTGGAGAGGTTGAACAACTTGGCGTCAGGCGCGCCTTCTACGCCATCCAAACGATAAATCTCCAGATTCTCGTCCCGGAAAGTGTGGAAAACAAGCCATTGTGGACACGTAGCCGGAGGGGGTGGTGGCGCGGCGGTAATGACAATGTCCGGAGGTGGTGGGGGTGGAGGTGGACTGGTGGGTTGTGGTGTTGGCGTGGGCACAGGAGTGTTCGTGGCTGTGGGGGTAGGTCCGGGTGTCGGAGTCCCAACGGGCGTTGGAGTAGGCGAAAGGGTGGGTGCCAGTGTCGGTGTGGCGGTAGCTTCTTGCACAAATACGGCCACAATGTGTTTATCCCGATCCATGATCACATTCACATTGGGGTTTGTACCCGAGGCGTCTGTCTCCCAATGGTCAAATCGCCAACCAGCATTAGGAAAGGCATTGCCCCCCGCATTCGTATTGGGTTCGTACCTTCCCAAGCAGTTCTGACCCGTGGTAGCAACCGAACCGGAACCAGGCGGGCGCACCTCGGTCGTAAGCTGGTAACAAACCCTTGGCGTAGGTGTCGGTTCAAGTACAAACACAGCAATAATGTGTTTATTCCGATCCATGACCACATTTACATCGGGGTTTGTACCAGAAGCATCACCCTCCCAATGGTCGAAACGATAATTCAAAGCCGCTGAAGCCGAACCGGTAGCGATGGTGCCAGGTAGATAGTTTACGCCACAATCTCCCGTACTCTTTACCACAGAACCCGCTCCAGGGGGCCTCACCTCGGTGGTCAAAGCATAGCATACAGGGGTAGGTGTCAGCGTCGGCGTGGGAGTAAGAGTAGGTGTGTTCGTAGGCGTGGGTGTCAAGGTTGGCGAAGGAGTAAAGGTGGGGGTATTGGTGGGCAAAGGCGTAGGTGAGGCAGTAGGAGTATTTGTCGGAAGTGGCACGGTAGCCGTAGGAGCTTGCGGAGGGGGTGTATTTGTAGGCGTATTTGTGGGCACGAGGGTGGCTGTAGGAGTAGCGGTGGGTGGTAAGGGTGTATTCGTGGGTAGAGGTGTATTTGTGGGCAGCGGAGTATTGGTGGGACGTGGAGTGTTTGTGGGTGATGGAAGCGGTGTGTTTGTCGGTGTGGGTGGCAGGGGTGTGTTCGTCGGAGATGGTGGAGGTGGTGTATTCGTCGGGGGTGGTGGCAGGGGTGTATTCGTCGGAGGGGGCGGCGCCGCACAGGTCACGTCATCCTGGGGCTGACTTGTCCCAGGGTGACCAGGTCGCTGATCCACCTCGAGCCTGACATTTTGACCCGGATAGGGACCAAAAACCATCTTGGTTGATTCCCCGCCTCCTAATTGAAGCGTGCCGCTTTCCACCTGCGAGCCCCCTACATACAGGCGCCAGCTCGTTGGTCCAGCCATATCTGCTTCGCCGGTGTTTCTCACCGTAAACTCGGCTTTCCCATCCGCACGGCAACGACCGGTAACTTCCACACTGGAGCGGTCCCATTCCCCACTCACTGCTCCAATGAGAAATCTGCCGTCCGGACGACAAGCAGAGACCAACAGTGCCAGTAACGAAACCAGGATGATTGTCAGAGTCAGGGGTTTATACCATTTAAGCTTGTACATGTAGCCTCCTCCTTTCTCCGCATAAGCTGATTATCTATAGTTGTTCGCAGCCTTTATCCTCATAATCAACGCTTACGTCGGATAAACCAAATGAAAATAATCCCAAGCACAACCGCCGTTATGATAAGGAACGAAGGGAGGATATTGACAGCATCCCCCGCAGTTCCTGTAAACAGACGGTTGTTTGGAAACCCCAATGGCAACATAAAAAAAGCTACCAGGACAATTAACGCAATCGAAACCAGGGCCAAAACTCGATTCAGCCTCACACCAGAACGCCAGACGGGTTTGTCTGAACGCATTTTGTTCCAAAATTTTGACAAAAAAGGGGTAGGTTGTTTCTCCTGTTTCGATGTCCGCCAGGTTTCTACCAGGTTATTGAATATCCTTTTAGAAATTGCCTCGTTGGCATCGTCGCCAGAAAAAGCCTGGACGACGCGTTCCACCGTATCTTGTAACTTACCCAGCTCCGTTCCTTGCGATACCATCCTTAAACCTTCCACATCTTCATTGGCTATCAATTTATCTGCATATTCAGCGAGTTGCTCCTCGAGATCAGACGAGGTAAGGTTTTCTCTATCAGACATTGTTCCTGTTCACCTCTTTTCTCAACAATGCAACCGCTCGCCGGAAAAGTGATTTCGTTGCCTCTAAGGAATGTCCCTGAAGATCTGATATTTCATGAAACCGCAGGCCCTCTGCAAAACGGAGCAACAGAATCTCTCGATAATGTTCTGGTATTTTTTTCAAAGCCTGACGTAACAATATCCTTTCTTCAAATCGGTTTACCTCTGAAAATATCCTCTGTCCTTTCGATTTCAGATCGGATGCATTTACCTCATTGATATTGTCATAGATGGATACATTCCTTCGTCCTTTTCGCCGATAATAATCTGCGATTTTGTGCTTGGTCAACGACCTTATCCAGGTACTGAAGGCAGCCTCTCCTCTGAATTTTCTCAACGATTGGATAACTGCGATAAATACTTCCTGGGTGATATCTTCAACATCCTCATCCGGAACTGTATACTGTACACGATTGTATATGATTGGAAAGTACCGTCCGTAGAGCTGTCTAAAGGCTTCCAAACTACCATTTTTAGCTTGATGAACCAAGGTTTCATCACTGGCAGTAACCGGACGTTCTTCTTCCCTCGAGGTGTTTTGATTCATTAGTCGAACGAAAGTTGTGAAAAGGGTCGTGCTGCTGAACGAAGTTTAAAATATTTCGGCAGAAAGGCTCTTAATCCAAGCTCCTGTATAGTATAGAATAAACAGCTGCTTAGAGTCAAACGGTTTTTCCCATCATTTCCAGATGGCAACCTAACCCTATTGACATCCCAATCCCCTAATGTAAAATATTCAATGAGGCCGGAACTCAGGATGTAGTCCATCTCAAATTCTTTGACTATCACATCTACGTTGTCCTTTTCTCATTCGAATTCATAATTCCACCTCTACAAGGAGTAAACAGCATGAACAAATCCTGTACAAACTTCGGGTTTGCCATCCTTCTCTCATTGTGCTTACTGCTTACAGCTTGTAAACCCACAACTCCTACCCTTCCCGCTCCAAGCCCAACTACGATAAGCCCTCAACCAGCTGCGACCACCGAAACAACCATCGTAGAAACTCAAGAACCCCCCGAAACTGCACTGATCCAAGAACCGATATCCCCAGAAATTCTACTTGATCCAGCCATCACCCAGGATGAGGATTCCTTGCTTGTCTGTAGCTACTTGTACGAGGGACTGGTAGAGTTAGACGAAAACGGCGCCATAGAACCGGCACTGGCGATCAACTGGACACTCTCAGGTGACGAGTTAGACTACATCTTCCAGCTCCGCAGAGACGTGTTCTTCCACGATGGATCTCCATTCACGGCTGACGCAGTGATAGCCAACTTTAACCGTTGGTTTGACCCCCAATCTCCCTTGCGTGGCACATCTTCCTACGATTCCTGGGAGGAATATTTCTTGGGGTTCAAGGGAGAGAAAGATGCAGAGGGTAAAGCTACATCATATTTCGATGGCATAGAAAAGATTAACGACCTGAGCGTTCTCATTCACCTGAATCGTCCCGTCTCTGACCTGCTTTCTTATCTTACCCTTACCCAGTTCAGCATCGTGAATCCAGCGGTGTTGGAGACCGAGGGTGAAAAATATGGTACCCAAGAAGGAAGTGTTTCGGGTACAGGTTCGTATATGCTGACTGCATGGACGGAGGAAAGCCTGGAGTTGACGCCCAACCCTCAATACTGGGGTGCAACCACTACCTCTATCCTGGAATTCCCATTCCGATAGATTGGACGTCCTTTTATAAACGAAACGCGGGTCGAGTGTTCAGGCCTGCGTTTTTGCTTGGGATGAGAGAAATCCCCATTTTAAGGAGACCAGGCTGGATCCCCATCAAAGGAGGGATTCTCAAAGGTCAATCGGTATAATCCACTCCCGTCAGCATTGATGACATAAATCTCCGCGTTCCTATCTCGATCCGATTGAAAAGCGATGTGCAAACCATCCGGTGACCAAGTCGGTCCTACATCCGAGGCACTGTTGTCGGTCAAGCGCCTCAATCCACTACCATCGGTGTTGATCACATAGATTTCCCAATTTTCCTCCCGAAAGGATCGAAAGGCCAGTTGCTTCCCATTTGGCGAAAAGGCCATAAAACCATCTTCTGAGGTGTTGTCAGTCAGGCGGGTTAAACCACTGCCATCTACATTTATGATATATATTTCAGCGTTATCATCCCGCCAGGAACGAAAGGCGATTCGACTGCCATCCGGCGACCATACCGGCTGAGCATCCGGAGCAGGATGCTGTGTCAGGCGCACGATACCGCTCCCGTCGGGTTTCATCAGATAGATATCGGAATTGCCATCCCGGTTTGATACAAACGCAATCCACTTTCCATCCGGTGACCATACCGGATTGCTGTCCCCTCCAGGGTGATTGGTCAAACGTTTCTCAACTCCATCACCTCCACCCTGGATTACATCCGCCAAGTTGATCAAATAGATTTCCCAATTGCCATCCCTGAAAGACTCAAATACGATCATTTGTCCATCCGGAGACCAACTGGGGGCCGCGTCCTTGGCTGGATTCGAGGTAAGACGCAATAGACCACTACCATCTGCATTCACCACATATATTTCCCCATTCCCATTAATATTCGATGTAAATGCGAGGCGCGAGCCATCCGGAGACCAGGTGGGGTCAAAGTCCTCGGCGTTATTAAACGTTATACGCCATTGCCCTGCCCCTCCAGAACCTGCTGCTGTTGAAGCGTTCAGCACATAGATTTCGCTGTTGCCGTCCCGGTTAGAGACAAAAGCGATTAGTCCTGTTGGTAACGGATAGGGTGTGGGTGTAAAAGTAGCTGTTGGGGTAGGCGTGGGAGGTTCCTCCGTAGGTTCAGGTATCAGGGTAGGAGTTGCTTCAACCTGATCTGACCCCTTATCTTGTTCCGGAGTCCAGGTAGGTGTGAACACAAACTCATCCTCATTGTCCTTACCACTCAAATCCCCAGAGGCCCCAAGCAGCGTCTCCATCTTCAGGTTGCAGGCAGTCAACAAGACCGCCATAACAACCAAAATCAAAGGAACATTCCTGCAAGTTAGTGGTAATACATTCACCTTACTCGACTGCAAAGTAATCATAATGCACCAACAAAGACGGTTTTTCCTGGTGATAATCCTTCTCATATAGTTTGTCGATTAACAACAGGAAAAGGGTCGTACAGGTTATTATCTCACTCGAGGTTTCACTATCAGGGTGCAGGATGGGGAACAGGTTGTGGTTTCACGCGCGGGTTCTGCAACATACCCTCAAGGGGGATAGGTTCAAACGTGGACTGGCTGCCTAACAACCCAAACCGAACGTAATATAACTGTGTCTGGTTCGTATCTATATTTTGAAAAACGAAGGCGAGATAAGTGCCATCCGGGCTCCAATGTGCATCCCGATAACAGCACTTCCCCTCGATAGGATTCAAAATGGTGTTCCCACCAATGTTCACCAGTTGCCGGGTTTCTGTATTGTAAGCGTACAGGTTCCCATATCCCTCATTGCGGAAGAAATCATGGAAAACCAATATGCTCTCTCCATCCCAATCAAAACTTGGGATTATTGGGTTGTTCCGATAATACGATAAGGTAAATTGCTGCCCTGGGATTTCATTCAATCGGTCGGTTTCATCCTGATTACAAGTACTGACTCGCATTAAACGGATGACATCGCTCAGTCGTCCATCGCTACCGGGTACCTTTACCTTCAATTCCAAAAGAGTGCCATCCAGCGACCATCGAATTCCTATCACCGCTTCATGGACACTTCTACAATAAGAGCCAAAAGTGCTCATAGCCGCAAGATGGTTATGGTTGCTCACACTTTTGAGTTGTTCCAGATCAAAAGGCAAGACGTATAATATCCGGTCGATAGATAGACCGATTTGTGTACCATCGGGGGAAATCGCCAGGCCATCGAATTGTTGAGCAGCATCGAAGCAGGTGATCAACTCAGAAACCCCTTCTAAGGTCACAGACCGCATACACCTGCCTTCGATGTAGATTAATCTGCTACCATCGGGTACCCATTGAAAATTGCTTTTATTGGCATTCCCATCCGTAGTCAACTGCCTGAGGTTCTTACCGTCAACATCAACTATCCAGATGTTATCGTCGTCATTGAGGAAGGCAATCTTATCCGCACCTCCAATGACCGTTATCTCTGGTGTGGGGGTGAGGGTATCTGTGGGTATAGCTGTGAGGGATGGAGTGGGAGTGGGTGGTTGGGTTTCTGTGGGTGTGGGAGAATTGGTTGCCTGCACAGCAACTGGCACAGTGGTTACTAAGGGTGCCATTATCGTGGCTGTTGGAAAAGATACTGTGGGACTCGCTCCCGCAACTGCTGCCAGTAATTGTTTCCCTTCATCCCCTAAAAATCGGGGGGCAAAAATAATACCTAACACCAGCAGCAGTACCCCCAAACCTCCCCCGGCTATCAACCACACGTTTTTGACTTTTCTTGCGGGGGCTTCCACCCTCTTCCTGGCAATGGTCTTCTCAATGGAGGGCAAGGGTTGTTCCGCCAAAACTGCACGCAGGTCAGCAATTAATTCAGCCGACGTAGAGTACCTTTCATCCCGATTTTTGGCCATCGCTCGGAAAATGACCGCATCACAGCCCTTGGGCAACGTGGGCACGGTAGTGCTCACATCAGGCACTGGCTCCAACAGATGCATCATCATCACTCTGGCAGCAGTATCAGCGTGGAAAGGCAATTTACTTGTCAGCATCTGGTAGAGCAAAACCCCCAAGGAGTAGATATCCGCACGACCATCGAGGTCCTTCCGGGCATCCACTTGCTCTGGACTCATGTAGGCAGGAGTACCGATGATTTTACTTCCTGTAAGGGTAGCATCACTCTCTGTCATCCTGGCAATGCCAAAGTCCGACAGATATGCCTCACCGTACTGATCGAACAAGATGTTACCAGGCTTCAAGTCGCGGTGGATAATCCCTTTTTTATGGGCAGCGTCTAAGGCATTCCCTATATTGTCCAGAATCTCTAATGCCTCACCTAACGTTAAAGGCTCCTCTTTCAACCTATCCGTTAACGAACCCCCTTCCATTAACCGCATGACCAGGTACGGTTGCCCTTCGAACTCTCCAAAATCATACACCGGGACAATTGCCGGGTGCTCTAGTAAGGCAATTGTCTTGGCTTCTCGTTCGAAGCGTTCACGAAATTGAGGGTCGTGGAGGAATTCTTTGGGTAGTACCTTAATGGCAACGTCGCGATCGAAACGGGGATCGTGGGCGCGGAATACTGTCGCCATTCCCCCACGCCCAATCTCCGAAGTGACAAGGTAACGTTCTATTTTTTCTGGGATCATTGGACAAAGTATAGCAATGGTTGGCAGTAGAATCAAGCTGGATACTCAGCCAGATCCACACTGCAAAATAGACAAGGTGAGAATCTCACGTTGATATAGTATAGCCTATTTTGCCCCTTGATAATACCAGGAGTTACGCAGTTCGCCGATCGAGTGGCTCTGAGCGGAGAGCCGAAGGCTCGCAGTCGAAGAGCATATCGAGATCAAGACCTGGGTTGAGCGTGCCTGCCCCCGTGAGGAGGTCGAAACCACTGCGCTAAAATGGGTCTCCCTTGCCCCCCTTACGGGGACAGGCCAAGCCGCAAGGGCAGGCGGTACGCCCTCCACTTCGTTCCCCCATACGGGCAGAGAGCACTCGACCCGCGATGTCTTGTCGGTCAAGTACGTGACTCCTAAATACATAAAACCGGGGTGTAGAAAAAGGCTACCTGGCATGTTATAGTATACGTAACTTCTGAATGATGGACGAAGCTTATGCCCGCGAGAACCGCGACAGCTGGTGCTCATCCGAATATTGCATTTATCAAGTATTGGGGTAATAAAGACCACGACCTGCGCATTCCAGCCAACGGGTCGCTCTCCATGAACCTGGCTGGTTTGGAGACGCGCACGCAGGTTACCTTTGACCTCCACCTGAAAAGTGACCGGTTGACCATAAACGGCAAACTGCAAACGGGCCATACGCTCACACGCGTAAGGCTCGTACTTGAAAGGGTACGGCAACTGGCTGGCATCCGTGAATATGCGGAGGTGATCAGCGAGAACAATTTTCCCTCGAGTGTGGGTATCGCCTCCTCTGCATCGGCTTTCGCTGCCCTGGCAATGGCTGCCAGCGCGGCTGCGGACCTCCCACTTGAGGAAAGCAATCTTTCCAGGCTAGCAAGACGAGGCTCGGGCTCTGCATGCCGTTCAGTACCTGGTGGTTTTGTCGAATGGGCGGCTGGTGATTCAGACGAAAACTCTTTTGCTTTTTCCATCGCCCCACCTCATCACTGGGAGCTCAGCGACTGTATTGCGGTGATTAGCCAAGAGCACAAAGAAACAGGGTCATCTGTAGGACACCGTTTAGCTGACACCAGCCCATTCCAAGCCAGCCGCGTTTCTACCGCCAGCGAACGCCTGGAGCGATGCCGGCAGGCTCTGTTCGACCGAGACTTCGAAAACCTGGCCGAAGTTATGGAGCTGGATAGCGACATGATGCACGCAGTGATGATCACCTCTTCCCCTCCCCTCTTGTATTGGCAACCTGCCACCGTGGCTGTCATTCATGCCGTGCGAGGGTGGCGCCGAGAGGGACTGCAAGCCTGCTACACAATTGATGCGGGGCCAAACGTTCACGTCCTTTGCCCTTCCTACCTGGCAACAGATGTGAAAAACCGTCTGCAGGAAATCCCTGGTGTTCTGGAAGTGATCGTGGCAAGCCCGGGTGGTCCCGCCTGGCTGGTGTAGACATCAGGGGTAATTCTTATGGGTACGACTAGCAAGTTCAATGCCAGAGATCGCCTATGGAGAAACGGGGAAGTAGGGGATATAATCTACTCAAATAAAATTACAGGTAGAACATAATGGTCATCTCGATTGATATGTTAACTGGAATAGGGCAATTTGTGGCTGCGCTGGCAGCCCTGATCCTTATCCATGAAATTGGTCATTTCATAGCTGCTCGTCTGATAGGTATTGAAATTGAAGAGTTTGGTATCGGTTACCCCCCACGGATAACCACGTTATTCCGAGTCAAAAATATGGAAGTCACGCTCAACTGGCTTCCGTTTGGTGGGTTTGTACGCCCCAGAGGAGAGAACGACCCCAGCATAGCAGATGGATTAGCTGCGGCTAACCCGTGGAAACGGTTATTTGTGCTGCTCTCAGGGCCAGCCATGAACTTCCTGGCGGCTGTATTGCTCTACGCAGTTATCTTCGTTCGTATGGGCATGCCCCTTTTCGACAAGGTAATCGTTATCGAGGTCGCCAAAAACTCTCCTGCCGAACAGGTCGGCCTTCTAGAAGGAGATCTCATCCTACAGATTGACGATCAAATAATAGACAGCACACAGCGGATGCAGGAAGAAATTAGAAGCCATCTGGGACAATCTATAAACCTGAAGTATCAACGCAGCGAAGAGGTGGTTACCGTATCCCTCGTGCCCCGGCCTAATCCGCCAGAAGGGGAAGGCGCGATCGGCATCATCATGGGAAATCCAGTAGTTCAAATCCCCTGGTACAACGCATTGGATAGAGGTGTAAGCTCTACTGTGAAACACGTGGGTATCATCTTGTCTATCCCCTTTCGATTACTACAGGGTAACATCTCCCCAGATCAGGCCAGGCTTGTGGGGTTAAAAGGGATGTACGACCTATATCAAAACGCCCTAGAAGTAGATGCTGCTGCTGAAACCCCTTACAGTGTCAATCTACTCTCTTTCCTCATCTCTATCACGGTTTCCTTAACGGTCATCAATCTGCTTCCTTTTCCAGCGTTGGATGGAGGGCGAATTCTCCTCATCCTACCGGAAATAATCTTTCGTCGCCGTATACCCCATCAATTTGAAAATATGCTCCATCTAATTGGGTTTGCGGTGTTAATTACCCTGTTGATATACATTAACCTTCAAGATTTCATCAACCCGGTTCAGATACCTTAGGTTATTGAGAGCTGTTTTTCCCATGTCTCCCCGCTCAAAGTCAACCTTCCATCAATTCCTGCAATCCCTTCAAAAGGAAAATGCGATCATCAATCCTATATATTTTCACCATCTTTCTGACTTAAACCCCAAAGAAGCGACCGCCTTCGAAGAGACCTGGTCTTGCCTATCCCTTCAACGACGTCGTGAGCTGCTGGAAGCACTAAAAAAATTATTGATGGAGGATTACACCCTATCCTTTAATGCCGTCTGTCGCATAGCGATAAAAGATGAAGATCCACAGGTAAGGTTGCTGGCCGTACATACCTTGATGGAATACCCTGACAACGACCTCCTCTACACATATCTGGACATGGTAAAAAACGACCAAAGCGACGTAGTTCGAGCCTCGGTGGCCAGTGCCTTGGGACACTTTGTCTATCTGGGCGAATTAGATGAACTACCTGCAGACACCTTCACCACGGTTATCGATTCTCTCTTGAACATCACAAGTGGCAATGATGAACCTATGGTTCGACGGCGTGCAATGGAGGCCCTGGGTTACTGTGAACGCCGAGAAGTACACGATCTGATCCAATCTGCATACCAATCTGAAGATGATGAATGGCTGACCTCCGCTGTGCTTGCCATGGGACGCTCGGCGAATCCCATTTGGGAGGAGCAGGTCTTACAAATGTTGGACCACCCCATAGATAGTGTCCGACGTGAAGCAGCCCGGTCTGCAGGAGAGCTGGAGCTGGAAGCAGCCAGACCACAACTGTTAGAGATGCTCCAGGATGACGATAACACCATACGCATGATTTCAGCCTGGTCACTTTCTCAAATTTGCGGGGAGGGGGTGCGTGAAGCCTTAGAGGAATTGCTAGAAACCTGCGAAGATGATAAGGACAACTTCTCCTTTATTGAGAATGCATTGGACAATTTGGCTTTCAACGAAAATTTATTAGACATCCCGTTGATGGAATTTGACGACGAGGATGACATCTTCGACACAGATTAGGACCCCCATAAATCAGGACCTTCACAACATGACTTCACTGCTGCATCTTTTCGAAAACAACCTGCTGCCCGTGTTTCTCGCTGCGGGCAGCGGTTACTTATTAGGCCAGTGGTTGGACATTGACTCCCAATCCATCTCTCGGGTGGTTTTTTATCTCTTCAGCCCTTGCCTGGTCTTCAAGCTGCTGACCAACAATGAACTCGCCTCCAGCGATATATTCCATATGGCCGGTTTCGCTATCGTCAACATGGTGCTCTTAGGCGCCATAGTTTATGCTCTGGGCCGTTTATGGAGGCTCGAGCGGCGCTTGCTGGTGGCAATGGTGCTTACCAGTACCTTAACCAACGCCGGCAACTTTGGGCTTTCTGTAAACCTGTTCGCTTTTGGTGAAGATGCCCTGGCTCACGCCAGCCTTTATTTCGTCACTTCGGCTATCATGGTGTATTCCGCTGGAGTAGTGGTTGCCTCCCTGGGGAGAGCAAGCCTGCGGGATTCACTTCTCAGCCTGCTCAAAGTCCCCGCGGTCTACGGATTGATCCTGGCGATGCTTTTCATCCAGCTGGATTGGAAACTGCCCCTATTCCTGGAACGCACCGTATCAGTACTGAGTGAGGCTGCCATACCCGGAATGCTGGTGCTGCTTGGTTTACAATTACGCCAGGTACGATGGACCAACCGTCTGGGATTGTTGAGTATCACGAACATCTTCCGCCTGGTGATAGGACCAGCACTGGCTTTTTTCTGTAGTTGGGTATTTCACCTACAGGGTTCAGCCAGACAGGCCGGGATTATGGAGGCCTCCATGCCCACCGCGGTGATGACCACTGTGCTGGCCACAGAATTTGACATCGAACCTTCGTTCGTGACCTCGGTTGTGTTTACTACCACACTGCTCAGCCCTCTGACCCTTACACCTCTGATGGCTTTATTAGGAGGTTGACGTGCACCGTTTGGCTTGCTTGCTGATATTTGGGATGGGACTCGTCCTGGGGGTCACCCAGCAGGCCCAATCCCAATCCGATTTTTCGGTGACGGACACTCAGGTCACGTACCTGTTTGGAGCCGAGATCACTATCCAGGCTGTGATCCAGTCTGTATCTCCCATAAAAAGTGCCAAGGTGTTTTTGATGTCTGAGGGCAACAGTCAGCCAGAGTCGGGTGAGGTGCTATTAGGTGAGAATGGGGAAGTCTATTTCCATTACGAAATAACCGGTGTGGAGTTGAGGGCCTTCACGGAGGTTTTATACTGGTTTGAAATCACTACGGATGCCAGTGAAGTAATGACCAGCCCCTCCTTTACATTTT
This sequence comes from Chloroflexota bacterium, assembly GCA_040758495.1. Lineage (GTDB taxonomy): Bacteria > Chloroflexota > Anaerolineae > Anaerolineales > JBFLVL01 > JBFLVL01. Next base: position 22,731 of record JBFLVL010000011.1, read on the forward strand.
ATTACACCGATAACCGTTTTGCCTGGCAGACAATCGAACAGGCACCTTTCCGTGTACACTGGTATATGGAAAGAGAGGATCTTGGACAGGAAGTGTTGGACGCAGTTCAGGGGGGCCTGACGCGCATACAATCCTTCTTTCCAGTTGAAACTCCAGTTTCGTTAGATATTTACGTATACTCTACTGCCCAAGACCTGCAGACCGCGTTGGGGGGAAGCCGTAAGGGATTAATAAGTGGCCACGCTGATCCGGACTTGGGTGTCGTGCTGATAGCTTCCAGCCCAGACATAGGACAAACCCTGGAACTACAACGCAATGTGTTCCACGAATTAGCCCACGTGCTGCTTTACAATTATCTTGACGGGGAGGGATACGGGCGCTTACCCCTCTGGTTGAATGAGGGACTGGCTTCGGTCGTAGAACCTCAACCCAATCCGGACTATATCTACTTACTCGAAGTTGCACATAAAGAGGAAACCCTGCTGCCCATCAGCAGCTTGTGCGCCAGCTTTCCACAGGATGCTCACAGCCGAGTGCTGGCTTATGCTCAATCAACATCTTTTGTAAACTATATCCAGAGCAGGTACAGCGCAGAAGGGATACAGAAGCTGCTGGAAGCTTACAAGAAAGGAGAAAGTTGCGAAAACGCTCCTCAGGTTGCGCTGGGCACTTCTCTGAACCAACTTGAGAAGGAATGGCGCTTGGAAACCTTCAATGAAAGCATGTTTTTAGGAAACCTGATCTCCATGTTGCCCTGGATTGTTCTGCTGGTGGTTATCTTGGCAACTCCACTGGGTATGATGGTGAGTACAAAAATAAAAAAGCGGAGAACATATGCAGGAGGAAGGTAACGTCCGCCTACATGCTATCATCTCTGGTCACGTTCAGGGGGTCAATTTTCGTTTCTATACGCGACAGGAGGCGGACAGATTAGGGGTTGTCGGTTGGGTACGCAACCGATGGGATGGGACTGTAGAGGTTCTAGCAGAAGGGGAAAAACAGTTTTTGGTACAATTTCTCGGCTGGCTACAGCATGGCCCACCAGCCGCGCGGGTCACTGATCTAAAGCCAACCTGGTCGGAAGCAACCGGTGAATTTTCCAGTTTCAATGTCAGGATGACAACCAGTTGAAATCTATGATGGGGGGCTAACTTTACCCGAATTCCCTCGGATAAGATTAAAACATATTTTAATAAATCACCTTAGAGAAACAGCATGTCTTCAAAGAGCGAAACAAGCAATACCCAAAAACAAACTATCTTCAGAAAGCAACCTTTTAGCTTTCCATCACTCATTGATAGGATCCAACCTGATTCGGAAATCTTTTTAGTAACCATCTCACTTATCATAGGCATCGCTGCCGGGCTAGGAGCAGTCGCTTTCCGTTATATGATTACAGGCATTGAGTGGCTGGGATATACCTGGTTTCCGTCCTGGGCAGGAGTCATTGGCAAAGGATATGTAATCTTAATCCCTTGCCTGGGAGGATTGATTGTTGGTCCTCTGACATATTTCTTCGCCCGCGAAGCTAAAGGACATGGCGTTCCAGAAGTCATGGAGGCCGTGGCTCTCAAAGGAGGTCGCATTCGACCAATAGTGGCTTTGATCAAAGCCTTAGCTTCAGCCCTGACGATTGGCAGTGGTGGGTCCGTTGGAAGGGAGGGCCCAATTGTACAAATCGGCTCAGCTATAGGGTCTACGCTGGGACAAATCCTACATCTATCTGAGAACCGAATTCGTAATCTGGTTGCTTGTGGGGCCGCAGGCGGTATCGCAGCTACATTTAATTCCCCCATAGCGGGAGTTATTTTTGCACTAGAAATCATTTTGGGTGAATTTAATGTAAGTAGTTTTAGCTCCCTGGTAATTTCCGCTGTATCCGCGAGTGTGATAGGACGTATTGTGTTTGACAATATGCCTGCTTTTAAAATCCCAATGGAATACGGTGTGGCCAGCCTCTGGGAATTCCCTCTGTATTTGCTGTTAGGGGTTCTTGCAGGTTTATTTGGATGGATATACGTTCGGACTGTTTACTTTTCTGAGGATGTGTTTAACCGGGTAAAAAAGATCCCAGAATGGGTAAAACCAGCCGTTGGAGGCATAATACTAGGGGGCATTGCCCTCGCTTATCCCCTGCTCACTGGCGTGCAATGGGAACATATACCTCATGTATTCAACGTTGGATACAACGTCATTGAAAGTGCACTGGGAAATCATCTTGTTCTCAAAGCTGCATTCGTACTCTTAATGGTGAAGTTATTGGCAACCAGTCTAACGTTAGGATCTGGAGGATCAGGAGGCATTTTTGCGCCCGCTCTTTTCATGGGCGCAATGCTAGGGTCAGCCTTTGAACTTACCCTGCGTCCCTTTTTCCCCTCTATCATTGGCCCTGAAGGAGCTTTCGCCCTGGTTGGTATGGGAGCCCTTTTTGCTGCCAGTGCTCATGCCCCCATAACTTCCGTGATCATCCTTTTTGAATTGACCGGCAATTATAAAATCATCCTCCCTCTTATGCTTACGGTAGTTATCGCTACCTTGATTTCCCGTAAGTTATTAAGAGGGGAGTCGATTTATACTTTAAAGTTAAGCCGCAGAGGGGTACAATTGCGTAGGGGTAAAGAGGTAGATATCATGGAGTCTATCACCGTTAGAGAGGTTATGACCTCCAACCCCATTACTGTAAAACCTGAATTAAAGGTTAGTGCTCTTCCAGACCTGTTCATACAAACCAACATGCATGGTTTCCCTGTCGTGGACGATGAGGGAAAATTGTGGGGAATAGTGACCATATCCGATTACCGCAAGGCAATGAAGAAAAACGGAATGACCGCCAAAGAACGGACAATAAAGGACATCGCCACCCACGCTCTGGTTACTGCCTATCCTGATGAGAATGTCAGTGTCGTGCTCAAACGCATGGCACCTAGAGACCTCAGCCGGATTCCTGTGGTTAGTCGCCAAGATAAACGACATCTAATCGGTATCCTCCGACGTAATGACATTGTCAGAGCATATGACATTGGAACCCTCCGTAGAGAGCAATCATGAATTACGTTTGGCCTTCTACTCATTTCTAAATAAGAGAATTCGCCACTTTGAATGATATCTTTTTCCCCGGTTGCGTTCTCAAAAAGATGGATTAGAATGAATACGAGCTCTACCTACAACCTCTCAACACGGAGGCAAAATGACAGCAGGACATACCAATTACGAAGTTGTTCAGTCGAAGGGTCTCGGGGGTGAGATCATTTGGCGTCCTACGAAAGACCACATCGAAAATGCCAACGTGACGAACTTCATGCGTTTACATGGCATCGCTGATTACAATGAGCTGATCCGCCGTTCCACAGAGGACGTAGCTTGGTACACCGACGCCTTTATTAAATTCATTGACATCAAATTTTACAAACCCTATACAAAGGTAGTCAACCTGAGCCGCGGCATCCAATGGCCCAAGTGGTGCGTAGATGGCAAGATGAACATTGTCCACAACTGTGTGGATAAATACATTGGCACACCCACTGAAGAGAAAATTGCCTACCTCTGGGAGGGTGAAGAAGGCCAGGTACGTACAATCACCTATGGTGAACTATATCGCCGGGTCAACCAGACTGCCAATGCCCTGCGTAACTTGGGACTGGGTAAAGGAGAGGCAGTCGGGTTGTTCATGCCAATGACACCTGAAATTATCATCGCTTTGTTGGCCATTGCTAAAATCGGAGGTATTTTCTTACCTTTGTTCTCCGGGTACGGAGTAAGCGCTGTAGCTACACGGCTGGCAGATGGCGAAGCCAAGGCACTATTCACCGCGGATGGCTTCTTCCGCCGCGGGCGACCGGTATGCATGAAAGAAGTTGCTGACCAAGCTGCAGAGCAGGTGCCCACCCTGAAGCACATGATCGTTTTCAACCGAGCAGGGTTAGACGTCAACATGAAATCCGGACGAGATCATTGGTGGCATGATTTGATCCCCCAACAATCCGACCATGCCGAAACTGAAGTCACTGATGCTGAGGACACATTGATGGTGATATACACCTCAGGCACAACCGGCAAACCCAAAGGAGCGGTGCACACGCATTGCGGCTTTCCCATTAAGTCTACTCAAGACGTGGTCTTTGGTATGGACTACCACCCCAACGAGATTATCTACTGGATCACGGATATGGGCTGGATGTTGGGACCTTGGATGGTGTTTGGGCCCTTAACCCTTGGCGGTACTGGTTTCCTGTATGATGGTGCCATGGACTATCCGGGACCTGATCGCTTGTGGGATATGGTCGAACGACATCAAATTAACAAATTAGGACTCTCCCCGACGCTTATACGCGCTTTGATGGTTCACGGTGAGGAACCAGTTAAAAAGCACGATCTCTCCTGTTTGAAGGTCGTCGGTTCGACGGGTGAACCTTGGAACCCCAACCCCTGGATGTGGCTGTTCGAAGTAGTTGGTAAAAGAGAGATGCCCATCGTCAACTACACCGGAGGTACCGAGCTCTCCGGTGGCATCCTGATGGGAAACCCCACCCTACCGATCAAACCGACCAGCTTTCCTTGCGCATGTCCCGGTATCGCCGCGGACGTGTTCGACGAGGACGGGCATTCGGTGATTAACCAAGTTGGTGAGTTGGTGATCAAGACACCGTGGATTGGCATGACCCGCGGCTTCTGGAAGGACCCCGACCGCTATATCCAGACTTACTGGTCTCGTTGGGAGAACGTCTGGGTACACGGTGACTGGGCATTGAGGGATTCCGACAATCAATGGTATGTGTTAGGACGTTCAGACGATACAATCAAAGTTTCGGGAAAACGGCTGGGACCTGCGGAGGTGGAAAACATTCTTGTTGATCATCCAGATGTAGTCGAAGCTGCTGCAGTTGGGGTTCCACACGAAATCAAGGGCAACGAAGTGTTGGCTTTTTGTGTGCTTGCCCCCCATGCTTCCAGCAGTACGAAACTAAAGGATGAACTGATCGCCATGGTAGCTAAAGCACTTGGTAAGCCTCTGGCACCACGCGATGTGCTCTTCATTAGCGACCTGCCCAAAACACGCAATGCCAAGGTGATGCGACGTATGATCCGCTCGGCTTATCTGGGTGAGGATTTAGGTGATACATCCTCACTGGTCAACCCGGAAGTTGTGGAAGAAATCAAAGAGCTTGGGAAGAAATAACGATTCAGCGATTTTGCGCGGCAACAATCTCCCCCATGATCGCCAGGGCAATTTCCTCGGGTTTCTGCGCGCCAATATCCAACCCAATGGGGCTGTGTATACGCTCAAGCTGCTCGAGGTTCAAACCAGCTCTCACCAACCGCTGGCAGCGTTCCCGATGGGTTTTTCTACTACCTAAAGCCCCTACATAAAACGCCGGACTGTTCAGGACAACCTTCAAAGCAGGGTCGTCAATTTTCGGGTCATGCGTCAACATGACTACCGCGGTGGAGGTTGTCAGGGGCATGTCCTTGAGGGCCTCTTCGGGCCATACCTGAAGAAGTTCATCTGCCTGTAGAAAGCGTTCAGGACTGCCGAAAGCCCTTCGAGGGTCTACAACAATCGTATAGAATCCCAACGTACGCGCCAGGTTGACCAGTGCGATAGAAACGTGAACTCCGCCAACGATTATCAGCCTGGGGCGCGGGGGGATCACCTCAACAAATACCTCTATTGCCACCTCTTCAGGTGAAGGTGATTTCACTACCTTTCTTAGATGCCTCCCACTTTCAAATGCCTCATGGGCTAATCTGATAACCAAGGCTACAAACTCTGTGGGGATTGTGCCGCTGACGCCCCCATCTTGTCTCAAGATGATAGTTTTTCCCAACATCTCTTGAGGACCACGAATTACTATCGCCTGGACAACCTGCCGTTCGGCTGACAGTTCTTTGTGCAAGGTGGTAAAAAGATCAACATCCAATTGACTGATAAACACCTCAATCTGCCCACCGCAGGCTAGACCAATGCCCATGGCGGTTTCGTCGCCGACGCCGAATTGGAGCAAACGTGGTTTTTTAGAACGTAGCACATCTAACCCCACCTCCACTACTGCGCCCTCCACACATCCCCCGCTAACCGATCCGCTCATCTCGCGTGCTGACGAAATGGCTAAATTGGCTCCCACTCCGCGCGGAGACGAGCCCCAGGTACTGATGACCTTGGCTATAGCTACTTCTTTCCCCTCCGAAATCCACCTTTCAATATCAGAAAGAACTTCGCGCATAGTCCCTAATTTTACACCAACCAGCTTTTATAAAACTGGGGGCCTGTAACCATCTATTTGATAATATGCAATGGCTATGCGCAACTACCTTAACTTACAAGTTACCTCATCCATACAACATCGGTTCTCAGGTAGAATCCCTGTAGCGTGCTGGCCCCCAAACTGTCTTATCGCGAGTAAACCCACAGCCTCCCCGGTTTCGATACGTCCAGCGTCGGTTGAGTGCGACCGCAGGGAACATATCGCCTGTCCTTGCGGTCCGGCCTGCCCCCGTAGGAGGCAAGGGAAACCACACTGGACACTCAACCAACGGAGGCTGCTTAAATCAAAATGATTGGATTATAATCAGAACCAATCAAGGTTTCTGGTGGACTGGATTCTGTCCACAACCTATTTTCTCTCAAGCAACAGTACTCCTCAGGGAAACGTACCATGTCAGAGAGTCAGCAGAAAACCTACATCATCAGATTTGGGCATTATGTTCGCAAATCGGATTTCCGGATAACAGAACCAAGGTGGGGTCGTCCTGGGCAAATCCAAATAACAGAAGAATACCAACTCCAATCGGCTGAAATATCACTTCCTGAGAGGGGAAAAAGATCGGTCTCAATACCGTGCGATGTGTGTAACCAGCCAATCACATTTGAAATCAGAAGCTACCGTTCGATACTACTCCACTATCTAACCAAGATAGGCATAGCACTCCTCATAGCCCCAATCTGCAGCATCATCACCTATTTCAGTGGGGGTTATCCCTTGACCGTTTTCTTCATCGTATTTTTCATCGTGCTGTTTCTGCTTGAGCTGCCCGAAATATTCGGACGCATTGATAACCATTCAACCGTTATACTCACCAAAGCTCCCTCAGGGCATAAGTTATTCTCTCGTGAAAGAAGATAGGCGAACCTCCCTTCTGGGTGTCAACTCTATTGTCTGACCCCCCACGAGGCGAATAGCAGCTCAAGAGGCTATTCCATATCAATACCGATCAGGGAGCCCAGATATCATCCTGACACCGCATGAATGTACATGACCTTCCTTTAAACCAAATACTGCAAGGGGATTGTGTAGATATCCTCAACTCACTGCCCGAGAAATCCATAGACGTGATCTTTGCTGACCCGCCTTACAACCTCCAGTTACAACAAGAACTCTGGCGACCGGATATGACCAGAGTCCAGGCGGTAAATGACCAATGGGACCAATTTGAGAGCTTCAGAGCATATGATAATTTTAGCCGAAGCTGGTTACAAGGTTGTCGAAGAGTACTAAAAGATACCGGTACGCTTTGGGTTATTGGCACCTATCATAATATTTACCGCCTCGGAGCCATCATGCAAGAATTGGGCTATTGGTTTTTGAATGATGTTATCTGGATAAAGACGAATCCCATGCCCAATTTCCGAGGAGTCCGTTTTACAAATGCTCATGAAACCCTCATCTGGGCAAGCAAGTCAAAAGGGGCGAAATACACCTTCAACCATCACGCCATGAAGGGGTTACACGACGACAAGCAAATGCGCAGTGACTGGCGGATACCGATCTGCTCCGGTTCAGAACGTATCAAGACAGACGGGAAGAAAGCCCATTCCACGCAAAAGCCAGAAGCCTTACTTTATCGAATTATCCTCTCCTCGAGCAACCCTGGCGACGTAATCCTAGACCCATTTTTAGGCAGTGGCACAACGGCCGTAGTTGCCAAGAAGCTGCATCGTCACTGGGTGGGCATTGAGAAAGAAAAAAAATACATCGAATTAGCTCAGACAAGAATAAATACTGTCACCCCGGAAACGTTAATCCCTAAGGTTTTCGATGTTCGAGATAAGCAACGACTAGCTGTACGAGTTGAATTCAGCCGTTTGTTAGAATCCGGGCTGCTATCCCCTGGTCAAAGACTCTACTTCCGCGAAGAACAATCAAAATATGCCTATATCCGACCTGACGGTAAACTCCTTCTCGATGATGGCTTTGAAGGGTCCATTCACCAAGTTGGGAAGTATTTAATGAAGGGAAGCCCCTGTAACGGCTGGCAGCACTGGTATTTTAAGGACCAAGATGGAGAACTACGGGTTATTGATGAACTAAGGGAGACGTACCGACAGGACTATTTACCCACTTCGCCAGCCAGAAAATCCTGAGCGGAGCAGCGATTAGCTGCGCAGTCGAAGGACACCCCCACACGTTTCCCACCCCGCGCTTTTCCTGGTAATTTCCCCCTCTTTATTGTATCATTAGAAAAACCTCGCCCGGATGCTACCGGCGAGGCATGGCCTCAGCGTAAAGGGGATGCTTCGGCACACCGATTCTAACCAAAGCGCCTGCCTTCCGCAAGAGGTGGGGTGTTTTTTTAATTATTAATTTTTTCATAATCACTCGCTGGATTTAAAGAATAAATGACCAACCCCCCCCTTCTTCAGCTCATCAAACCAGCTTTCGAAGAACTTGGGAAGCAAGTTGATATCTTACCTGCCACAGGAGGAGCAGTAGAAGAACTACAAGTACCCGACCAAGAAGAACTTGAAGATATACTCATTAATCGTGAAAACAGGGAAATTACTGCTTTTGCAGAAACCCCCCAACCCACACTCGCTACCCTATATCGCCCTACCCCTCCCCTGCCTCGCAACGAAAAGCATTTGTATAGATTTTTTATTGATGGCAGCCTACGAACGTATTACCTCGGAACAGGCATTGAAGGCAACCGTTCCTTCCCGATAGAATTAGCTCAAATAGGTGCTGCAGTGATGAGGCGAGATGACAATGGGAAGGTAAAATTACTCGGTGTTAAAACAAGTATCCTTTTACTTCTTCCAAAGGGGCAATTTGGAGTTTCCGACTCAGTTTGGAATCAGCTCATAAAGCTAAATACTTCTGATGGTTTCTTCTCTATCGTTGATACTACTGAGAGGACTATAAACACACCTGGTGACCCCACCGTTGAAAATCTCCGCAATCGAGCAGGTGGGATTGCCCGTAATCGAATGCATCGCTTAGAAATCGAATTAATCAGCCTTACCGATGGCTTACGTAATGAGGACAATTGGTTGATTCTTGATGGTGCAGTCAAGCTAGATGAATTCATAGATTCACCAAATCTAATAGGCGTAGCCAAGAATTTTAGAAAAGACCCCCAATTTTATTTCGGGAGAACCCACAAACATCATAAGGACATAACTTCCATTCTTGCTGGGCTACCATATGCACATAGAACAGCAGCTTTTAGTACCTATCAAGGTAAAGTTGCTTTTTGGTATGTTCGATTGCGAGAACAGAAAGAAGTTGACTACCCCTTAATGGGTGTTGTCAAAGTAGAGATACCTCGACCCGATATTACTCCAATTGAATCCGAATTAGCTGATCTATTATCCCGCGTTTTGGTTGCCGAACGCTCTGTAACACCCCATGGACGGGATCAACGTTGGCATTCACTGATTTACCCCATATTCCAGGCAGAGCAGTCAATAAAGAATCAATTTTATTCCCGGCAGGTCTTGATGGGGATCGTCAAATGGCCTCGTCGAAGATTATCTTAATATCAGGAGAGCAATATGTCTGACGATACTCAAACTTCTGGTCTCAACCAAAATACTCAACCAGAAGAAATCCCGAATGAATCCCAACTCATTATCGGAAAAACATCTGCTACTGAAAGAGATGCCATAACCTCCGACAAATTCTCCTTCTGGCTGCCTGACAATGTTATCGTTAATCCTTTTGATGTGGTAAAGGTTGAGCAAGTCAATCAACCCGAAGAACCACCAAGCCTGACCTTCGGTCTTGTTACAACTCTTGAACATCGCACGGATGCGCCAAATCACTTGGCAAATTTTATATCTAGCAACTTTGGCGAAGTAGACACCTTACCCAATACCATTCGCCAGGGTACAACTGTTGCCTTCGCCAACATCCTTAGTAACACAGCGGAAATTTATATGCCTTTAATCAGTGATCAACCTGTCCTATTTGCCGATCCCGAAGGTATTCAACAGGCATTGGGGATGGACACACTTCTTAAGGATAGACCAAATGATGCAATACCCGCTGGATTAATAAAGATGAGTAATGGGGCTACGGCTGTTGCTTATCTTGATCGGCGTTATGTGCTGGGTCCCGAGTCCGCCCACGTAAATATTTCCGGTATCAGCGGTCTGGCTACAAAAACATCCTATGCTATGTTCCTAATCCAATCCATTCTGCAAAAAGCCTCTGACCTTGAGAATATCGCTGTTATCATCCTCAATGTCAAACAGGCTGACTTATTGCAAGTTGACCAACGTAGGGAGGATGCCTTACCCCCTGAACAAATGGAGCGCTGGGAAGCCATAGGACTGGAACCGAAACCCTTTGAGAATGTACGTTATCTTCTACCGCTGGGTCCGAACGGTCAGGCTAATTCCTACTCCCCTGTACCCTTCATGCATACTTTGTATGCTTACGATCTGATTGGAGTAGCCGACAAATTAGACCTTCTCTTCAGCAATGTCGCCGATACCAGCGGCACAATAGAAGGCATTTATGGAGAGATTATGACTGGCATCCTGTCACGGGAAGCGGAATTCCAAAACGTCCAGAGTTGGGATACTCTGTTGGAATTTCTGCGGGAGAAGCAGGGGGAGAGAGGACGTTGGCGTGGGATGTTTGCAGGTTCATCTATCGGCATGTTTCGTCGCCACCTACGCCGTATCGTCCAAACCCGACAGACGGGTATTTTCGTGAGAGGTAGTCGCTCTCGTAACGAGAAATTATTGAGTGATGAACTAATGAATATAAAAGGTGGAAGAATTTACGTAGTGGATATAGCCAAATTGGCTGAAGATGAACAAACCTTGGTTTTTGGTGACATCTTACGCACCATCTACACGGTTAAGTCAGAAGAAGCCGAGGAGCGTACAGAGACATCTCCTGTACCAGAGAAGGTGATCATTTTTGTGGATGAGTTGAATAAGTATGCCCCTGGTGGTAGGGAAAGCCCTATCACCCAACAAGTGCTGGATGTAGCTGAGCGCGGTCGCAGCTTAGGGGTAATCCTTATATCCGCCCAGCAATTCATGAGTGCCGTCCACGGACGGGTTACGGGCAACACAGCCACCAAAATTATCGGTCGGACCGGCTCATCCGAAGTTAATTCCCCCGATTACCGCTTCCTGGAGCAGGATATTCGCATGGCAGTCACACGTCTTACGAAGGGGGAACTGCTTGTAAGTCATGCTGTTTATCGTCAACCCGTCAAAGTTATCTTCCCCTGGCCTGCTTACAAACAGGAGCAGGTATGACACAGATTTCCCCCACCGATCTGGAAGCTTTTGTTCGTCAGCGCGCCCCGGAGATTACTAAAGGTATTCAACAGGCTACGGCACGCGCTAGCAACGAAGCCGACCTGGTGGCCGAGGTCGAAGATGTGCTCAAACGCTTCGAACGCAACTTTGACGTCAGCCTGCACTTGGAACGCGAGCGTACGCTGATCAATGGCCGAGCTGATGCAGTATACAACCGTCTTGTGGTTGAGTACGAACCCCCCCACTCCTTGCAACGCTCCAATATCTCCCGCGCCAACCAGCACGCCGTGGAGCAGGTCAAGCGTTACATGGAAGGTCTGGAGCGGCTGGACCGGCACCGCAAAGAGCGGCTGGCCGGGGTGGTGCTGGACGGCCACTACTTTATCTTCGTCCGCTTCCGCGAGGGCCACTGGCGGGTGGATGAACCTGTGCCCATCTCTGCTCACTCCACCGAGACCTTCCTGCGCTACCTGCTCTCCCTGGCTACCGAACTGGCCCTGACCCCTGAGAACCTGGTGCGCGACTTCGGCGAGAACACCGTGGTCAGTCGCATGGTGGTGCCAGCCCTTTACAATTCCCTACGCACCAGTGAGAGCCCCAAGGTTCGCATCCTTTTCCAACAATGGCAACACCTGTTCAGCGAGATCTGCGGCTACGAGGAGGGCAGCACCCGGCTGGATGTGGCTGGACTGGCGAAGTCGTACGGCGTACTCCCCTCTCCCACTTCCCCCCTAAAGTTGGGGGGGACCGAGGGGGGGTGGAGAGGGGCCGGGGGTGAGGGTGTGAGTGCTCTACACCTCTTCTTCGCCATCCACACCTACTACGCCACCTTCATCAAGTTGCTGGCGGTGCAGATCGCCCACTACTATCTGATGCCGAAGGTTGGCACGGGCCTGGCACAGGTGGCCTCCGCTGATACGGAGGGCCTGCGAGCCTACCTGCACAAGATGGAGCGTGGTGGGGTTTTCGCCGACTTCGGCATCAAGAACTTTCTCGAAGGCGACTTCTTCGGCTGGTACCTGGACGCCTGGGACGAGGCGGTGGAGAACGCCCTGCGGCGCGTCATTGGCGACCTGGCCAACTACTCGCTGGTGACGCTGGACGTGGACCCGGAGGAAACGCGGGACCTCTTGAAGCAGCTCTACCAGAACCTGATGCCCAAAAAGCTGCGCCACGACCTGGGTGAGTACTACACCCCCGACTGGCTGGCGGAGCGGCTGCTCAACCAATTGGGCGTGGACGGCGACCCACGCCAGCGGTTGCTCGACCCGGCCTGCGGCTCCGGCACCTTCCCGGTGCTGACCATCAAGCGCATCCGCCAATATGCCGATGACAAGATGCTGCCCCCGGCCGACGTGCTGGACAAGATCCTAGAGAACGTGGTTGGTTTCGACCTGAACCCGCTGGCGGTGATCTCCGCTCGCACCAACTACCTGCTGGCCCTGGGCGACCTGCTCCAGCACCGCCGTGGTGAGATCAGCATCCCCGTCTACCTGGCCGACTCCATCATGACCCCCACCGCCGGCGCCGACCTGTTCACCCAGCACGCCTACAGCTTCAACACCGCCGTCGGCAAATTCAGTGTGCCCCGCTCTCTGGTGGACGCCCGCTATATTGACCAGTTGGCGGACCTATTGGAAGAGAACGTGGGCATGGGCCTGACACCAGACCAGTTTCAGGCTCGTCTGCTGTACGTCTTCCCATTGGACGCGGCCAAAGACGCTGCCGAGGTAGACGTGGCCATGAAGTTGTACGAGCAACTGCTGGACCTGGACCGCCAGGGGATCAACGGCATCTGGGCGCGCATCATCAAGAACGGTTTCGCGCCGCTCTTCCAGGGCCGCTTCGACTACGTGGCCGGCAACCCGCCCTGGGTGAACTGGGAGAGCCTGCCCGATGAGTATCGTCAGGAGACAGCACCGCTGTGGGCTGCTCACGAATTGTTTCCTCACAAGGGCTTCGATGCCATTCTGGGCAAGGCCAAAGATGACATCTCCATCCTGATGACCTATGTGGCGTTGGACAAATATGTGCGAGACGGTGGCCGGTTGGGCTTCCTCATCACTCAGAGCGTCTTCAAGACGGCCGGGGCGGGCCAGGGCTTCCGCCGGTTTCGATTGGGAGATGGCACGCCACTGGGTGTTGTGGCTGTGGATGACATGTCCAATCTCAAGCCATTCGAGGGGGCCAGCAACCGCACGGCTATCGTCGTGCTGGAGCGAGGGCGGGCAACGACGTATCCGGTGCAGTACTCCCACTGGTACAAGCCGGGCGGGGGCAGCGTGATCCCGGAGGATGTGACCCTGGAGGAGGTGACGCGGGAGAAGATCGCCACCTACCGCCAGTTCGTGGCCCAGCCGGTGGACGAAGCCGACCCCACCTTGCCCTGGATCACTGCCCGACCCCGGGCGCTGAAAGCGATGCAGAAGGTGCTGGGTGCGTCGGACTATCAAGCCAAAGCCGGCGTTTGCACCTGGCTCAACGGTGTGTACTGGCTGGAGGTCGTGGGACAGCGACCAGATGGTTTGGTGGTGGTGAGCAACCTCACCGAAGGGGCGAAACGAAAAGTGGAAAACGTCCAGGCAACCATCGAACCCGACCTGCTCTATCCGCTCTTGCGCGGGCGGGATGTGAAGCGGTGGCAGGCAACGCCTTCGGGCTACGTCATAGTCACTCACGAATCGGGTATGGGGCTGAAGGCCATACCTGAGGGCGAAATGGCTGTGCGCTTGCCCAAGACCTACGCCTACCTCAAGCACTTTGAGGCCGAACTGCGCAGCCGGTCGGGCTACCGGCGCTACTTCAAAGAGACCGATCCCTTCTACTCGATGTTCGACGTAGGCGACTACACCTTTGCGCCGTACAAGGTGGTGTGGGGCAGGATTGCTGGGGAAATGGCAGCAGCCGTTGCGGGCGCCACGCTGGAAGAAAAACCACCGATACCCCAGGAGACCATCTCACTGGTCGCGATCAACGATGCAGGAGAAGCCTACTACCTCTGCGTCGTGATCAACTCAGCACCGTTCAACTTTGCGGCACAGTCCTACTCACAGAAAGGCGGCAAGAGCTTCGGCACGCCCAGCATTTTGGAGAACATCCGCGTTCCCCGCTACGATCCGGCCAAAACCACACACCGCCAACTGGCCGTCCTCTCACAGCAGGCACATGAGGCTACGGCTGCTGGCGATAGCCGGCGCGTGGGTGAAATCGAGGCAGAGATAGACATATTGGCGGCGCAACTGTGGGGGCTGACGGAGGCTGAATTGTGGGAGATTCGGGAGAGTTTGGAGGAGCTGGGGTAGGACAATTGCGAGATGCGGTACAACCTGTACTGTGATGAATCATCCATTTCCAGTGCGCGCTATATGCTCATCGGCGGTTTATGGGTTCCCTGGGAGACGGAGGCAACCCTAAAGGCAATGCTTTCAGCAGTCAGGGCAACCCGCAAACTGCGGGCAGAAATGAAGTGGACTAAAGTATCCCATAAAATGTTGCCCGCCTATCGGGATTTCGTGGATATGTTTTTTTCAGAGGATACTTTATCGTTCAAGTGCATCGTTCTCGACACTCATGTTCTCGACCACCAGACTTACCATCGTGGCGATAAGGAACTGGGCTTCTACAAATTCTATTTTCAGGTCGTCAGCCGCAATCTGTTAGCTGGCAATCTATACTGGCTTTACACAGATGAACGCAAAAACCGCAAACCTTACCGCCTTGAGGTGCTGAAGCTCACAGTGAACCGGTGGTGGAACAAACAAGCGGGGGTACAGCCCTTGCGCGCTGTCGAGCCTCGCCGTTCTCATGATGAAGATATACTTCAATTAGCTGATATTCTTCTGGGAGCTATCGCTTATGCCTGGAATGGGCGTCGTAACAGCCCGGCGAAACTTGCCCTGATAGAGCACATCGCGCATCGCCTGGGCTGGCCTACGTTGCGTCTTGCAACGCGGCCCACTGCGCCTAAAGTAAACATCTGGAAATGGGAACCTGTTGTTAGGTGAGTGTAAAAAAACGCCCTGGCTCCTAACTCCTTCCGCTGGAAGGCTAACCATACACTCGGTACGGGTTTCGGTAGCCAGTGGCGCTTATCCGATGGCCTTATAGCCATTCACTTCCACTATGGATTGCTGATATTATATATTGAAAACAACCTGGCGTCAACCTATATTTCTTTTCAGAAGGATTCAATGACAAAGATCGTTAATCAATTTGATATCCACAGTTTGCCAGGCGATCCTAAATGCAAAACCGCCCTCTTGATCGCCCCGCCGGTTTACGATACTCAATACTGGTCACAATGGTCACAGCCTTATGGTCTTCTCCGCATTGCTGCACTCTTGAAGAAACACCGCTATAAACGTCTTGAGCTTTTTGATTTCATGGAAGTGCCTCCTGGGAAAAAAATCCATCGCCATCGTATTAATGTTTGCGAGTCTTATGCCGAGCGTTTCGAACCAGAACGACCCATAATGCCCTTTATCATTAGCAAGCCAGGCGACCCTGACAAACTGACTATATTTAAATACCACTTTGGCAAGACCTGGAGCGAATTCGAAGAATGGCTCGATGCCCAGGGCTTCACAGCCAGACATCCACCCACCGAGATCTGGATTTCTTCTGTCATGACCTATTGGTGGGAATCGGTCCGTGATCTGATCGCCAGATTGCGTAACCGTTTCGGAGACAAACCAGTGATTTTGTTGGGAGGCATATATTCCACGCTGACTCCTCAGCATGCCGCCGAGTTCACCAGGCCAAACATCGTTGTAGCTGGAGAAATCGAAGAAGCCAATGATTTATGGACTGACCTCTCTCTATATGATATTTCACCATCCTATGCCATTATCACCCCAAGTCGCGGTTGCCCCTTCAATTGTGCTTATTGCGCCCAAAAGACAATCAATAATGGACGCTCTAAGGTTCATTTCCGTCCACCAGACGATATTTATAATGAGATGCTTGATAAGTGGAATCGTTACAGTATCCGTGATTTTGCCTTTTACGCCGATTTTCCATTATGGCGTTTTGAGAAAAATTTCCTTCCTCTGTTAGAGCGCATAGCCTCGAATAAAGAGGCCTATTTTCGTATCCATGCCCCCGAAGGTCTCGATGTAAAACTTCTCTCTCAATCCCAAAAACTTGTAGATTTACTCAAAGCTGCCCGTTTACAGAAAGTTTACCTACCTTGTGAGTCAATTGATGAAGAGTACATAAGAACATTTAATCGCAAGCACGTTCGTCTTGAACACTTCATTGCAGCCGTTAAAATGTGTGAAAGGGCTGGTTTTGAACTTCGAAATATGGACGTCAACGCGTTTGTCTTATATGGTCTCCCTGAAGAAACCATAGACCGCGTTGTAAAGAGCATATTATTCGTTTCAGAAATTGTTGGCTCAATCATTCCTATGCTGTTTACACCAGTTCCAACATCAGGTATTTACCAAGAATATCTCTCATTTATCAAACAAAAAGGATGGGACCGTGATTTGCACATGCTTAATGGTAAGTTGTATCCATTTCTAGAAATCAACGAGGGCTCTATTTCAGACTACATTGACTTACAGCGCTTGATGTTCATGCTAAATGCGCATTACCGCAGTGAATCGTTTCGTGTCCTTGGGGATTCACTCGTCGCCTCTCGATTTAGAGCTAATCTTAATAATGGTTTTGGTGACTTTGTTGCCGAGTGCAATGCCTTCGACTCAACCAAAAGTAATATACCTCAATTAGAAAAGCTACAGAAATGAGAGGCAACCTAATGTGAGTGGGAAAATAAAAGCTGGATTGGGAGCTCTGATAGGAAATGCAGGCGAGCACTATGTTATGGCAGAACTGCTCAAACGTGGCATTGTGGCTGCCCTCGCCCTCCACCCTATCAGACTATAAGACTCCTCAACTATCCGACTATAAGCCTATTTCCACCTGTAAGGCAACTCACTATCCCCCTCCAAATGTAGATGCTATTTCAGGACAGCTTACCACCCTCGATAATAATTCTTTCACATTACTTATGGGAGATCAAAGGTTTTATTTTTTAATCCACAGTAAGAGTCTTGCTCAAATTTCGTGGGAAATCTGGATCATACCCCCGAGCCAGACTCATCCTATATGAAAGCAACTGCAATGGCAGCACACTGAGCAAGGCAAACATTTCAGGCGAGGCTTTGGGAATCACAATGACATGGTGAGCATTGGCGTGCAGGCGGGAGTCGTCCTCACCCACCACAATAGCCCTCCCTCCACGGCAGGTCACCTCGTTGATCCCGCTGACGATCAGGGGAACATCCTCCGGACCAGCAATAAAGATAACCGGGTAGCCATCATATACAGCCGAGAGGGGACCATGTTTGAATTCTGTGGAAAGCATCCCTTCACAATGTGCGTAGGTGATCTCTTTGAGCTTGAGGGCTCCTTCCAGGGCAATCGGATACGTCAACCCATAACCCAGACAATACAAATCCTCCCAGGGGGTTACCAACGGTTCTATGGTAATAATCTGTTCCTGGATAGTTTCCAGGGTCTCAACCATCAATTCCGGTAAGGGCTTTAACCCCCTCACATCCTGCCCTCCCATGTACATGGAGAGATAAAGGAGAGCAACCACTTGATTGGTGAAGGTCTTGGTGGCGGGTACGCTGATCTCATAGCCACAGGTTAATGGCAACCAGTACTCACTCACCCGGGTTAAGGTTGACCCTACCACATTGACCAACCCAAGGATCCCCATTCCCCGCTCCTGGGCTACCTTCGCCGCGTTCAATACATCTTTGGTCTCTCCACTCTGGCTAACGAAAAATCCCACGTCCCGTGATCCAACAGCCTGACCGTATTGGGCTATGAACTGGGGCGCCAGAACAGGAATAGCAGGTTTCCCCGCCAAACGGTTCAGATAAACAGAACCCAAGATGCAGGCATGGAAACTGGTGCCGCACCCTACCAGGTACAAATGTCGAGCGTTTGCCATGCGCTCAACCACCAGCTTTGTCTCAGGTGCCTTATCTAAAAGATGCAATAACTCAGCCGCAACCTTTGACTGTTCATGGATCTCCTTCAGCATGTAATGGTCATAACCCCCTTTCTGCACGGATTCCATGGATTCGGTAACCGTCTCGATCTCTCTGTGTACAACCCTCCCATCTTCCACTTTGAGCAATTCCGCTTGGTTTGCCTGAATGGTGACAATTTCTCCGTCTTCTACACGCAAAATCTTCCGGGTAAGCGGTAAGATCGAAGGCAGGTCGGAAGATAAACAGGTAAATCCATCCCCCAGACCAACCACCAATCCAGACCCTTTCTTTATGGCACACAGACGGTTTTCGCCAACTCGCCCAACCACAAAAGCGTAATCTCCCTCCAAATCCTGGTAAGCCATGCGTACAGCCTCAACCAGGTCATGACCCCTGTCAACATAGCGTTCTACTGCATGGACACATGTTTCCCCATCGTTCTGCGAACGTACCGTCATCCCTTCAGCGATGAATTGTCGCTGCAGCTCCACATTGTTGACCACATTGCCATTATGTGCACCCACCATGTCACCATCCGAGTCGAAATGGGGTTGTGCGTTCACCTGAGAGGGTTCACCAAAGGTAGCCCAGCGTAATTGCATAATGCCGCGGTTGCCGACCATCTCAGCAAAGTTCATGCGCTCAGCCACCTCGTATACCTTCCCTACATCTTTGCGTAAATCAATACCCCCCGTCTCGCTCATAGTAGCACATCCCACCGTATCATAACCCCGATACGACAACCAACGACCCGCTTCAATCAACGTGGGACCAAGCACTTTCTCTTCGCTGGTGACAATACCAAAAATACCGCACATACATTCGCTCCAATGTTTTGTTTTCAACGCTCCAAACCGGGGTGCTCTCTTTTAGAAACAGCCGCGGGAGGTTGGTCCTCCCGCCAGTTGCACCCCGACTTATCGTTGGTCAGACGCGCTGAACGATCACCATATCCCCATCGCGCACCGATTTCAAAACAGTCACCTCATCCACAATCCACCCAATGACGTTTACCGGGCTGTAGGCGCGCGGCTTATCATCAGTGCTCACCGGCGTCGGCCCGAAGAAGATGCAGAATGCACTTCCCATAGGCCAGTAGCCCAACTCACCCACTTCTACTTCCGCCCGAGCTCCAGGCTCTTGGTCAGCAATCACGGGGATATTGAAATAGACCTCATCCCCCCAGGTATTAGCCACCCCTTCAACCGGAAGTGCTTCCCAGATTTTCAGGGCTGTGGGTGTGTCATTCAATTCTGCGGTTACTTCAACTTCTCCTGATGAAATCCGAATTTGTTTCACAAATAGACCTCTCCCAAAACACTCTCTCACTACTCTTACATTTTCTCAATGAGGATCACTGCCAGTTTTCGCCTGCTACCCTACCCTGGCATACTCGTTTCTTTGAGGGCTTTCAACACCCTCTCCCGATCCGCGGGCAAATCATGAATACGTACACCTGTTGCATCGTATATCGCATTGAGGATAGCTGGAGCGGTTGCCAGCGAGGGAGCTTCAGCAAACCCCTTGACACCATGCGGGCCTTCAGGATGAGGGATTTCCAACAATAGCGTAATGATTTCGGGAGTCATATTGGCGGTGGGCATACGTATTTTATGCAGACTATCGGTTACATTGACGCCATTTTCAAGGTAATAATGCTCCGAAAGGGCATAGCCTAATCCCATCATCACCCCGCCGTGTATCTGACCCTCCACTGCCTGACGGTTGATAACCTTCCCTAAATCGTTAGCCGAGATGGCTGTTAATACCCTCACTTCTCCAGTGCGGGTGTCCACCTCAACCACTGCTACTTGCGTGTTATACGCATAACACCAGTGAGTTGGACGGGACTCAAAATCTGGCTGACCGTAACGGCTGGCTCCATCTTCTAATAAAGCCGCGGTAGGTGGGGTCTCGTATCGCTTCTGGGCCACAAAACGCTCACCCAAAGCCGAAAGTGGTAAACCTTTACCCGACATCGGGTCTATTACTTTATCACCACTCAGTTTTAGTTTTTCTGGTGCCTGCTCGAGGATTTCTGAGGCATGAGCTAACACTTCCTGTTTGAGCGTCTCACAGGCCATGACCAACGCTTTGCCAGTCATGAACGTCTGACGCGAAGCTGTAGTCGCACCTGTCTTTGGGGTAAGGGCTGTATCTGGACCAATGATTTCTATATCTTTAATGGATACCCCTAGCTCATCAGCTACGATCTGTGCGACCGCGGACTGAGCCCCCTGCCCATACTCGTGCTGGCTGTGTTTGACCACCACCCGACCTGTGGCTTCTAACTCTACGATGACACCCGCGCTCTCCGGGAAATTGTGCCCAAATCCGATGTTTTTTACCGCCGAGGCCACACCTGTGCCAATTTTCTTGTGTTCCGCCGAGGGTTGAGGTATCTTCAATTTCCCCAATGCCTCACGGGCTGCCTCCAGTGTTTGTTTAACGGTCACCACGCCTTCTTCCAGAACATGATCCGCGGCAGTTGGCAACCCCACGTCGAGGGCATTGAGAATCCGTATCTCGAAGGGGTCCATCCCCAGCTTACGGGCGATGGCATCTATCTGCTGCTCCATAGCAACCGCAACCTGGTTGACTCCGAAGCCGCGCATGGCACCACAGGGGACGTTGTTTGTATACCACGCCCAACCTTCCAGGCGTACGTTAGGGATGTAATACGGGCCTGCACCGAAGACCAGGGTATTCTCCAGCACATCACTCCCTAATGAAAGATAGGCACCTGTATCCAGAGTGATTCTGGCATCCAGGGCCAGAATCCGACCCTGCGAGTCCGCGCCTGTTTTATAGTGCATCCAGGCAGGGTGGCGTTTGGGATGTACACGCAGGGATTCCTCACGGGTGAGGACAATTTTCACCGGTTTGCCGGTACGCAAGGCACCCAAAGCCAGATAGGTTTCGTATATGAAATCTTCTTTACCACCAAACGCCCCTCCCAAGGGCAACTGCTTTACCCGTACCTTCTCCTCCGGCAAACCCAATATCACCATGAGCTGCCTCCGAACATCAAAGGCACTCTGGGTAGATAACTCCAGCACTACACTGCCATCTTCACCAACATAACCAATACCAGCTTCAGGCTCAAGAAATCCATGTTCGACGAATGGCGTGGTGTAATCATCCTCAACGATTACTGCGCATCGCTCAAAAGCAGCCTCAACATCCCCACGCACAATTTTGGCATGGTGTGCCAGGTTACCCTTTGCATGTATTTGGGGAGCCTCAGGTTTTGCAGCCTCTTGAGGTGAAAAGACTCCTGGCAGAATTTCAACCTCAACTTTTATCTCCTTTAGGGCCTGCTCTGCAATTTCGGGAGTGCGCGCGAACACGGCTGCTAGTGAATCCCCACGGTACCTTACCTTATCCTCAGCAATTGCAGGTTGGTCAGCAATGATCATCCCGCACTTGTTCTCCCCTGGAATGTCCCTGGCCGTAAGCACAAGTTCGACACCCTGTATGGATTCGGCCTGGCTGGTATCTATGTGTTTAATACGGGCGTGGGGATACTCAGCCCATAGGATCTTTCCGTACAGCATCCCTTCCAGGATTATGTCATCCCCAAATTTGGTCCTGCCGGTCACACGTTCAACAGCCTGTCGAGTCAGCACGGTAGTACGTACCTTATCCTCATCAGGCATTACTGAAGCTGGAACCTCCGAGGAAGCCATTAAAATAGCCGCGGTCTGTATAGCTTTGATAATATTCACATACCCCGTACAACGGCACAGATTGCGGTTTGCCGTCAGTTCTTCTTTTATTTCTTCTTCGGTTGGCCGGGGATTTTTATCCAGTAACGCTTTGGCAGTCATGATGATGCCTGGCGTGCAGAAGCCGCACTGCACGGCTCCCTCCTCGACGAAGGCTACCTGAAGTGGATGCAGCTTCCCGTCACTCGATAATCCCTCAATGGTTTCAACAACCCCTCCCTCCACTTTGGACATTTTCACCAGGCAAGAACGTCTAACTTTACCGTTCAAGATAACGGAACAAGCACCACAATGACCGCTGCTACAGCCATTCTTTGTGCCCGTTAATTTCAGATGTCGGCGTAAGAAATCCATCAGGCTTAAATCTGCAGGCACTTGTGCCTGCACCTCTTTCCCGTTCACAACCAACCTTGTCACTACTTGGGACATTGAAACCATCACTCCTGCTAGAAGCTACCCTCACCACTCACACGCACGGATGATTTTTTCCATTTTCTCCTGATCAATTAGCCTGCCGTGGCTGATGACATGGGCAGGCGCCTGGTGGAAACGCAGAGCTTCAAGTACATCCGGTTGATCGAGCACAACCAGATAGGCTGGCGCCCCAACCTTGAGTTCGAAATTCTGCAAGCCGATGGCCTGAGCCGCTTTGGTGGTCACCATGTCATAGAGCATTTCCATGTCCTGGCGCGTGGTCATCCATAGCAAATGAGATACCAGGAAAGCCACTTCCAGCATGTTATTGCGTCCATAGGGATAGTATGCATCCGAGATGTCGTCCTGACCCAGGCAGACAAGTACTCCTTCTTCCATAAGCTCACGTACTCGGGCATGCAACGGTCCGGTGTGCGGGTCGGTGACCACTCCCATCTCGGCTTTCTTCAATAAAGCCATCAATTTGTGCAAATAGGGTCTGGGGTACATTTCCATGGCGCGGGCATGGTGAGCTAACGAACGACCCTGCCAATCACGGTTGATTGTCTCCAGAGCCATAATCTCGAGGGAGCGCAACCCTGGATCGCCAGCATCGTCCACCAGCATAGACACAGGTTTGTCGTATTCTTCGGCAATGTCAAAACACACCTTGACATGTTTGGTAATATCTGCGTCCGTATACTCAATCCAGGGAATGCCACCGACAACATCGGCGCCTAAATCCAACGCCTTGTACATCATGTCCTCGGCTCCAGGTTCTCGCAGGATGCCATCCTGAGCAAATGCCACTACCTGGATATCCACGATACCCTTGAATTCCTCTCGCGCCCGGATTAACGCTTTGACACCCTCCAGCCGGGCTTTGTTATCTACATCGGCAAAAGCGCGCAGGTGGGTACAACCATATCTTGCTGCCAAGGCAATCGCCTTGCGTACATTCTTGATGATCCAGGATTCGTCATACTTCTCCTTCACCCGGGCTGCCAATTCAATGGCTGTCATGGCTCTGCCCATGTCCTCCTCGTGATAATCCTTGAGGGCCAGCTCATCCATCATCGGCAAGGTATAAACTTTGCACAGGTGCAGGTGAGGATTCACAAACGCTTCGGTTACCAGGTTCCCCTGGGCATCAACTTCCGTATCAGCGGAACTTTTTACCCCCTTTTTAATCTCGGCCACCTTGCCACCCCGGATGGCGATATCTTGACGCCCCTCCGGTTGATGACGTAACTGGCAATTTCGAACAATCAGGTCAAAGTCGGCCATTGTATCCTACCTCTCTCAGATTAACCTTCCATGGGTAATACCTAAACCAATCATTCTCGTCGGTAGGGTTTGAGCAATGCTGCAGGATATGCGGCTTGCCTGCCAGCAATCACCAAAGCGATGATGGTTACAATGTATGGTAAAGCCAGGAAGGTTTCATAGGGAATGGGAAGTTGTAACCCCATGGCCTGCAAGCGCAATTGGAGCGCAAATGTGCCCCCAAATATCAGGGAACCGAGCATAACCTTCACCGGGTTCCAGTTCCCAAATATGACCAGAGCTATGGCGACCCACCCCCGGCCAGATATAATGCCGTGGGTAAACGCGCCTAACTGAGACAGGGATAGAAACGCGCCCCCCGCGGCCATCAACCCTCCTCCTGCGGCCAGAACGATATAACGTATGCGGAATACATTAATTCCCGCTGCGTCGGCTGCTTCGGGGTTCTCCCCAACCGCGCGTACATGCAAACCAAAGCTGGTACGAAAGAGTAACCACCATGCCAGGGGTATAACAACTAGAAAGGCAATGTATGTGAGCAGATATTGCTCAAAGATGGGACCCAAGATCGGGTTCCCGCTGAAGGGCGAGAGGCGTTCAAATGGTGGGATGGAGGGGGGAACGGATCGTCCCCCATAATTCAAACGAAAGGCGAACAAGGAGAGTCCGCTGGTTAGCAAGGTAATGCCCAGGCCAGATACATGCTGGTTCACTCCCAGGGTAACAGACAAGAATGCCATCAGCAAGCCAGCCAAAATTCCGGAAAGAACGGCGGCAAGAAGTCCAATCCACAAAGACCCGGTGACATCCGCTATGAAAAATCCCATGAATGCCCCGAAGAACATGATCCCTTCAATCCCCAGATTCAGCACCCCTGCTCGTTCAGCATACGTCTCACCAATGGCTGCCAGGAGAATGGGGGTGCCCACCCGCAATGTAGCTGCAATCAAGCTTACAAAAAAGGCGATCATCCTGCCCTCCGCATGCGGTAACCTTGTAGCAGGAACATCCCCAGGATAACCAACAACATAGTGGCTTGTGTGACCTCCCCCAAGTACACCGGTACCCCTAACGCCCGGCTGAGTGTTTGTGCACCTGTATCAATCAGTCCAAAAAACATGGCTGAAGCCATGACGCCGATGGCGTTTAAGCCTCCCATGGTCGCAAGTATTATGCCCGTATAACCATAACCGGGAGATATCTCACCAATCAGGTGATACTGGATGCCGGCGACCTCGACATAACCAGCTATCCCGGCAATACCTCCACTGATAAGAGCTGCGATCAACATCACCTGACGGGTGGATATGCCAGCAAAAAGCGCTCCTTCTCTGCCCAACCCCACTGCCCGCAGCTTCAGACCGAAGCTCGTCCGGGTAAGCACGAACCAGATTACGGCCACAATCACCAGGGCGATAATGAAACCAAAATGTAGTCGAGAACGAGGGATTAACTTGGGCAATTGGGTGGAGATAGCAATTTCAGGTGATTGAGGCCATCCTGAGGCGGGGTCTCGCCAGGGACCATTGAGGATGGCACTCACCAGAAACATCATCACCGAGTTCAACAACAGGGTAGTCACCACCTCGTCCACTTCCCATTTCACTTTTAACCAGGCTGGCAAGAGAGCCCATAGCATCCCAGCCACAAATCCACCTACCAGCATGATGGGTATGTTCACAAAAACCGGCAAATCACCCAGAACAGTACCCAACCACGCGGCGGCCAAGGCACCCGCGTACAACTGTCCTTCAGCGCCGATGTTGTAATAACCGGTCGTAAAGGCAACCGTTACTGAGATACCTGTCAGGATCAAAGGGGTAGATTTGACCAACACTTCCAGGAAACTCACCCGGCTAGAGAGTGGAGCAATCAAAAAGTAATAGTAAGCCTGGAAGGGGTTCACCTTTCCCCACAGGATTAACCCCGAAGTCAAAACAAAGGTTATCAACAGTGTGAATACTGGAATCAGTGAACGAAACCAAAAGGGAGCACCTGTCTTCTCAATTTTGAACTTTGGAAGCACCATTGTCTTTTTCCTTCACCATTCCAGACATCATCAGACCTAATTTCTCTACATCCGCAGCACGTCCAGGGAGCACACCTACGATTTCCCCTTCGTAAATCACAGCGATACGGTCAGACAACGCCAGAATCTCGTCTAAATCCTCAGAGATTAACAGTACGGCTGCTCCTGCTTCGCGCTGCTCCAACAATTGTGTATGCACATACTCGGTTGCACCTACATCTAGTCCACGTGTGGGTTGTGGGGCGATCAGCACCTTGGGTTGATAGGCCAGCACACGAGCCAGAAGCAGTTTTTGCAAGTTGCCGCCCGAAAGCGTGCGGGTTAGATCCGCCGGGCGAGCTTTGATTTGAAACCGGTCAATCAGACCCTCAACGTGTTTGCGTATCGCTTTTTTATCTAACACCCCTTTCCGGGTAAAGAGATTTAAATGTTCCAATACTGTATTTTCCGCAACAGTTAGACTGCCAATTAAACCCGTATACCGATCCTCGGGAATGCGGCCAATCCCCGCGGCTGTGAACTCCCCGGCAGATGAACCGCTCATATCCCTTTGGTCAACCTGTACTTCTCCTCCTGAAGGCTGACGGACTCCACACAGCACCTCGGCTAACTCCTTCTGTCCGTTCCCGCCTACCCCGGCCAAACCGAGAATCTCACCTGCGTTCACCACGAAGGAGACACCCTTGAGCACCTGAATACCCTGGTCATCGTTAGCACACAGGTTTTCAACTCTCAGTACAACCTTCTCTGATGACTTCTCACCTTCACGGGTAACACCAAACGCTTCCCGTCCTACCATCATCCTGGCTAACTGGTTGGGTGTGGTGGAAGGAGTATCCATCGTTGCGATCACACGTCCATCCCGCAGCACAGTGACCCGATCGCTGATTTCAGTTACCTCGTTCAATTTATGAGAAATAAAAACAACAGATATACCTTCTTCTTTTAATTTTCGCAGAATATCAAATAGAGCCTCAACCTCCTGGGGTACTAAAACCGCAGTTGGTTCATCCAAGATAAGCACCTGTGCATTGCGATACAGGGCTTTCAGTATTTCCACACGCTGTTTTTGACCAACAGAGAGGTATCGGACAGTAGCCCCAGGGTCCAACTGGATACCAAACCTCTCTGCAGCAGCCAATACATCCGTTTCGATGGTTTCCCCCTCCAACCAGAGGGAATCTCTAAAACCCATGACCACATTTTCAGCCACGGTGAAGGGCGGCACCAGAGCAAAATGTTGGGTCACCATCCCAATGCCTAACTTAATGGCATCGCGCGGGGATAGTATATTTGCAGGCTGGCCGCGCACCCTGATCTCTCCCTCATCACACCGATAAAGACCATATAGAATACGCATGAGGGTGGTCTTCCCAGCACCGTTCTCTCCGAGCAAGGCCTGTATCTCTCCCTGCCTCAAACTGAAATTAATCTGGTCGTTGGCCACAACCGGACCAAAACGTTTGGTTATGCCGGTCATTTCAACAACGTGCATCCGTTGCTCCTTCGGAATCCATCTCCACCCATAATGGGTGGAGATGGATTGTTAGGTAAGAGATTGAACCTATCCTGGTTCAAAGGATTGGCAAGACTACTGAGAACCCAATGGTGCAGCTTCGTCAATATCTACACGGAAGAGACCATTCAGGATTTCCTCTTTGCGCTGTTCAACTAACGCTAGAATGTCGGCAGGGATATTTCCTTCCATGCCATGATAGGGTGCCAGCGAGGCGCCGCCTTTGCCCATCATATTGAAGTCCTTGAGGTCCTGAGCGGTAAAGGTTCCACCGAGAACCTGGTTGATGACATACTCAACCGTGGGAGTCATATTCCACACTGGACCGCTAAGCACCGAACCGGGCCCCAACTCATACTGGTCGCTCATGTTGCCGAAAGAAAAGAGGCCGTTCTCTACTGCTGCCTCGATGACACCAAAGCGCTCAGCAAATAGCACATCAGCACCGGCGTCAATCTGCGACAGGGCTGCTTCCTTGGCTGCCGCGGGATCAAACCAGCTATTGATGAAGGTCACCAGGACAGTGGCTTCAGGGTTGACCTCTTTGACGCCCTGGATAAAGGCGTTGACGATACGGTTGACTTCGGGGACAGGATGGCCACCAACTACACCAATGACGTTCGTTTCGGTCACGCCACCGGCGATCAAACCGCATAGATAGGCCGGTTCATGGATCCAGTTGTCGAACACCGAGAAGTTCTCACCCGCTGGGCCAAGACCAGACCCAAAGACAAAAGCGATTTCAGGATAGTCAGCAGCTACACGTCGAGCCGCTTCCTCGTTGCCGAAAGCATCACCAAAGATGGCAGCCGGTTTCTTCTCCTCAGCTACTTCACGTAGAACGCGCTCCATATCGCCTGCATAACCAATATCATCAGTGTATTCATAGCGGATCTTCCCTTCTGCGGCAGCTTGCTGCAAGGCGGAATGGATAACCCCATCCCAGGGCTCTTCAATGGGCGTGGCAAAAGCCGCATAGAACAGGGGTGCCTCTTCCTCAGTAACCTCCGGTGTCGCCGCCGGCGCACAACTTGCTACCGATAGAACCAGAACCACTGCCAGAAAAAATACAGCTAAACGTTTGAGAGACATGTCATCCTCCAAATAATTAACTGATAACCAGAATAAGTAACACTAAGATGTAACTCTATTAGGGGCACCACCTCCTTTCAATTACCAGGTCGTTTAATACCTATTCTAAATGGTTTTCTCTTTAAATCAGCAAAAACGATGTCGAGTTCAGCTGTCGTCCCCGTCAGCAGGAACACCGACGGTCGTTTAATTAATGTAATCGGTTTTGTGTTGTTTTTCAAGGTTTACTTCTCTATGATGATGTCAGGACAGAGATACAGATAGAAATGACCTCAGACACCTTCGGGGGCACCTGAGGTCCTATCGGTCTTCAATCCGATTTACACCATCACTTCTTCTGGCAAACGCATGACCTCGTTGGCTTTGATAATCTCCTTGGGAACGTCGAATACCAGGTCAGCACCGACCATCTGCCGCACATAATCTTTTACGACTTTATCCCAATATTCTTTGGTTATGTAATAGACACGTGCGCCGCCAAGCTCATGCTGGTACTCTGGCCAGGGGTAAGAGGGTTGCGCCATGCCGACGCACCAGCGCATCCAACCATTGTAGCTCTCGTAGGTTGCCCACCACTCCTCGTTACCCAGAATTTCAAACCCGTAATACGCCTTGGCATAGTACATAATGGCGCCAATACGTCCGCCCCGTATAAACGCCATGGTATGCAGGCTAATGTTAATTTCCTTGTTCATCAGACGTCCATTTGCAAATCCGACCAATTCGCCGTCCAACAAACCGATGAGTACATAAGGATCCTTCAGACGTTTGCGATACCAACCCACGATTTCAGCGTACACCCGAGCACCCACCACATCATAAAAGTCATGGGGTGTCTGCATCACCTTCATGATATATTCCATCATCAGAGGTGCTTCTTCTAATTTCGCTTCCCGAATATACAAATTACGACCATCTTTCAGGGTTATTATGGCCCCTGGCCAGGGTTTTATATCCATAGGTGGGGCTTGCAACAAAGGCTCAATTTCCTCTACGTCGAACGTTATCTTGTCGCGTGATACTTCACAGGGTGTTTCTAGTCTCATGTTAATCTCCTCTCATCACTTATTTTTAGGATTACCGAAATGGTACTCTAGCCCATCAGGACATAAGAGCCAGACTTAATTTGTTCAGCCGCTTTACATGCTCAGGGTCATAAGCGTCACCGAAACGAGTTTTCCTCATCGACTCCTTCTTGGCCATCAATTTCTCATACCTGCCATCATCAACAAAAGCCACGCAACGACCGATGCTGGCTTCACCATCCACAAAGCGCCAAGGGAAGAAACCCAACTCCACCCGCTGGTTTAGCAACAGGTCAATATCTCCACCGATGCACTCTGCATGGATGATACCATAGGGGAACATCTCGATATGCATTAACTGGTACTTTGTCTCGTCAAAGTACTCTTCTAGTGTTTTGCCGAATTTCTTCTTGAAAACTGCGTCCGCTTCTTTTGCCTGGCGGGGCATCCAATTGCGGATGATGGTATTCATGGGGTGATCCGCACTGCCGCAATCCACCCCGATCCAACGAAGTTTTTTGGATTTTGCCCAATCAGCAAATTCACGATCCGGACCAGGATGTTTCACCATGTAGCGAATTTCATCAGCAGTCTCATGGTCCCAACCAAAGTGGTGATATCCGGTATGGATGATGAGAATATCACCCTCTTTGACTTCCGCTCTTTCCTCTACCATTTTGCTGGTGTATACATCATAATCACCGGCCACATTACTCAGGTCTACAATCACCCCCTCGTGTACCAAAAAATCCATATCCAGGGAAGCCATATCTTTGCCTGGGGTGAAGAAGTGTATCTCACCATCCAGGTGTGTGCCCAAATGGTTCGAATGGGTAAGCAATTGCCCGTTAGCGCCATTGGGCGCCAGACGCTTGAAATATTTCACCTGTAAAGGTTCATACGTCGGCCATGGGGGTGTCCCAATGCCCAACGGAATGGTTAGATCAATCACTTTCATCATCTGCCTCCATAAACCAATTTGATCTCACATACTGGTCGTAAAATCTACCTTTTTGTTATTCCTTAGAAGACAAAACATACCTCGCTTAAAGGGTCAACGAAAGAAGCGACCAACTATAACCCGGACAGAAGCGCCAAAACCAAACCTCCCGCGATCACGCTTCCCAACTGTCCAGCAGTGTTTGCGCCCATGGCGTGCATTAACAAGAAGTTTTGATAATCATACTCCTGACCCACACGTTGCACGACCCGTGCAGACATGGGAAAAGCACTAATACCGGCCGAACCAATCAAAGGATTAAACTTCCCTCCAGTAACCAGATACAAAAACTTCCCAAACAGCACACCGCCTGCCATATCCATCACAAAGGCAAATAATCCCAATAGCAAAATGTACAATGTCTCCAGCCGGATAAAAGCCTCCCCGGTCATAGTGGCTCCGATCGAAAGACCTAAAAATATGGTCGTCACATTAGCAATTTCGTTCTTGGCCGCATTCGCCAGACGATCTACCACTCCCGACTCCCGCAAAAGATTACCAAACATGATCGTAGCGATCAGGGGAGAAGCCACGGGAGCAATCAGAGTGACAAATAAGGTGACCACAATGGGAAACAGCACGCGGGTCGTTTTCGAGACCTCTTGTTTGGAATAGGTCATGCGAACAAGGCGTTCCTTTTTTGTGGTCAGCAGCTTCATTATTGGTGGCTGAATGATTGGCACCAGGGACATGTAACTGTAAGCCGCCACACTAATGGGAGCCAACATCTCAGGTGACAATTTTGAAGCCACAAAAATGACTGTTGGTCCATCCATCGTACCAATCACACCGATAGAACCAGCCTCAAAGATGTCAAAACCCAATTGTATGGCCAGTAGCAGAGTGGCAAAAATGCCTATATGCCCTGCAGCCCCCAACAATGCCATCTTGGGATTTTCCAACAACGGCCCAAAATCCGTCATCGCTCCCAGACCAATAAAGAGCAACAGAGGGAAAATTTCGGTCTTAATCCCAATGCGGTAAAGGACACCTAATAGTCCATCTTCACCCGCTATACCCGAAAGGGGTAAATTGGTTAATAGCGCTCCAAAACCGATGGGAATCAACAACATGGGTTCGTAATCCTTAGCAATACCCAGGTATATGAGTATGCCACCGGCGATGAGCATCACCAGCATCTTCCAGGTAATCAGCGTAGGTGCCTGAAACAGTTGCCAGATGTTATCAATATCCATACGAACCTCACTCGAAGGTTACCAGTACCTGACCATAATCTACTGCCTGCCCACTCACCACCTCGACACTGGCAATCACCCCATCCTGTGGAGCACGGATGGCATTTTTCATCTTCATTGCATCCAGCGAACAGATCTCCTGTCCCGTACGCACCCGGTCTCCAGGCTTCACCAGGACATTGATGATATCCCCAGGCATCGGGGCTGTAACTTGTTTACTCCCCTCCCCAGATGAAACCACCACAGACGGCTCTCTCTCTACTCGTTTTACCGGTGTCACCACGGGCGCAGGTTGGCGGGTCACCTTTGAAGTTGGTGGTTTAACCTCCGAAGCTGGTTCATCAACGATCACTTCAAACGTCTGCCCCTCCAATCGCGCTCTTATGGGTCGAGCCCGCAGGTCTTCAACTTCCACAAGGTACTCCTTCCCGGCAATGACAACCCTCACGTTTTTCGTTTGACTATTCATTTTTTATCTTCTCACGTCGCGTTATTTGGCTTTCCTATCCCAATATTTACCAGGGCCTTTATGTAGACTTTGACCAAGACCGGCCTTCTTCTTCTCCTCAGCAAGTAGATGACTGACAGCCACAGCAACCGCGGCGACCAACGGACGCTTTTCCCGCTGGCTTGCACTTACCAATCCTTCTGTCTCATCCTGGACCATTTTCTCCTCCCCTTCGTCCTTCGAAACGGGTCTGAAAAGCCTACTCAAAAGCAGTATGACCAACGTCAACAGCCCTAAGGCAGCAAACAATACCCCTATGCCTAAAACACTGATAGTGATTCCTATGCTGAATTCGTCCAAAGTCGAACCTCCCCGAACTTTTCTATTATCACAACGGGATATTACCGTGTTTTTTACTCGGCGAACTTACCCGTTTATCGCGAAGCAGCTCCAAAGCTGCGATCAAATTCGGGCGTGTCTCAGCCGGTAAGAGTACCTCATCAATATGACCACTGGCAGCCGAGGTGTAGGGAGTAGAAAATTTCTCTCGGAACTCAGTGATCAACTTCCGTTCCTCTTCCTCTGGATTCTCCACCTGCTTGAGTTGCTTGCTGTAAAGGATACTGACAGCACCCTCCGCGCCCATTACAGCAATTTCAGCAGTTGGCCAGGCATAGACCACATCTGTACGGATGTACTTGGAGCTCATGACAATGTATGCTCCACCGTAGGCTTTCCGTATTATCACTGCAACTTTAGGCACAGTAGCCTCCGAATAGGCATACACGATCTTAGCGCCATGCCGAATGATACCTCCATGCTCCTGCTTGACACCCGGCATGAAACCAGGCGTGTCAATAAAGGAGAAAATAGGAAAGTTGAAAGCATCGCAAAAGCGGATGAAGCGCGCAATCTTATCGGAAGCATCTATATCAATTACCCCCGCCAAAGCCAATGGCTGATTTCCGATCACCCCCACTCCCTGTCCATGCAAACGGGCAAAGCCCACGATGGCATTAGGCGCATAATGTTCATGCACGGGCATGAAACTTCCTAAATCGAATACTTTCTCGATCACCACACGCATGTCATAGACCTCTGAGGGATCAGTGGGTACGATGGTGTTCAACTCAAGGTCCTGCCGCCAGGAATCATCCTCAGGCTCAATGTTTGGGGGAGGTTCAGCATTGTTTGATGGTAAATAGCCCACCAATCTGCGCGTAATCTCGAAAGCCTGGGCTTCGTCTCTGGCAGAAAAGTGAGCCACCCCGCTTACCGTGCTATGAACCTGTGCGCCACCCAGAGTCTCCAAATCCACCTTCTCGCGGGTTACCGTTTCGATGACCTTGGGACCGGTGATAAACATATGGCTGGTGCCTTCGGTCATGATGATGAAATCCATTAGCCCAGGAGAATAAACCGACCCGCCAGCACAAGAGCCCAACATCACACTGATCTGAGGGATGACTCCACTGGCCTGTGTATTTCTCCAGAACAATTCGGAGTAAGCTGCCAGGCTGTATACCCCTTCCTGGATACGAGCTCCCACCGAATCCATCAACCCAATCACCGGGATTCCAGAATCCATGGCCAGGTCTAAAATCTTGGCAACTTTCTGACCCTGAACCTCAGAGAACGACCCACCTAACACGGTGAAATCCTGAGCGAACACGCACACCATCCGACCATCAATCTTCCCATACCCCACAACAACGCTATCTCCCGGATATCGTTGTTCATCCATGCCAAAATCCGTGTGGCGGTGTGTCCAATAGGCATCTATCTCTCGAAAACTGCCTTCATCTAGCAGACTCAGGATACGTTCCCGTGCCGTTTGTTTCCCTTTTGCGTGTTGGCTTTCAATCTTGTCCTCTCCCCCACCGAGCTGGATTGCTTTACGTTTTTCAACCAACTCGGCAGTCAACGCCTGAGGTGTTTTAACCTCGCCCGGTGTTTCTATTTTATCTTCCGCTGTCTTATCTTCCTGCTTCACTGATACGCCTCCAGGTGAGAAAATATCTTGATAGTCCTAATTCTACCAACATTTGTGAAAGCAAAAAAATTTATAAGAATTCCTTCCCAAATAACCAGTCGTAGAACCATTGAAATAGGGATATCCCTACAAACTCCAGGAAAAAGGAGAGGGGCGGTTAGCGGTCCGTGCCGTGTTCACCGTCCCCTCTAAACAAGGTTTCCTCATTAAAGGTCAAACTCAGCTTCCTTGGGTAGTTTGGAGAAAAAAGCATTATTCTTTTACATAAGGCTGTCCGAGTGCTTCGGGTTTAGCTGCTCCCCACCTGTTCCTAAACCACTTCGTAGACATGAATAACAAAACCCCAATAGTTATGAAAAAGGGAACCGTCCTCCAGATGTACCGGGACATAACACCCGGTAGTACTAGCTGTGGATTGAGTGAGAGCTGCCACAGAGTTCCAAAAAGTAAGGAACCACCGAGCAGGATAACAGGGTTCCACATGGAGAAAAAGACGAGGGCCAGAGCGATGAACCCCCATCCCATCAGAAAGTTATAGTTCCAGACCGGGTTGTATTCCAGGGAGTATATGGCACCTGCAAACCCCATAAGGCTTCCACCCACTGTCACACAGATGTACCGAGTTTTTGTGACGTCTAACCCTGAAACTTCAGCAACTGATGGGTTCTCTCCCACCGATCTAATCCTCAAGCCAAAGCTCGTTTTTGAAAGTACAAACCACAAAATGGCTACGAGTGCAATTCCAATATAAAAGAAAGGGGAAAGACCTAAGAAATCGGGTATCCTCGGCATCCCCAAAGGTCCAGTGTACGGATTGCCTATGTAAGTAGTGAGGCCAAATCCGAGTATCCATATTCCCATCCCGCTCACAACCTGGTCAACTCCCAGCGTAATAGAAAAGTATCCATGAAGAAGACCGAGCAGGGCTCCTATGGCAATCCCCACCAAGAAGCCAAGCAAATAACCGCCAGTGGTTTTGGCAGTGATGAAACCCAAGGTAGCACCGAAAAGCATTACACCCTCTACTCCAACATTCAGAACGCCTGAGCGTTGGCCGGTGAGTTCGCCGAGGGCAGCAAAGGTAAAAATCATTGAAGCTTCCAGACATCTAGCGACGAATTCCCACATCCGACCTCTCCTTTCCGGTGCGTGCTAATACAATCTTGTATCGGAAAAAGAATTGAAAAACTACAAGAGCAATCATTAAAACTCCGAGCAGCGCATAATCCAAACCAAAGCTCATATTAAGTTTTCCCTGAGCGAATCTGCCACCTATAGACAATCCTCCGAAGAGCAATGCTACTGGGATTGCAGCTAAAGGGTTCCCTTGGGAAATCAGACCGCAGATGATTCCATAGAATGCCAGATCACCGAAATAGCCATAATTCCTGGCAATTTTATAAACGCCGGGAACGGCAGCAAAATAGTGATAGCCTGACACACCGGCTAATGCACCTCCAATGACAAAAACCAAGAAGGGTACCATAAATGAACTTATGCCAGCATATCTGGCGGCAGCCGGACTATGACCGTAAGCCTTAATTTGATACCCAATTTTGGTCTTGGCAAACAAATAATACAGTAACACTGCTACCCCAAGGGCGAGGAAGATCGTGAAGGGAACATTCCTGATGAGTGGGGCGTACACGGATGGGGGTAGTTCAAAGCTTTCACTTCTCCCACCGGGATTCATGAAGGGGCCTCCCTCTTTGATCATCTCTGCAACCAGCCAGAAAGTGATGAAGTTTAACATCATGGTCACAACGATCTCGTTGACGTTGAACCTCCCTCTCAGAAACCCGGCAATTGCTCCAATCACCGCACCGCCGAAGGCTGCCGCGATCAACATCAATGGGATGATAATTTCCGGAATCAGGTTTGGATTATTAAACTCCTTTCCGCCAAAAGCATACAATACTGCAAAAGCCCCCAAAGCCCCAGCGAAAAACTGCCCCGTCATCCCAATGTTCCATAGTCCAGCTCGAAGAGGTAGGATGAATGCGGTCGTACACATCAAAAGGAATATAAACCTGTTAATTGTCAGCGGTATACCGTAAGAGTTCACAAAAGCGTAGGAAAAAATTTCCTTATATGCCAATAGCGGGTTAACACCAGCCAAGATGAAGATGATGCTGAAAAGAACCAGGGCAAATATAATCGCCAGGAAGGATATGATCGTAGTCTCCCAACCAGCTAATGTCAGCCTTTTCTCAAGCTTCAATTCATAGCTACCGATCCTCATATCTCATTCCCTTTCATGCGTGAACCAGCCATCAGGGCACCAACTTTCTCCCTCTTAGCCTCCTCCCCTGGGATGATTCCCATGAACTTCCCTTCATAAATTGGTGCTACCCAATCGCTCAACGATAAAATTTCTTCGAGATCCTCTGAGATAAGGAGAATGCTGGCTTTTTCCTTCTTTACTTCCATAAGCTTGGTCCGAATAAACTCCGTTGCCCCCACATCGAGTCCTTGTGTCGGTAGATTAGCGATCAGAAGCCTTGGTTTCCGTGAAAGCACGCGAGCCAAAATAAGTTTTTGGAGATTTCCTCCAGACAGGTTCTTGGCCTTCGTATCTGTACTGGGAGTTACTACACCGTACTCGGAGATGATCTCTTCTGTAAGTTTCTGAATATTCCTGTAATCTAAGATCCCATGACGGGAGAATTTATCATCAAAATAAAAGTTCATGGCAATGTTTTCCACCAGAGTGAAATCACCGATCGAACCCACTTCTGTGCGTTCGGAGGGAATGTATCCTATGCCCATTTGCCATCTTTCTAAGTTTGAGGAATGAGTGATGTCCTTCCCTTCAAGAATTACCTTACCTCCCTCCACGTTTCGAAGACCAGCCAGGACCTCGGCCAACTCATGTTGCCCATTACCGGAGATACCCGCAATCCCAAAGATTTCACCTTCAAGTATGGAAAACGAAACGCCATCTAATGCCAGAAATCCTTTATCGCTTCGGGTGGAAAGGTCTTCTACTTGGAGTACGGGTTTTCCCTTCTTGACTTTCGTCCTCTTTATCCTGAAGATGACATCTCTTCCTACCATTTTCTTTGCCAGACTCTGCTCCGTTACGCGCTCGGTTTCTAAACGAGCGGTCACTTTTCCACGCCTGAGAACTGTCACCCTATCACTGATCGCCAGCACGATGGGGAGTTTGTGTGTAATAAACGGGATAATGGCTAGTTCATCTCTAGCCATGGCCGCGATGGATTCCAATAGTTTCTTCGTTTCAGGAGGTGTCAGCACGGAAGTCGGCTCATCCAGAATGAGGACCTTGGCCCCGCGATAGACAGCCTTCAGGATCTCCACCACTTGTTTTTCCCCTTCCGAAAGTTGCCAGACTTTTGCCCTTAGGTCTATTTTGAATCCATATCGAGTGCAGAGCTCCTTGATTTCCTCCTCAGCCCTCTTCAGGTTCAAGATCTTCCCTGCTCTTGGATGCCCAAGAACAATATTTTCGATTACCGTGTGAGCAGACACCAATTTACGGTGTTGATGAACCATCCCAATTCCCAGATTGATGGCGTCAAGAGGTGATCTGAAATTGACCTTCTTACCACCCAGGTAGATCTCGCCTTCGTCAGGTTGCAACAACCCGAAGAGGATGTTCATCAAGGTGGTCTTCCCGGCGCCATTCTCACCCAGGATTGCGTGAATCTCACCTGCTTTGATCTCAAAATCTATCTGGGCATTAGCAACCACTCCTGGAAATTTCTTCGTGATCCCCCGCGCCTCCAAGACTATTTCGCCTCGTTTTATCTCTTCTAAGACCACTTTTTACACTTGCCTCTCTTCTATGATCTCATCCATGAAAAACTTCACCTGCCAAGTCAGGCCTTCAATCCTAACAACAAAATATAAAAATAGAAATGAGGCTCCCTCCTTGGGGAGTTTTCCACTCAAGAACAGGAGCCTCATAACTTTTAGTTACTAGCAAGGGTTAAACTTCAACCATTTCGAAGAGGACTCGAACTCTGTATCACTCCAGTATCACTAAGCCTTCCAGGTCGAAGTTGAACTGTGAAAGCAACCACTCGTCAGTAGGTACCTCACCCGCAGGTTTGACCATAGTTCCCTTAGCTGGGATGGGCAGACCCGGCAATTCCAGACCAGTTCCGTTGCTCACGAACGCGTGCTCAGTGAAGGGATCCCACTCGCCATTCATCATCTCATCCCTTCTCTGCTCAACAAGTTGTAAGATCTCAGCCGGAATCAATGGCAGTGCAGCGGGACTTATGGCCTCAATGCCCACCTTGTTGTTGTTCATGATGTCAACAGTAGCTTCCACCGTGCCATCTGCCAGGGTCATTGTGCTTTCCATACCAAGATACAGCACTGTTTGCGGGTTCTTGTTACCAGCTAGCCAATCCTGGATAATCCGGTCGTAGAGGACTTCCCAACGGGTGTCGAACGATATGGCCACAGTATCCGTGCTA
The DNA here is from genome assembly GCA_040758495.1 of Chloroflexota bacterium. Lineage (GTDB taxonomy): Bacteria > Chloroflexota > Anaerolineae > Anaerolineales > JBFLVL01 > JBFLVL01. The sequence continues at coordinate 61,414 of JBFLVL010000011.1, forward strand.
GACCAGCCGTAAAATCCAACGATGTCCATGTCCTTTCCAACGAACCATATACCCTTTTCCTGGGCAACATCCAGCGGAGAGCCGGAGTCAGTCTGCTGGGTCAGGACATCAACGTTGTACTGATCTACGAGGGTCTCGGCAATCGCTCGCTCTTCCGTGGGCAGATACCAGTCACCGACATACTTCACGTACACTGTAATGTCTTTGCCCAGCAACTCTGCCGCATCCATCACCCCAAGGAAAAAGCCTGCCTGTCGTCTGATGACCTGTACACATGGAAATGCGGAGACAATACCTATGTTGCCTGTTTGGGTCAACGCCCCTGCGACAAGCCCTTCCAGGTACAATGCCTGGTATTGCCTGGGGAAGATTCTTATGAAGTTTGGTTTCGTGGAGAGATCGCTGGCTATGATGGATACAAAATAAACATCCGGGTACTTTTCAGCGATATCCTTCAAAGGCAAACCCATGAACTCTGCGTTCCCTACAACGATGTCAGCTCCTTCAGCGATCAATTCTTCAGCGTATGGAACTGCAGCGTCAGGTCCTACTTCCTCTCTGTAGATGTAATCCACATTTGGATATTTTTCCGCGATGCGCTTCCCCGCGCGATCATGAGCTCCAGACCAGGTCGTTCCAGCGATGATACTGAAATGCTCGATCGCCAGCGTAGCACCCTCTTCCTCTTCAACTACTTCCGTTGCTACTTCCGTAGCCGGTGGCGCTGCACACATGGTTGTTCCCAAAACCAAGGCGGCAAGGGTGATGGTTATTACCACTGCCCTCAATACTGTAATCCCCTTCTCCCTAAAGTATTTGTTATTCATTTCTACCTTCCTCCTTAATCCTTGTACTAGTGATTAGGAGCGGCGGACACGTTCGGTTATCCGCGGTCTGAACCCCGCACTCCATCCCGCGACCTCTTGCGTCCCATCCGCTTGATGCGAAGCCAATTATACACAGATTCTGCTTATACACAATCACTGAGTAAAACTCGTCAAATCCATATGTCATTGGATAAACAGCTCATCCACAAAATTCACCGAGTTCTAACCCAGTATCATAGCCTCTCCAACATCACCTCCTTTCACAGACATAGTTACCTTACTTGAATCTCCCTAAAAGGGGTAATTACTAAACTCCGATAATCGTTGAAAATCATCTGAAGCTAGTAATAAACACAATCGCTAAGATGATGACGGCAACCAGGGCAACCACCAGCCATACCCATCGGGAAGAGAACACCTCACTCGCCATATCTTTTGCTACCGCAGCAGCAAACTCTACTTCCGAAGGAGGTTTATACTCTACCTGTTCACCTCCTGTCTTTGCTTTTATCCGCGCCTGCAACGCTTCATCCACAGCCCCAAGCCCCTGTCGAGCCATACTCTTGCTCACTGTGTCCAACAATCGCTGACCCACACTGGCGATTTTTCCCCCAATCTGTACTTCACCCGCATACTTCAACAAGGTAGTACCATCACCCCTATCAATAAACTGTACATCCCCAGAACCCTTGGCAAATCCGGGTTTCCCCTCACCCTCAACCGTCAGGGTCAGGCTTTCGGGATGTACTTCATTAGAAACCTCAAGACGCCCGGAAAACGACCCAACCACGGGTCCCACCCGAACAAACAATTCACCTTCGTAAATACTCTCGCTTACCTGCTTCAAGCTTTGCGTTCCTGGCAAAGCTTTGGTTAGCACCTCGGGATCCCGAATGATCTCCCAGACATCTTCCCGCGGACCGTTGAAGATATATTCTCCTTCTATTCTCATTACTCTTTCTCCTTCCCATGAACCAACTCAAACAACCGATTAGGACTAAGAGGTGTTTCGAGGATTTCAATATCATAGTCAGCCAGGGCATTTTCTATCGCCTGTGCAAACAACGCCGGAACAGGTATGGCTCCGGCTTCACCTGCACCTTTACTTCCAATTGGGTTCAGAGGTGAAGGAGTTTCCTGGTGACCAATCTCAACGCGTGGTACTTCCATTGAAGTTGGGATCAGGTAGTCGGCAAAAGAGGCATTGAGGAGTTGACCATTCTCATCATAGTGTAACTTTTCGTAAAACGAATGGCCAATCCCCATGGATACCCCACCATGTATCTGTCCCTCAACTAGCAAGGGGTTAAGCATGGTGCCGCAGTCCTCCACTACCACAAATCGTTTTATATCCACCATCATCGTTTCCGGATCCACCTCGATGATCATGGCATGAACTGCAAAGGCCGTAGCTCCATATCGGGGGCCGAAATAATCCGTAGCTTCAAGACCAGGTTCTGTTCCGGGCTCAACGGCGCCACGCAAGGGATTGGCCAACACTGCCAATTCTCCCAAGCTGATAGAACGTTGCGGTATATCAGCCACTCGCACCAAACCATCCTTCAGTTCCAATTCATCTTCGGGTGTATTCAACACCTTGCTGGCAAGTTTCAATACCTTAGCTCGCACAGCTTTGGCCGCTGCGTGGACCGCGTTACCGGCTACAACAGCACCTCGACTGGCAAAAGTGCCCGTCCCCCAATGGAACTCCGCCGTGTCACCTGTTACCAGATGCACATCCCGCACATCTACACCTAATTGGTCAGCAACTACTTGAGCAAAAGAAGTAAAGTGACCCTGCCCTTGTGTACCCACACCGGTAGCCACACTGACCTTTCCACTTGTCTCGACCGTTACCCTGGCACCTTCATACGGCCCCACTCCGGTCGTTTCGATAAAGGGGATAACGGCGATACCCACATGACGGCCCTCTTTCCGCAAACGTGGTTGTTCCTCCTTGACGAATTGTTCATAGCCTATCATACTCACAGCCTTTTCCATAGCAGGTAAGTAATTACCGCTATCGAAAATCAGCGGTGCAAACGCCTGGTCTATGATCTTGTGCTCGTACGGGAAAGCATTCGCAGGGATAAAGTTTTTCTTTCGAATCTCAACGGGGTCAACGCCCAATTCCTTGGCAGCCAAATCCAGCAGCCGTTCAACTAGGAAGATACCCTGCGGTCTCCCAGCCCCACGCACGGGAGTAACGATCACCCGGTTGGTAAACACAACCTTGAGTTCACTGAAATAATTGGGGACATCATAAGCTCCCATGGCGTGGGATTGGGTATTCAGAGGGATGGTCAGCCCGTATGGATCGTAAGCACCAGTATCGTGAATAAATGAATGCCGGATACCCAAAATTTTTCCATCTTTGGCCAACGCCATCTCAGCATCATGGATCTGTTGCCGTTCCTGTGTGGTGGCAAAAAAGTTTTCCCGCCTATCCTCAATCCACTTGATGGGCCGTCCAAGTTGGATAGACAACCAAGGGATGAGCATCTCTTCGGGGTAAAACATCATAATTTTAGGACCAAAACCCCCGCCCACAAAAGGTGCTATAACCCGAACCTGATGGGTTGATAACCCCAACCTGGCTGCCAACCCATTACGTATGGGAATTGGTGCTTGCGTTGTGTCCCAAACAGTGAGTTGCTGGCTTTTAACATCCCATTGAGCCACGATTCCCCGATTCTCCATTGCCGCTGCTGCCCCCCTGTCTATGTAAAAACGCCTTTTTATGACCAGATCGGCTTTTTCACGGGCAGCCTGATAATTCCCTTTCTCCTGTGAAAGATGAGCTGCCAGGTTCGAGTCCAGGTCATCATGCACGCGGGGGCTATCCGTTGCCAGGGCTTTTTCCAGGTCTACAACTACTTCCAGGGGCTCGAGATCCACAACAATGTCATCTACTGCGTCTTCAGCAATATAGCGGCTTGTAGCAACGACAACCGCAATGGGCTCACCAGCATAGCGGACTTTGTCCTTGACCAGGGGAACCTGAGTTCGCGAATGAAAAACGACGTTTTCAACCGTGGCAGGTGGAGAAACCAAAGGAGGTCCTGGTTTCCAATCATCACCCATATCCCTGGCAGTGTAAATAGCTACTACCCCTTCTCGTTTCAGAGCTTTGGTTACATCAACGCCTCGCAGACGGGCATGAGCATAATCGCTGCGTAAAAAGGCAGCGTGGAGCATTCCGGGTATCTGTACATCGTCTACAAACAACGCTTGCCCCGTCAACAGACGAGGGTCTTCATTCCTTTTTATTCGTTGGCCAACATAGCTCTTGGTCACAGTTCCTCTCCTGATATCACAAAATCACGATAAATCCACATGGTCTCAGAATCACAGGTATTCTCTTACGCTCTCATTTTTTCTGTAGCAAGCTTAACTGCATCAACAATATGCTGATAACCAGTACATCTGCACAGGTTCCCTGAAATGGCTTCGCGAATCTCCTCTTCATTGGGATCTGGATTCTCTTCCAGAAAGGGCACAAGTGTCATCAGAATTCCCGGCGTACAGAAACCACACTGTAAGCCGTGTGCCTCCCAAAAAGCTTCTTGAATGGGATGCAAGTCCTCAATCGTTCCCAAACCCTCTACAGTCATCACTTCGTGCCCTTGAGCTTGAACAGCAAACATCAAGCAGGAACGGACAGCCTTCCCATCCAGAAGGACTGTGCACGACCCACAGACCCCATGTTCACATCCTACATGGGTTCCTGTCAGCCCCAACTCATGCCGTAAAAAGTCGCTCAACAAAAGACGTGGTTCTATGGTGCGCTCGTATTGTTTCCCATTTACTGTAACGGTCACGTCTATTAAGTTGCTCATGGACATCTCCTTATGGAATGATCATTATACCTTTACCGACCTCAATTACCTGAAATTAATCAATCACAGAAGTTGCGCAGTTCGCCAATCGAGTGGCCTGTAAAGGCCGTATCGAGATCAAGACCTGGGTTGAGCTGTGTCGAAACCACTGCGCCAAAATGGACCTCCCTTGCCCAAACCGCAAGGACAGGCAATACAATCCTCGCTTACCCCTACGGGGCACAGGTCGCTCGGATCACTCGACTCGCTGGTTTCTTCATTCAAGTGCGTAACTCCTACAATTAATTCGCTTTTGCTCGTTCAAAAGCTTGCTCTAAAGATCGCCTGGTTAAAACATCTGCCAGGTGTCGGCGAAATTCTGCCGATGCATGGATATCACTGCCTGGGTCAATATCCTCCTTAGCAGCAGTCTCGGCAGCCACGCGGATTACCCCTGATGATGGGGTTTGACCTAGAAGGGTCTTCATCGCCTGATGAGCAACCATCGGCCTGTCGCCCACACTCAACAACACCAGGCGAACGTGTGTACATCGGTCATTTTTATCCAGTGCGACTACAGCCACGACTCCCACCAGCGCGAAATCGTGAGGACGGCGAGCCACCTCCACCAACGACCAGCCAGATCGGGGCGGTAGAGATGGAAACATAATCTCAACCAACAATTCTTCAGGTTCCAGAAGCGTAGTGTACATGCCAACAAAGAAATCATCCGCATTCACCCAACGCTCACCTTTCTGGTTGCGAATACGAAAACGGCTATCCATGGCTATACTCACGGCTCCTAACTCGGCTGCAGGGTCTGCGTGCGCCAGGCTGCCACCAATCGTTCCCCGGTTGCGAACCTGTTGTGTCGCTACCTTGGGCATGGTCTCGTAAAGCAAGGCAGCCCTTTCACTGACCAAGGTATCCCTTTCCACTTGACAATGACGAGTCATCGCACCGATACATACTCCGCTGTCTCCTGGGCGAATGTAAAACAGTTCGGATAAGTTATTAATGTCAATCAGAACTGAGGGTTGAGCCAACCGAAAGTTCATCATGGGGATTAGACTTTGCCCCCCGGCCAATATTTTCGCTTCGTAGCCATACTCACCGAGAAGAGGTAGGGCCTCTTCAACAGTAGCTGGAGCGTAATACTCAAAAGGGGCTGGTTTCATAGATAAGTTCCTCCTTAGTAAAAATTCAAAACGAGGCCATACACATAGTCTTTAACAACAGGTGTTCATTCTAGCATAAACTTCCCAGTACCTGGGAAAAAAATAAATTAATTCCTTTTTGTTTTATCAACCCTCTGCGATTGTTCTCGAGCTACCCGTAAAACAAAGGACGCAAATGTGGTCACAGGACGTCCTAGAAGCCATTCTAGAACCCGAGAATTACCCTCGAACCCATATTGTTCATAATAAGCAAACATCTTGACCAGGGTTTCGATGGCATAAGTACCCAAACCCGAAGATCGGGCTGCTTTTTCCCACTCCTCACCGGAAACGACCTCAACCCGTACAGACCTTCCAAGACATTCACGCAAGACAGCAACAACTTCCAGTTGAGATAATGCCTCTGAACCCACTAATTCATACGTGGCCCGCCCATGTCCAGGTTCTGTGAGGACCAGCGAAGCAACCTGTGCCACATCCTCCAGATCAACCATGCTGATCCGCGTTTGGGCTGCGTAGGGAATTGGATAAACACCTTCGGTTGATATTTTTTGCCAGTGAATCAATATATTTTGCATGTAAGCAGCAGGTTGAAGGATGGTGAATGATAATCCCGAGGCGAGCAACATCTCCTCAACCCGCAATTTTTTCCAATGATGGGGCATCGCCTCGACCTGAGGGTGTAGAACAGAATGAAAAACAAAATAATTTAACCCCACCTTCTGTGCAGCCGTAATAAGTACCTGACCAATTTCAACTTCGTCTGGGTGGACATTTGGACAAATATGATAAACCGCCTGTACGCCTCGGAGTGCTTGCTTTGCGGTTGAAAGGGAACGCATATCCCCCACGATAATTTCCTTCGCCCCGAGCGACTCCATAACCTGCTTTTGCTCTGGACGGTATACCCAGGCACGGACATCCACCCCTTTAGCAACCAATGAGCGAATAACCGCCAGGCCCGTCTTTCCTGCTGCACCGGTGATGAGTATCATAGGAAAAACAAACCCGACAGGGAACAAGCTGTCAGGTTTTTATCTTCTCTAGCTGCCTTCTTTGAAGGCCACAAAGCGACCCCACTAATGCCGTAGAAATCGTGGGCAACTTTCATTACCTTTTTGGAATACTCCATCAAAACCGGCGTTTCCTCGGCCATCTGCTTGCTTGTCAGTAACAGCGTTATGTCAGAGTCCTTCTCTCACGGTCGTAATTTTGACCCAGGAATGCTGGTGCTCTGACCCATTTCGAGGCGAAAATCATGACAAGGATGGTGCCAAGGTAAGGTAAGGTGAGCAGAAACTGGTAAGGAATCCCCAACCCTCCGACCTGCGCTCTGAGAGCCAGGACATCTATGCCTGCAAAAAAGAGCGACCCAAGCAGGATCAAGTGCGGGCTCCATCCACCGAAGAAGGTTAGTGCAATCGCGATCCAACCTCTACCCTGCACCATGCCTTCTGTAAAAGTGCCAGTATAGACCATGGGCAGGTAGGCGCCCGCTAACCCCATCAGCATTCCACCCACAATGGCTGTGATATAACGCATCCGCGATACATTCACTCCCAGGCTATCTGCTGCTTTGGGGTTTTCGCCTACAGCCTTGAGTTCTAGACCAATGCTTGTCTTGTAGAGCAGGTAATACAGAAAGATAGACAGGAGGATGGCAAAGTAGACTATCAGGTTCTGGTTGAAGAGGATCTCGCCTAGAATCGGTATTTGGCTGAGGCCTAGTATGGGCACCTTGGGAAGCGTAGGGATAAGCGGGGGCTGCAAGGTGACGCCAATCACAAACTTATAAGCCAGGGTTGATAAGCCCAGGCAGAAGAAGAAGAGCGCCAATCCGATGACAAATTGGTTCATCTTCAGAGAGGTTGTGAAGTAGGCTAGCGCTAGGCCGAAGAGTGCTCCGACCAGCGTCGCCAAAAGAAGGCCATAAACCAGGTTGCCGTACAGGTAAGCACCCAGGAAACCCAGCGAAGCTCCGACGAGCATGATCCCCTCCTGAGCCACGTTGAAGAGACCAGTTCGTCCGCCCAACATGGTCCCCTGGCTCGCCAAGACGTAAGGGACCAGGGCAAGCATAACCAGGCTTGAGAAATTTACAAATTGTAGCTCAAACTCACCCATGGTCTAGCGCCTCCTGACTACATCTGATAATAAAACGAAGAGAAGTATTAAAGCTTCCACGATAAATACCATTTCGCCAGGTATCATCATTGTCCGCTGCAAGGCACTTGCACCGACCTCCAAGACAGCAATAAAGAAGGCCACAAATGGGACGGTCAGATTGTTACCCTTGGCGATTAGGCCGATAATAATCCCTAGAAGAAGATAATTGGATTGTAACCCTTCGATTAGCCGGTGTTGGACGCCAGCTACTTCAATGGCACCAGAGAGACCAGCGAGGGCGCCGCCCAGGATAAGGGAGAGAAGAAACATCCTGCGGACGTTTATCCCATAGACTTGGGATGCTCTGGGGTTTGAACCAGTAGCGACAAGTTCATACCCTGCCGAAGTTCGGTTGGTATAGATGTACACTGCGATGGCTATAGCTATAACCAGAATGATTCCAGAGTGCAGCGGCGGTCTAGAAACTATCAGGGGAAGCTCGCCTCCTGTCCCAATTGGAATAGTCGTGGGGTGTCCTGCCATCGGGTCGCGCCAGATTTCCGTGGCGACGTAATCGATGAGGCTGAAGGAGACAAAGTTCATCATGACCGTTGTAAGTATTTCATTGATATTGAACTGGTACAACAGCCACGCAGGTATTGCGGCCCAAAGGCAACCGAACAGGATGCCAGATATTAGGACTAGAAGAAGCAAAAGCGGCAGTGGAAGGTCGGAAAACAAAATACCGACGGCGGTCGCACCGATAGCGCCGACGATGAGCTGTCCTTCGCCCCCGATGTTAAATTTTCCGGCTGCTAAGGGTATGGTGAATGCCAGCGCCTGCAACAGCAGGGGAACAAATTTGAGCAGAGTCTGGACAAATCCGTTTGGGGTTCTAAACGAAGTGAAAAGGATAGTTGCATACGCTTTGGGCACATTAAAACCCATTAGGGCAATAAAAATCCCGGAAGCGAGGAAGGATGCTACAATAGCCAGGAGATAAGGTCCAAAATTGTTAACCAGGTTGGTTACCTTTAAACCTCTAGTATTAGTTCGTTCGTTCATGGGTTTTCACTCCGCTCATCATCCGTCCTATTTCGTACCTGTCAAATTTACTTCGCTCGAGCACGCCCACAATTTCGCCTCGATAAATGGTCGCAATTCTGTCACATAAACGCAGAAGCTCGTCTAGGTCTTCTGAGATCAGTAGTATGGCCATCCCTTCATCCTTTCGTTCTAGGAGCTTTGTGTAAACAAAATCCGTCGATTGGATATCCAGGCCTCTGGTCGGGTTGTGTGCGATGAGTAACCTAGACGGGCGAGAAAAGGCTCGGGCTAGCATTACTCGCTGGATGTTCCCCCCTGAAAGATTCGCAGCAACCTCTTGTGCGCTTGGCGTCATGATGGTGTACTCCCTTATCAGCTTTTCAGCTGCCCGGAAGATAGCTTTCCAATCCAGGAAGCCTCGTTTGCTATACGGTGCCTGATTGTGGTAACCCAAGATTAAGTTCTGTGCAACATTGGCAGTGGGTAAAAAGCCGTCATTCAGTCGGTCTTCTGGAATGTAAGTTACTCCCTTCTCCAACAATTTTCTTGTCTCTACATCGGCGACATTCGTGTCGTTAATCAAAACGCGGCCTTGGGCAACTGGCCTGATGCCGATCAGGCTTTCTACCAGTTCCTGTTGTCCGTTTCCAGCTACACCCGCGATTCCAAATATTTCCTTCTCGCAAACGTGGAAAGAACAATCTCTGATGATCGGTATTCCCCCTGCCTCATCTCTAACATGCAGACCTTCAACATTCAGTACGACTCGCTCTTTGCATACAGGCTCTACAAACTCAACCGAAGTAGGCTCGATTTCTCGAATGGACTCAGGCTTGGAGAACAGCAGGCTTTTATCGATATCTAACCTCTCGCCAACCATCCCCCTGACTAATGCCTCCTCCGTGGCCTCATCGCGGTGTATACTGAACACATACCTACCATCTCTTAGAACTGAAATTCTGTCGCAAACGCTTAGTGCTTCCCTAAGCTTGTGAGTGATGAAGACGACGCTCATACCTTCCTCTACCATTGCTCGCAGGGAATTGAAGAGGAAATCCACCTCCTGAGGGGTGAGGTTGGTAGTCGGCTCATCCAATATCAGGATTTTAACGCCTCGATAGATTGCTTTTAGGATCTCAACTTTCTGCCGAATCCCGATTGGGAGCTCACCGATCAGCGCGCGAGGGTTGACTGCTAACCCAAATTTCTCTGAGAGATCTGTGATCTTTTCCTCTTGTTCGGCAAGGTTCAATGTGGGTCTATTCTTCAAAGGTGTCCCCAAAACGATGTTTTCGGTTACCGTGTAGCTCTCGATTTGAAGGAAGTGTTGGTGAACCATGCCGATCCTATGCTTGATGGCGTCTTTTGGTGATTGAATCTCTACTCTCTCACCATGCAGGTAGATCTCGCCTGCATCTGGTTTGTAGAGGCCGTATAGGATGTTCATTAGGGTGGTTTTCCCCGCTCCATTCCCACCCAGAAGGCCGTTTATTTCTTTACTATTTAATTCAAAATTGACATCGTCTAAGGCAACTACGGTTCCAAAAGACTTTTTAACGCCCTTCATTTGTAGGATACAAGAATTTGTCATAAGATACTACACCTATAGAATGTCAAGGCTGTTCAACCTATTCTTATGCCAAACCATGTAGGAGGCGTAAGCTTCCAGGTGCCAATAAACTGGCGGTTCGGTGCGCCTTGAAATCAACACCTGGATACGCCTCCCACAAGACTTCGTTAAAGCTTCATATGGTTTGTTATTCAATTGGTTCGATGTTCTTTATCACCTCGATCTTGCCCGAGGCTATGTCGACAGTGATCTGCTCGATTTCGCTGCTGAGCTCTTCGGATACGTTGCGGAGTGGAAATTGAAGCGCAACCCCGGTATCGAAGCCCAGAGGATAATATCCACCGGTCTCACCAGATATGATCTTCTGGACGATCTCCTTCAACGGCCCCGCCCAATCGTAAAGCAGTGAGGTAATGCAGTTGTCTGGGGCGAAGCTGGACTTGTCGGTGTACTTCGCTGTTACCCACACTTGCGTGTCCGCGCTCTTGGCGGCTTCGAACAAGCCGAACATACCAAGGTTAAGCGAGCCTACGATCACATCTACTCCTTCTGCAATCATGGCGCCTGCCAGTTCTCTTGCTTTGGTAGGGTCGTTGAAATCGCCAGCCCAGACTGGCTTTAACTCAACGTCGAGTCCCAGATCGGAAATCGCCTGTTCCATGGCATGAACCTCGGCATAGGAGAAAGGCAGGGTCAACCCGCCAATGTAGCCGATCTTACCGGTCTGGGTTTGCTTCGCCGCTAGAGCGCCAATGGCGTAAAAGCCGATATGGAAGTTGCGGTCGATAATCCAGAAGTTGGCAGGGGGGTCTTCGACTGGCGAGTCGCCCTCGGCGATGAAATAAACATCCGGGAATTCAACCGCCAGTGCTTGGGTCTGGGAGACGAATTGGCCGCCGTGTGTGAAGATAATGTTGTAACCATCGTCAATGTATTCACGCATGACTCTGTCGACATCCGGCACCGCCACGCTCTCGGAATAGGCCACATCGATGCCCAGGTCAGTTTGCACTGTAGTAATACCAATGTACCCCAGGGTATTATAGTCAGCGTCTGTGATAACACCTGGGAGAATCGCTGCCATTTTATATTTCATTTCTGGGGCTGGAGTAGCTGTTACGATGACCACTGGTGTGGGTGCCGGGGGAGCGCACCCAGCAGACAGAACAATCACTAGAACCAGTATGATATAGAGTAACTTACGCATGTCTTCATCCTCCAAATCTATTTAGCCAGAAACCTTACGGCACAGTGTCTTCTTGCGCGCAAGAACTTTTCAATAACCTAAAAAACTTAGATGCGCAGCACTTGCGCTTTATCTATCTCTCGATAGAATCACCCCCTCTCTCTTCGGCCCCCCAGTTCCTGATAGATGGAAACCTTTATCCATGCAGACTAGCCTCGGCGATTAGACTTCAATGTATGCAGCCAGGAGATCGATGAGCACCTATAGTATATCGAACTACTTATCCAAAATTAATTGACAACCTGCTTGTTAGAAAGGGAAATATGCAACGTTTTTCACGAGATATAATTTGTCAGACAAATTCGCAGTTCAATTATAGCGCAAGTCTGAAAAAAAGTAGTACTTGTAACATCAGCGGTTAGTAAAACTGGTATCAGTGAAATGCTCTCCGGTCAATTGGCGTCCCAACCAGTTCATGCCCGGGCCGGTTAACACTTATGCAGCCCACATCCCCGACCAGGATTTGAAACCCTGCACCGTACAACTGTGCATGGCCATGCGACCGACGGCTTGTTTAATGCCATTGTTGGTCTGGGGCACGTCTTTCCTCCAATCGAACACCTGACAGTTATCCCATTGTTCACTCAAACGGATAAACAGGTTGCGCAACTGCTCCAGTGGAGAATGAGATCCTTCTCACCTTATTCCGCGCTCAGGGACTTGATTCCAAAGTTCGAAAGAAAATCAAACCTGACAGGGAACAAGTTGTCAGGTCTTTATCATCTCTAGCCACCTTCTTTGAAGGCCACAAAGCGACCCCACATAGAAGTAACTTCCATGCCCTTTTGTAAATAACAGCCAATGTAATACCTGCCGCTTTCCGTATGGGTTATATCATTGCCTAGGTTCTCAGCATGGACTATCTTCTTGGGGAAAAGGTTCAGGTGGGTATCCTGATAGTACTTGTCAAGGGGGTACATCTCATCCCAATCCTTGCCAAACTGCTCTTTCAATTTCCGGTTAGCCTCCTGAAATGTCTTGGGGTGCCAGATGCGCTGTATGGTATTCATGGGGTGATCCTGGCTCACAGCATCAACCGCCAACCATTTGATTTTCTTTCGGATGCACCAGTCTGAAAAATCCGGTGAGGGGCCAGGATGCTTGATCATGTAACGAAATTCATCCGATTCAGGGCTAATCCAACCATATTTATACCAGCCAGTCTTAATGATCAGGATATCTCCCTGGCGGACTTCTACCACACTTTCGATCATCTCGGGAGTGTACACACTCGAATCGCTAACCAGGTGAGAGATATCAGCTATCACTCCGGGGCCAACCCAATCCTCTAGTGGCACCTCACCAATAGCACGACCTTTGGGCCAGAAATGTTTCTCACCATCCATGTGGGTAGCCAGGTGGATACTGGCGTTGCAAATGGAAGTGTTGCGCCCCATGCCAAAATACTGCCCGCCCACGCGCTTTATATACGTCACAGACAAGGGCACATAGTTCGCCCATTGAGGTGTCTGGACACTGAAGGGGATGGTGAGATCCAACTTTTCAGAGGCTTCCATGATTTGGAAGAACTCATCCTCCCCCATACCCTCAGGTGGTCGCAGGGCACAAGCCCGCGCCCAAGCAGACTCGGCTTCCATAAACGGAATGGGGTAAATCATGATCCAGGCTCGCTGATTGTTCAGTTTATCAATATCGCCCACGATGGATTCTGCCAGGAGCAAATGCGCTTTGGGCATGGTGATGTGGGTCAGCTTATAGTACTCGTCCTGGGGGAACATCTCATCCCACGACTTCCCATACTCGAATTTCAGCTTGCTCTCCGCTTTTTTAAATTCGTTGTCATGCATATAACGAATCGGCGTGTTCATGGGATGTTCAGCACAACCACAATCCACTCCGATGATTTTGAGCTTCATATCCAAGGCCCACTTAAAGAAATCCGGAGAGGGGCCAGGGTGACGCACCAAAAACCCGAACTCCTTCGACTCCACACCACCTTGCGCTTTAGGGTTATGAACATCCGGCCAGTCCCACGAATATTTGTGGTAGCCCGTATTGATGATCAGGATATCCCCTTTACGAACATCCGCTCTCTGGGTGATCATCTCTGGCGTGTAGAGGCTATAATCTGACACCGCCTCGGAGATATCCACGACTACACCTGGCCCACATAAATCCTTTAGCGGAATATCTGAAATGCGGCGACCGCCTGAATGGAAAGCAGTTTCACCTACCAGGTGGGTCCCGACGGAGTTGCTCCAGTTCAGTATCTGCCCATTTGCCCCCGCTCCCCCACCATATGCACCCGTGACACGTTTGAAGAAATGAATCTCCAAAGCCTTATCTCCGGGAAAAGGAGGGGTAAATATGCTGCACCCCTGGGTCAGGTCATACAGCTTGGCGCTATTCATCATTTTTATAAACTGTTCACGTTCCATGGGTTAAATCCTTTCTCTTTTTAGCAGGAGACTGGAAGTAAAGATGTGAGAATGACCAATTATTCAAACCCGTAACGCTCTGCAAATGACAACAGGGCTTCCTCAAATATCTTCATGGGTGGGCGTACAAGACCGGCTCCAACCTGACCCACACCAGCTTCCTTGTGAGCGATACCCGTATTGATCCGAGGAGTCATGCTCTTTTCCACCACCTTGCGAATGTCAATACCAATGGGAGTGCCTCGAAAGTCAAGTGGTGGGATTGTAAAATACTTGTGTTCCGCATAACAGATTTCGTACATTTCCAAAGTGGCGTTGAGGGCATCTTTAGGCGTTCCGCTAACAAAGGTCACAATGGCAGGGGCAGCCGCCATGGCAAAACCGCCAATGCCTGCCGTTTCGGTAATTGTGCTGTCACCAATGTCACCACTGGAATCCGCCTCGGTAAAACCGGGGAAGTACAATCCCTTGGGAACCGTAACTGGCGCAGTAAACCAGCGGTCTCCAATCCCACTCACCCGTATGCCAAAATCGGTACCATTTCTGGCCATCACACTCACGATTGTGCTCCCTTCAACGTTGTGTGCAGCGTCTGCCATGGCCTTACAAGCCGCCATAACGGGATTGAGCACGCTCAGAGCATTTTCACCTAGAAAGCGCAATATTTCTGAGGCAACACTTTTATCTTTGGCTACCCGTACAATGTAAGGGGCGAGTCTGGTGGTAAATAAAATCGAGCCTGCTTTATTCCGGTTATGACCCTCGTCACCCATATGCATGGATTCAGCTAACAAGGCACGGATGTCGATACCTCCACTGGCTTCAATGGCATCTGCCAGGATGGGTGCCATCACTTCTTCCATCCACCGCAAGCGATCTAAAACTTCTTCACTGTAGGCCCCATAACGCAGCACTTTTCCGTATCCTTCGTTCAAATTGGAATAAGACGTGTTGCCATGGGTTTTGTTCTCAAGAATGTATACCGACATAGAAGGGCAGGTAATACCCGCCATTGGCCCCACAGCTTGATGATGATGGCAGGGTTCAAGCTCAATCTGGCCGGACTCAACCAGGGCTTGAGCCTCAGACATATCCTTGGCTTTCCCTTCAAAAATAAGGGCTCCGGTAATCGCACCTCGCATTGGGCCGGAGGCACGCTCCCAGGTTATGGGTGGTCCGGCATGTAACAATACGTTTTCCCGCATACCTGGAATGACATCAATGGCTTTACCCAAGCCTACTAAAACAGGCCGGGCTTCCATCATACGTTTTGTTGCTTCAGCATTTGCTTTTTCTATATCCATCACTCACCTCCATCATCAGAATACACCAGCAACAGAATTCATCACCATAGTGGTCTTGAAAATTTTTCAGCCAGAAATCGCCTCGATAAAATTATTTCCCCTTCATTCGTTCCAGAATAGCCATCAATTTTTCATCCCCACCTGCGGCAGGACGCCAGTCCACCTGGATAACTTTCGCCTCTTGTGCTTCCACGCTTTCTGTGAATGATTCCAGACCTACGTTTATGGCTGCCAGAGGTTGCTTAATGACATCCATATCTACTGATTTAAATTGACTTTCTGCCATGGGCTTCCCATCTTTTTCCAACGCTTGGACTAAGCGACCGACGTACCGCACTGCCGCATCATTGCTGGTCTCTACAACGACACCAGCTTCCTGGAGCTTTTTGACCTGAGTTTTCATTCCTTGAGGGTCTTCATCCGTTCCGGAGACAACCGCGACTACTTCAAGATGCCTTCCTGCCCTCTTCGCTCTATCCCGCGCTCTGGCTATGGCTGGGGCCAATTCACTGGCTGGATCGGGATGAGCACCATACCCCAGCACCACATCCAAGAGGATGACAGCCACCTCGGGATCATCTGCTTCCTTTTCCAAACGGCGGATGCGGAGGTCGTTGTCCATCATGGGATGCAATCGCCCAACTGTAAATTCATCTTCACCCAGGTCAACGACTGTGTTTGCCTGGCTGATCAGCGAATCTTCAAGCCGGTATGTTTTATCCAGGGGTGCATTGGAATAAACCACAGGCAGGTAGTTCTGAAGGATCAACATGGCCTCGTAAGCTAAGGTGCCTCCAGAAAATAGCCCCCGCAGGTAACGCTGACCGGAGGCAAATGCATCCAGCTTCGGTGTTCGTTCAGGTTTTACTTCTCCCTCTGAAGCCAACCTGACCGCCAGTTCAGCGGTTTCGTCAAACGTGGTCGAAAAAATCACATTGTCCACCTGTCTGGAGGGGGTGGAATAGCCTATGAAATCTACTATCACCGGTTTTTCTATCTTACGGGCATTTTTAACCAGGTCGTCTGCCACTTCAGCGGAGGGTGGTTTGGATACCAGAACGATCACTTTGGTGTCTGGATCACGACTAAGGAGATCAAAGCCCATACGAGCTGTAACTGCTTTTACATCTTTAGAAAGGTCTCGGCCTCCGGTACCAAAAGCGTGCGTGATGCCCTCACCCAACTGGTGGATGCGGGAGGATACCTGTTGCAAACCGGTTCCCGAGGCCGCCACCATACCAATCGAACCACGGCGGACTTTATTGGCAAAACCCAGACCTATCCCGTTCACAATGGCGGTGCCACAATCCGGACCCATGACCAACAAGCCCTTTTCCGCTGCTATCTTCTTCAAAGCCACCTCGTCCTCAAGAGAGACGTTGTCACTATAAAGAAAGACATGTTTTCCCAACCTCAGCGCTTCGCGTGATACACCCGAAGCGAAACGTCCGGGAACGGATACCAGCACCCATTGAGCTTCAGGTAGCATATCCGCGGCAGACTCTATACTTTTCGGCAGATAATCCTCTTCAGCACCCCTCCCACGACGAGCGGCAATAAGCTCGTCAACTTTATCCAAGACTGCCTGGGCTGTACTCTCATCTTCGGCTTTGACCACAATAACCATATCATCCGCTTCGGCAGCCTCTGCCTCTGGAACCAGGAGATCACTCTGCCTCAGCACATCCTTATTCGCTTCCGTCCCCATAACCACGCCGGCATCTAAAACGCCAGATTGCTCTGATAGCGAACGCTGCAACTGCATGAGGACAACAGAGTCGTAATACGCCCCAGAACGTATCTCAACCTTTCTTACTGCCACATCTACCTCCTACTAAACCACTTTCATCCTGGGAAAATAACTTCAATCAAGGGAACCCATGCATCTCATGGAATCGCTATCACGAAGTCCCGATGCATGGGATGCATATCTCTGAATATCAGACTGTCACCTCATCAGGCACCTTCAAGACTTCGTTTGCCTTGATCACCTCTTTGGGTACGTCAAATTTAAGTTCAGCACCCACTAACTGACGGGAATATTCTTTAATTGCCTGGTCCCAATATTTCTTGGTCACGTAGTAAACCCGCGCGCCGCCAAGTTCGTGTTGATACTCCGGCCATGGATAGCTGGGTTGTGCCATTCCCAAGAAACCAATACGCCAACCATTATAGCTCTCGTACGTTGACCAGAACTCCTTGTTTCCCAGGACCTCAAACGCGTAATAAGCCTTGCAATAAAACAAGGCCGCGCCAATACGTCCCCCACGCTTGAAGGTCATTGTATGATGGCTGATATGGATATCCTCATTCATAAGGCGACCATTGACCAGCCCGGCCAACTCTCCATCTATCATCCCAATAATCACGTAGGGGTCTTTAAGGCGTTTACGGTACCACCCTAACAACTCAGCATATACACGCGCACCAACAATATCGTAGAAATCATGGTCTACATCCATAACCTCCCTGACGTATTTCATCAAAGTTGGTGCTTCTTCCAGCCTGGCTTCTCGGATGAACATTTGTGAGCCGTCTTTAAGATCAATGGTAGCTGGAGGCCATGGCTTCATGTCCATGGGAGGTGCCTGAAGCAATGGTTCGATGTCGCGGACATTAATTGTATACTCTTCTTGTGTGACTTTTACAGGTGGTTCTAAACGCATGATGTTTTCTCCTTTGTGAGATTAAAGTAAAAACGCGCCAACGCGCGCCAAGAAATCCCTAATTCACCTCTTCCCTTCCCCAACTAGAAATTTTTATCCCTATAAATCCTGTAGGTTGTTGATGCTTGTTTAGTAAACCTTTGTACATTTCACCCGCATGTGGGCATTGTTGTCATATGATCATATCTTCTTGCACATCGGGTACTACCAAATACCTTACCTTACACAGTGTGCCATTATAATACTACAATCAACGTTTGGTGACAAACTGTCCGAAGTTTTGTGGTTATTATGGGCTCAACACAACAAGAAGTTCTCCCTGCAATACACATCGGGGAATTTGCATGGCAAGTCATCCAACAATACAACACCTTTACTGTCCTTGGCCAATCCTCTCGAGGTCTTTTCTTGAAGTCAGATAGTAGATGGCTGATATTCCTCACCAACGAAAAATTCGGCAGTCCATTTACCATCGTCTTAGAAAGTGGTTCTTTCTCTTTTGATATCCCTCTGGGTGAACAGGGGGAACTGTCCTCCAGGGGCCTGTACTTTCCCCAACCTGGGATTTTTATAACTTGTACACCTGATACTATTTGGCGTGCTCCCCATCCCCCTCTACACTACCTAACAAAAAAAGATCGCCTTTACCAATTTGACTACTATGCAATGATGGCCAGGGAGAAAAACCAAAGCAGAGGCTTGAACGCTATCCTTACCTGCCTTCAACAGCCAGGCAAGATAAGCGCAAATAAAAAAGATAACTTTGTACAAATCATTTGCCTTCTCAATAAACGATTTTCTGACCATCAATTTCCAGACACAACCCAGCCTATCAGTGAGCTGTTGGGTATCGGGGGTGGATTAACTCCCTTTGGTGATGACATTATTATTGGATGTTTACTTTCGATCAATCGCTGGAAACACCTCTTAGCACCTCAGTTTGACCTGCGTGAGTGGAACATGCAGATAGTTGAAACAGCCTACCAGAAAACAACCACACTCAGCGCAAACCTTATCGAAGGTGCTGCTCAGGGAAAGGGGGATGAAAGGTTGATTTCAGCAATTGATTGTATAATGTGTGGGAGCCACGACAGGCAAAAAATCGCTGACAACCTCTTCAGCTGGGGTGATTCCTCTGGCGTATATGCATTTATCGGTATGAGTATAGCTGTAATCAGCCTATGAATTAACGGAAGATGTCACATGCCAGAATGGTGTCCAAATTGTAATGCCATGCTCCCAGAGGGTCTGGAAACCTGCCCGAGATGCAAATCAAAATTAGGGAAAAGCAAGCAAGCTGGATTTTCCATTTCGGATTATTTCCACTACAGCCTCTATGCCATAGGCATTGCCCTCGTCCCAGTCATCATCGTGCTCATTATCAGTATGGTCTGCATTCTCACAAAAAAGTAGGCAACACTAAATATCCTCTCACAAAGGAGACCAACAATGAACTTTGAACTGTCCGAAGAACAACGCATGTGGCAACATACGGTGCATGATTTCGTTGAGCGGGAGGTCAAACCCAAGGCCAAAGAAGTTGACGAGAGGTCTGAGTTACACTGGGATGGTATCCGTAAGATGGGACCTTTGGGGTTATTGGGTTTAAACGTTGAGGAAAAATATGGGGGTGCAGGTATAGACGCTATCAGCGCGGCTATTGCCATCGAAGAACTCGGATGGGGCTGTGGCAGTACAGCGATAACCATCGCCGCGCATAACAGTTTAGGATGTGGAGCCGTATCCCTTTTCGGTTCGGAGCAATTAAAGAAGCATTTTTTGCCCCCCGTAGTCACTGGAAAAGGCAAACTTGCGGCTCTGGCTCTTACTGAACCCGGGGCTGGCTCAGACCTTCGTGGAGGTGTCCAAACCAGAGCTAAACTGGAGGGAGACGAATGGGTCATACACGGGAGCAAGATGTGGTGCACCAATGCAAGCATTGCTGATTTCATCGTAACCCTGGTCCGCACAGGCATGGAAGGCGATTCCCGAGCCTTGAGCCTGATCGTCGTACCCACGGTGACCTCCGGCTTAATCATTGACCCACCCGAAAAGAAGATGGGGGTAAGAGGTTCTCCGACCCATGCAGTCACGTATGATAACGTGAGAGTCCCAAAAGATTTTTTAGTGGGTGAAGCCAATAAAGGGTTACATCAAGCCCTGGCCGTACTAGACGTAGGCCGTATTGGGATCGGGGCTCTTTCAGTTGGACTGGCTCAAGCCGCCTATGAGATTGCGGTTGATTATGCAAAAGAACGCCAGGCTTTCGGTGTCCCCCTGGCCCAGCATCAGGCCATTCAGTGGATGATAGCAGACGCGGCCACACAAATACAAACCGCTCGCCTGATGGTTTATTATGCAGCCTGGCTCAAGGATCAAAGACGGCCTTTTTCAAAAGAAGCTGCCATGGCAAAATTGTACGCCTCCGAAATGGGAGAACAGGTCTGTAGAAATGCCATACAAATCCTGGGAGGGTATGGATACAGCCAAGAATATGTTGTGGAACGTATATACCGGGACGCACGCCTGATGACCATTGGCGAGGGCACCAGCGAGATCAACCGATTGGTCATCGCCCGGCAGGTTTTATTTTAGGGGGTACAAATAGGTATCATCGCCCCAATAAGAAAACAGCGCCAGCTTCCTCTCTGACGCTGTTTTTCTGCTGTTAGTACTAACAAACGAAAGCACCCCCTCTGGAGAGCCTTTCATCCTGGATACTTGCGATTCAAATAAAACTTATAACCGTAGTACCAGAGGATACAGAGCACACCTGTAATTCCCCAGATAGGAAAACCCGCTTTTATGGCTAACCAAGCATTGCGATTTGCGAACAATCCGATATATGTGGTGATGGCCGCAAAAGTAATCGAAAAACAGCCAAACAACCAGTAGCGCCACAAGTTAAGAAGCTGCTCTTTGTCTTCCATTTTTACTCCTCCAAAGTGATATTTCAAGGGTGAATAAACTTACCCAATTCTACTCAATATAAAAACGAAAATCAACCTCCTAATGTGACTGCTTTTTATATTGGTGTCCCGCCTCAGCCTGTTCCTCGTCTCCCAACAACTCAACAGCATGGGGTATCACAGGGATCACGACCTCGAGGTTTTCTAAAGCAGCCCTTGGGTTACCTGGTAAGTTAATAATCAACGTCTGCTTTCTAATTCCGGCTACCGCTCGCGAAAGCATAGCATGAGGGGTTACCTGTAAACTTGCGGCTCTCATGGCTTCCGCCAATCCTGAAGCCTGGCGCTCGATTACCGATAACGTGGCTTCTGGGGTCACATCCCTCGAAGTAAATCCTGTCCCCCCAGTAGTTAATATCACATCCAGCTTACCACTATCCGCCCAAGAGCTTAGTTTTTCACTTATGGCCTGCTGGTCGTCCGGTAATATCTCCTGGCAGATTATTTCCCATCCCAAATTCTGGACCCTTTCCGCTAACGCCGGTCCAGAGGTATCTGCGCGGATCCCCAACGCTGAGCGATCCGATATGGTAAGAATCCCAAAACGAACGGCCATGAAAGCATCCTGAAATTCGGGAAAATCAATCGTCATCCAGACCCACAAGCTGTAACCACTGCCCGTGGATACCATCCTCGGTTACACCGAAATAAAACCGGTAGCCATCATCTACCTGCTGCAATAAATCGTATCTGTAACGATCACCTTGTTTGTTACGACGAAGCAATCCGATATCCCCCTGCCACTGGATATCGGCTTTTGTGAGTTCTGCAGGCAACTTGGCATATTGAGTGATGGCATAGTGCCACAGACGTCGAGCAGAAGAAAGGGTCACATTTTTTACCACATTGCCATTGCGTAAATCACGCATAGTATAGTAGCGGGCTCCCTCACGTTCCTCCATGCTCACGATCTCCACGCCCGTACGAGGAGTGATGTCCCTTTCCAGACTCACCTCCCTGACCTCATCCCCTCTCTCCTCTACCCGCTCATCCCTCAACGCACCTTCCCCTAGCTTATCTTGTTGTCCCCGCAGAACCAGACCCACAATCTCGTCCCGAACTCCTAAACCTGTCTCAGCCTCTGAACGCACATAAATTTTGCTGTCATCCACAGCATAAGGAGGATCGTCACCCTGCGGAACCAACACACGCAAAATATTTTTTCCTCTCGTCTCATGCACATCTACAGTACATTGTAAAGGGGGACTGATTCGGCTGGAAATTTGTTTTTCCAGCCGCAACTTCGCCTGCCCGGGTTTAGGTAATCCAAGCACAGGTTCTTTAGGATCGGCGCTTAAACCTATGTAAACCGTTCCCCCGTTCGTGTTGGCAAAAGCGCAGACATCTGCGATGATGGCATACAAATTACCACCACGTAATGTCATCCTGTCATGGAACTCCTGTATGATGTTAGATCCATCATCGCGGGCGCGTTGGATAAAATCATACACAGGTTGTGCTTGTTGACGACGAGGTCTGGTACGGGCAAAGTCATTACTCAAGAACACTTTCTTTAACTCAGTAAAACTAACCTTGGGCAACAGGACCTCTGTCATCCGATCCCCTACTCCCAGGTTTTTCCTCCCTTGGGGATCACCGATTAACCTGTGAGCATCTGAACCCTGAATACAGTGCATGCGTCGCGGGTATTCCGGCTTGGTTCCGTTAAAGAAGGCAGCAGTTGTACGCCTTCCTTTCTTCTCCATATCCGTGACTTCCAAAGCGTGGAGGTTAGGGTCCTGTGTATAAGCGATCTTCGTCTGCCCACCAATGGGAAAACCTCGCATAGCCACGCCATTGGTTGTATTGGCATGGGCAGCGATAACCAATCCCTCGGCTTGATGGATTAACCGGTACGCGGTGAGCACATCACAAGTCGCTCCCACAGTCACCGAACCATCATCCAGCTTTTCACCGGGAATAGACAAATCCAACAGTAAGTGCTCAATTTCCCTCAAAGGTTTATCGGGTGAAAAGATTGCCAAAATATGAAAACCAAACGTGGCGGTAAATTCAAACCCTGGCAGGATGAGAATCTTCCCTGTTAATCGGTGGTATTCACGCAAGCGCGTTTTTTCGTTAGCCTCGATTCGCCCCAAACGATCCAATAACTCTAACTGTTGAATTTCCTCCTGCATTTTACGGATACCCGCTACGGTATTGTGATCAGTAATAGCAATAATATCCAAACCTCTGGTTTCAGCACGTTTCAAGATATCTACATACGTGACGCCCTGTTGCTGGTAATCCTCCGAAGCAGGAGTATGAATATGCAAATCCATCGAGTACCACTTCATGGTGGTACGAGGTCGTCTTTTCGACACTGTGTCTAATCTTTCCTTTCAAAACATCAATCTATTAATCTTCGCCAGTAAATCACCTGGCATAAACGGTTTCATAATAAAATCATCGGCTCCCGCCTTTTTAGCCTGATAGGCTACATCCATTCCTGAATACATCACAATACGAATTTTCTTTAAATCTTCTTCTTGTTTAATTTTCCGCAGTACCTCTAAGCCATCCACATGTTCCAAATTAACATCCATGACCAACCCCTCAGGTTTTTCACGTCGTAAGGTATTCAGAATATCCTCATGAGAAGTATCCGTGGCCCGATATTTAACCACCTCAAAGCCCTCTAATTCCAGATAGGTGGTAAGCAATGAAAGCATGACAGGATCATCCTCAACCACGAGGAGCCTGGGCATCCTTCCCTTCCTTTGCAGAAGTCTTAATCCTTTTCCTGGGTTTGGAATCCGCTCCCTTTTTCTTCGACTTCGTTTTATGTTTTATGGGAGCCTCCAATGAGACTTCTAAAACATCGTCCATAGTGTCTACAAAAATAAAATTAAGGGCTTGTTGTATTTCTTCACCGATATCCTCAAGATCAGCCTCATTCCGCCTGGGCAGTATAACGGTTTTTAGTCCCGCTCTCAGAGCAGCCAAAACCTTCTCTTTTATCCCTCCCACAGGTAGCACCTGGCCTCTCAATGTTATCTCCCCAGTCATTCCAACGTTGCTCTTAACACACCGACCAGAAATCAACGATACCAGTGAAGTAGCCATGGTAACACCTGCTGAAGGCCCATCCTTCGGCTGAGCACCTGAGGGGACATGTAAATGGATATCCATGTCGCTGTAGAAATCATCAGGCAGTCGTAGGTTATCCGTCCTTGATCGTACATATGATAAAGCTGCCCGGGCAGATTCCTCCATCACCTTCCCAACCGAGCCTGTAACCTGAAAGCCTTTATTTCCTGGCATAGCCGTGGCTTCCACGAACAGCACTTCTCCCCCAGTAGGTGTCCAGGCCAGACCTGTGGCGACGCCTGGAATCCTGGTACGTTCAGCTATCTCCTCCGTACCCAGATACTTCGGTCGCTTCAGGAATTCCCGCACCAACTCCGATGTAACCACAACGCTCGTTTCATTTCCCTCGGCTATGCGGGTGACCACTTTCCTGCACACCGATCCGATCTCACGTTCCAGGTTTCGTACTCCAGCCTCGCGTGTGTAGTTGTTGATAATGTAATGTAGAGCCTCATCGGAGAAGGAAACCTCTTCTCCCATTAAGCCATTTTCTCGTTTCTGTCGAGGTATCAAATAGCCCTTGGCAATTGCAATTTTCTCCTGTTCCGTATAACCGGAAAGTCGGATAACCTCCATGCGATCCAATAATGGACCTGGAATGGTTTCAATCCAGTTGGCCGTAGTGATAAACAGTACCTTTGAGAGATCGTAAGCCACTTCCAGGTAGTGATCACGGAACTCCGAATTCTGCTCGGGATCAAGTACCTCTAGAAGGGCCGAGGCGGGGTCCCCGCGAAAGTCATGACTCAGTTTATCCACCTCATCAAGCATAAAAACCGGATTGTTGCTCTCAATCCTCCGGATGGCCTGAAGAATACGTCCAGGCAAGGCGCCAATATACGTCCTCCGGTGTCCTCGGATTTCCGCCTCGTCCCTCACTCCACCCAAAGATATGCGTACAAACTTCCGGCCCATAGACCAGGCAATAGACTGTCCCAACGAAGTCTTCCCCACACCTGGAGGGCCGACGAAACACAATATTGCCCCTCCACGCACCCGACGAATGGGGTCCTCAGATTCCAAATCTTCTAAGGCGTCCTTGCGCTCCAGACGCAGCTTCCGTACAGCCAGATATTCTAATATTCGTTCTTTCACCTCCTCCAGGCCAAAATGATCCCTATCCAACACTTCACGTGCATGTCCGATCGTCAGATCGTCTTCGGTGTAAACCGCCCAGGGAAGTGAAACCAACCAATCCAGGTAGGTGCGGATGACACCATACTCAGCCGCCGCGGTTGGGAGTCGGGAGAGGCGATCCAATTCTCTCCTGGCTTGTTTCTCGGCTTCATCCGTCATTCCAGCCGCATCAATTTTCTGTCGAAACTCTTCCACCTCCAGGGCCTGCTCGTCTGCCTCTCCAAGCTCTCGCTGGATGGCCTTAAGTTGCTCTCGCAAGAAATACTCTCGCTGGACTTTTTCGATCTCCGACCGCGCTTCGTCCTGAATCTTCTGCCCAATTTCCAGCATCTCCGACTCACGCACAAGAATAGAAATTAATTTTCTGAGCTTCTCGGTGACCGAATCGATTTCTAACAGATTTTGGGCTTCCTCCAGTTCCATTCTTTGGAAATTGGCCACCGTGTAGACCGTCGTAAGGGGGTCATCCAACGAAAGTACAGAAGAAACCAATTCTCGGGGTATTGAGGAGATCATCCCAGCGATGTGCTCAAACTGTTCGCGGGTATTGCGCGCCAAAGCTTCGACCTCTAACCCCGTTTCTACAATTTCAGATTGTATTTGGACCCGAGCTTTGAGGTATGGTTCGATCTGGGTGAATTCCCCAATTTGGATGCGCGCTAATCCCTGAACCAACAAGCGAATAGTGCCATCTGGGGCTCTGAAAAGCCGATGGACTGTGGCTATGGTACCCATGGGAAAGAGATCATCCGGTCTGGGCGTCTCCAACTCGGGATCGCGAGAGGCAACCAAACCGATCAACCGATCTCCTGCAACAACATCATCCACTAATCGGATGGAGCGCGGTTGACCAATGGTTAATGGCATGGCGGTGTTTGGGAAAACCACCACCCCACGCAAAGGGAGAATCGGTAGTTCATCCGGAATTTTAAGTTGGTCCTTTACCCCCTCCCTGGATTCATCCCCAGCCCTTTCTCCCGAAACCACTTGTGGGAGGATCCTCGCATCCTCCTTATCATCAGTATAAGGCTCTTCCTCAGAAAGCCACTCTTCTACTTCGTTCCATTCCAAATCCCAACGATCTGATGTCATGGGTTTCTACATTTCCTTTTGAATAAAATAACGTTACTCTCCCCCAAACCAATACTATCCTTCAATCACCAATCCGTATTTTGCTCGGTTGTATCCTGGGTAGAACCACGCGCAAAAAACCATCAGCATATTCTGCTGTAACTTTTTCCACATCAATAGGGAATGGCAATTCAACTTCTGAGTTAAATTCCCCAAATGCAATTTCCATCTGATGGTAGGCACGACGTTCAGGGGCGTCTGAACGCACACCCCGAATCGCCAGAAACCGATCATTAATTGTTATAGAAAAGTCTTCCCGTTTCATACCCGCAATTTCAACACGCACGATGAGTGCCGTTTCAGTTTCATAAACATCAGTTGGAGGACACCAACCGCGATTCCGTGCAGATAAGCGGTAATATCTACGGCTGGTTTGCACCTCATCCTGCAAAATAATCCATTGATTAGGTTGTTGACTTTCCTTTACCAAGAGCTTCACCATTCACCTCCCAGGTCTACCAGTTCAATATGACCTCATATCTGCTCAGCCAGTATATTCTTTATCCTAAGAATTTATTACCAGCACCCCTGGCGGGACTCGAACCCACAACCTAAGGATTAGAAGTCCTTCGCTCTATCCGTTTGAGCTACAGGGGCATGAAATCATTCAATACAAGGACGCAAACCTTTATACACACGAGGGCCTGAAAGAGTACGCAACAAAAGTGTCGGTTGACGTCCGAGACGTTCAGCTATCTCAGTAACTCCCATAGGAATATTACCATTCGCCAGCAGCAAACGGAAGACAGCATCAACCAATGTGGTGTGTTCTGTAATGAAGTCATCTTCCTTCGCGCAATGTGAGATCAACATATGCTGTAAACCATCAACTTGTTGTACTTCAGCCGTGTCCGGGTCTACCCAATCAATTAACTCATCCATATTGACATCTTTGAACACTTTTTGATGTTCCGGACAAAGACAACTGACTAAATGAACACGCCAATCCCGATCATACCTGCTCCACCAATCAAAATCTATGAAAAATTTCGTATCTAGCTTGGGTTTGACCAGACTAACCCGTCTCTCCTTCAACACGTTTACCTTCGCAGATTATCCTTATCCAATTATCAAACTTCTACTTTATCCTCAAGTCGGAAGTGCAAATCACCTACATGAACGAACCATGGGCGGGATGCAAGTAAAGACATTATCGGACCAGGGGGACAGCGTCGAACGGTATTTACAGCCGCATACAACTCACTCGCATGAACGTGTCCCTGTGGATTCAATTTGGCAATCTCTCTCAACGTGTCCACAATCACCCGCTCGAAGGGAACAGATTTTTGAGTTTGTTTATTCCAAATTTCATCCAGCATTTCGACATCAGATATCACAATGGCCATGCGTTCATCATAGGTAGCCGAGACAAGATGCTTCAGCATACCATATACAATACCACCATCCTTGCCCAATAACACAGTTCGCAACCACTCTCTCCCAGAACGACGACCCTCCGCGGAGATGACAACTTCACCTGGGTACTTGCCTATTTGAACCCTTACCAAACTGCCTGGGATGAGTTTTTTTTCTGCATACCACTCTCCCAAGCCATACACGTAATGTTTATTTCGCACCACCCAGCCAGGAAACTTCCTGCCCGTGTCGCCATCCACGAGAACGAAACGGATACGGGGTGCTTCGTAAGCGGTGGGGAATAAATGCCGTAGTTGGTTGGACAATGGTAATGTACCTGCCCTCCAATGAGGATAGATCAGCGTGACACTCACCGATGCTGAGCGTGTACCCTCTTCCGGGAGAGGAGAAAGTTCGTCCTCAAGTTTTTTCTCCAGATCTAACATCTCTCTCGTAAGTACAGAACGATCGTAATCAGTTGGTATATATTGCAAATATATCGGCGTTTCCTGCACGCCCTCTGGTTCCAACTTTTTTAAGAACCAGAGCACCTTTCCGGCTGGACCTACTTCATCAAAGCGAGGGTCTTCTTGAAGGGCTAAATCTAGAGAAAATTCGAGCAGCTTCGGATTCAGACCCTCAGGCAACTCTACCTCCTTCAAAAGGTCTGAGGTTGGCAACGGTCCACCACCAGCCATGTCTAATACCGCCTCGGCCAGGTTCAGATGACCCTCGTTCACTTCTACCAACAAAGCCCTGGGGAACCAGCGCCCGGCAATGCGCACAAATTCCGGTTGTGACTCCAAGCCTTCTTCTAGTTGGTTAACTAACTGCTTTCGGTAACTTTCACTAATTACGTCAGGGTTCAATAATGGGTCATCTTTTGGTATCTGGGGTGGTTCATTCAATTTGTGCTCAGCGAGATCAGCGGCAAATTGACGTTGTTCATCACTATCAAAGGCAACCGTTATCACCTCAAATGCATCCATATCCGGATTATTACCCTGGCGAGCATCAATAACCTTACCTTGCCTCCAATTCAATGCAGGAAACACTA
>JBFLVL010000012.1:0-86367 GCA_040758495.1 Chloroflexota bacterium
GCACAAGCCGTTTTTCAGTGGGTATCGGCCGCAGTTCTACATACGGACGATGGATGTGACCGGGGAGATACGGTTGCCGGAGGGGGTGGAGATGGTGATGCCGGGGGATAATGTGAACCTGGAGGTGAGGTTGATCGTGCCGGTGGCGTTGGAGCAGGGGTCGAAGTTTGCGATACGAGAGGGTGGTCTGACCGTGGGCGCTGGCGTGATCACCAAGATTTTGGAATAGGTTGCATATGGCGAAACAGAAGATCCGTATCCGTCTTAAGGCATATGACCATCGAGTTTTAGACCAATCTGCAAAGCGGATTGTTGAAACCGCTGAGCGTACCGGAGCTCGTGTGGTTGGACCCGTGCCCCTGCCGACAAAAATAGAGCGATTTACTGTAAGGCGGTCAACATTTATTGATAAGGATTCGCACGAACATTTTGAGATTCGTACCCATAACCGGCTTATTGATGTGTTGGATCCTGACTCGAAAACTATTGATATGCTGATGCGGTTAAATTTACCAGCAGGTGTTGACATAGAGATTAAGATATAGGTAGTTTATCAATCTTTTTCACGAAGTAGCGCAAGAGTAGTTCTGTAAGCGAACGAAAAAACCCATTGTTTGCAGCAGACCACTGACTACGCTATCGGGGATGATGCAGCTAAGCCCAAGCTGACAGTCCTCTAAAAATAAAATATTTAGGAGACAATAGAGATGTTCAAAGGGCTTATTGGCAAGAAAATTGGCATGACCCAGATTTTCGATGAAGTCGGAGCTGCAATTCCAGTTACTATAATCGAAGCTGGGCCTTGCTATGTTACCAGGGTGCACCGTGTAGATTTGGAGGGTTATTCCGCGGTGCAATTGGGATTCGGTGAAATTAAATCAAAACATCTTTCCGGTGGTCGGCTTGGTCACCTCAAACGCAATAATCTTCCTTCACTCCGTTTTCTACGGGAAATACGAGTAAAGGATCCGCAGGTGGAGGAAGGTGACAAGATAACGGTTGAGGCGTTTACAGTCGGTGAGTGCGTGGATGTTGTGGGAACATCCAAGGGTAAGGGTTTTGCAGGAACTGTTAAACGTCATGGTTTTCGGGGTGGTCCAAAAACCCATGGTCAGTCCGACCGATTGCGTGGTCCAGGTGCGATTGGATCAACATCTCATGTGGGAAGGGTTTTCAAGGGACAGCGTATGCCTGGACACATGGGAAGGAAAAGAGTTACAGCACAGAATTTGAGAGTTGAGTTGGTAGACACCGAGCGGAATTTACTCGCAGTGCGCGGAGCAGTGCCTGGACCGCAGGGTGGCTTGGTGGTTCTCAAAGAGGCGCGAAAACGGTAATCGGTGGAGTCGATAATCATGGAAGTAAATGTATTGAACATGGAAGGTAAGAAGGTGCGTACGGTGGAATTGCCGGATGATATCTTTGCTGCCCCAGTAGATGTAGATTTGATGCACCAAGCCTATGTACGCCAGATGGCGAACGCACGTTTGGGTACGCATAAGACGAAGAGACGAGGAGAGGTCCGAGGTGGAGGTCGTAAACCTTGGCGGCAAAAAGGTACCGGGCGTGCCCGTCATGGCTCTATTCGATCCCCCATTTGGGTTGGTGGTGGTAAGGTGCATACCCCTCAACCCAGGGATTATTCCAAACGTATGCCGCGCAAAATGCGTCGGGCAGCCTTACGTTCAGCCCTATCGGTCAAAGCCTCAGGGAATTGTATCGTGGTATTAGATGAACTTGCCTTACCCGAGCCCAAAACAGGTCTGATGGCTCAGGCTCTAGATAAACTTGTGGGCGAGGCATCTGCCTTGGTGCTAATACCCAATAAGGATATTTATGAGGGGATCATACGCTCGACGAGGAATATCCCTTATGCCAAGACACTTTTGGCGAGTTACCTTAACCTGCGCGATCTGTTGGGTTTCGATAAAGTTGTGATACCTCTCAGTGCATTAGAAGTGATTCGTTCTTATTTGGGTTCGGAGGGTTGAGATGAATACGCATTATGATGTAGTTCGCCGTCCGATATTTACAGAGAAGTCGAGTTATCAACAGGGAGAGCTTCACCATTATGCCTTTGAAGTGGCTCCACATGCGAATAAGACAATGGTTAAGGAAGCTATTGAGGCCTTGTTCAATGTTAAGGTGTTGCGTGTGAACATCATGATTATGCCTGCCAAACGAAGCCGTCGTTGGCAAAGCAGAAGGTTGAAGACTCGTCGAGGATCGTATAAGAAAGCCATTGTTACTTTGGCGCCAGAGGACACGATTGAAGTATTTGAAGGAGTGAGGTAATGGCGGTAAAG
The DNA here is from genome assembly GCA_040758495.1 of Chloroflexota bacterium. GTDB lineage: Bacteria > Chloroflexota > Anaerolineae > Anaerolineales > JBFLVL01 > JBFLVL01. Next base: position 2,307 of record JBFLVL010000012.1, read on the forward strand.
AAATACAAGCCAGTAACCCCTGGTCGGAGGGGTATGACCGGGGTTACTTTTGAAGAGATTACAAAAGAGAAGCCTGAACGGAGTTTGATCCTTCCGAAGCGTAAGCACGGCGGTCGGAACATGTACGGGCGCATCACTGTGCGGCATCGCGGAGGTGGTCACCGTCGTCATATTCGTAAGGTTGATTTTAAGCGTGATAAGCGTAATGTTCCTGCCCAAGTTGCGGCGATCGAATATGATCCTAATCGTACAGCTCGGTTAGCGTTGCTTCATTATGCCGATGGGGAGAAGCGCTATATCATCTCCCCGGTAGGGTTAAGGGTTGGCGATTCGGTAATGGCTGGCGAGCAGGCAGAAATCCAGCCAGGTAACAGCCTGCCTCTGGCAAACATTCCGTTGGGGACGCAGATCCATAATATTGAGTTGTATGAGGGTCGTGGTGGACAATTGGTTCGTTCTGCTGGTGGTAATGCACAGTTAGTGGCAAAAGAAGGCAAATTCGCGCAAGTCCGTCTTCCCTCAGGTGAAGTACGTTTGATCCACCTGACTTGTTATGCCAGCATTGGACAGGTAGGAAATGTAGATCAAGGTAACATTAATTTGGGGAAAGCGGGTCGGAAGCGTTATAAGGGTTTTAGACCGGCAGTTCGTGGGTCAGCGATGACCCCACGCGATCACCCTCACGGTGGTGGGGAGGGACGCACCCCAATTGGTCTACCGGGACCTAAGAGCCCATGGGGTAAACCTACCCTTGGGTACAAGACGCGTCGGAGAAAAGAGACAGATAAGTTTATTGTTCGGCGTCGCGGGAAGAAGCGTCGCTAAGGACAAGAGGTTTTGGAGTAGAGGATATGGGACGATCTTTGAAAAAGGGCCCTTTTGTGGATAAAAAGCTCCTCGGAAGGATTGAGGAGATGAACGAACGCGGAGAAAAGAAAGTTATCCGTACTTGGAGCCGGGCAAGTGTTATCTTCCCTCAGATGGTTGGTCATACGGTGGCAGTACATAATGGTCGCCGGCATGTGCCGATTTACATCACGGAGAATATGGTAGGGCATCGCTTAGGTGAGTTTGTTCCTACTCGTACCTACCGTGGTCATGTGGCTGAAAAGTCTTCGAGGAAGAGGAGATAACCGATGGTGTTCGATATTCGCGCTCAAGCACGTTATATTTCGATCTCTCCCCAGAAAGTTCGCTTGGTGGTTGATTTGGTACGTGGAAAAGATGTGGAAGAGGCTCTGGAAGTGTTGCGTTATGTACCTAATCGTGCTGCCCGTCCTGTGCATAAGGTTATCTCTTCGGCGATGGCGAATGCAGAAGAAAATTTTGGCATAAGCAGGGATGATTTGTACATTCATCGAATTTTTGCTGATGAGGCGCCTACGCGCCGTTGGCGTCGTTTTGGGGCTCGGGGACGGTTCAAGCCATGGTTGCGTCGCGCTTCTCACATTACGGTAGTACTGCGCGAGAAGGAAGAACATTAAACCTCTGAGAATTTTATTTGGTTCGAGGAATTATTAGGAGCTGTTATGGGTCGAAAAGTACATCCGATTGGATTTCGTTTGAAGATCAATAAGACGTGGGATAGCCGTTGGTATGCGGAGGGGAGCAATTACGTTGACCAGCTTCATGAGGATTTTGTAATCCGCGATTTTGTAAAAAAAGAAGTTCCGAGGGCTGGTATCTCGCGTGTAGAGATCGAGCGTTTCCCTGGTAAGGTGAAGTTGACCATCCATACTGCTAAGCCGGGAATTTTAATTGGGCGAAAAGGTGCAAATATAAAATTTCTTAAGGAAGAGCTCGAGAAGTTAGTCGGTAGCAGGATCGAGATGGATATCAAGGAGATTAAGGAACCAGAACTTGATGCTTACTTAGTGGCAGAAAATATTGCTGGGCAGCTTGAAAGACGTGTTGGCTATCGGCGTGCAATGACACGAGCCATTCAACAAGCCATGCGTCAGGGTGCAGAAGGTATTAAAGTTGAAGTTGCCGGGCGTTTAGGTGGTTCAGAGATGGCACGCCGGATGTGGTTGCGCGATGGAAGGGTTCCTTTACAGACTTTACGAGCGGATATTGATTATGCCTGTAACGATGCGTATACAACCTATAGTTCTATTGGTGTGAAAGTTTGGATTTATAAAGGTGAGGTTTTACCGGAGTTGGAAGAGGAAACGGAAACAACCGAAGGGGTATATGTTAGTGAATGAGCCTTATGTATTTATAAGATATATATCCCGGTAATGGAGTGAGGTAGCAGTCATGTTAATGCCAAAACGTGTGAAATGGCGGAAGCAGCATCGTGGACGGATGAAGGGAAAAGCCTATCGTGGGGCGATGGTTAATTTTGGAGATGTTGGGTTGCAGGCTCTGGAACCCGGTTGGGTATCTTCGAGACAGATTGAGGCTGCACGTCGAGCGATAGTTCGTGAAATGCGCCGTCGAGGAAAAGTTTGGATCCGGATATTCCCAGATAAGCCGTATACAAAGAAACCCGCAGAAAGCCGGATGGGAAAAGGTAAAGGGAATGTTGAATATTGGGTTGCGGTCGTGAGACCTGGGCGTATCATGTTTGAGGTTGGTGGTGTTGATGAGGCAGTTGCTCGTGAAGCGTTAATTCGGGCGTCCTATAAACTCTCAGTGAAGACCAGGATTGTTGGTCGTCTGGAGGGAGGAGAGGTGGTGGCATGAAAGCGTCTGAAATTCGCGAATTGACAACAGAGGAGATCCTGGCAAAGCTGGATGAAAGCCGTGAGGAGCTAATGAATCTACGATTTCAGCAATCAACCGGAGAACTCATTGACACAGCCCGGATGCGCATTGTCCGTCATGAAGTTGCGCGTTTGCTTACAGTATTGAACGAGCGCCGATTGGCAGAGTCGATGGAAGGTGAAGTATGAACAAACGTCGCCGATTTAATGGTGTTGTCACCAGTAACAAAATGATGAAAACCGTGGTCGTAGAGTTATCACGGTCTTATCGCCATCCTTTGTATCAGAAGGTCATTCATTCAAAGAAGCGGATTAAAGCTCACGATGAGTTGGGATGTCAGGTAGGGGACCTGGTATGTATCGTTGAAAGTCGTCCACTCTCTCGTGATAAACGTTGGGTGGTGGAAGAGATTCTCAAACGTTCCACCGAGGGTCTCGAAATTGAGCCAGAGGCAGTGTCATGATTCAGACAGAGAGTCGGTTAAATATCGCGGATAACACCGGAGCTCGTGAGTTGCTGGTTATATCTGTCCTTGGCAGTTCGAGGAGGCGATATGGTCGGGTGGGTGACATTATATCTGGCACTATCAAATCTGCTAATCCGCAGGGGCTGGTGAAAGAAAGTGAGATTGTGCGGGCAGTTATTGTACGGTGCTCCAAGGAATGGCGGAGAGAGGATGGCTCTTATATCCGTTTTGACGATAACGCTGCGGTGATTCTGGATGTAGATGGTCGCAACCCAAAAGGAACTCGAATATTTGGACCTGTAGCACGCGAACTGCGTGAAAAAGGGTTTGTGAAGATCGTGTCCCTGGCTAAGGAAGTAATCTAACCGGGTGATATTTAAGGAGTGTGAATTGTGAGAGTTAAGATCCGGAAAGGTGATAAGGTAGAGGTTGTTTCTGGTAAGGATAAGGGATCCCGTGGCGAGGTTATTAAGGTATTGCCGAGAGATGGACGTATCGTTATTCAGGGCGTAAACCTACGGAAGAAACACCAACGTCAGGTACAAACACAGGGAAGAACATTGTCGCCTGGCATCATTGAATTTGAAGGTTCGATTCATATTTCGAATGTGATGTTGGTCTGTCCGAAGTGTGATGAACCTACACGTGTTGGTGTCCAGCGTGAAGCAGGCGTAGTTGTCCGGTTATGCAAGAGTTGTAAAGCCATTATTGATTAGGTCGTTTGGAGCGAAAAATGATTTCGAGTTTAAAGGAGTTGTACAACAAGGAAGCCATTCCTGCCTTGATACAGACGTTTCGATTTAAAAACGTGATGGAGGTCCCGCGTATCCGAAAAGTGGTCGTTAACATTGGGGTAGGAGAGGCTATAGATAATCCCAAGGCACTGGATGCGGCTGTAGAAGATTTAGGGACCATCACGGGGCAGAGGCCGGTAGTAACTAAAGCACGAAAGAGTATCGCCAATTTCAAGCTACGTGAAGGCAGAGCGATCGGTGTAAAAGTCACATTGCGTGGTGAAAGGATGTGGTCTTTTCTAGACCGTTTAATGAATGTGGCTTTACCGCGCGTTCGCGACTTTCGGGGTGTGAGTCCTAACTCATTTGATGGTCGTGGAAACTACACATTGGGATTGCGAGAGCAATTGATATTTCCTGAAATAAACTATGACAAGATTGATAAAGTGAGAGGTATGGAGGTGACGATTGTCACGACTGCCCGTACCGATGAAGAGGCATTGGTGTTGTTACAGGCACTTGGTATGCCGTTTAGGAAGGAAGGATAGAAGATGGCGAAAAAATGCATGATGGTGCGTGAGACCAGGCGAAAAGGTAGATTTCGGGTAAGAAATCGTTGTAAGGTATGTGGGCGCCCACGTGGGTATATTCGCCGATTTGGATTGTGCCGTATTTGTTTCCGAGAGTTAGCCCTAAAAGGCAAGATCCCCGGTGTGGTGAAATCTTCTTGGTAATGCCCGTATGGAGGTAAAGAATGACAATATCTGATCCTATTGCTGATATGTTGACCCGCATACGAAATGCCATTATGACTGAGCACACAATGGTGGCCATGCCTGGTTCTAAGATAAAGGAAGCCATCGCGCGAGTGTTATTGGAAGAGGGCTTTATCGAGAGTTACGAAGTGGTAGAAGGAAAACATCCGGATCATAAAGTTTTAAGACTGCGTTTAAAATATGTGGGCCAGCGTCGGCAACGCCAATGTGTGATCACTGGTTTAGAGAGAATTAGCCGTCCCGGGTTGAGAGTGTACGCTAATAGGCAACAAATCCCGTGGGTCCTTTCAGGCATGGGGGTGGCGATTCTATCTACACCCAAGGGTGTTATGACCGGACAGCAGGCTCGCAAACTGGGTATCGGTGGTGAGATTTTATGCAAAGTCTGGTAGCGGTGAGGAATTACACGTTTCTTTCTTCACAGGGAAAGCAGGTAATTAGGAGGTAGTGTTGTGTCTCGAATAGGTCGTTTGCCGATTGTTGTGCCGAAGGGTGTAGAGGTGACAATCAAAGGTTCTCATGTACATGTGAAAGGTAAAAAGGGAGAACTTGAACATACATTTCCAGCGGCAATGAATATTTCGTTAGAGGATGGAACTGTAGTTGTTCGTCGTCCTTCAGATGAGCGCGAGCATCGAGCGATGCATGGCACCACACGAGCTGTTATCCATAACATGGTGATTGGTGTCAGCACTGGTTTTGAAAAGATATTGGAAATCCAAGGGGTTGGTTATCGCGCCGAGATGGATGGCGAGAACTTGGTGATAAATGTTGGATATTCTCATCCTGTAATTGTAGAACCGCGGGAAGGTGTCACTTATGATGTAGACCCCAAGACACGCAAGATTATCGTCAAAGGCATAAGCAAAGAATTGGTTGGTCAGGTGGCGGCCGATATTCGCAAGATAAGACCTCCTGAGCCATACAAAGGTAAGGGTATCCGTTATGAAAATGAAGTTGTTCGTAGAAAAGCTGGGAAAACTGCCAAGATTGGGGGTCTCTAATGGCTAGGAAAAGTAGAAATACTGCTCGTTTACACCGGCACGAGCGTGTTCGGAAGAACATTCGTGGTACCGTTGACTGTCCACGTTTAAATGTCTTCAGGAGTCTGGTGAATATTTATGCCCAAGTGATTGATGACAATTCGGGTCATACACTGGTATCTGTGTCTTCTATGGATAAAGAGATCCGCAAAACGTTGAAAGGATTAAATAAGACGGATCAAGCCAGGCAATTGGGCAAATCATTAGCTGAACGCGCGTTGCAAAAAGGTATCCGAGATGTCGTCTTTGACCGGGGAGGCTATCGCTATATTGGTCGCGTGAAAGCGTTTGCGGAAGGAGCCCGTGAGGGCGGTCTGAAATTTTAGGAATTGCTATAGCGGAACCAGTGTGAACTTGATATGTGGAGATAAAGATGTTTGATTATCCGATTGCAGATTTTGAAGAAGAGTTTGATGAACGTATCATTGACATAGCCAGGGTTGCCAAAGTTGTGCAAGGTGGGCGTAGATTCACCTTCCGGGTAACAATGGTGGTAGGTGATCACCGGGGTAGTGTCGGCGTGGGTATTGGGAAGGCAAATTCCGTCCCGGATGCAATCCGTAAAGCTTCTGAACGCGGACGTAAAAACATGGAACGCGTGAATCTGATTGGTGGAACCATCCCCCACGAAGTTGTTGGTGAGAGGGGTGGAGCAAAGGTTTTACTCAAGCCAGCATCACCGGGTACAGGTGTAATCGCGGGTGGTGGGGTGCGCGCGGTGACTGAAGCTGCAGGAATTTCGGATTTGCTGAGCAAATCCAAAGGGAGCAGTAACGTCTTAAATGTGGTCCAGGCCACCATGAATGCTCTCAGACAGCTAAAATCCCCTCAGGAAGAGGCACGTCGTCGAGGCAAACCTGTCCACGAATTGCAGCCATTTTGGGAAGTGAAGGAGAAACATGGCTAAGAAAGAGAAAAAAACTGTAAACAGGTTGCGTATTACTCTAATAAAAAGTCCGATTGGATACTCGAAACAACAGAAGGCAACCATCCGAGCGTTGGGTCTGCGGAGCTTGAATTGCACTGTCGAACATCAAGATAGCCCTAGCATTCGAGGTATGCTGGAAAAAGTTAATCACCTCATAAAGGTAGAGGTAAAGGATTGAAGATGAAATTACATGACCTGAAACCGAATCCGGGCAAGAAAAAAGAACGGAAACGAGTTGGAAGGGGCATTGCAGCCGGTCAGGGAAAGACAGCCGGGCGTGGAACGAAGGGTCTAGGTGCACGTTCGGGAGGAGGCACCCCATTATGGCATCAAGGAGGTAATGTTCCTTTCTTCCGCAAGTTGCCGTTTATGCGCGGTAAGGGTAATACGCGTAGGAATAAGGTGGTCTTTCATGAAGTGAATGTAGGCCAGCTAGGTGTTTTTAAAGCGCGGAGTGTTGTTACACCCGATCGTCTCCTGGAAAAGCGTTTGATCAATGATCTCAGTAGTCCTGTTGTAGTGTTAGGGCGAGGTGACATTGATAAACCTCTAGAGATTCATGCTCATCGAGTGAGCAAAGGCGCTCAAGACAAAATCGAAGCTGCTGGCGGCAGTGTTCAAATTTTAGAAGCCTGAATAATCAGGAGGTACACTTATGAAACGTTCCCCTTGGCGATACTTATGGGCTTCTCACGATATCCGACGAAAATTGCTGGTAACCATCGGAATATTAGTGATATACCGACTAGCCTCCCATGTTCCTGTTCCGGGTGTGGATAAGGAAGCGATAGCCAGTATTTTGAGTGGGGGTGGAGCCGCTGGAACGTTATTGAACTTACTTGACCTCCTATCCGGTGGTACGGTATCAAATTTCTCTGTCCTGGCCATGGGCGTGTATCCTTACATTACTGCGCAGATTATCCTTCAGCTCTTGGCCCCGATAGTTCCTGCGCTTCAGCGAAGGATGGAAGAAGACCCCCGTGAGGGTCAAAAATTGATGGAGAAGTGGACATACATACTGGCTGTACCCATGGCAGTCCTGAACGCCATTGGGCAGATCAACCTGTTCAACTCTTTTGCCGGTAGGCCTATCTTGGAGAACTTCGGTTTTAGTGGCGCGACCATATTACCTTCCATTGCAACCATTTTAAGTATGTCCGCGGGGACCATGTTTGCCATTTGGCTTGGTGAGTTGATCTCGGAGTACGGTTTGCGCAATCAAGGACTGTCTCTGATTATTTTTGCAGGGATTGTTTCACGAATACCGGTGAACTTCGCTCAATTAATGCAAGATGAGCAAAACAGGTTGTTCTTATTGACATTCACGGTTTTGATCATTGCCTTGACGATTTTTGCGATTGTGTATGTCCAGCAAGGTCGTAGAAATGTTCCAGTAATGTATCCTGGTCGTCGTATGGGACGCCGCATGTCCATGCCGGTCAAAGGCACTTTGCCGCTCATGGTGAACATGGCTGGTATGATCCCACTCATATTTGCTCAGTCATTACTTACCTTTCCGGCAATCATCGCGAGTTTTTTCATCAATGCAAAGACTGCCTGGGTGGCTAATCTGGCTACTGGTGTTCAGAATATATTTGGTGGGAACAGCTCAGCCTATTGGATTTTGTATTTTTTGATGGTTGTGTCTTTCACCTTTTTCTATACAGATGTACTCTTCGCTCAACAGAATTATGGCGAGAATTTGAAGCGAGCAGGAGCACAAATTCCTGGCGTGAGTCGAGGAGAACCGACCCAACGATACCTGACCCGAGTGCTGCGTCGCATAACCCTGCCAGGAGCGCTGTTCTTGGGGGTGGTTGCCATTATGCCCTTCCTGGTAAGTCTTATACTTCCTACTTTGGGCTTGGGCGCGAATTTCCAGACAGGGCTGTTTCTTGTATCCTCTGCAGGGTTGTTGATTGTCGTTGGGGTCGTGAGGGATATGTTCTTTAACATCGATGCGGAACTAAAACTGCATGGCTACGAAGACAAGTTTTTAGTACGCTAGAAATCGAATGGCATGACGATTTTCATTGTCCTTCTTGGTCCACCAGGAGCAGGGAAAGGCACCCAAGCCAAAGTGGTCAGTAAAACTTTAAACGTGCCACACATCTCCTCTGGAGATATATTTCGTGAGAACTTTAATAATCAGACGAGCCTGGGAAAGGTTGCTCAAGGATACATACAGCGTGGTGAGTTGGTGCCGGATGACATCACCATAGCTATGGTCCGAGATCGCTTGAGCAAACCCGATTGTGCACAAGGTGCAATCTTAGATGGTTTCCCACGTACGACTGCTCAAGCAAAGGCTTTAGATAATCTGCTTGAGGAATTCTCCCATGCTGTGGATGTTGTATGCTACATGAAAGTCCCTCAAGCTGTGCTTTTGGAACGGTTAACAGGTCGGTGGACTTGCCGCGAAAAGGGGCATATATATCATGAGAGAAACAATCCACCTAAGCAACGAGGTCTTTGTGATATAGACGGTTCCGAACTTTACCAACGTGAAGATGATCAAGTTGAGACGGTCAAACGTCGGATTCAGGTATATTTTGAACAGACCGCACCATTGATAACCTACTATCAAGATCGCGGCTTGCTTGTTGAAGTTGATGGAGCCCGCTCGGTTGGACAGGTTACAGATCAACTTTTGACGATTGCTAAACGGGTACAACGTAAAGATGATGGGGCGTAGGATCGTTATTAAAAGTCAATCTGAGATTGACATCATGCGGGAAGCCGGGCGCATTAATGCTGAAGCGCTTGAGGCAGTTCGCCAATTGATCCATCCAGGGATAACCACAGCTGCTTTGGACGCGGTAGCTGAAGAGGTTATTAGAAAATATAAAGCCAAGCCCGCGTTTAAGGGTTATCCTGGTCCGTACCCGTACCCTGCTGCAACGAATATCAGCATCAATGACGAATTGGTGCATGGTATTCCTGGCAAGCGGAAACTAAAAGCCGGCGAGATTGTTTCAGTTGACTGCGGTACCATTTTAGATGGTTTTGTCGCGGATTCAGCCTTTACAGCCGGGGTTGCAGAAATATCGGAAGAAGCGCGCAAGTTAATTGAAGTTGCTAAGGGCGCCTTGTATGCCGGTATCGAGAATATGCGTCCTGGCAAGCGAGTTGGTGATATTTCATATGCCATCCAACATTATATTGAAAGTCGGGGTTACTATGTTACTCGTGAATATACTGGCCATGGTGTTGGGCGGGATATGCATGAAGGGCCATCGGTTCCCAATTTTGGTGTTCCGGGCAGGGGTATCATGCTTCGTCCTGGAATGACAATCGCTCTAGAACCGATGGTCTTGATTGGAACACCCCACACTCGTGTATTACCTGATCAATGGACAGTAGTTTCAGCGGATGGTTCATTAACAGCCCATTATGAACACACGATTGCCGTTACTGACGGAGAACCAGAAATATTAACTTTATTTTGATATTGTTTGTGAGAGGCGAATTTAGAAGAACTGGACGATACAATTTTATTCAAGTATAATGCCGACTTTGCCAATTTGAGCATGTAGTTTGTCTTTGAGGAAAGAAAGTTATGAGAGTTTCATCATCCATTCGTAAGCGTTGCTCGAAGTGTAAAATCGTAAAGCGTAAAGGTAAGCTTTACGTGATTTGTGAAAATCCGAAGCATAAACAACGACAAGGTTAATTAACTATGGCACGTATTGAAGGTGTAGATTTACCGCGCGATAAACGCATCGAAGTGGCTTTGACATACATTCACGGTATTGGTCCCTCACGTTCTCGAAAAATCTTGCACGAAACAGAGATTGACCCCGATAAGCGCGTCAAGGACCTGAACGAAAACGAAGTGGTGTTGTTGCGGGATATGATTGTCAAGAACTATAAGGTTGAAGGCACCCTCCGACGTGAGGTACAGATGAACATCAAACGGATGGTCGAAATCGGTTGCTACCGTGGCCTGCGACATCGTATGTACCTACCTGTTCGTGGTCAACGCACGCGCACAAACGCTCGGACGCGGAAAGGTCCTAAGAAGACGGTGGCTGGACGTGGTCGTCGCCGCGGATTGAAAAAGAAGTAATTTTTGGTTATATGGTTTGTGAATTGTATCTGGGTTTACATTACCGCTTTTTGGTGAAAGCATATTGATATTTGTTTGGGCGAGGAGAATGTTGAATGGCTAAGACGCAAAGTACACGCCCCTCACGGGGAAAAAGTGGACGCAAACAAAAACGCAGATTATCTATTGGGACAGTACATATCCATGTCACGTTTAACAATACGATTGTTACGGTAACCGATTTGGAAGGCAATACAGTGACATGGGGCAGCGCGGGTTCTGTGGGATTTAAAGGTTCTAAAAAGAGCACCCCGTTCGCCGCTCGTCTAGCAACCGAAAAGGCCATCAGTACAGCCATGGACTTGGGATTGCAAGAGGTGGATGTCTATGTAAAGGGACCAGGACCGGGTAGGGAAGCGGCTTTACGTTCTTTACAGACATTAGGTTTGAAGGTTCGCTCAATATCTGATGTGACACCGGTTCCCCATAATGGTTGTCGTCCGCCCAAGAAGCGTAGAATTTAGAATTAAGGATAGGTTGTATGGTTAAGGAAAAAGGATCTGTATGTAAGTTATGCCGACGTGAAGGCGAGAAGCTGTTCCTAAAAGGGGAACGATGTTTTACGCCTAAATGTGCAGTTGAACGCAGGGAATATCCCCCAGGACAACATGGGCCAATGCATCGTTTTAGAAGGAAACGCGAGTCGAACTATTCTCTTCAATTGCGAGCAAAACAAAAAGCGCGCCGGATCTATGGCGTACATGAACGCCAATTTAGACGATATTATCAACTTGCCCTAAGACGTCGTGGTTTGACAGGACACAACATATTGCAGATCTTAGAAATGCGGTTGGATAACGTGGTTTATCGGTTAGGTTACGCTGATAATCGAGCTCAGGCTCGTCAGTTGGTAAACCATGGGCATTTTACAGTCAATAACCGCCGCACGAACATCTCGTCAATGCTGCTTGATCCTGGAGATGTGGTTAAAGTTCGAGAGGGTTCACGAAAAAGAACTTTCTTCAAAAACTTGCCCTCTGTAGCGAAGGATAGAAATGTATTGGATTGGCTCAAAAGGGATCTGAAAGATCTTTCCGGGGTTATCGTTCGTTTACCCGAACGAATGGAAATTGATACCACATTGAACGAGCAGATGATTGTTGAGTACTACTCACGGTAATTGTCTTTGAAGTGTGGTTGGGTATTCATACGAGCTTGCTAGATGATGAGAGGTGAACCGTGATTGGTTTGACAAACATGGTGACTCCGAGAATTGAGGGTGAATGCGAATCCCTCAAATACGGAAAATTTATTATTGGACCCCTTGAACGGGGTTATGGTGTTACCTTGGGTAATGCTCTGCGTCGTGTGTTGTATTCTTCGTTAGAGGGAGTTGCTGTCGTCTCTATGCGTATCACGGATGTACAGCATGAATTTAGTGAAATACAAGGGGTGCGGGAAGATGTTATCCAGTTAATGCTTCAATTGAAACAGCTTCGGGCGAAGATACATGATGGGGATACCGCCAGGGTACATCTCACCGTAAGGGGGGAAGGTGTGGTGACCGCAGCCGACATCATTGCTCCTCCTGAAGTAGAAGTTATTAACCCCGATCTGTATCTATTTACAGTTGATGATAGTAAGACCAGTCTGGAAATGGAGTTCGCATTAGAAAAGGGAAGGGGATATTCTCCAGCCAACGATCGAAGCGGGCGTCTACCCATTGGCGATCTGCCCGTAGATGCAATCTTTAGCCCCATCCGACGCGTGAATTGGGAAGTAAGTTCAGCCAGAGTAGGTCAAAGTACAAACTACGATAAACTGATTATTGAAATTTGGACAGATGGCACCATTAGTGCAGAGGAAGCTCTGAGTACCAGCGCGGGTATTTTGATAGATCACTTGAGACATATTGCTGGTGTCACCGTAGAGTCCTTAGCGGCTGAGCCAGTAAAAGAGGAAGTCAGCACTCGTCTGGCGAGCGAGTTGATTGATACACCCATTGAAAATCTGGATCTATCGGTGCGAGTATTCAATTCGCTAAAACGGGCAGGCATTACTACAGTCGGTGAAGTTTTGGATTTGTTGGAAAAAGGTGAAGACGCTGTTCTTGCCATCCGAAACTTTGGCGAGAAGAGTATGGTTGAGTTAAATGAGAAGCTAAAGGAAAAGAAATTCCTGGGCGAAAGAGCCGAAATGTCTGATAAAGATGAAGAGGAGTAAGTGAGATGCGTCATCGAGTGGCAGGGAAACAGCTCAATCGTGATAAAGATCAACGAAAAGCACTTCGCAGGAATCTCATCAAGCAGTTGTTTGACCATGAGAGAATCCGTACAACGCGGGCCAAGGCTGAAGCTGTACGCGGTCAGGCGGAAAAATTGATTACCTTAGCAAAACGTGGCAATGCGTCAGATGAGGCAGGCGGGGTTCATGCCCGGCGTCTGGCGACCGCCAGACTGGGAGACCCGGAAATTGTAAAGAAGCTGTTTGAGAATATCGCTCCCCGTTTTGCAGAGAGGCCGGGTGGTTACACTCGAATATATAAATTAGGTCCTCGACCAGGAGATGCGGCTGAGCTGGTTCTCTTAGAACTGGTTGAAGAGTAGTTATCCGGATTTCCGGATTTAATGGCACGTTACCAAGTTGTAGTAGCTTACGACGGGACAGAATTTCAGGGGTTTCAACGTCAGGATTCCTCCCGGACTGTGCAGGCAGAAGTAGAAGTAGCTTTACGAAAGCTAGACTGGCAGGGTGTAACGATTTTAGCTGCTGGCCGTACAGATACCGGAGTGCATGCCCTCGGTCAAGTTATAGCCTTTGATCTCGAATGGAAGCACTCATCAACGGATCTCAGGGAAGCATTAAACGCTCACCTTCCAAAAGATGTGGCCGTTCAGCATGTTTGCTCAACAGAAGCAGACTTTCATCCTCGCTATGACGCCATATCTCGACAGTACCAGTACTACCTGTACTGCAGTGCAGTGCGTAGCCCTTTTTGGGAGAGGTATTCCTGGCGGGTTGCTCCACCTTTGGAATTTGACCTTTTGCGACAGAGTGCTGCTGCTCTGATTGGGGAACATGACTTTGCTTCTTTTGGTAAGCCTCCCAAAGCAGATAGCAGCACGGTGCGTACAGTGCATAAAGCCTGCTGGCAGCAACAGGGGAAAGTTTGGATTTTTACCATCACAGCGAATGCCTTCCTGTACCACATGGTGCGTCACTTGGTGTATTTTCAAGTTGCCATTGGTCAAGGACGGGTTATGTTTAAGGAATTAACTTGTGCCCTGGAAAAGCTGTATACTCCTGAAATTCAAGGGCTGGCTCCACCCCAGGGATTGTTCCTGGTGAAAGTAAGCTACCCTGCAGAACTTGAGTGTCAAGACGAGGAAAGAAGAAAAGGGCAAGCGGGTTTTCCGCTTCCCTGAGTTAGAATGGAGAGATTGATAGTGCAAAAGACATACTATCCTAAAGCTGGTGAAATTACTCATAAATGGGTGTTGATTGACGCCAACGACAAAAACCTGGGTCGTTTGGCAACCACAGTTGCACGCTTATTATTGGGTAAACTAAAACCACAATTCACCCCCGGTGTGGATGTTGGTGATTTCGTTATTGTAGTGAACGCTGAATGTATCCGCGTAACCGGTAATAAATTGGATGATAAAAAATATTATCATTATTCTGGATATCCAAGTGGTTTGAGTGAGGTTACTCTGCGGAATATGTTGGCTAAACACCCCCAACGGGTGATACGTAAGGCTGTGTGGGGGATGTTACCCCATAATCGTTTTGGGCGCCGTTTGTTAGGACGGCTCAAGGTGTATGCCGGACCAGATCACCCCCATGAAGCACAGACACCTGAACCATTGAATATTTAATCAGGAAGGAATAATGTCAGATACATTTTTTGAAGGAATAGGACGTAGGAAGACAGCCACCGCTCGCGTACGCGTGAAGGGCGGCTCTGGCCAATTTGTGGTCAACCAGGAGGAGTTGGAGAAATATTTTCCGCGCGTTGGTGATAAGCATACCATCCTGGCACCGCTCGATGCTGTTGGGATTGATCGGGTTCGGTACGATGTGAGTGTGTTAGTAAAAGGTGGGGGGGTGACTGGACAGGCGGAAGCTGTTCAACTAGGGCTAACACGAGCCTTGGTGAAGATGGATCCCGATTTTCGACCCGCATTACGCAAAGGTGGTTTTCTAACCCGGAATGCACGGGTCAAAGAGCGTAAGAAACCCGGACTTAAACGCGCCAGAAAGGCACCGACCTACACAAAGCGTTAATGCGCAAGTTCAAGCATCCTGCTCAAGGATGCAGATGTAAAACGAGTGAGTTCACTCTGTGCACAGCTATCTGCTCCACAGAGGGGTTCGCTCGTTTTTCTTTCTAACAGGATTTATCAGATGGCAGGAAAAATGAACGCTGGTATTACACTCCTCGGCCTAGGACCTGGAAACCCTGCTGCCTTGACTATCGAGGCCTGGGAAGTACTGAACGGATGTAAAGAGGTGTATGTACGTACCCGCCAACATCCCACCGTGGATGCCTTCCCGAAGGGTGTGCAGATACATTCGTTTGACCATTTATACGATCAGGTTGAGGACTACAAAGCGGTATATCATCAAATCGTGGAACGCATCATTGAGTTAGGTCATCGCCCCGGTGGGGTTATATACGCCGTCCCGGGACATCCCTTCGTGGCTGAGGCAACCGGAATTGGGGTTGCTCGCAGATCCCATGCGGAAGGTATCCGCCTTCGCGTTGTGCCCGGTTTGAGTTTCCTTGAGCCAGTTTACACCGCCTTGAACATTGACCCCTTCCCTCACATGACCTTGGTGGATGCCCTGGAGATAGCTGGGCTGCATGTGCCTCCCTTTCCACCCAATGTCCATGCTCTGATTGCTCAGCTCTATTCACGCCAGGTTGCCTCTGAGGTCAAATTGACTCTGATGTTTCATTATCCTGATGAACACCCGGTTTACTTAGTGCATGCTGCCGGGATGGTGGATGAAAAGGTGGAACAACTACCCTTGTATGCCATTGACCGAAGCGCCGAGATCGGTTTGCTTTCCAGCTTGTATTTACCTCCTTTAGACAAGGAAACTTCCTTTGAGGCCTTTCAGGAGGTCATTGCCCGATTACGGGCGCCGGATGGTTGCCCCTGGGATAAGGAGCAGACACATAAAAGTCTGCGCCCTCACCTGCTGGAGGAGGCCTACGAAACCCTGGCGGCTCTTGACGCTGAGGATGCAGGGGCATTAAAGGAGGAATTAGGGGACCTCCTGTTACAGATTTTTTTACACGCCCAAATCGCCGGTGAGGAGGGGGAGTTCGCCATGGCGGATATTTTGGCCCACATCCATAAAAAGATTGTGCTTCGCCACCCGCATGTGTTTGCTGGTCTGCAACTGGAGGATGTGGAAGGTGTGCTACATAACTGGGAGCGATTAAAGGCGGCCGAACGTGCAGCCAATGGGGAGGGGGAGAAAGGCTTGCTGGATGGCGTGTCGGTAACGTTACCTGCTCTGGCACAGGCTGAAGCTTTTCAGAAGCGAGCAGCGCGGGTGGGTTTCGATTGGCCGGATGTGGAAGGTGTAATGAGTAAGGTCCTCGAGGAGTTGGAGGAGTTTCGTGCGGCCACAACTACTGATATAAAGGCCGAAGAAATCGGCGATTTGCTTTTCGCAGTGGTCAACCTGTCCCGCTGGTATGGTGTGGATGCAGAAAGCGCTCTCCGAGAAGCTAATGCCCGTTTCAAGCAGCGCTTCAATCATATCGAGAGGGGGGCTCGAGAACAGGGTCGCTCGCTAGACCAGATGAGCCTGCAAGAGATGGATGCCTTATGGGATGAAGCCAAAGGGGTGTGACATTAATACCTGTCAGGTTTTTAGATACTTATCAAACCACCTCAGAATATGCTTCAAACGGGCGATACGTCGGTCAGTTCGACCAATTCGAGAAAGCCCGTGCGGCTCATCTGGGAAGTGCACCATCTCCGTTTCCACCCCCAAGGTCTTCAGGGCCACATAGACTTGTTCACCCTGAGCGATCGGGCAGCGCATATCCTGCTCGCTATGGATAACCAGTGTAGGGGTTTTGGCGTTGCCGATATACTTCATGGGAGAATGATGCCAGTATTTCTCCAGGTCTTCCCAGGGACGGCGATCGAAGAACATCTGCTGCCATATCCAGTTGAAGTCTGTTGAACCCCAGAAGTCAACGAAGTTGCTTAACTGTCGTTGGGTTACCGCGGCTTTGAAGCGGTCGGTGTGACCGATGATCCAGGTGGTCATGAAGCCCCCATAGCTCCCTCCAGTGACGCCCATCCTATCCTTGTCTATGTAAGGTTGTCTTTCTATAAAATCTGCCCATGCCATCAGGTCGGCATAATCAGCTTCGCCCCAATTACTCCAGATAGCCCTGCCATGTGCTTCTCCGTAGCCGCGCCCGCCCCGTGGGTTACTGAAGTACACCACGTAGCCGTTGGCTGTCAGGAAGAAAAATTCGTGCATGAAGAAGTGTCCGTACTGGACAAGGGGACCACCGTGTATCTCTAAAATTGAGGGATATTTCTTTTGGGGGTCAAAGCCTGGGGGTTTTAGTATCCACCCTTGCAGCTTATCCCCTTGGAGGCCTTCAAACCAGACCTCTTCGATTTCACCCAGATCGCGCGCTTTCAGCAATTTTTGGTTGACACGCGTCAGGCATCGTGAATGCTTGCCATCCAGCTTTGTGACCCATATCTGGCAGGGGTCTTTCATTTCTCCGAGGGAGTAAGCCAGCAACCGATTTTCCTTATCCAGGCTAAAATCTTTGACTACTCCTGGCCCCTCGATGATGGTTTGCAGATGTTCGCCTCTACGATCTATAGACTTCAACAAGGTGCTGCCGTGATGGATAGTCTGGAAGTATAGGCATTCTCCATCCTTACTCCAAGTGGGAGGTATCTTGGCTGGTGAACCCATGTCGTTTATTGTGTATTCATTCACGTGGAGATCGTATTTCCCTGTTAGATTGATGGCTGTTTGGCTGCTATCTGCAGGGACTATCCACAAGTTATCGTTCTTCCACCAATCACCAGTACCTTCATTCCCTATGTAAGCAATCCAATGACCATCAGGTGAAAAAGAAGGCAGATTCTTAGGCCCGTAGGGGGTATTCACTTTGGTCGGCTCCCCTCCAGAGGCTGGGAGGATGAAGATGTCCACTGCATCGGGGTCCCGGTCAGGGTCAGGGGTGATATTAGAACAATAGACGATGTGCTTTCCGTCGGGAGACCAGCGCGGGTTCCACTCGTCGTGGATGTTGCTGTCGGTTAATTGTTTTCCCCGTCCTGTGCGGGCGTTCACCGTCCAGATATGCCAGCGTTCTTTCGGTAGGTATCCCTCCCCATCCATTTTATAGAACAGGCGCGTGATGTGACGATCAACAACGCCCAGTTTCTTCTTTTGTTCGTCCTTTTCCCGTTCCAGCTCTTGGGGGTCTTTCTTCTGAGACTCGAGGACCAATTGTTTTCTGTTCGGTGACCATTCAAATTTACCGATGTTACCTTGAAACTTTGTGAGCGGTCGGGCTTCTCCCCCGTCCAGAGGGATGAGGTAGATTTGATTTTGTTTTTCATCCCCCCGGTTGGAAAGGAACGCGATCGTGCTGCCGTCGGGTGACCATTTGGGCATAGTGTCCACCTGGTCACCAAAGGTAAATTGCTTTGCCCTTCCACCCCGGGTGGACACAATCCATAGGTTGATGTATTTCTTTTCTTTTTCCTTATCTACTCGTTGTAGGCTGTAGACAATGTGCTTGCCGTTGGGCGAGATTTCACTGCTGGTGATGAGCGTGAAAAGGTATAGGTCTTCAGCTTGCATGGGGATTTTTCTAGGCATGATTTTTCCTTTCATTGATTGCTGTGTGAGGGCAGGTATCTGTTTGGGGTTAGGAGCAAGCAAGATTACGCGTTTTGAAACTCGGCTTGATATCTATGGGGGATCAGGTTATGGGTTCGAAGCGCGCCGTGAAATGTCTCAATAATTTTGGCGCGTACGTAAATCTGTAACCGCGCAGTTCTTCTTTATGGGCATCAATATTTTTCAGGGTGTCTGCGACATAGTCCATGTGACTCTGGGTGTAAACCCGCCGGGGTAAGGCTAAGCGTACCAACTCGTATTTTGGATGGATAATTTTACCCGTATCGGGGTGAGGGTAGCTGAAGGCGACGGATCCCAGTTCGACGGCGCGCACGCCGCTCTGGCGATATATCTCGACGGACAGGGATTGTCCTGGAAATTCAGACTGGGGTATGTGGGGGAGCATGCGTCCCGCGTCAATATAGACAGCATGTCCACCTGCGGGTTCGATGATGGGGATGTGATTTTCCAACAACCGCGCAGCCAAATACGCGGTTTGTCCGATGCGGTAGGCAAGGTATTTCTCATCCAGACCATCTTCTAGCCCCACAGCCATAGCGTCCAGGTCGCGTCCCGCCAGGCCACCGTAAGTGGGAAAGCCTTCGCGCAAGACCAGTTCAGAGCAGACCTGCTGGTAAAGCCCCTCATCGTTCATGGCCAGGAAACCACCGATGTTCACAATGGCGTCCTTTTTCGCGCTGAAGGTTGCGCCGTCTGCCAGGGAGAACATCTCCTGAGCGATTTCCAGAATGCTTTTATCCTCATAACCGCCTTCACGCTGCTTGATGAAGTAGGCGTTTTCCGCATAACGACAGGCGTCAATGAAGAAGGGGATGCTAAATTCTTTGTAAACCGCCGACACCTCTCGCAGGTTTTGCATGGAGACCGGCTGCCCACCACCGGCATTGTTGGTAATGGTTATCATGCCGATGGGGATGTGTTCTGGCCGGATTTTTTGAATGAAGCCCCGCAGTTTATTAATATCCATGTTGCCTTTGAAAGGGTGTGGGGAGGTCGGGTTGTAGGCCTCGTCAATCACTAGGTTGGTTGGATGTCCACCGCGAGCCCGGATGTTGGCGTCCGTAGTATCAAAGTGCATGTTGGAAGGGACGAATTGCCCTGGTTTTAGAAGTACGGCTGTAAGGATATTCTCGGCGGCACGACCCTGGTGGGTGGGCACAAAAAATCGGAAGCCAAAGATTCTTTTGATGACTTCCGACAGGCGATAGTACGAGCGTGCCCCGGCATAGGATTCGTCGCCGAGCATCAGTGCGCTCCATTGTTCCTGGCTCATGGCTCCGGTCCCCGAGTCGGTCAGCAGGTCAATGAACACCTCGTCGGCCCTGAGGGCAAACACGTTGTACCCGGCTCGTTGTAAGGCAACCTCTCGTTCTTCGCGGCTGAGCAGTTGGATAGGTTCGATCATTTTGATGCGAAAGGGTTCTGGGGGATAAATAATCATGTATGCCTCCTTGGAAGACAGGCATAGTTTAGCATGCTTTTTATTGGGAGGGTATAATTGTCGGCGATGTCTCCTCGCAGATTGCGATTGCTAATCGGACTTTGTTTGTTGGCGGTGGCCACGATGTTGTTGTTTTGGGGGATAATGCCGCTGGAACGGTTCACCCATTCTCTGCCGCTTCCCAAGATTCAATTGCCATCTCCCAGCGGTTATCTACCCGGAATTTGGCTTGCGTGCTGATCCCTGGAGAATCCCATGCCCTTACGTGGTTCCGCCACCTTCCTCGTCCTTTTCATGTTACTGTTTTCCCTGGCATTAGCAGCCTGTGCTGAGGTCTTGCCGATGATGCAGGCCGAACCTTTGTCTGCATTAGGAGTGGTCACAGAAATTGAGGAGGAGGCACCCTTCCCATCACACCCATTTTTGCCCACCCCAACCTTAGCACCACTTCCCACACTAGAAGCCCAGCCTCTGCCCTTGGAAGCACCCACACCGGTGCCAGCAATCCCCGAAAAGCGGATGTTGACCCTGGAGTGGCCTGCGGAAATGCGTGTTGGAGATGCGGATATTGTGCGTCTCTCATTGGAGGTTGACGAGAGCGGAAAGCTCACCCCCACAGCAGAGATAGCGGGACACGAAGTGATCGGAGAGGCAGTTGAAATTCCCAATCTCTACGAAACGCATCACATTCTCGCTCAAGCTCGCCTGGATATGGCTGGTGTACAGTTGAGCCCCAGTGAGGCCATCATCGAGCCTTTACGCCCAGGTGAAAAGGTGACGTTTTATTGGAGTATACGGCTAGGTGAGACCGGTACCTACCGCGGTACGGTTTGGTTGCACCTGCGTTTTATCCCCAAGGATGGCGGCCCCGAGGTGAGTCAGGCGCTCAGCGCGCAACTCATCGAAATTCAGGCGAGCAGTTTCCTGGGTTTGAAGGGTCCCATGGCTCGCCTGCTTGGTGGTCTGAGTGCTCTTCTAGGGTCGGTGATCAGCCTGCCGGATATTTTGGGTTGGCTGGCTCGTCAAATCCGTCGCCAACGGAATCCTTCATAAATTCCCGCTGGTCTATGCTTTCCATCGTCCCATTTGTCCTTGGTCCTGTGATGACGAATACTTTCCTGCTTGCCGATTCGGAGACGAAAGAGGCCGCAGTGATAGACCCCGCCTGGGAAGGTGGGGTAATTGTAAAAGAAGCAGAAAAGCACAATTGGCACATCCGGTATATCTGGGTTACGCATGCTCACTTTGACCACATGGCAGGTACCGCGGGTATAACCGACAGCATTCAGCCTCAGCCCGAGATTGCCCTGCATCCAGATGACCTGTTGCTGTGGCACAATCAGGGTGGTGCTCCCTTTTTCGGGATACGGATTGATCCTGCCCCTCTTCCAACTCGAGAATTGGAGCATGGGCAATTGTTACGACTGGGCAACTATGATTTCGAAGTACGCCATGCCCCGGGGCATTCTCCGGGCCATGTGATGTTTTATTGTGCGGCTGAGAATGTGCTTTTTAGCGGGGATGTCATTTTTATGGGCAGCATTGGGCGTACGGATTTACCTGGTGGAGATTACGATACGCTCATCACCAGCATTCGCACCCAGGTGCTCACCTTGCCGGAAAAAACACGCATCTTGAACGGTCACGGTCTGGAGACGACCGTAGGTAGGGAGAGAAAACATAACCCCTTCCTGACAGGTGGGTGGCAGATTTGACTCAAGGGGGGTCGGTGAAGATCTTCAAAATTGGCTGTATATTCATCCCTGTTCTGGTGTTGATCCTGCTACTGGGGTTCATCTTTGTTGCCAGCGGCCCCTCTGTTGGTTGTCTATTTCCCACGAACAGCCCTGTTGAACCTGGAACATCCTTCCGAGTGCTGGATTCTGGGGGGAAAAGACGTTGTTATATGTTGTACACACCTCCAGGATATTTTCACGATCAGCCATTACCTGTAGTTATCAGCCTGCATGGATTTGCCTCCAACCCCCGGGGTCAACAATGGTTTTCTGAATGGAATGAGTTGGCCGATGAGGTTAACTTCCTGGTCGTCTATCCCCAGGCAAGCTCCTTTCCATTACGCTGGAACTCATCGTATGGTTATAGCAGTACAGACACTGATGACGTACAGTTTTTCAGCGACCTGATTGACCAGTTATCTAATATGCAGGAGGTTGACCGTCATCGAATCTATGTCAACGGCATCTCGAATGGTGGCGGGATGTCAGGCCGCATCGCCTGTGAGCTGGCGGATAAAGTCGCAGCCATCGGATCGGTGGCAGGATTTTTTGCCGGTTTCCCGGGGGATTGCAACCCCTCCAGACCTGTGCCCGTCATTGCTTTTCATGGCACCGCCGATCCACTGGTGAAGTATTATGGTGGGACAGTGAGCGATGTTCACGGGGGGACGGAAACAACTGACCCTGTGGTGTACCCCTCATTTGAAAGTTGGGGGGAATGGTGGGCAGGCTGCAATGACTGTACCTCAAAAGAACCCCTGTCTGAAACGGGGGAGGTACGCGGAATTCGTTACACCAACTGTCAACAAAACGCGGAGGTCGTGTTGTACACCATTGTCGGGGGTGGGCATACTTGGCCTGGTGGCCCATCCGTCCCTTTCATCGGTGAAACCACACAAGAGATTCAGGCTTCAGAAGTTATGTGGGCTTTTTTTGAGGCCCATCCGCTCGGGTCGGAGTCATGAGACACATGTGAACTTAGGGGAGACATTCCAGAACGCTTTTCATTTAGGGAGAGTAAAAAAACCCGCGGACTTGAAACCCGCAGGAGGTTGATAATTAACTTTTGTAGTTTTAAACCGCCTGGATGGTTGTGCTCACTTCAATGCCCATGCGTTGCATATCATCCATCAGCCGAACTGGCTCGACCAGGTGACCCATCATCCATAGCCCAGGTTTACGAGCTGAACCGTCCAGGTATTGCAGCAGGCAAGCGACTACCGGGATGGCGGTTAATTCGTATCCATCGGCATGTTTGATACTTGTGCGGTATCGGGCCAACTGACCATCTTTCATTCCGAAAGCTTCTATCAGAAGTTCCACCCGATAAGGCGGTTTGGGAAAGGTTTGCATACCCCACCACAGGAACTTCCCAAACGGACGAACCGCGCGGGTCGGAGCGATCTTGAGCGCCAGCATGACCAATGTGTTGATCACCCAATCCACCAGCCAGTGGGACTCGGAAATGTAAAAACCGACCTCTTTCAGCGAAGGGTACATTTCTGGCAGAGCGGAAAGCTCCTCAAAGAACATGGAGTAACAGGTACGGATGCCGAGTTCGCCTCCGAAGTCGATCTTGCGCAAGTTGTATGAACCGGATTTTGTCCACCTGCCTTCTTTATATACCTCTCCCCGGTATTCTTTGAAGGCTTCCATCAGTTCATCAACAGCTTCTGAGTAGGGCAGATTGGGACCCAGGTTGAGGTAGCAGGCAGTGATAGCGTTCTCTATACGGTCGAAATGGCCAGCAGCGAGGCGCACCATGGCAGAAGGTAGTCCAGGGTGGAAACCAGCTTCGGTGATGTAACACAGCCCTGCCTTTTCAAATTCTCCCGACAGTGAACGAAGCACGGCCAGTTTTTTTGCCGATATCTGGACATCCAGGTAGTCCACCCGTGTTTCCATTGCGGTATGGATGACAGTCTCGGCATACTGGGTAGTTGGCGCAGCGACCAGTAACATATCCACTCCATTTAGTGCTGCGCGCAGGCTGTGTGCCTCTGCGGCGTCCACACATTCTGTTGTTACGCGCTTACCGGAGAATTCACTGTTCAATTGATCAGCTAAAGCTTGGGCTTTGTCGGGGTTACGGCCAGCCAGCACAATCTTCGCGTTGCTTTCCTTTAGCAGATGTCTGGCTATAAGACGACCGGTATAGCCGTAGCCACCAAGGATGAGAATTTTGGTCATATTTTGCCTTCCTGGAATGGGTGGTTTTTCGTTACATGTTATTATAACTGTGGACCCTGTATTACAGTGGTTGTTGTGAAAGTGTATAATTAGATTATCGGGCAGTCCTTTTTTTCTGTCAGACGGCTTGGATTCAACGTGTAAGAATGCTAAAATAAATTTAGAGTCTGCAATCTGGCACACACAGGCGTGTTTAATCGGTTGCTCTTTCTGAGGGCATATCTGCTCTATGATGATAATTGACTTCTTTTATGGATTAGCCTTTGGGGGGCTGGGTTTAGCTGCCTATTTGCAATACCGCCAAGCTGGAGAGCTGCCTTTAAAAAAGCAACTTCCCTGGTTAGCGGCTTTCGGTTTTGCTTACGGTACTACTGGCTGGATTGAAATGTTCCTGGTAAGCGATGTAAGTACAGAATTGAGCGAAGCTTTAATGGTCCTCCGGATAATATTGCAACCTTTATCTGGTTTGTTGCTGCTCATCTTTGGTTGGGGAACGCTTACCCAGATGCCTCTGCCCTCCTGGGCGATCTTCATCCCGGGGATATTGATTGTCCCCATTGCTTTTGTGATAACCTACGCGCTGACCACGTTCATCACTCCATCTCCCATAGGAATCCCTGTTGACATCTGGTCTCGCTACTTGATGTATCTACCCGGTAGCATCCTTGCAGGTATAGGATTTTTGCGCCAATGGCACGCCCAGCGTGAACATGGATACCGTGATGTAGGTAACTTGATGTTGGGAGCGGGGATTGCTTTCCTATTCGAAGCCTTTGTAGTTGGTCTGGTCGTTCCCGCAGCTCCTTATGGTCCTGCTTCTTACTATAACTACGATCGTTCAATTTACAATGCCTTTCTCGGAGAACAATCCGGGGTGTTTAAACCTTACGGTTTAACTTCCTGGCTTGACTACGCCCGCGTCCTGGAGACTACAGGAGTGCCTATCCAATTCTGGCGTATGTTATCTGCTATCTCAGTGACATTTTTCGTCGTCAGAGCCCTGGGCGTATTTGACAGAATAAAGAAAAGGCAGGTTCAGGCTCTTCAAGAAGAGAGAGACAGAGCACAAAAGATGGCATTTGAAGCGGAGATCGCCGCCAGACAAACAGCAGAAAATTGGACCGAGGTACTGGTCAATGTCAGCCAGCGAATCACAGAATTCGCCAATGTTGATAGCATCCTCCTTTACATAGTTGAGAATGCCAGGAAATTGCTTCAATCGGACTTCATTGCCATTGCTCTCATAAACGACGATTACGCTTGCCTGGAACTGAAATGCTTTTCAAAGGATGGGATGACCGAGATGGTTGACAATTCCATGATCGTGGAAAACCCGTTGATTTTAAACGTTTTGCTCACCTCTCGTCCTTACCGCTCTCAAGAAAACGAATCTCCAGAGAGTCTTGAGAATGTCTGCTTTTGTAATGGTCAATCTGCTAACGCAGTTGCGGTTGTTCCACTATGTCTGGAAAATAATCCCATCGGAGCCTTGTGGATTGCGCGGGAGGAAAAAGAACTTTATTCAGAGACCGATTTGATCTGGTTAGCCTGCTTGGCAGACCAAGTAGTGATTGCCATTCAACATGGATTAATGGCTTCGCGTTTACAATCTCTCTCCGTGATCGAGGAAAGGGCACGCATTGCCCGCGAAATGCACGATGGATTGGCACAAGTCTTGGGTTATTTAAACCTACAGGTGCAAACGCTCACTGCTTTGCTGGAGCAAAATAAATTGAAAGCACTCCAATCCGAACTGAGACAAATGCGAGAGGCGATTCAGGTCGCCCATGCCGACGTTCGTGAGAACATACTTAGTTTACGCACAACACTGGCAAATGAGAAAGGTCTGGCTTCATCCATAAAAGAATACCTGGAAGAGTTTGGCATCCAAACCGGCGTGGAGACCCAATTCGTAAATGGGTTAGAAGAGGAATTAAATCTGTCCTCACTTGCTGAAGTTCAACTGGTATGCATCTTACAGGAGGCTCTCACCAATGTCCGCAAGCACGCCAATGCCAAGAAAGTAGAGATTCTGCTAACTAAAGAGAAAGAGAATGAGGGTGACTATATCCGCTTTAAAGTTTGGGATGACGGTATTGGATTTGCTTCGTGCGATTCAAAACGTAGTTTTGGACTGCAAACCATGCGGGAACGCGCCCACAGTGTCGGCGGAAAGCTGATCGTACAATCCACTCCTGGAAAGGGAACACGTGTTGAGTGCCGACTTCCCTGCCTGCAGCAGGAAAATATTAGAAAGCAAACCATTGTCTACCCGTGAGTTGAGATGAATCTTAGAGAGTGGGCATTACCGGTTTATACTATCTTGATGCAGCTAGCAAGTGGGGCGATGCTTTTTCTGTGGGTAGTCCGCTCGATAAACTTTAAACATAATTCGAAGGAAGAGATAGAGGAGATGAGCAGCAACCCTGTCTTCGTTATTCTCCTCACCATTGGCGTCGCCATGGCAGGTTCTCACTTTCACTTGAGTAAACCTTATTTTTCTTTTTTAGCGATGCTCAACGTGAACTCGTCCTGGCTCAGCCGTGAGATCGTTCTCACTGTACTGTTCTTCTTTTCTGTTGGCATTCTCTCTTTCCTCCAGACAGACAAAAGCAAGGGGTACAGGCTGAATACAACTCTAGGATGGCTCTCCATTGGCTTGGGTCTGGCGAATGTCTATTGTATGTCTGTAGTTTATCTTTTACCAACACAAGAAGCCTGGGATACACCCTTCACCATCATTTCTTTTTATGGTTCGACCCTTCTTCTAGGCATCTCAGCCCTAGCTGCTTTATTGGTCCTGGATCTTAAATTTGTAGAAATCAGAGAGCCGTTAAAATTAATCAATCGCACACCGATTATCCAGAGGGCGCTTTCCTGGTTTTCGGTTGTGGCAGTTGCCATGGCTGGTCTGATTATTATCACGAACTTCTACCAAATCTCCTTGCTTTACCACGGAAGTGAACCGGCTAAAACCAGCCTTCAACTCCTCTTGGAGATTTATTGGGTTTTATTAGCCATGCGCTTTGTGCTCTTGTTTGCCGGCGTTGGATGGTTAGCAATCTCTGCATACCTGCTCCGTAAGGAGAGGAAAACTGTAAATGAATTGGTTATACCGGTTTATGTATCTTGCCTTTTGGTATTGATCGGAGAAATTCTGGGTCGTTTCTTGTTCTATGCATCTCATGTACGTCTAGGAATGTAAAGATTTTGTACCATGAAGATTAGAGTAGTAGTTGCCGATGATCACAAGCTGTTTCGCCAGGGTCTCGTCAACCTGATGAAGACGCGAGAAGATCTGGTCGAGGTGGTTGGAGAGGCATCCACGGGGAAAGAAGCTGTTATATTGGCTGAACGATTACGACCAGACGTGGTCTTGATGGATGTCTATATGCCCCAGGGAGATGGCTTGCAGGCGACCAGAGAAATCCGTTCGCGTTTTCCAGAAGTGGCGGTGGTAATGTTAACCTCCTCAGAGAATGATGAGCACCTTTACGAGGCGGTAAGTTTGGGCGCCTCGGGATACCTGTTGAAGAGTCTGGATGCCTCTGAACTCTTTCGCTTATTGAGTGGTGTTATGCGGGGGGAAGCTGCCATGACACGTGCTATGGCAGCACGCTTGCTTAAGGGGGTCGCCAAACATGTGGCTGACCCAGACAGAGGTGAAGAGGCGTTGACAGATCGCGAACTCGAGGTGCTGCGTCTGGTAGCCCAAGGCTATAGCAATCCACAAATTGCCGAGAGCTTATATATAACAGTGAATACCGTTAAGACCCACCTGAAAAATATCCTTGAAAAATTAAATCTGGAGAACCGTACCCAAGCAGCAACATATGCTGTGAAGCATGGATTGGTACCAAAGGTAGATATCTTGAAATAAATCACCCAATTGGGGGAGTTAAAATAGAGCAAAGGAGGGTTGAACTTATAAATAAAGAGAAGTAATTTTATCAGGACATTTTTTAATACTCAGTCACAATAAAGGAGATTTTCCAGTGAACATAAAGCGACTTTACATGTTTGCGTTGTTGTTAATTGCATTCTTTCTGTTAAGCGCTTGTGGTGGTGAACCAACCGCGGCGCCCTATACACCCGCAGCCCCTCCACCCACGATTGCGCCTAAACCAACGGTGGTAATTCCAGGAGATGCTGTGGCTGGTAAAGTTGTTTATGATAGGGAATGCATACAATGCCATTCTCCTGACTCGCAAGTACAAATTGTCGGTCCTTCACTTTACCAGGCAGGCTTGAGATTCACTCTTGAATACGTAAAAGAGTCGATCGTCCATCCTGATAAGCCTAAAGAATACGAATCCGAGGCTGAAAGACCCCCACTAAATGCACCAAAGATGCCTGTGGATGTTATTGATAAGTTAACCGAAAAAGAACTGGAAGATGTTATCGCGTATGTCCTATCGCTGAAGTAAGAATTTCACAAACACCCACAAGTAATCCTTCAGAGAATCTATGTTAATCACCCACCTGGGCGATATTAAACTACCCAAGAGATGGATGTATTTGTCTGATATTCCCATATATTTAAATTAAGACTCTATTACCTATGGGTAGAGTTTGTATTGATTCTGATTACACCATAATAGACAACATATTAGGAGGTGTCTTATAAAAATACGCAGTAAGTTTTATTGAACCCTAAAAGGTTTATAAATAGCAGATAGCTTTTTCGTGGAGGCTCCTCACATGAGTGAAAATAACATACTTATGAAAACCCTCACCGATACTGTCCTGACCCGGCGCAGCTTTCTGAAGTGGAGTGCGGCACTTGGTGGTACAGCGGCATTGGCTGGAGGGTTGAATTATGGCCTCAAAGCAGCCGAAAAGGCAGCAACTGATGAAGGCAAATGGATTAGCGTTGCCTGCTGGCATAACTGTGGTGGTCGTTGTCCGAACTATGCCCTGGTCAAAGATGGCGTAGTAATCCGGCAAAAAATGGATGATACCCACCCAGATAGCCCTGATTATCCCCAACAAAGGGGATGTGCTCGAGGGCGAGCTCAGCGTCATCAAGTTTTTGATCCTGATCGGCTGAAATACCCCATGAAACGCAAGAATTGGGCCCCTGGTGGTGGGAATAAAGAGCTGCGTGGCCGCGATGAGTGGGTACGCATCACCTGGGATGAGGCTTTTGATATTGTCGCTAGTGAACTTCAAAGGATTAAAGACACTTACGGGAATAAGGCCATCTTATCCACCGGGGGAAGCGAGTCAGAACGTATGCTGTCTCTCTTTGGTGGATTTGTTGACCACTGGGGAACGACCTCATACGGCACCTGGAGGGCAACGGGACCAGCAATAGGACTGACCAGCAGCTCGGGGATCAACGACCGCATGGAACATCGGAAAGTTGACCTCTTTGTCCATTTTGGTTGGAACCCTATTTGGAGCAGTGGTGGAAACCCGACCTACAACTACCTGCAGAACACTGGTAACCGCAAAGGCAACGCCAAGGTCATCATCATTGATCCTTTTTACAATGACACCGCCATGGTTGTGGCGGATGAATGGATCCCCATTCGACCTGCCACCGACATCGCGATGGCTCTTGGCATGCTCTACACCTTAATTACTGAGGATAACCCGGTCACCAACCCGTTGATTGACTGGGACTTTCTCAGACGGTGTACAGTTGGGTTTGACGAGACCATGATGCCCGAAGGGGCAGATCCAAAGGGTAACCTCAAGGACTATGTGTTAGGCACCTACGATGGCGTTCCTAAAACACCTGAATGGGCTTCCGAGATTTGTGGTGTACCTCCAGAGAGGATCAAACAGCTCGCGGTTGAAATCGCTACGACAAAGAATGTAGCCATCCTGTCCGCTAACGCTCCGGCGCGAGTTCGTAATAACGATCACTGGCCGCAAGCGTTCATGACCCTGGGCGCTGTAACCGGTCATATAGGCAAATCAGGTAGCATGACCAGCGGAGGGTACTACCATCGCTATTCCAGCGGGCATGGTCCTTCTCTTGTTTCTTCAGGTGGATCTGGTGTTCCAGGTATTGACAACCCCCTGGAAGATTGGAGCATAAACGATAATGAGATGTGGGAGGCCGTCCTGAGTGGTAAATATACGGCTGGATATAATGATATCCGCGACATCAACATCCAATGTATTTACCACGGTGGTTCAGCGGTCTTATGCACCCGAGACGGGCAGACGAAAGGGATTCAAGCTCACCGAAAAGTAGAGTTTGTCGTTAGCCAATCCCAAATTCTTACGACCAATTCCAAATATGCTGACGTTGTATTACCAGTTACGACGGAATGGGAACGCTGGGGTACAGTCCTCACTGGTAACCGGGAGATGCTGATTTGGGCCAGCCAGGTGACCGAGCCACTTTTCGAGGCCAAGGACGATTATGAGGTGGCTGCAGGAATTGGCGAAAGACTTGGGCTTGACCCCAATGAGATATACCCTATCCCTCGCAAGCAAATGGTCTTTAACCAGATTGCGGGTGCAAGGATCATGAAAGATGATACGCCAAATTCGGGTGGAGAATACGAAACCTTAGTGACCGTAACTGAACAGGATATAGCTGCACTAGGCGTGGAAGGAACACCTCAGACCGGGAAGATTCCTATTGTGGAGTTCAAGGAAAGAGGCATCGTTCAGGTTCCAAGGACCCCTGGAGATAACTACGAATATATCGCTTTCAAAGGCTTCCGGGAAGATCCTGAAGCGAACCCGCTCAGAACCGCGACTGGCAAACTGGAGATTTATAGCCAAGCCCTCGCTGATAGGATCAAGAACTTTGGTTGGAACGAAATAGCACCCATTCCAACTTATATTCCTCCTGATGAAGGCTATGAATCAACCTTTGCAGACTGGGAAAACAAGATCAAGGGTGAATATCCCTTGCAGCTTTACACAGCTCACTATGCCCGACGATCACACTCTGTGTTTGACAACGTACGGATGTTAAGGCGAATATTCCCCAATGAATTCTTGATGAATCCCATTGATGCAGAAGCACGTGGCATCAAGCATGGCGACATTGTCTTGATAACCAGCCGCCATGGTAAAACACTGCGACCGGTTTGCGTCACGCCACGTATTATGCCTGGCGTTGTCAACCTCTTCCATGGTACCTGGGTTGAAATGGATGAAGATAGCCAGATTGACAAGGCTGGTGCCGATAACATTATCAACGGGGCTGTGGCCTCAAACCAGGGTGTATCGGGATGGAACTCTTGCAATGTGCAAGTTGAAAAGTATACTGGGCCAATTGAGTTGAAACCAGACTACAAATGGCCTAGAAGGATACCACTGTAAAGGAGGCATACAATGGCGAAACAAATGGCCTTCTATTTTGATGCACGTGCCTGTACAGCCTGCAAAGCCTGTCAGGCTGCTTGTATGGATAGGGCAAATTTAGACGAAGAAGCTCGCTGGCGAAGGTTAATCCAGTACGGCGGTGGAAGTTGGGTCCCACACGGAAACACAATGGTACCCAATCACATATTTAATTATGCTCTTTCGATCTCCTGCATGCACTGTGAAAATCCAATATGTGTAACGGTTTGTCCGACGTTGGCGCTGTACAAGCGTCCTGAAGACGGAATTGTTCTCGTTGACGCGAGTAAGTGCATTGGATGTCGTTACTGCGAATGGGCTTGTCCCTATGGAGCACCTCAGTTTGATCAGGTAACCGGTGTGATGAGCAAGTGTGACTTCTGCCAAGACTTACTCGCCAAGGGAGAGAATCCGACGTGTGTCGATGCCTGCGTGATGCGCTGCTTGGATTTTGGTGACCTGGAGGAGTTACGCGCGAAATACGGTAGCTTCAATGAAATCGCCCCTCTTCCAAAATCTGATCTTACAGGACCATCGTTTGTTGTAACCCCACATAAACATGCCGAGGTCAGCGGATCCGAGACTGGAAAGATCATCAATCTACCTGAGGAGATGTAACCATGAACGTCCGCGAATGGTCTTTGATTTTGTTTACGATCCTTGGACAGATGTCAGTAGGCGCGTTCCTATTTTTGGTTGTCGTGTACTTCTATGCCAACCGAAAAGCCGGCGCTGAGGAGGCAAACCGGTTTGGTGATCGCGCTTTATATGCCATTCTTCCAGTGATGGTGTTGGCTTTCCTGGCCTCGTTCCTGCACCTGGGAAAAATAGCCAATGCACCCAAGGCTGTGACCAACCTAGCAACCTCTTGGTTGAGCCGCGAGATCCTGTTTGGTGTGCTTTTTGCTGTCGTTGCTTTCTTGTTTGCCTTCCTGCAATGGCGCAAAATTGGGAGCTTCGCTGTACGCAGTATTGTTGCTGTGATCACGGGACTCGTCGGTATAGCCTTGGTGTATAGCATGTCGGCAATCTACATGATGGAGACACAACCAGCCTGGAATACTTTTGCCACCCCTGCGCAATTTGCCACCACGACTCTGTTGCTCGGTATGTTAGCTTTAGGAGCAGCTTTTGTAGCTAATTATGCTTATGTTGCCAAAAAAGTTCCTGAACATGTCGAAACCCAGAGCAAGCTGTTGCTTAGCGTTATGCGTTGGGTTGCGACTGGCTCGGTTGTCCTTCTTGGTGTAGAGTTCATAATCATACCCATATACCTGTCTCTACTCGCATCAATGGGTGGGGAGGCAGCCCAGACTGCCAGTTTGATGATCAGTAACTTTGGTGTGGTATTTGGCTTCAGGCTATTCCTTGTCTTCTTGGGTGCGGGCATTCTTTGTGTGTTCATCTTTAAGAATGCGCTTGGCCCTGGCAAGGAGAAGGCGCTTTCCTACTTTGCGTACAGTGCTTTTGTACTGGTGCTGGCTGCCGAGATTTTAGGAAGGTTCCTGTTTTATGCCACCCACGTCCAGATTGGCATCTAACGGGCTACGGGTAACTTTATAAAACTATTACAAGGAGGGGAGGCAGCGTTGTGCCTCCCCTCTTTAACTGTAGTACCCTTTAGGCATGAGAAACGAGAGACGGGCTTACATCGCTGTAATTCTTATCTTAGTAGTTTTATTTGTTCTGGCAGTCCGCGCTTCCGCTGCACCTCCAATTTCTGCCCCTTTATTTCCCATTACTCCTACCGGGCAAATTGCTACAGAAGCTGAACTTACTATAGCCCGAGACGAATGGGCACAATCTGCCCATGCCGATACGTACGACAATGGTATGGGAGCCAACACCACCTGTGCGCGCTGTAAATCCCCTTTGAATTGGGACCCTTCCCAGGACATTGCCCAACAAGAGGCTCTGGATTGTAACGCTTGCAAGCGCATTCCTGGTGCTCCTCGTCCTGAGCTCCTCTCTGGTGTTGCTGTCTCCGAGTTTGAATGGCAAAACATCGGTTGCGAGGTTTGCCATATCCCTGCAGGCGATTCGTACTACACAGGCATTGCCTTCTGGGATCAAGCCTCTGGACAATATCAAGAAGTTGGCAGTGTGATGGAATTGTGCGCGCACTGCCACGAGGGCCAGCATGGTTTTAAGGTCATCGAGGAACAAATGCTTTCCAAAGTCCATGTCAACATGCAGTGCACAGAATGCCATGGTACTCATGGTGCCCCCTCTACGTGTACAGATTGTCA
The DNA here is from genome assembly GCA_040758495.1 of Chloroflexota bacterium. GTDB lineage: Bacteria > Chloroflexota > Anaerolineae > Anaerolineales > JBFLVL01 > JBFLVL01. The sequence continues at coordinate 35,870 of JBFLVL010000012.1, forward strand.
TGATCCTACTACAGGGAGGGGGGCCTCAGACCATGCACGACATCTCAATGTAAATTGTACAGCTTGCCATGACGCAGGTGGACTGAGTATATGGTTGGAAACAGACCCACAATCTCCCCATTTGGGTGAATATATCACCCGTCGTTTTGCCCACACACTCACCTCCTGGCCATCCCACAACCTTCAATTGGAATCAAGATGTGAGCGATGTCATCACCCCTTAGGTGAATATCAGGTCATTGTTGCCTCGGAGGTAAGTTGTTCAGCATGTCATCCGAATGGAGCGGTTATATTTTGGTGTGAGTTCTTTCCACGAAATTCTAATCCCAATCCCAGCATTGTTCCGGAAGTTATCCCTTGAAACCCTCAACGATCTGCTGGGTAAATTTATCCTTGCCTTTGGGTAGACAAGTCACCTAACCCGAAAAGAGGTAGAGTTGTGAACCGGTCATTTATTCTAAAATTTCTCTTCATCTTATTTGTTTCCGTAAGCTTATCTACCTGCACCTTTGATAAGAGTTTGCAGACAGTGGAAGAGCCATCGGACAAGGAAGATGTGACCTCCACCCCGGATATTCCACCGGAACAGAGAGCCATTTGGGCAATCTGGGAGAGCGGTCCTCACGCAGATACGTATGGCCTGGAAAAGGGTCCCAACACATACTGTGCCAAGTGCCATTCGCCGACCAATTGGGATTATACAGCCACGATTGATCCACCACCCAACTGCGTCTCATGTAAATTTGCCTCCGAAGCTGAACCAAGAATCGCACAAGGAAACCCCTTGGTACCAGAAGAAGAGTGGAATCATATTGGTTGCGAAGTCTGTCATAATGTCAGTGATGGTGTTGCAGATGCTGGCATTGGCTGGTTGAACCCGACCACCGGATACCATGAGACAGTCGCCTCTGTTACGGGTTTGTGCGAGAAATGCCACCTTGACACTCAGACTCTGAGACATAAACGCGACCTGGGTGAGGGAGTACACTCCACTTTTGAATGTACTACATGTCATGACGCTCACAGCGTGAAAGCAAACTGTATAAACTGCCATTCCATCGTCATGAGTGATACACCCTTGGCAACGTTAGAACATCCCTCGGCGGTAAGCAATGAGGGATGTCGTCGCTGTCACCCCCAAGCTTGGGATAAACATGATAGGGAAATCAGACTATCCGGGAATGACAACTGCATGGCTTGTCACGATGAATTAGTAGTAGATACCACACAGGCACTTGCGCAGATGGCGCATAATGTAGCACACTCAGCGGTATCTTGCATAGCCTGTCATGACGCCTCAGGACTTGAGGTGGGTCCAATTGAGGGGCAAAACCTTTGGGTGACTTTCCGGACGGTAACACTTCTCGGTCGTAGCCAAACAGAACCCTACCAATCACACAACCTACAAAGGGTAGTTGACTGTGGACGTTGCCATTACTCCGGCAATCCCTGGGGGCTTACAGATACGGTCTTTAGCTCTCCATAGATGGTGGGGAATGTTGGTGTCTCGAAAAAAGTCAAAACATATGTACCAACATGATATGAGTTTTGATTTTTTTATATGGTAGATAAATGACGCGCGGATTAATTAGATGGCTTAGTATTATAGCCATGGGGATAAATTTTCAAATAGCCCAAGCTCAGGAGATTGACCTGTATGTACACATTGCAAGCCCCGGAGAGGGGGAAACCGTGTATGCTGGGCCAACTTCTGTGTTATACAGCATACCTATCAGTGGTTGGGTCAATCATTTTGGTTTGGATTATGATGAAATCACATTGCGGTTAGATATCTATCAAAATGATGAACTTATTGGCACTCAAACAGAAGAATTGAACCATAACAGCACTTTTGATTTCTATGTGACGGTCAATCCTGAGGCTACAGGTTGGATGTTTGATCCTATGCAGGCCAGTTGCATTGCATATTGCCATACTCCTTCAATACTGAGCCTGCCCAGAGGCGAAGTTTTACTGCGCGTCACTGCCACCGGTCCTGATGGACAATTTGCGTTCGATGAACGCCACATTGTCGTTGACCGTTCTGGCTATGCTACTGTCCCTGTTAACGTTGTTTTGGCGGATAATCCCGATCATAAAGTTGCGGGTATAACAGTACGGGCTTCGACCTGGTTATACATGTGGCGCGCCCGCGCGGCTATAGCTTCTACTGACGACCAGGGGAATGCAACAGTTACAGTAGAAGCACTTGCAGAAGCCCCTACTACGTACGTTTTCCGGGTTGATCCTGTGATCGTGGATGGCGTGATTTATGAAAGCATCGATACTGTTGAGGTAACTCTACCTCCAGGTGCTACCACGACCTCACCCATAACCCTGACAGTGACCTCCAAGGTTGGTGAGATCAGTGGGGTTCTTCTATTCGACAAAGCACTTTTATATGAACCTGTTACCATCACAGCCCTGCGTCTATCTGATGGCACCACCTACAAATTGGACACCTCTGAGGGGGGCACATTCACATATCCTGGTTTATTGGTGGATAAGTATTTGATAGCAGTTGATAATTCAAAGCTCTTATCCAAGGGTTTATACGTCGCCACACAAGAAGTTGATCTGACAAAAAATCATCAGGTCTTCCTTGAGATGCCGGTACATACTATCTCTGGGGGCATGATAAAGGGCAGAGTCCTCGACGAACATGGGTCGCCATTGCCATTTGCCTGGATCACGCTGGAAAACACCAACGCTACTCAAAGCACACAACCGGATAATGGGTTGTTTTTATTCCATGATCTGCCATCTTCAAAAACTGTCGTGCTTCAGTTACGAGCTCCGGGATACTATAGCCAAGAAAAACCAGTTACTCTCTCGGACGGCTCGATTTCGGATATTGAGATTCACCTGTTGCCCCAACAGGGGACACGGTATGTACCTTGGGGGAATGGCCAAGTAATTCTACCTGCAGAGTCACAGGTTGAGACAAGTAAGCATGCTCTCTCGATTGAGCGTGGTTGGTTGTGGGGTTATGGTGACAGTGACCTTCCCTTAGTTATACAGACCGGTTCAGCCGAAATCATCCTGACGAATGCCCAATTTGCTTTAGAAACTCTACCCAATCGAAGTGAGTGGTTGTTTGTTTTTGAAGGCGAAGCTGAGGTGCGTATCCGAAATACTCTCGAGGTGATAACCATCCAAGCAAACCAGATGGTAAACTTATTAAATAACCGAGTGCCATATTCTATGCCCTATGACCCTCTTGTATTATCAGTTTTTCGCTCCATGGATGTGCCTCCTCTAGCCTTCACCTGGGAATCATCCTTGAAAACTAGGATACGAGACTTGTTCTCAAATATCGTTGTCACTACTGCTCAGGTGGTGATTTATAGCACTTACATTGTTCTGTTAGCTGTTATACTGGCTGTCCCCTTCTTAATATTTTGGCGGACTAAACGTGAGCGATTGTCATGACCGTCCCCTTAATAAAACTGTCGAAACTCTGGAGGTGTCAATGAGTATGAAAGAGTCTGGTCTAATGGGGTTTGATTGGGGTGAGGTTCTGACCGGAGAATTTCTGCTATTTGGATTGCTTGGAAAAATCCTTTATACGTATCCCGAAGAGAGTTGGTTAAAATCGCTTTTCGACGATGAGATGTTTGTGGAGTCTCCGTTTACTGGAGAGCAAGCAGATGTCATTGCAGGATTGAAATTGTTAGAGAAAACAGCGGAGGAGTATCAGAGGGGCACGGATGATATCATCACTGACCTAAAGGTTGATTACACCCGTTTGTTTGATCACACCGAACGGATTCCCGTTGCGCCTTGGGAATCGGTCTACCTTAGCAAAGACCACTTGCTGTTTCAGCAACAAGTTTTAGAAGTCCGTTCCTGGTTCAACTCCTATGGGCTTGAAATTATAAATTTACACAAGGAACCTGAAGACCATGTCGGCCTTGAACTGGCTTTCCTGGCTCACCTGGCAAATCTAGGTTTGAGCGCCATGGGAGAAGGCAATGAATCCAGACTGGAAGAACTACTCGATGCTCAACGCAGGTTCCTGTCCGAACACCCCCTGAAATGGGTGCCGAACTGGTGTGATCTAATGGTAAGGTATGCACACACTGACTTTTACCGAGGTGTGGCGTTGATTCTCCGAGGCTCGTTGATGGAGATTGCTGAAATCCTTGATCTGGAAATACCTGAAGAGCTTGCAGAATGAACCTGTTCACCATTGCTGAACGTCTGTCTGCCATTGATCGTTCAGCCGTCACCCTGGATGCCGCACACTGCCTGCACGCACGAGGACGGTTATCTGCGTGTGAGGTGTGCTTCGACGTGTGTCCAACTGAGGCAATCCAACCTGGTAAACCCCCAACACTCAATGCTGAGAAATGCCGGACTTGCCTGGCCTGTCTACCGGTCTGCCCGGTGGGGGCCTACTCGGCTGACGACGCTGTCCCCTCTCTGCTGAATTGCGCTGCCCGTTTGGAAGGCAGACTGCTCGAACTGCTTTGTGAACTGCATCCTTCTGCTGATGAAGGGATTTCTGCTGATTCGGTCGGGATACGGTTACGTGGTTGCCTGGCCGGGCTTGGTTCTGGGGCCTACCTGGCGTTGGTCGCCATGGGGATTCAACGCATCATTGCCCGAACCGATGTCTGCGAGGATTGCCCCTGGTCGAGTCTTGAACCGCGCATCCAGGCACAAATTGCCCACTCTAATCAACTGCTGTCTGCTTGGGGGAAGGATAGCGTATTATCTTGTATCACAGTTTTATCTGAGGGCCAAAAACGCCCGCTCTGGGAGGCGGAGAACCCACCGCTCTCGCGGCGAGACCTGTTCCAAATGGTTGCTAAACAGGGACAGGTGGCAATAGCCCGCGCAATGACGGCAGAACAAATTACGGGAGAGCGTCGCCCTGGTCGCGATCGCCTGCGCATCATAGGAGCCATGTCTCATCTTCCTGAATGCCAGGGAGAAACAGGTTTGCTTCTGGACACCGGAGACTATGCTATTCTTTCCGTCTCTGAGGAGTGCAGTGCATGCGCTGTTTGTGTTCGGGTTTGTCCCACCAGTGCTTTACAGATGCAGCAAAGCAACAAAGAAATGCACTATCGCTTGCAGTTCAATCCCAGACTTTGCATTGGATGTGAATTATGCGTCCACGTTTGCTTGCCAAAAGCGATGGATGTCAATCATACCCCCACGTATTCCCAGGTCTTTGGTGTGTCGGACTCTGTTGTCCTCAGTGAAGGTAAGCTGATACAGTGCCAGAACTGCAACGTTCTGTTTGCGACGAAATCTGACGGGAAATATTGCACTACCTGTGAGTATCGCAGGAAAAATCCGTTTGGGTCGGTGATACCACCTGGAGTGAAAACCTCCCTTACACATCCTGGAAGTGAACATGATTCTTGATGTGAATGACCAGACGCTGGCGGGGATCAAGAATCCTGCATTGCGGTCCTATGCCGGGTTATATGTCGGTATATACAGGGATTTCATGGATCAGATCGCCCAAACCGGCATCGAGATAGACCCTCAAGACTATTCGGTTCAGGTAAGCGAGAAGGTCAGAGCGCTGCGTAAGCGCGGGGCTGTCGTCCGGAACAATGGCAAGAGCATTTACATCAAGGAGATTTCCCCCGCCTGTGTCGCCTGCCAGACGGGGACCGGGAGTGCCACTTTCTTCATTTCGCTGCAGTGTCATCGGGATTGCTATTATTGTTTCAACCCCAATCAGGAAAATTATGAGTATTACCGGGAACACACCCGAGATGTGGTCAAAGAATTGGAGCTGATCAAAAGTAACAGTCAGCGAGTACGGCACCTAGCGCTGACTGGGGGGGAGCCGTTGTTGCACAAAGATGAGACCTATAAGTTTTTCAAATCCGCGCGTGACCTTTTCCCGGATGCTTATACCCGCCTGTACACATGCGGTGACCATGCCAATGCAGAGACACTTCAAGCTTTAATGGAAGCAGGCCTGAAGGAGATCCGTTTCAGCATCCGAATGCACGACCTGGCAAAAGGTCAGCGGTATATATACGACCGGGTTGCCCTGGCCAAGGAATACATTCCTTACGTTATGATCGAGATGCCTGTGCTGCCAGATACGCTGGAGGAGATGAAAGATGTCCTGGTTGAATTAGATCGGCTGGGATTGTTCAGTATCAATCTGCTTGAGTTGTGTTACCCTCTCGTCAATGCCGAGGTGTACCGTGAAAAGGGCTTTAAAGTGAAAGCCAGACCTTTCCGAGTGCTTTATAATTACTGGTACGCGGGCGGACTGCCCATTGCCCGGAGTGAACTCGTATGTCTGGATTTGATAGAGTTCGTACTGGATACTGGTTTGACTCTGGGAGTGCATTACTGCTCAGTTGAGAACAAGCAGACCGGTCAGGTTTATCAGCAAAATTGTGGACACCCGCTCCCAAAGACAATGTATTTCTCGCGCCGGGACTACTTCCTGAAAACAGCCAAGGTCTTTGGTGATGACATTGCAATGGTGAAAGAGTTCTTCGAGAAAAGAGGTTTTACGGCGTATCAAGTCAATGAGGAATACGGTTACCTGGAATTTCATGTGAGTAGAATCAGATCTCTGTCCAGGTTTGATATCGAGGTAGGTGTTTCGATGAATGTGCTTGAGAACCGAAATGGGGAGAACGTTCTTCGCGAACTTAAAGTAGACGTGACAACACCGCAAAAATTTCAACTTTCGAAAGATGTATGAGAGGAGTTAGCCATGTTTCACTTAGGAACAACCGAATTAATCATCATCCTGGTCATAATCTTGTTGCTCTTTGGCGTTGGACGTATCAGCAAGATTGCTGGTGAGATTGGCAAGGGTGTGAGTGCGTTCCGCCAGGGATTGAGTGGTCAGACCGAGGGCCAAGAAGAAAAGAAGGAAGAGAAGAGCAAAGAGTAATGCATTGTGAGTACTGAAGCCCCTCTCGCAAATAAACGCAAACGGGATTGGCGTGGTTACCTGCATGCCTTTGGGCGCGCCCATAAAAAGGCAAGCGTTCAGCTTGAGACTTCCAAACCGCTACTACAGCATCTGAATGAGTTGCGGCAACGGATCTTTAAAGCCTTTACGGCAGTGGTTATAACTACCGCGCTCAGTATGGCATTCTCCGGTCAGATTATTGATTACCTGGCAACCCCAATCGGAGGGAGAGAGGCTTTGGTATCCATTGAGATCACTGAGAATATTGCCATTTTCATGAAGGTGTCACTGTTGAGTGGCTTTGTCCTGGGTATGCCCTTTATTGTCTATCAAACCATGCGCTTCATCTTGCCGGGACTTCAACGCCGTGAAAAGGTCTGGATGCTGTTGGGTGTTCCCCTGGCAACCATGCTGTTTGTAGGAGGAGTAGCCTTTACCTGGTTTGTAATGCTCCCTACTGCTGTGCCTTTCCTTACCAGCTTCCTGGGAATCACCACTCAAGTTCGGCCAGCCAATTACTTTGATTTCATCACCCGTCTGATGTTCTGGATTGGTTTGTGCTTCGAAATGCCGCTCGTCGTTATGTTTCTGGCAAAGTTGAAGCTTGTGACTGCCGGGCAATTGGCGCGTGGATGGCGCTATGCTATAGTTGGAATGGCGATCGTAGCGGCTGTTGTTACCCCGACCGTTGATCCGGTGAATATGGGATTGGTCATGGCACCCCTGATGGGGTTATATCTGGTCAGCCTGTTGCTGGCGGCAATTGCGGGAAGGGGTTGATATGGATATTTTTGGGATTGGCACAAACGAGCTAGTGGTAATCCTTTTGCTGACTGTGATCGTGCTGGGTCCAGAACGTCTGGCCAAGACTGCCCGTGAGATCGGTAAGTTTATTCGAAATGTGAAAGCCTATTTCACTTCGCTTTCAGATGAACTCAAGACCGAGATTGATTTGCTGGATGACTTAAAGAAGGTGAAAGACGACCTGAACAAATTCTGAACCTGCTCATACTCCGATCCACCTGACCTAAAACCTTGGTTAAGGCTGGGTGGACAGCTCCGTGGGGAGCCGTGGTTGGCATGGAAACGTGCCAGCCTCCCGAAATCCCGTCAGTGGGATGGACTTGGAAAGGAGACTGTGTCTGTGCATGACTTACTAAACTCGCCAGACTCGCTCCTGGCGAGTTTTGCATCTGAAAACGAACCCGGACGCCTGATAATCGTGACTGGCCCAAGTGGATCGGGCAAGACCCACTGGTGCCTGGCCCTGGCAGATTATGCGCGCAGTCTTGGGGTGGATGTGGGTGGTCTGGTCTCTCCGGCTGTTCAGGAGGCTGGTCTCAAGACTGGTATTGAATTACTTGATCTGCGATCTGGTGCTCGGCGGCGTTTAGCTGTACGCCGTGCAGAATCTGTCACTGGTCCGATAACCGAAGACTGGCATTTCGACAACGAAGCCTTAAGATGGGGGAACGCGGTCTTGGTGAGATCAAAAAAGTGCCAACTTTTAATCCTGGATGAGCTTGGCCCGTTGGAATTGCTGCAGGGAGTAGGTTTGACCGTTGGCCTGCGGCTGGTTTCAGCACGTCGTTATCGGCTGGCATGTGTGGTTGTCCGACTTTCCCTCCTGTCTAAAGCTCAGGCACTGTGGCCTTGGGAGCAGACATTCCACATTCCCTCAGAAAATCCCAAGGGAGTCTTGGCATGATACATGTGCGTAACTTGATTGTCAGCTACGGAGATCAGACTGCCTTGCAGGGTGTTTCCTTTGACGTGAGCCGTGGAGAATGCCTGGTCGTGACTGGGCCTTCTGGATGTGGAAAGAGCACCCTGGTACGGGCTTTGACTGGTCTGATACCTCAGGCCCTCCATGCCACCCTGGATGGGAAAGTTGAGGTTGCTGGTCTGGATGTGACCAGTTGCCCGACAGCCGAATCGGCTCAACGCGTGGGGGTCGTGTTCCAGGACCCAAGAACACAGTTGTTCCATTTGCGCGTGGCTGACGAAGTTGCTTTTGGACTCCATAACCTGGGACTTCCTCTAGAGGAGATCGCTCCCCGAGTGGAGTGGGCATTGGAGGCAGTCGGTTTGAGTGATTTGTATGAGCACAATCCTGCCTGCCTCTCCGGCGGACAGATCCAACGGCTGGCGATTGCTTCTGCATTGGCCATGCGTCCACAGGTGCTTGTCTTGGATGAACCGACTGCCTCGCTGGATGTGCCGGGGACCAGCAGCGTGATAGATGCGCTAGAACGACTGCGCGCAGAATATGGCTTGACCATTGTCTTGATCGAGCATCGTCTGGCAGAGATCCGCCGACTGGCTGATCGTGTACTGGTTCTGGATAGAGGGCAGGTCGTTGTTCAAGGAGACTTCGAGACCGTATTGGGCGACCATGAGCTTTTGCACCGTTACGGTTTGCGCCGTCCGACGGAAGAACCGCTGACGCCATGGGATGAATTGTTGGTACCCGACGGCAGATCCCACGGAGATATGCAGCCTTTACTTGAATTTCAGCACCTATCTGCAGGTTACAATGGACACGCTGCCGTACTAGACCTGAACCTGAAGCTCTATCCGGGAGAGTCGGTGGCTTTGGTGGGTGACAACGGGGCTGGGAAGACCACCCTGGCGTTGGTGGCTGCGGGGTTGATTCGACCCATGAGTGGGCGGGTGCTTTTCGACAACAAGGCGCGCCCGCGTCCTGGTCTGGACATTGCCCTGCTGTTCCAAAATCCTGCGGACCAGTTGTTTACCGATTCGGTGGACGAGGAAGTAGCTTTCGGACCACGTAACTATCGCTGCTTCGATCCCGAGTGGCATGGTCAGACCCTGGCGAGTGCGGATTTGCTTACTTTACGCGATAGACGACCGGTTTCTCTATCCATGGGTCAACAACAGCGCACGACTCTGGCTGCCTGTCTTTCGTTGCGCCCGCGGCTGGTCATCCTGGACGAGCCAACCCTTGGTCAGGACTGGCAGCATCTGCAACAGTTGATGGAGTTTCTCGCACGACTCAACCGCCAGGGGACGGCTATCTTGCTCATCACCCACGACTACAAACTGGTCTACCGCTACACCCAGCGCGTTATCCTCCTGGACACCGGTCGCGTGGTGTTAGATGGGCATATCAATCCTGAGGTTCAGAAACCTGTGTGGGGCACGAAGCACGCGGAGGTCAGGTATGTTGCACCCTGATGCTCGTCGCTGGAACGCCCGGTACATCTCTGAGCAGGAACGTTATCTCAAGCGTACATCTTATGCGCTGGTGAACGCGTATGTTGAGCAGCTTCCATCAAACGGTTTGGTGCTAGACGTGGCTGCTGGGGCAGCACCCGCCAGCCTGTTACTGGCTGAGCGTGGGTTGCACGTGATCGCTATGGACATCTCGGAAACCGGTCTGCGACTGGCTCAACAACGGGCTCGCGCACGTTCACTACCCCTCTCCCTGGTGGTCATGGATATGAGCGACCCTTGGCTGCCTGCCTCTACATTTGACATCATCCTGAACTTTTATTATTTATCACGCCCCCTGTTCGAACGCTATCGCCAGGCGCTCAAACCGGGAGGCTGGCTTTTCTTTGAGACCTTCGTTCAACAAACTCATAGGAGGTGTAACTCGGCTCATTACCTGGAAACCGAAGAACTCTACCATACTTTTAAAGACTGGAAAATTCTGCATTGGGCAGAAACTTGGAAAAGACGAAGTGATGGCACGCTCTACACCAAGATGGTTGCCCAATTGATTGCCCGTAAAATTTCTTAGAAGAAAGGATATCCAATGAAATTTTCAACCCGTCAACTTGTAACTATGGCTGTCTTTGGTGCGCTGTGGGGGGTGGTGGAGATTGGCCTGGGATCCGTGCTGCACGCCATCAAACTGCCTCTAACCGGTCTGACGCTGGCAGTGGTGGGATTGCTCATCGCTCTGATTGGAAGGCTGTTCGTTCCCAGGCGCGGTTCTACACTTTTTATTGGTGTTATTGCCATGGTGTTGAAACTGTTCAGCATTGGCAATATTATCATCGGGCCGATGATCGGTATCCTGGTCGAGGCGCTGATCGCCGAGTTGATCTTGAGTGCTTTTTCAAAACCATTGCGATTGAGCTTTATCCTGGCGTGTGCCGGTGGAGCCTTATGGACGTTAGTCCAGCCCTTTGTTACGGGGATCCTGATCTTTGGACGTGATCTGCTTTCAATTTGGCTGGATATGCTTGACCTGGGTAACCGTATCTTTGGTTTGAACACCCAGGCTGTTTGGTTGATCCTGTCGGCCTTGGTTGCTTTGCATTTTATTATCGGTGGTGTGGGGGGCTGGCTGGCGTGGGGTATCGGTTTGCTGTTGAGCAATCGTCTGGGAAAGGACTTTTCCCAGGCGAATAAATCTTAAATTTCTTCAAAAGGAGACCACCATGAAACGCATTGTACTTACCCTGTTCACTCTAATCTTAATCGTCACGTCTTGTACCTCAAAACCTCCAGAGACGGTTGGCGCGGTCTTGAAAGTTACGGACGGCACAGTAGAGAAAAACTATACTGCTGATGATCTTAAGGCCTTGGGAGCCTCCCAGGTCGTATTGAATGATGTGACCTATGTGGGCGTCACGCTTAAAGTATTACTGCAAGACGCCGGGATTGACCCGACTGGACTCTCGGCTGTTAAAGCTGTAGCTGTTGACGGCTTCACCGCTAATTATGACTCGTCTCTATTCATGCGAGAGGATACACTGGTTGCTTATGCCCGTGTGGATGGCTCGCTGGCTGAGGATGAAATGCCTTTTCGTATGGTACTGCCCGATCAGGGTGGTAAACTAAACCCACGCCAGATAACGGAGATCATCGCCATTCCGTGAACGTAAATCATACCCGCATGTCTCCTTCTGCAACCACCCGATCCAGACAACTGATTGGCAGTCTGGGTCATATGGCAATTTTTCTGTGGTCGCTGGGGATCGTCCTGCTAACCCCACTGCGAGGTGGTTTCTGGTTGGCGGGAATTTGGCTGGTTATTCTCAGCCTGTTTTACCCCTTTGCCCTAGGACGTTTATTTCGCCCTAGATGGCTGGCTCTGTTAGGGGTGTTGCTGATCATCAATATTCTATTTGGGAACGGAGAGCCTGATTTCATGGTGTGGGGCTTGCCTGTTTCTCTAGAAGGTGTGATTGCTGGTGTGCAGATGACATTGCGTGCCATCTTTATCCTTTTGGCTGCGGATGGTCTGGCCACTTCAGTGGATATCACTGAAGTGGCCGGGCTGTTTGAGCGCGCTGGGCTGCATGGTTTAGGTTTCTCTATCGGCGTAGCTGCAAATCTGCTGCCCAACCTTCGTCAGTCCAGCACGAATGCCTGGCACAGCCTGCGAATGCGGGGTGGTATGCGCGCCCAATGGTGGCGCGGTTTGCAACTGCTGTTACTCACCATATTGACAAACGCTCTACGCCGATCAGAAGATATTGTACTGGCAGCCGAGGCGCGTGCTTTTCGTCCCCATCGTAGCAGGGCGATACCCATTCGGATAGGTCGCCTGGATTGGTGGCTGGTCTTAGTCGGGTTGCTTTCAACCCTTGGTTTGATTCTTTTTCTCTAGATGAAGGGTTAGCTTGTGCTAATTTTTCGCGGGAGATCGTTAGGTTGATTTAAACCTCAGGGTTTAGCGTGGTAAGAAGTTCAGCTTTTTGAGGTAAGGAGAACACGGATGGCTATTCCGGTTATTACCATTATCGGGAGATCGGGATCCGGAAAAACGACATTGCTGGAAAAGCTCATCCCTGAGCTCAGGCGGCGGGGATACCGTATTGGAACGGTCAAGCATCACTCGCACGCCGGTTTTGATATTGACCACCCTGGCAAGGATAGCTGGAGGCACGCTCAGGCGGGAAGTGAGCATGTCATCATCGCAGCACCGGATAAGATTGCCTCCTACCGCCTGCTTGACCGCGAGTTGAGCCTGGATGAGATCACTGCGCAGTTCAAGGATGTGGACCTCATCCTGGTAGAGGGGTATAGAATGGCTGGCAAACCTTCAATTGAGGTCATCCGATCTCAGACCAACCCAGAACTGATCAGTGATCCCAACCGGTTGTTGGCTGTGGCTACGGATATGACTTTAGATTGTAAGGCGCCTCAGTATGGTTTGGAGGATGTGCAGGGAATCGCGGCTTTAATAGAATCCCAATTCCTACGCCCGGGTCATGAATCCGTATAAACCCACGGTGTGTATAGATGCATCTGGTCGTTGGAAGGGAGTGCCAAGGATGTATCAATGCCTGGTTGGATTTTGTATGCCAACGTTATTTTGCATAGTCCACTGCCCTTGTCTCGCGTATAACGGTTACTTTGATCTGACCGGGATACTGCATGGTTTCTTCGATTTTCTTGGCTATGTTATTCGCCAGGCGGGTGGATTCCAGGTCATCAATGTCATCGGGTCGTACCATGATACGGATTTCGCGACCAGCCTGTAGGGCGTAACACTCCTTAACGCCCTTGAAAGTGTTGCCTATCTCTTCCAGAGAGCGAACCCTCTTCAGATATTGTTCTAGACTCTCACGACGGGCACCTGGGCGTGCACCAGAGATAGCATCTGCAGCTTCCACGATTACAGCCTCAACACTGTTTTGTTCTTCTTCATGGTGATGGGAAGCGATGATATTGATAACACTGTCCGGAACGCCATGTCTTTTAGCGAACTCTGCCCCGATTTGTGCATGCGTGCCCTCTAGATTGTGATCCATCGCCTTACCCAGATCGTGCAAAAGAGCGCCCGCCTTGGCGATTTCCACATCTGCATCCAACTCGGCCGCGATTACGGTGGCTAGTTTGGCAGTCTCAACAGCGTGTGCCAGTTGATTCTGACCGAAGGATGTGCGGAACTTGAGACGTCCTAGCATCCGGATCACCTCTGGGTGCAAATTGGGTACCCCAACTTTGTAAGCGGCATCCTCCCCAGATTCCTTGATGATGGCATCCACTTCTTCCTGTTCCTCAGTGATAATCTTTTCGATGTGAGCAGGGTGGATACGACCATCTAACACCAGGCGGTTAAGTGCCCGGCGAGCAACCTCTCGCCGTACCGGATCAAATGAAGAGATGGTTACTGCTTCCGGGGTGTCGTCAACGATCACGTCAACACCAGCAGCGTGTTCAAAAGCATGGATATTTCGACCATTTCGGCCAATGATACGGCCTTTCATTTCATCGGATGGGAGAGGTACAACGGATGTGGTGACTTCAGTGACATGTTCGGAAGCCACTCGTTGGATAGCTAATGTGATCAGTTCGCGCGCTCGACGTTCTCCTTCCTCTCGTGCTTCCGTTTCGATTTGCCGTATAATGCGTAACATGTCTGCGCGTGCGTCTTTTTCCGTTTCCTCCAGCAAGTTCTCTCGGGCTTCCTCCAGAGTCATCTGACCAACGCGTTGGAGCTCCTGAAGTTTCTGGTAGTGCATCTTCTCTATTTCGTTCGAGCGTTTATCTATTGAGCTTTGTCGTTTATTCAGTGATTGCTCACGATTTTCCAGGCGGTCTGCCCGGTACTCCAGGTCTCTTAGCCGTTTCTGTAGCCGTTCTTCTTCACGGGAGAGTTCACTACGACGACGCTGTACTTCAGCCTCCGCAGCTTGTCGGATTTCTAATGCCCTGTCTTTACTTTGCAACTCAATTTCGCGGGCTGTTTCTTGAGCACTGGCGATAATGTTGGTGGCTTCTAGTTCCTGTTTCTTCTGTGCTGTCTTCACTTGTAAATGCTTAATTAAAAAACCCAGAACTAGGCTCATAAAAAGCAACGATATTAAGTATTCGATTGGTATATTCATTTTCATTCCTCAACTGTATTGGTATCATCGGTCGGGGAGTTAGAGACTTGTTCAGCCCATATGTGTGCCACGACCGAAGAGATAATCTGGTATTCGAAGCCGCGCCGGGCGAGATAGCCGTATAGTTTGCGGCGAAAATCAGGCCAATCCAGATTTTTTATCCTTCGAAAGTATTTACTGGCAGCTTTATTTGCCAGAGCTTCTTCGTCTAAATGATCAAGGGTCTTATTGATGATTTCTTCAGATATACCCTTTTGACGAAGTTCCGATGCCAGGTAGCGACGACCACGTGGACGAAAATTGCATCGATTCTCCACCCATGCTTGTGCAAAATCCTCATCATCTAAAAGTCTGTTGTGGCGTAATCGGTTGATTATGATTTCCATCGTAACTTGATCTAAATGTATTTCCTGTAATTTACAGCGAACCTCAGCTTCTGACCGTATCCGATAGCTCAGGAAACGAACAGCATGTTGGTAAGCCTTTTCTATCTTATCCTCAGCTTGTAGCGCCGACAGCTTTTCTTGATCTATTTCCTGTCCCTCTTGCAACCAGGCTGCTACGATACGCGAGAGGCCGAAAGCGAATTCTCCATCCAGGTAAACATTCACACGATTAGGGTTGCGTTTTTGCACTTTTAGAGCCGTGATTTTGTATGTCATGTATGTTCTATAAAAGAAAACAGCCGTTAACCTGCCATTGCAGGCCACGGCTGTAGTTGAAAGGATCTCAGTTGTAGATTTCTATTTCTATCGCCGGTAATTACCGTCGGTGTTAGTTCCAAAAGTTTATAATTCCAACCAGTTTTTCCTTACCGATTCTTCCAGAAGGCGGGTCTTCTTGAGAACGAATACGTTTTGTTTTTAGAAATAAACCCGTGAGGTTACAGGGTAATGTTTGTAAAACACCAATTTTCACTAGGATACCTGTTTCAGCCGTGGCTTTACCTCCAGCATTCAGGAGGCTTCGTTATTCAATTTTTACCCCGGTGTACAGAAAGCGGTTTTTAGCTATCCTCGTAAACCTCATCTTCTGCATCCACCGACATGGGTGGGTGAGCAAAAGCTTCTTCGCGGACAGCCCTTTCGATTTCTTGTGTTATTTTGGGGTTTTGCCGTAAAAACTCTTTAGCGTTCTCGCGTCCCTGGGCGATGCTCAAGTCGCCGTAGTAAAAGAACGACCCGCGCTTGGTGACGATATCCATGTTGGTAGCCAGGTCGAGCAGATCACCGGCTTTGGAGATGCCCTCGTTGTACATGATGTCAAACTCTGCGGTTTTGAAGGGGGGAGCTACCTTGTTCTTGACCACCCGGACGCGGGTGCGGTTACCGATGATCTCGGTGCCTATCTTGATGGATTGCACCCTGCGCATGTCCAGGCGCACGGAGGAGTAGAACTTGAGGGCCATACCACCTGGGGTGGTCTCGGGGTTACCGAAGAAGACGCCGATCTTCTGGCGCAGTTGGTTGGTAAAGACCACGGCGGTGTTGGTTTGCTTGATGGCCCCGGAGAGCTTGCGCAAAGCCTGGGACATCAGGCGAGCTTGCAGGCCCATGTGAGCGTCGCCCATGTCACCTTCGATCTCGGCGCGGGGAACGAGAGCGGCGACAGAGTCGATGGCGATGATGTCCACGGCGCCGGAGCGGACGAGGGTTTCGGCGATTTCGAGGGCTTGCTCACCGGTATCGGGTTGGGAGATGAGCAGGTTATCGATGTCCACGCCGCAGCGGGAGGCGTATTGGGGGTCGAGGGCGTGTTCCATGTCGATGAAGGCGGCGTTGCCGCCCAGGGCTTGAGCTTCAGCGACGACGTGCTGGGCGAGGGTGGTTTTGCCAGAGGCTTCGGGGCCGTAGATTTCGGTGATGCGGCCTCTGGGGATGCCGCCGACGCCCAAGGCGATGTCGAGGGAGAGGGAGCCGGTGGGGATGACATCAGCGTTTAGATGCTGAGCATCTCCCAGTCGCATGATGGCGCCGTCTCCATAACGCTTGTGTATTTGAGTTAACGCGTTCTCGAGTGCCTTTGCACGTTCATTTTCTACCATATGAGATCCTTTCGTTCATGAGTTTACATGATTATATGCAAAGTGGCAAGGGGTGTATTCTGGTTGTTTGCTAATTGAGGCTTTTTTACATCCTTTGAATAGCTCATAAGTATGTATGTGAAGGGTTTGTAAAATTACGCAATTTAAATGCCAATTTGGACCCTGAGAGAAAACTTTAAGGTTCGTTCTGAGGGGTTGCTTTTTTACCATCGGAATATGTGGGGAGGCTTGGTGGAGTCAATCCAAGATATGGTGGTTTGGCGTACAGCGCAGGGGGAAGTGCCGATATTGAACCATAAAAAGTTACTTGAAATTTAGGCTTAATTCGTATATACTGTGGGCGCTTGTGGTAGGATGTGGTTAATTGTGGGACGCCGGTCGTTATCCGGCGTTCTGTACTTAATGATAGGATAGAACGTATGTTCCTGAGTCAGTATCGCCACACCTTGGATAATAAAGGCCGTTTGATTATCCCGGCTCGCTATCGAGAGTTGCTGGAAGACGGCGCCTATATCACCCAGGGGTTTGAACGTAACCTTCTGGTGTTGACGGCTCAAGATTTCATGACCGTATCAGAGCGGGTCAACCAGATGAGCCTGACGAATCCCACAGCGCGCCAGCTCAAGCGCTTACTGTTTTCCAGCGCTGATTTTGTCACCATGGATAAGATGGGGCGCATTCTCATACCTCAGTTCTTACGGGAAGTAGCGCAGCTTGATAGCGAAGCCATGGTGGTCGGTTCTGGTACCTATTTTGAAATCTGGTCACCCGAAGCTTGGGATGAGCAGATGTACTTACTCAAGGATACAGACGCGAATTCCCAGCGGTTTGAAGCTTTAGACATTTCACTCGCCAGGCCGAGTCAGCCATGAAGGATGAAATCGGTCATGAAAAATGGCCGCATCAGCCCGTACTTTATCATGAAATTATAAATGCGTTGCGCCCTCGAGGTGGTGGACTCTATGTGGATTGTACCTTAGGAGCTGGTGGAATTGCCCAAGGGTTGTTAGAGGCCAGTTCACCCGATGGTCGCTTGCTGGGGTTAGATTTAGACCCCGAGGCGCTAGAACTTTCGCGCAAACGATTAGCTCCCTTCAAAGCACGTGTTACCCTGGTAAAAGCCTCCTTCGTGACCTTGATGGATCAGTTAAAGGTCATGGGCTGGGATACCGTAGATGGTATTGTTCTGGACCTGGGGGTCTCCTCTATGCAACTTGACAGCCCGACACGAGGTTTTTCGTTTCGAGTAGACGCACCCTTGGATATGCGATTTGACCCCCATCAAACTTTGACTGCTGCTTCTTTGGTTAACGAGCTGCCTGAAGCTGAGTTGGCCGATGTTTTATGGCGATATGGAGAGGAGAGGCGATCCCGTCAGGTGGCAAAGGCCATTGTTCAAGCCCGTCCGATTAAGACCACACAGCAGTTATCCGAAGTAGTGGTCAAAGTAACTCGCGGTGGTCGGAAAGGTATACACCCAGCCACGCGTACTTTCCAGGCATTACGCATTGCGGTCAACCGGGAACCTGAATCTCTGAAGGAAGTCTTACCTCAAGCTGTGGCTACCTTGGTTCCCGGGGGGCGCCTGGCGGTGATATCTTTTCATTCATTGGAGGATAGATTGGTGAAAGCGTTTTTCCGTCAAGAGAGTCGGGATTGCGTTTGCCCACCAGAGCAGGTTATTTGTACCTGTAAGCACAGGGCTGTGATAAGTATGATTACCAGGCATGTCATCAAACCGACAGCAGAGGAGGTGAAAAGGAATCCCCGATCCCGCAGTGCACGACTACGAGTTGTCGAGAGATTACCATAAAAGGATTTGCCGTTACCCGAAGTCAACCCTGGCATGACACTTGCATGTTGTACAGGTAGAGACCGACCCATCGAGGTAATCATGGTCAGGCAAAAGAGAAATCAGCCACAGGCTTTTCGGCAGGCACCCTGGCGGACACAACGTCAGTTGATCAGCCTGTTCTTCTCCTTATTGGTTGGGTTCAGCGTTGTGGCCAGTGTTTATGTCATTGTAACTTCTCAGGCTGCCAAAGCCGGTAGGATTGTTCAGGCCTTATGGGAAGATATGCTGATACTGAGGGAGCAAATAGCCGATATGGAGACGCAGCTCGCAGAGTTGCGTTCGACAGCAGTGATGAAATCCAGGGCAGAGGCTATGGGTTTCCGACCAGCAACTTCGGATGACATTGTCTATTTGACTGTGCCGGGTTACCAACCACGCCAACCCGTTGAGCTTGCTCCTCTGAGGGGACCTGCGCAGCCCGTCGAAACCATGCCCAGAAGTTATACCGAGTCTTGGATCCAATATGTGTTTCGTATGATCAATATTTCAACAGGTTCATATGATGGATGAGATTAATTCCGAGACGATCAGTCGTAGCAGGCTTATAGGCATTGTTTTTTCTATTGTTGGCTTGTTGATCATTGGGCAGCTCATCCATCTCCAGGTATTTCCCTACCGCGAGGATGTGCTAAGTGGGGCGGAGATCGGGAAAGGAGAATGGCGGACTATCATCCCACCGCGAGGAGAGATATTCGACCGGTGGGGGTATTTGTTGGCAGGTAACTGTCAGGTCTTTGAAGTGGGTATAGATATCACACTGGTTAAAAGTCCTGAAATTATCGCAAGTACCCTCAACTTGGTGTTAGGTCTGGATTACTCAGCAGTTTTGAGCATTGCTGAGTTAAAGAAGGAAGAATCGGACCTGATCAATCACGTGGTTGCGCGTAACGTACTTCCTGAAACTGCCGAACGGTTGCGAGGGTTGGTCAAAGAGCTGGAAGAAAATCGTCTAATAGAAGGACCGGAAGCGCCCAGCTTGGAAGGATTGACGCTCATTCCCAAATTGGTACGCTGTTATCCGGAGGGTTCATTGTTTTCACCCGGTTTGGGTTTCGTGGTTGGTGATAAAGATGGCACTTTTGGCATAGAAGAATATTACGATGATTTTCTAAGCAACCCTGCTCAGAGGGTGTGGTTGCCCAGCCTTCCGTATCAGGTGGAACAATGGCCTGAATCCTCCTCTGCTTCGGGTCTCATCCTGACAATTGATCGTGACCTGCAAGCAGAGGTAGAGAGTATCTTGGACATAGCTGTACAAGAAAACGGAGCTGAATCTGGCGCCATCCTTGTCTTGGACCCCCGAAACGGCGAAGTCCTTGCCATGGCTTCTACTCCCCGCCTGAATCTTAAAACTTATTGGGAGTACGAGGAAATATTTCCCAAGGATGCTACCTTCAACCGACCCATCAGTGCAGTATATGAACCCGGGTCAGTATTCAAGGTGCTAACCATGGCTGCGGCATTGGATAGTGGGACTGTTACCCCAGAAACCACCTTTTTCGATAATGGCTGGATTGAGATCGGTGGTGCAGTGATTACCAACTGGAACAATGATGCCTGGGGTTTACAGACCATGTTGGGGTGTATGCAGCACTCGTTGAACGTGTGCCTGACCCATGTGGCTAAACTGATGGGCCCAGACGTTTTTTATAGCTATCTAAAGAAATTTGGCATTGGCCAGCGCACAGGAGTAGACCTGGCTATGGAAGCAAGTGGAAAACTCCGATTGCCCAACCAAGAAGGTTGGTATCTGGTAGATCTGGGCACCAATTCCTTCGGTCAAGGGGTTGCGGTCACGCCATTGCAATTAGCCGTAGCCATTTCTGCGGTCGCCAATGGTGGAAATATGATGGCGCCTCATGTTGTGCGGGCTATCGTTGACCAGGGCATCCAATATACCACCCCCATGCTGGTACTCGGCCAGCCTATATCCGCTGAGACGGCCAGGACGTTAACCGATATGCTGACACGCTCCCTGGAAGAAGAATCCTCTTCGGCATTGGTTACAGGTTATCAGGTGGCAGGGAAGACCGGCACAGCAGAAATACCTACTCCCACTGGCTACACCAGTGGTGTGACAAATGCCTCCTTCGTCGGTTGGGGGCCGGTGGATGCCCCTCGTTTTCTGGTTTACATCTGGTTGGAAAAACCCACTTCCTCCCCCTGGGGCTCTGTAGTAGCCGCTCCAGTTTTTCGACAGGTGGTTGAACGTCTGGTTGTACATCTTGAATTGCCACCAGACGATATACGTGCCCAATTAACTGGGCAGTAGGCGAAAAGATGTTGACGGTTGCCGATATATTTGACGCCTTATCTGGATTGCGACCATCGGGTGCTGAAGGGCAAGTGGTCGTGGATGCCACAGTGGACTCTCGGACTGCCATATCTGGTGCTATGTTTGTGGCCTTGCCGGGAGAGCGTCTGAATGGGCATGATTTTGTGGATGATGCTTTTGAAAACGGGGCATGTCTGGCAATTATCCAGAGGGATGTGTCTCCCCAGCACCGGATTCTGGATTTACGCCTGCCACTCACCCCCGACGATTTCCAAACTTTGACATATCCCTTATGTCTGCGCGTAGAGGATAGTTTGCTCGCCTTGCAACGGGTTGCCTCATATTGGCGCCGGAAAATTGACGTGCGCGTGATCGGTATAACCGGCAGTGTGGGCAAATCCACCACGAAAGAGGTGACCGCCAGGGTGTTAAGTCAGCGGTATAGCACCTTGAAAAATCCTGGTAACCTGAACAACGAAATTGGTTTGCCTTTGACTGTACTTCAACTGACTAAGAACCATCAACGGGCTGTGTTAGAGATGGGTCTTTATGTGCCAGGAGAGATTGCCCTCCTTTGCGATATTGCCCTTCCCCATGTCGGTGTGGTTACGAACGTGGGAACGGTACACGCTGAAAGAGCAGGTTCTCAAGAGGCGATTGCCAGGGGTAAGGCTGAGTTGTTGCGAGCGTTGCCTCCTGCTCCCGCTGGCGTGGCTGTATTGAATTATGACGATCTTTGGGTACGCGGGATGGCAGAGCAAACCAAAGCACGCGTATTTTTTTATGGTCTGGATCCCCAGGCAGATTTATGGGCCGATGGAGTGGAAGGTTTGGGGCTGGATGGCATCCGTTTTCGATTGCATTATGGCAACGAGATTTTACACCTGCGGATCCCTATGCTGGGTCGGCACTCTGTACACACCGCGCTGCGCGCAGCGGCAGTAGGGTTGATAGAGGGACTGAGCTGGCAAGAGATCGTTTCGGGATTGCGATCCAGCCAGGTGGAATTGAGATTGGTTGCAGTTCGGGCTTTTAACGGCGCCATCATATTAGATGATACGTATAACGCCTCTCCAGATTCCGTGTTGGCTGCGCTCAACCTTCTTTCGGAGTTGGATGGGCGCAAAGTGGCTGTCCTTGGAGATATGCTTGAGTTGGGTCCGTATGAACGCCAGGGGCACACGTTGGTAGGCATCAGAGCTGCTGACGTGGCTGATGTATTGATCACTGTTGGGTTGAAAGCACAGATGATTGCCGAAGCCGCGCAACAAGCCGGCCTTTCGCCTAAGGCGATAGAAAAGTTTGATAATAATCAGCAGGCCATAGATTGGCTCAAGGAGCACATGGAATTAACAGACGTTGTTCTGGTGAAAGGTTCGCATGGTATGCGTATGGACTGTATCGTGGAATCATTGGAGGCACGCCCATGACATCCAATACCATGGTCTTGTCGTTAGCGGGTTTCAGCTTCATGCTTACAGTGATATGGGGACAACCCTTGCTACGCATACTTCGCCGTTTCAAGGTTGGAGATAAGATACGCATTGATGGACCAGAGCGGCATTTTGCCAAAACCGGTACCCCCACTATGGGTGGAATACTTATCGTTCTACCGGTGACCTTAATTACCGCCTTGCTCAACGCAGCTTCCCTTTTGGGCTTTACGGTGCTAGGTCGTTCCATCTTGGTACCTTTATTGGTTATGTTGGGGTTTGCTTTTTTTGGTGCGTTGGATGATTGGGAAAAGCTTCGTGGCAAGCGTATATTTGGAGAAGGGTTGCGCCCACGTACGAAATTTATTATCCAGGTTGGGTTGGCTTTACTGGCTGCTTTTGTCTTACGTTATATATTGGATGTTCCAGATATGTTCGTTCCGGGGGTAAAAGGTTCACTGAAGTTGGGTGCTTTTTATGTTCCTATAGCTGCGTTTGTGATTGTTGCCAGCACGAACGCGGTAAATCTTACCGATGGCCTGGATGGGTTGGCAGGGCTGATTTCGGCGACGGCCTTTGCTGCTTTTGGTGGCATTGCTTTGCTGCAACAGCAGGTCTTTCTGGCTCGTTTTTGTTTTACCCTAGTTGGCGCGGTGTTCGGATTTCTATGGTTCAACGTCCACCCGGCACTGTTGTTCATGGGTGATACGGGTTCGTTACCCTTGGGAGCCACGTTAGGGGTGGTGGCATTAATGACTGGTCATTGGATACTCCTGCCTCTGATTGCTATTATCCCCGTTAGCGTGACGATAAGTGACATCTTGCAAGTAGTTTATTTCAAGCTGACTGGTGGCAAACGGTTATTTAAGATGGCACCCTTACATCATCATTTTGAACTTTCCGGTTGGAGCGAGACGCAAGTTGTACAGCGTTTCTGGCTGGTGAGCTTGTTAGTGGCCATGATTGGCGTGGCGTTGGCAATGGTGTGATATGGATGACCGTTGGCGTGGCAAGCGTGTAGTTATTCTTGGAGCAGCCCGACAAGGGACAGCCCTGGCACGCTATTTAGCCTTGCGGGGTGCAGAGGTGGTCTTAAATGACCGGTGTTCCGCGGAGGAACTGGAAGAAGTACGCGCTACGCTGACCGGGTACCCGATCGAGTGGGTGTTGGGTGGACATCCATTTTCGCTGCTGGAGGGAACCAATCTGCTGTGCCTTTCAGGTGGTATACCATTGACCCTCCCTTTGGTTCAGGAAGCGATCGCTCAAGGGATTGCGTTGTCAAATGACTCACAGATTTTTTTAGAGGAGGCTCGTTGTACAGTCATAGGGATTACCGGGTCTGCTGGTAAGTCAACGACCACCGCGCTGGTTGGTCAAATGATAAAAGCGGCTCAAAATTCAAAAGATGGATTTCAGCCCGGTCAGGTTTGGGTGGGCGGCAACATTGGCACACCTCTTCTTAATTTCGTGGATATGATGTGTCCCTCTGATGTGGCAGTTCTTGAGCTATCCAGCTTTCAATTGGAGTTGATGACCATCTCCCCCCATGTTGCTGGAGTACTAAACCTCACACCTAACCATCTGGACCGGCATGTAACTATGGAAGCCTACACGGCTGCCAAGGCACGCATTCTGGCTTTTCAAAAACAGGATGATGTGGCTGTTTTAGGACGCGATGATGTTGGGGCTTGGGGTCTGGCAGATCACGTTCAAGGACGTCTGTTAACGTTTGGTCGGGATGAACCAAGCGAAAATCTGGAAGGGACTTTTCTACGTGAGGGGTGGATTCGTCTGCGTTTGGGAGAGAAAGATCAAAACGTCTTGCCTTTAGAAATCATCCGTTTACGAGGCGACCATAATCTGCAGAACGTCCTGGCTGCTTGTGCTCTATCGGGAGCAGCAGGGATATCCCCTGAAGCAATGGCAGAAGGGGTGAGAAGGTTTGCCGGTATGCCTCACAGGTTGGAGTTTGTGCGTTCTTGGAAGGGTGCAGATTGGTACAACGATTCGATTGCCACTGCGCCCGAAAGAGCCATGGCTGCGATCCGGTCTTTCGATGAACCGCTGGTATTGCTTGCTGGAGGTCGGGATAAGAATTTACCCTGGAACGAGTTTGCTGAGCTGGTGCGCGAGCGCGTCGATCATCTGATTTTGTTTGGTGAAGCAGTGGGTATTATCCAGGCAGCTTTGAGTAAAACACCCTACGGACAGAGGCCATACAGTGTCAGTCAATGTCAAACTTTGGAGGAGGCCTTACGAGTGGCCGTTGATGTAATAGAAGAAGGTGATGTGGTACTCCTGGCACCCGGAGGTACCAGTTTTGACGCCTTCCGTGATTTTGAAGAACGAGGAGAATATTTTCGCAAATGGGTAATGGAATTGTAACATTGAACGGCCCTCCTTCACGTCATACGATCTGGGGTTTTGATGTCTACCTGCTTTTGCTGGTTGTGTCTCTGTTGGTATTTGGTTTGCTGATGGTGTATTCTGCCAGTTGGGATTATTCGTTGTTGGTTTACGGTTCCGAGGCGCGTATGTTCCAGCGGCAGCTCGTGTGGTTGGGTTTGGCTCTTTTGGCTGCTATTGTCTGCTCGCGCGTGGACTATCATCGTTGGCATCGAAGGGCTGCTTTGGTGTTGTTACTGGTTTCCCTTTTTTTGTTACTGGTTGTATTGTTTTTCGGGGAAGAGCGATTTGGAGCCAGGCGGACGTTATTTTCAGGATCCTTCCAACCTTCGGAATTGGTAAAACTTGCGCTGGTCATCTATTTGGCTGTGTGGGTTAATGCGAAACGTGGTGTCCTCAATGATGTGGGCTATGGTTTGATCCCTTTGACATTCATATTGGGTCCTGCCTGTGCCTTGATCGCTTTGCAGCCGGATTGGAGCGCTTTATTGACGGTCGTCATGCTCGGTGGGGTGATGTTTTTCTTATCTGGAGTTAATTTAAAACAGGTTGTGATCGTGGGGGTTGGGAGCCTGATTATTGGAAGCTTAGTTGTGTTGGTTTTGTACATGACCGGAAGTACCAGGATAACGGATTACGTCTCCGGGTTACAAGATCCGACCGAATCTTCCTACCATGTGCTGCGTTCGCTTGGAGCGTTTGTCCGCGGCGGGTGGTTAGGTGTTGGGTTTGGGAAGTCGGAGGAAAAATTAACCGGTTTACCTGTTGCCCCTACAGACAGTATTTATGCGGTCATTGGTGAAGAGACAGGCGTTGTGGGTAGTGGAGCGCTGGCAATTTGGTACCTTCTGTTGATGTGGCGTGGCCTGATCATCTCACGTCAGGCGAGGGATAACCTAGGCATGTTGCTGGCATCTGGATTAACCATATTGGTTACTTGGGAGGCAGTGATCAATATGGGTGGTGTGGTTGGATTATTGCCTTTTCCGGGAAATGCTTTGCCCTTCATTAGCGTAGGTGGTTCGAGTTTGGTGATATCACTGATTGCGGTTGGTATATTGATGAACATTGCGCGCCAATCGGAGGGCATGCAGCAGGTTGAAGGGAGTCTCAGTCGTGCGGTTGTTGATATGCGCGGGCGGAACCGGCGGAGGGGTGTATCCGGCCCTATCCGTCCTGAGCGCTCTGAAGAAGATTGAATCTGCCTTGAAGGTGCTTTGGGTTGGAGGGGCTGGTGGTATGGAGGAGGACTTGGTAAAACGGGCTGACATATCATTTACCGCTGTGCCTGCTGCTGGTGTGCATGGAGTGGGTCTGCGGAGACTGCCGAGGAATGTGATTTCCTTAGCCCGTGGCTTTTTTGCGGCTCGCTCCATCTTGTGTGACTACCGGCCCGACCTGCTTTTTTTTACTGGCGGTTACGTGGCCGTCCCCGTTGCCCTGGCAGGCAGGCGTCTGCCCAAGCTGCTCTACACACCGGATATTGAACCCGCCCTGGCGCTGAAGACAATATCCTATATGGCTGACCGTATCATGGTGACGACTGAGGATTCTCGTGTTTATTATTCCCGACCCGAATCGGTTGTCGTTTCAGGTTATCCTGCCCGTTCGGAATTGACCGGATGGACAGTTGATGCTGCACGCCAAGCGCTGGATTTGCGAGAGGATATGCCAACCTTGTTGGTGATGGGTGGTAGTCAAGGAGCCAGGTCTATCAATCTTGCCATGTTGAACGCCTTGGAAGAGCTATTAGCTGATATCCAGATTGTGCATATCAGTGGGCAACTGGATTGGACTCGCGTAGAAGCTGCTCAGGGACGACTGCCGGTTGAACTTCATTCCCGTTACCGGCCATATAAATATCTACATGAGGAGATGGGAGCTGCTTTTCGGGTTGCTGACCTGGTGATATCCCGCGCGGGAGCTTCAACCCTGGGCGAGTTACCCCTCTTCGGGTTACCAGCGGTTTTGGTGCCTTATCCCCATGCCTGGCGTTACCAGCATGTCAATGCACAATTTTTAGTTGAGCGCGGCGCTGCAGTTGTGATTAACGACCATGAATTGGTAGATACATTAATCCCTACTATTCGCAGTCTCCTGACCGATAAGGATCGCCTCGATGGTATGAAGCAGGCCATGCGCGCTCTGGCCTGTCCTCATGCTGCCGAGACCATTGCTCATAACATACTTGATCTGGCGATGACCTCTTGTAGGAAAAGGATGTGATTTTATGATAAGTCTGCCATTTGCCTTGGGGTTGTTTGTCTTCTTATTTGCCATCATTGGGGCAATGCGCGGTTGGGCTAAGGAAATGCTGGTGACTTTCAGCGTTATTCTTGCTCTATTCATAATCACAGTTACTGAACGATATGTACCATTTGTTCGAGAATCGTTATCCCAACCAGGCACCTCTTCTCAATTTTGGACCCGAAGCCTGATACTGATGGTGCTGGTTTATTTTGGGTATCAGACTCCGAGATTGCAGCTTATTCCCATGACGAAGTTTATTCGTGAGAAGATGCGTGACAGTATCTTGGGTCTTATTCTGGGCGGAATAAACGGTTATCTGATTGTAGGGACAATCTGGTATTACTTGAATGAAGCACACTACCCGTTCCCCCAGGTAATCGCTCCCGTGATGGGTGATCCAGTCGGTGATTTTGCTCTGAAATTGCTTACTTACATGCCCCCTCGTTTGATGGGTGTACCCATGGTTTATTTTTCGATTGCTCTTGGTTTTGTCATGATCATTATTATCTTTGTCTAATGAAGAGATTTCATCTAATTGGTATTGGCGGTGCCGGTTTGTCAGCGATAGCACGTGTTTTACTTGAACAGGGCCATGTGGTAACAGGTTCTGATCAACGTTCTTCACCTCCGTTGGAGAGCCTGTCGGAGGCTGGTGCCCAGGTTTGGATTGGTCACCAGGCCGAACAAGTGCATGGTGCGGATGTGGTCATCCGTTCTTCTGCCATCTTGGATGAGAATGTGGAGGTGATCGCGGCTCAGCAGCGTGGAATTCCGGTGCTTAAACGGGATGCATTTATGCGGGAGTTGACCTCAGAGCATTATACGATTGCGGTTGCCGGTACCCACGGTAAAACCACTACCACAGCAATGATTGCCTGGATACTGTCTTCTTTAGGGCAGCAGCCGTCCTTTATCGTCGGGGGGGTGGTAAATAACCTGGGGACCAACGCGCACGCGGGAAAGGGTCAATATTTCGTGGTTGAAGCCGATGAGTATGACTACATGTTCTTCGGTTTGAATCCTCAGATTGCAGTCGTTACGAATGTTGAACATGATCATCCCGACTGTTTCCCTTCATCAGATGATTTCTATGCTGCCTTTCAAGGCTTTGCTTCCCGGGTGGCAGATGGGGGGGTGTTGCTGGCTTGTGCTGACGATGCAGGTGCAGCACGGCTGCTTGGGGAGGCACAAACAGAGAACCGAAAGACCCTATCGTATGGTTTGGAGGCGACCTGGTCAGACTATCGGGCAGATGAGCTGGCTCTTCAGCCAAATGGCTGCTTTGGATTTAATGCTTATTATGACGGCAGTTTTCTGGATCGGGTACTTCTCCAGGTGCCTGGAAAACACAATGTGACCAATGCACTGGCTGCTCTAGCAGTAGCCCATTATATTGAGCTGCCCATAGGCAAGGTAGCTAGGACCCTGAAGGACTTCCGCGGGGCTGGACGTCGTTTTGAAGTTTGCGGAGAAGAAGGCGGTGTGACGGTGATCAACGATTACGCTCACCATCCTACGGAAATACGCGCTACGATTGCTGCGGCTCGATCTCGATATCCGGGTCGGGATTTATGGGTGGTCTGGCAGCCTCACACATATTCTCGAACCCGAACGTTCTTCCATGAATTCGCTACTGCTTTTGGAGAAGCCCATCATGTGGTTGTGACCGAGGTGTATCCCGCTCGCGAGGCCGTGCAGCCTGATTTTTCCTCACAGGAAGTGGTGCGAGCCATGGTAAATCCGGAGGCCTTCTTTATCCCCACTCTGGACGAAACCACAGCTTTTTTATTGGAGCGGTTGAAAGACAGAGATGTGCTGTTGGTGTTGTCCGCCGGGGATGCAGATCAAGTAGGATATCGCCTCCTGCAAGGCCTAAGAAAGAGGAGAAGAGGCTTACAGGTTGAGATTGATTGAGCACATCCGACGAATTTGAGTAGGCATGAACATAGAATCTTTATTAGAGCAATTACGAAATATCTTTGGTGACCGGCTGAAAGAACAAGAGCCGCTAGCCCGTTATACCTCCGCTCGAATCGGTGGTCCAGCAGAGGCATTGTTATCCGTAAGCTCTAAAGAAGAGTTGGTCCTGGTCATGCAGAAGTTGTGGGAGTCGGATGTGCCCTACCGATTATTGGGCGGTGGTTCGAATATTCTGGTGAGTGACGCAGGCGTGCCCGGGGTTGTGGTGCTTAACCAGGCTCGTAAAGTGCACTTTACCAATTCACATACACCCAGCGTCTGGGCTGAGTCCGGAGCACATCTGAGCAAGGTTGCCCGTCAGGCGGGGAAGAGAGGCTTAGGTGGGTTGGAATGGGCTGCCGGGATACCTGGCACTGTGGGGGGAGCGGTAGTTGGCAATGCAGGTGCCCATGGTGGTGAGATATCCTCCAGCCTGATACTGGCCGAAATCTTGCACTGCAATGAGGGACAACAATTCTGGGAGCCTCCGCGTTTTGAATTTGGTTACCGGAGCAGTTTGTTCAAACGGCAACCACGACAGGGCGTTGTGCTCACAGCTCAAC
Source organism: Chloroflexota bacterium (assembly GCA_040758495.1). GTDB lineage: Bacteria > Chloroflexota > Anaerolineae > Anaerolineales > JBFLVL01 > JBFLVL01. The sequence goes on from JBFLVL010000012.1 coordinate 65,382, forward strand.
TGCGTTTGGAACATAAAAGCGTTGAGGAGGTTGAAGCCACCATGCAGGAATTCGATGAGCATCGTCGTCGTACTCAGCCCCGCGGACCCAGCATGGGCTCAATGTTTAAAAATCCTCCCGGTGATAGTGCTGGTCGTTTGATTGACGCTGCTGGCTTGAAAGGAACTCGCGTAGGTGATGCAGAGATCAGCGAAGTGCATGCAAATTTTTTTATCAACCGGGGCAAGGCGACCGCCGCGGATGTCTGGTCATTGATCCAGTTAGCGCGCCAAAAAATCAAGGAGCAGTTTGGTGTCAGGCTTGAATTAGAAATTGAGCTGATTGGCGTGTGGGATGAGGAGCAGAAACAATTGTGAAGAGGCGTATGGACAGTAAGGAAAAAATCCGAGTCGGTGTACTTTTTGGTGGCAGGTCTGGAGAGCATGCCGTCTCCCTGATGTCGGCTCGTTCTGTCCTTCAACAACTGGACGCCGAGAAATATGACATAACCCAGATTGGTCTTACTCTGGAAGGGAAGTGGTTAGTAGGAGAGGACGTTTTGGAGGCTTTTGTTTCAGGGAAGACAGGGCATCTATCAAGCGCCACTCTGTTGCCAGATCCCTCTCGATCCGGGTTGCGCCTCTTGCGTCAGGATGCGGGACATGAAATATTGGAAACGTTAACTGAGTTGGATGTGGTTTTTCCAGTTCTTCACGGACCGTACGGCGAAGATGGCACCTTGCAAGGTCTTTTGGACATGGCTGATGTTGCTTATGTTGGTGCTGGGGTATTGGGATCTTCTCTGGGGATGGATAAAGGCGTGTTTAAAGATGTAATGCGGGCGAATGGAATCCCCGTGGTGGATTATCTGGTGGTTTTACGGAGTGAGCTGGAGGCGGATTTAGAAGAGGTTGTAGGACGTGCTGAAGAGGTGGCACCCTATCCTCTGTTCACCAAACCGGCTAACCTGGGTTCTTCGGTTGCGGTCAGTAAGTGTCAATCTCGGAGCGATTTGGTAGAAGGGCTGATGGAGGCGGCACTTTACGACCGGCGAATATTAGTGGAGAGAGGAGTCGACGCCCGTGAAATCGAAGTTAGCGTTCTGGGTAATGATTGTCCGATTGCCTCTATTCCGGGTGAGATTATCCCCGCAGCAGAATTTTATTCCTATGAAGCCAAGTATCATGATAGCCGCTCCCAGTTGATTATTCCTGCACCACTTTCCGAGGAACTCATTGAAGAGTTCAGGGAAGTAGCGATTCGGGCGTATCGAGCGGTTGACTGTGCCGGTATGGCTCGGGTGGATTTCCTGCTGGATCGCCACACCGATAAAGTGTTCCTGAGCGAGTTGAACACCATTCCAGGGTTTACTCAGATCAGCATGTATCCCAAGCTTTGGGAGGCCTCTGGAATTCCTTATAGAGAATTATTGGACCGTTTAATTGAGCTGGCTTTGGAACGTAAGGCGGAGCGGGATCGTACTGTTAGGGTGTATAAGCGAGAGAAGGGTTAAGGATGGCGCTGACACGAGATCGTAACCTTACACGCGCTGAAATTGTGCGTAAACGCAGGACGAAGCGACATCAGCAACGAGTGGCTGAACGGAATGTCAGCCGCTATCAACCCTTTCCCTCTTCGGCTTCTACCATCGTGGCGCGTGGGGATATCTCAGGAATACCCGTCTACCAGCGGCAGAAGCAAACTCCTCGAAAACGTGTGGATGTTCCCTTAGGAGTTCCTGGAGCGGAAGCGCAATTGCCTGCGATCCCACGTGTGCGTATAGGTTGGCGTTTGCTCTCGTTTGTCTTGGTGTTAGGATTGGCTTTTGTGTTGGCTTACTTGTGGAATTTTCCCGCTCTGCGGGTCAAGGAAGTGGATTTTCAGGGGTTGCAGCGTCTTTCGTCTTTCGATTTGAATGTGGTGCTCGGGATACATGGTTTACCAATTTTCGCGGTCAGTACGGATCAGGTGATGGACAGGTTACAAGGAAGTTTCCCCGATATAAAGTCCGTTTCTGTCCGGGTAGAGTTACCCAACATTGTGCAAGTGACAGTGAAAGAACGCCAGCCCGTACTGGCCTGGCAAAGGGAAGGAAAGACAGTGTGGGTCTCTGCGGATGGTCTGGCTTACACACCACGCGGTGATCCCTCTTTGCCACTGGTAGTGCACGCGGAGGGACCTCCTCCACTACCACCCGTTAAAAGTGATCTGCCCGTGGGGACGCAACGTTTGCTCACCCCCCAGATGGTATTGGCGTTTCAAATCCTTCGAATGTATGCCCCTGCCGAAGCTGACCTCTTGTACCATCCCGATCGGGGTTTGGGGTGGGAGGATCCCCTGGGTTGGCATGTATATTTTGGGCATGAGGTGAACGAGATAGAGAAACGGTTGGAAGTATATCAAGCGATCCGGGATTATTTGGAAACCGAAGGATTACAACCGTCATTGGTCAGTGTCGAGAACATCCATGCCCCCTTTTACCGTTGGGAGCAGTGAGCTATGGAGTGGCCAATAATCGTTGGTATAGATGTAGGTACAACCAAGGTGTGTACACTTGTAGCTCGCCTGGAGGCAGATAAACGTCTGCGAATTCTAGGTGTAGGGATTGAGCCTTCTCATGGGATGCGCAAGGGCGTAGTTGTTGATTTGGAGAAGTTGAGCGGTGCTATTGCACGTTCAATAGATAAGGCTGAACGGACAGCAGGTATGGAAATAACCTCTGGCTGGGTTAGTGTGGCTGGGTCGCATGTCTCCTCTTTGAATAATCGCGGCGTGGTCGGCATTGGCGGTCGAGTAATCCAACAACACGACATCAACCGTGCCTTGGAGGCGGCGGCCGCGGTTACGCTTCCCCACAATCGAGAAATTGTACACATTATTCAGCGGGGCTTCACGGTAGATGGGCAGAACGGGGTTCGTGTGCCTCTGGGGATGCATGCCTATCGCCTGGAAGTGGAGGCTCACATCATCACCGCCGCGGCTGCTTCGCTGAAGAATCTGCGTCAATGTGTTTCCGCTTCGGGGGTTGATGTCACCCAGTTTGTGCTTAATCCCCTGGCTTCAGGTGAAGTGGTACTCACAGAGACAGAGCGCGAGATGGGCGTCATTGTATGCGATATTGGAGGAGGGACGACGGACTTTGCTATCTACATTGAAGGCGATGTGTGGCATACAAAGGTGCTGAGCGTAGGTGGCGATCACATTACCTCGGATATTGCTCAAGGTTTGCGCCTGCCCTTAGCCCAGGCTGAAGAGATGAAAGTCAAGCATGGATACGCTATGAGGAGTGAAGTCGGATCGGAAGAACATGTGACCGTGCGTCCTTTTGGAGAGACAAAGTCCATCCAGATAAGCCGACAGGAACTATCATTCATCATCGAAGCCCGGGTTGAGGAGATTTTCGATTTGGTGCTCAAGGAGATTAAACGCACGGGCTATGATGGCTTGCTTCCTGCAGGTATTGTGCTCACCGGAGGGACCAGTTCACTGGCCGGTATCAGTGCGCTTGCCAGTGAGGTAATGGGTCTGCCCGCTCGTGTGGCCTGTCCAGAAAAACTCTATGGAATGACAGACCGATTGTATTCACCAGCTTATTCGACCAGTGTTGGTCTGCTGAATTGGGCATTGTTAATGAGTGAAGTCACGGCGCCTGCTGTGCCCAGCAAGCGGAAAGGAGGTATCGATTGGAAAGGTCTCTTGAATTTTTTAGAAAGGTTATTACCGTAATCCAGCCTGAAGCTCGGGTAGTTCATGTTCAGGTTAAATAGTAGGAGGAGAAACGTCATGCAAACAAAAAATCCAGCCAATGCCGTTGAATCTTTCGCCCGCATCAAAGTTGTCGGTGTGGGGGGAGGCGGTTGCAACGCGGTCAATCGCATGATCGATGAGAATCTTCAGGGTATCGAATTTATAGCGGTCAACACGGATGCCCAGGCTCTATTGCTATCAAAAGCTCCAACCCGGGTACGTATAGGTGATAAGCTTACCCGTGGTTTGGGTGCTGGTGGCGACCCGGAAGTCGGTCGCAAGGCCGCTGAGGAGTCGGCTGAGGAGTTATATGAAGTGCTCAAAGGCTCCGATATGATCTTCATCACGGCAGGTATCGGTGGAGGTACTGGGACAGGTGGTTCGCCCATCGTCGCACAGATCGCTCGAGAGATAGGATCTCTCACCATCGGTGTGGTCACCAGACCGTTCACCTTTGAGGGAGCTCGCCGTATTCAGACCGCCGAAGCGGGTATATCCAAGCTTAAGGAGCAGGTAGACACGCTCATTGTCATACCCAACGACCGTCTGCTGCAAATTGTAGAGAAACGCTCCAGCCTTCAAGCTGCCTTCCGGGTTGCGGATGATGTACTGCGACAAGGTATCCAGGGCATCTCCGAACTGATCACTGTGCCTGGTTTGATCAACCTGGACTTTGCTGATGTTCGCACCATCATGTCAGAGGGCGGCGCTGCTCTCATGGCTGTCGGCCAGGCCTCCGGTGAGGATCGGGCGATTGTGGCCGCAGAACAGGCTATCTCCAGTGAGTTGTTGGATATCACCATTGATGGAGCGCGCGGCATCCTGTTTAATGTTACCGGTGGTCCTGATCTCTCCCTCTTCGAAGTCAACCAAGCAGCCGCCATCATCAAAGAAACAGCTCATCCGGATGTGAACCTGATTTTCGGTGCAGTAATTGATCCGGAGATGAGTGATAAGATCCGGCTAACGGTTATCGCCACTGGTTTTGAACGCTCTGGTGTCCGTCGGCGCATCTTCAAACAACCGAAGGTTGGGATGGAAGAGGCGTTGGTAGTAAGCGAGCCACAAGAAGAGGAATTTGAGCCGCAGATATTCAACATTGAGAATTTAGATATTCCAACTTTCTTGCGCAACCGCGTCCGTTAGTCAAGTTGTGTGTTTTGATTATTGGTTGTTAGAAGTTTAATAGGTTAGTTTTCGATAGGACATCGGAGGAGCCGAGAGAGCTGCTCTCCTCCCGGTTCTCTCTGGCTTTACTGGCATCCCCAGATAGCCTTCGCCTGGGGATGCTGGTATTTCAAAATGAGATACCTCCCCAATCAGTTTTCAGACGGAATTTTAAGACAGAAGAGGTCTGGTTGGCTTGCAGCTACGCGGAAACTATGCTAAAATTCAAACCCGTAAATGTTGGGGATCATATAAAATCAACCCCGATATATGGGGGTAAATAGTTGCAGGTTCATTTACCACATCCTGTGTAAGTAACCTCAAGGAGAAATGAAGAAGGAGTCGGATGTTGTGTCCATATTGTCAGAGTGAACGTACAAAAGTTGTAGATACTTCTCGTAATCGCCACGGCGGTATACGCCGGCGGCGGGAATGTCTTGAATGTGATCAACGTTTCAGCACCTATGAACGTCCGATTTTTGCATCCCCCTTGATCCGCAAACAGGATAATACCCGTGAAGAATTCGACCGCGAAAAATTAGCTCGTGGTGTGCGTATTGCCTGCGCCAAGCGACCCGTTTCAGCCTCGGATATCGATCGCTTGACCGGCGAAGTCGAAGCTGCTTTACAAGCCCTGGGGCAATCGGAGGTGTCCTCACGCGTCGTGGGGGACATGGTAATAGCAGGCTTAAAAAAGCTTGACCAGATTGCATACATCCGCTATGCCATCGTATACCTGGGTTTGGATGACCTCCGCTCCATTCGCCAGGAGATTGACCGTTTGCTCGAATCCTGATCTTTTGTGAATTGTATGTGTCTACTGTTTACCTGCAGGGGCACCTTGTTGAGGAGTCATTGATTGCATGCAACCGATAAAAGCCGTCCATTTGAAGGATGGTATTTTACCTACACCATCATTACCAGATGATGCTCGCCCGGTTGATCTAACCGAAAACGCAAAACAAGTTTTTCTGCGCCGTTACGCCCGGCGCGACCAGAGTGGTGAACCAACTGAGCGTGTAGAAGAGACCTTCTGGCGAGTGGCTTATCATGTCTCTAAGGTGGAGAGCGAATGGGGAGGAGATCCTCTGGCGGTCAGCAGGGCTTTTTACGATTTACTGGCTGCCAAACGCTTTTTTCCCAACTCGCCCACCTGGACGGGTGCCGGGACATCACTGGAACAACTGGCAGCCTGCTTCGTGCTTCCGGTCAGTGATGACATGGGGAGAGATTCTGCTGGGATTTTTCAGACCCTGCGTGATGCCGCACTGATCCAACAGACCGGGGGCGGTAATGGATTCTCTTTCTCCAGGTTGCGACCTCGCGGAAGCCTGGTCAAGACCTCAGCGGGGGAGGCTACTGGCCCCATAGGCTTTCTCAAAGTTTATGACAAAGCCTTCGGAGAAATTGCACAAGGGGGGACACGTCGAGGGGCCAACATCGCCGTGTTGCACGTCGATCACCCTGACATCCAGGAGTTCATCACCTGCAAGACTGACGAGAATGCCATAACCAATTTCAATATTTCCGTGGGAATTACGGATGCCTTTATGCAGGCGGTAGAGGACGACAGTTGGTGGGAGTTATGCTTTCCCGACGTGAACGCGCCAGAGTATCACGGCTTTAATGGCACTCTTGAGCAAGCCGTTGCTTCCGGGGTTCCTATCGTCGTGCACAAAAGGGTGCGCGCTCGTCAGTTGTTCGATGCGATTGTCAGGCAGGCGCATCACAATGGCGAACCTGGGTTGTTGTTTCTCGACACGGCCAACCGCTCAAACCCACTGCCTCATCTATACACACTGGAAGCCACGAACCCTTGCGGAGAGCAATTTCTTGGTCCGTACGAAAATTGCTGTCTGGGCTCGATAAATCTGGCCCAGCATTTTGGCCCCTCTGGTCAGGTTGATTGGGAGAAGCTGCGTGAAAGTGTGGTGCTCTCCACCCGCTTCCTAGATGACGTCGTGGAGGCCAACGCTTATGTCCCCGCGGTACCTCAACTGGAAGAGGCCGCCCGTCTTTCTCGCCGGATAGGTTTGGGGATTATGGGATTGGCTGATTTGATGTATCACGTCGGCGTTCGTTACGGTTCAGAAGAAGCCCAGGAGCTTGCTTCCCAGGTGATGGAATTCATCCGTTACCATGCCATGGGTACCAGCATCCAATTGGCGCGGGATAGAGGCTCCTTTCCGGCAATTCGTGGCAGCATATATGATCCCCAGAATTTGACCTGGCAGCCACCTTTGAGCCGAGTTTCTTACCCGATTGAGTTTGATCGTCCACCCCTGGATTGGGACTCCGTCCTTGAGGGAATCCATCAACACGGGATCCGGAACGCGGCCCAAACTACGGTGGCTCCCACGGGCACGATAGCTACCGTGGCTGGTTGCGAAGGGTATGGGTGTGAACCCGTATTTGCCCTGGCTTATATCCGTCATTTTGACGATAACGGGAAAGATAGACAACTGACCTACATCAGCCCGATGTTCACCCGTGCCCTGCACACAGCCGGATTGGACGAGCCTGCCTGTTCCCGTATTGTCCAACAGGTGCTGGAACACGGAACCTGCCAGCACATAGACGAATTACCTGAAGAGATCCGTCATGTCTACGTTGTATCTGCGGATGTCTCCGCAGAAGAACATGTGCGTATGCAAGCCGTCCTGCAAGCTTACGTGGATAACAGTTTGAGTAAGACGATAAATTTTCCCGCGGAGGCTTCTGTTGATGATGTGGCCCAAGCTTACCTGTTGGCCTGGAAATTGGGATGTAAAGGTATCACTGTGTATGTCACCGGCTCGCGGCAAAAAGTCGTCCTGGAAACGAAAGCTACGCGTGAAGGAAAAGAGGAGGCTCCGGGTGATCGGCCACAGGCCTCCTGGAGCCAGACGAAAAAACCTCGGGCTCGCTGCCTTCCTGGTTACACCTTTCAGGCAGAGACACCCATGGGGAAAGCCTTTGTGACCATCAACGAAAACGGTGAACGCCAACCTTTCGAGGTCTTCGTAAACACCGCCAAGGCAGGCTCCGAAACCGCGGCGGTATCGGAAGCGATTGGCCGTCTGATTTCTTATATCTTGCGGTTAGCCTCTCCCATAGTGCCGCGCGAGCGCCTGCGAGAAGTTGTGCGCCAGTTGAGCGGAATTGGAGGGGGGCGTGCTCTAGGGTTTGGGCAGAACCGCATCCGTTCCTTACCAGATGGAGTGGCAAAGGCTCTGGCTGAGTACTTGGACAACATATCCCAGCAAACAGCCAATATCCATCGCTCTATACCTAGCAGGGATAATGATCTACCTGTACAGTCGGCCGATGAACCGGAGAATTCGCCCTCAAAAAAAGACCGGGTTTACCTGCAAATGGTCGGCGACCTGTGCCCGGACTGTGGCCAGGCGGCGGTAATTTATGAGGAGAGTTGCCGTAAGTGCTATGCTTGTGGATATTCGGAATGTTGAGGGAGGATTTTGCTGGTGTATAGTGAATATTTTGAAGCATTCAAGTAAGGAGGTATCCTGATAGAACCATGACCAAACGCCTCGTACTCGTCGCTGGTAACATCGGCGCAGGTAAGACCTCTCTCACCGAGCGCCTGGGGGAGCGTTTAGGCTGGCGTACCGCCTATGAATCGGTAGCGGATAACCCTTACCTAGCCGACTTCTACGCAGACATGCGCCAGTGGTCTTATCATTTGCAGATTTTCTTTTTAGGTCACCGGGCGTTGCAGCATCAGGAGATGGCCAGAGACTCCCGATCGGTAATCATTGACCGGAGCATTTATGAAGACGCTTATATTTTCGCCCGCGCCCTCCATCACATGGGTAACCTGAGCGAGCGGGATTACCAGGCCTACCGTCGGGTGTTCGACCTGGTGGTATCCAACCTGCGCCCTCCTGACCTGTTGATCTATCTCAAGGCATCGGTGCCCGTTTTGTTAGGACGCATTCGCCAGCGCGGGCGGGGTATCGAAAGTGGCATCACCGCTGATTATCTGAATTTATTGGATTCGTTTTACACCGAGTGGTTGAACACGTTTGATCAGTGCCCCGTGCTGACCATCCGTTCTGACGATCTGGACTTTGTTCATAGACCTTCCCATCTGGATATCGTCATCCAGCGTATCGAGGATAAGCTGGCGGGTAAAGAGGAGATCGTATTCCCAACGGATAGTTAGGGCCTCTCAGGCCCAAACCGTTCCCCCTTTGGTTTCGGTTAGCTGGGTATCGCTTTGGAAATGGAGCTTATTCTAATTTGGGCTCCATGGTCGTATCGCTGGCAATGGTGAAGCGGTCGCCACCCACGTGAAAGATGGGATGAGCCTGCTTCAAGTCGTACAGCCCGTCTTCCCCCAGAATCCCGACTTTGGCATAGGCTTCTACCACTTCGGCAATCATCAACTGGTGGTCGCCAGCCTCAACTTCCTGTATCACCCGACACTCCATGAAGGCCATACACTCCTCGATAATGGGAGCACGCACAACCCGTGCCGGTTTGGGTGTCAGACCAGTTTTAGAAAACTTATCCACCTCTCGACCGGATCGTCGCCCACAATACAACACCTGTGGAGTGATCTCGCTGGGGGGCACATTGACCACAAACTCCCCACTCTTTTGGATGAATCCGTACGAGTACCGTCCTGGACGGATGCTCATGCAGAGCAAGGGGGGTTTTACACTCACTGGCATGATCCAAGCAATGGCCAGGATATTAGCTTCCCCCTCAACGTCACCAACGGTTACTAATGAAGTGTGGGCTGGATGTAACAGATAGTTAAATGTCGGCACATCTACGGTTTCAACCATGGTCTCCTATCCTTTCTATTGAGAGAGAAAGTCACAACCCAACTTGTAGTTGATCTGAGCACAAACAAAGAGAAAGAACCGCTTTACGATTTTACTCCATGCGTTTCCTTAGTTCTGTGTCTTCAGCGTGTTACCCCTCCGGGTGACAGGGAATTGATAATCTCCAGGAACGCCTCCACAACCTGCGGGTCAAAGTGTGTCCCCTTCTGTTCTATCAGATGTGTGCGCACATGCTCTGCTGACCAGGCTTTACGGTAGGGTCGGTCGGAACTCAGCGCATCCCACACATCCACAATAGCGAAGATACGTGCCGGTAGGGGAATTTCGTCTCCTTTCAATCCCTCTGGATACCCAGTCCCATCCCATTTCTCATGGTGATAGCAGGGGATATCTAAAGCCGGACGCAGATATTCGATAGAACTCAGTATATTACAGGCATAGACCGGATGCTGGCGCATGATCTCCCATTCCTCGTCCGTTAACGGTCCAGGTTTGAGCAAAATGTTATCTGGAATACCCATCTTACCGATATCGTGCAGCAGAGCCCCGCGACGGATATGGATCAGTTCTTCTTCGTTAACTTTCATGGCGCGTGCCAGCCTGAGGGTCACATCTGTCACTCGTTGGGTGTGACCTTCGGTCTCTTTATCCCGCAAGTCGAGGGCTTGTGTCCATCCTTCCAATGTGGAGTCGTATGCCTGAAAGAGATCAATGTTCGCTTTTTGTAAATCGGTAAACAAACGGGTGTTGTCAATCGCAATTGCAGTTGTGTTGGCAACCAGGGTGAGCATTTCTACATCATCGTGAGTGAAACGGTTAGGTGTGTAACTTTGAACCTGCACCACGCCGATCACTTTACCTTCCGCCAGCATGGGCACGTACAACCCCGATTGGGTCACAGGCCCGGGCGTACCCACCACTGTTTTGGATTTGATTTTCTTTAATCGCGACTGCAGGTCGTTGACGATATAGGGTTGCCATGTGTGAATAGCTTCGCTCTGAGTGCCCACTCCGGGAGCCTCCAGCGGAATGGGAGGCAGCTCCTCAACATTCAGCACCTCACCATCATGTATACCGTAAGCACAAGTGATCAACTGTTCATTCGGGTCGTAGAGGGAGATGAAGACATTAGCGATATCTGGAAGGATTTGAAGTACGGTTTGGGAAGACCGTAGATAGATATGGGGTAAATCGAGGGTTTCAGCCAGCGTCAGACCGAGTTGGTTAACAATCGCCAACTGCTCTGCACGACGAACGTTTTGTTCGCGCAGGCTGGCTCGTTGGATGGCGTTAGCGACCATATCAGCGATGGCTCTGAGGATGCTGACCTCCTCCTGTGTGAAGGGTTTAAGCCGGCCTACCAGTAAAGATCCGATGGTTTGTCCGGTAGTAGTCAGAGGCATCCCAACCACCGCGACCTGTCCAGCAACCAGATCGGGTCTGGCCAGGCGTGGATCTTCCAGTATGTTGTCCGTTACGATGGGAGCTCCAGAAGCAATTACACATCCAAAGACCCCCTCACCGGCTGCTAAACGCAGACCAGTCACCGGTTCCCAGGCGCCCATCGCTAGTTCAACCAGGGTTCCTTCCGTCTCAGGCACGCGCATCGCCAGTGCAGCCGCATTGGCGCTCAGTAATAACATGGTCTGGTCTAGGATAACCGGCAACATGTCAGAACGGGTGGCTGCTATTCGTAAGGCTGATGCCACGGTGATGATTGCCTCCCGTTCGCGCTCGCGCTGTCTGCGTTGTTGATCGGTTCGATGAGCTTCGAGGATCGTAGCGCAGGTGGCGAGAAAGGGTTGTAGATATGTGATTAATTCCTCGTGGTAACCCCCAGGTCGGTTGGCGATACCCACCATACCCACCAATTTTTCACCGCTGTAAAAAGGCAGGCCTAAAAATGTGTTAAGCGGCGGATGCCCTTCTGGAAGCCCCCCTCTACGGGGATCCGTGGAGGGATCATTGGCAATCACTGCTTTACCTGTTGTCATCACTGCACCGAAGAGGGTCTTCAAATTGTGGAATTCCAAGCCTGTGGTAGCGTATTGTTCATAGAACGCTTGTATCTCTTCATTCCAGGCGATGTTGGTGATAGCATGGATTTTAAGATATGGATCACCTTTGGTAGTATAAAGAACCTCACCGATAAAGCCATATTCACTTTGGGTCAGTGGGAGCAGGTCGCTTAGTAACCTGTCGAAAAAAACACGGGGGGGGGTGTCGGCAATGTACTGAGATTGTGCCTCGCTTATGGCGCTCAGTAGATCAGCGCTTTGTTGCACGGTTGTCTCTGCCTGTTTACGTTCAATGAGACCAGCTAAAGTGTTAGCTACCGCGCTCAGGAACTCAACCTCATGCTCTTTCCTGATATGGCCTTCATCTAGATAGAGCACAATAACCCCCAACATTTTCTCGCCCGATAGGATGGGAACGCTGTAGTGCCCATGAGGTACAATTCCTTCGTATTGGACCTCATGGCGGTCATCCACGCGATCAGTGAATTGAATCTGCCTGCTGGCTGCTGCCCGACCGCACAGGCAGTGCCCAAAGGTGACCTGAGAGCACACGTTTCGTAGGGTTGGTGGCAGACCGCGGTGGGTTAGCAACACCAATTCCTCAGGTTCGTTAGCCACCAAAAAAATGCCACCTTTTGGTTGGATGGGCATAAAGGGTACTGACAGGAGGACGTCCAGTGCCCGTTCCAATTGTTCGGTGATGGGTATTTTTTCCATTGAAATGGACAGAAGTGAATTGAGCACTTTCTGTGTCTGGTAACTTCTCTCTGTTTCCTGCTCCGCCCTCACGCGTTCGGTAATGTCCTCAATAGATCCCTCGTAATATACTGGCTCACCTTCAGGGTTTCGAACCGCGGAGATACTTTCTTCAGCCCAGATGATGGTTCCATCGTAACAGCGGAGTTGCACTTCAAAATCCTGCACAATTCCTTCCCCCGCCATTAAGCCTACCCATCGCTGCCAAACTTCAGGCTCAACATACAGGTCAGTGGCGTTTACTGCCACTAAAGTTTCCCGGTCTGGATATCTCAATATCTCTACGAGAGCACGGTTGGCATCCAGAAATCGGCCTTCTGGGGTGGTTCTGTAGAGCCCAATGGGGACGCCTTCAAACAGACCTCGATAGCGTTCTTCACTGGCTTTCAGTGATGCCTCGGCTTGCTTACGCTCAATTTCTACACCCACCCTTTTGGCCAAGGTCTGGAGCAGATGGATATCTGCTTCAGTATAATCTCTGGGATGTTTATCCATGGCGTTGATCACCCCAAGTACCTCCCCACGGCTGTCCAGGATGGGTCCACCAAGATATGAGTTCAAGCCACGCTCGGCCAGGAAAGCATCCTGAGGAAAATCCCTGACCGCTTGATTGAACCATTTAAACTGCTTTTCTTCTCCTACTTTTTCGCAGGGTGAACCTTGCAGGAGGAGTTCCCCATCGTTGGTGATTTGACCGTGGTCGTACATGGACAGAATGGTAACCTTATCGCCTCGGATCTCTTCCACGGTGGCTACCTCGACTTCGAGCAATTCAGCGATGATGGTCACTACCCTATCGGTCACCTCGTTGATGTCACCGGTTAAAGTTATGGCCAATTCATACAGTCGTCGCAGTTGCAGGTTACGAGCTTCTAGTTCAGCGTAGGATTCTTTCAGGCTGGCGCGCATCCCCTCGAAACTGTTCAGCAAGGTACCGATTTCATCACCTCTCTGCAGCCTGAACGGGCTTATGGGTTGGTCCAGCTCACCGGACGAAAGCCGCTGCGCAGAAGCGGTGAGTTCACGTACCGGCTTTATAATCCACCGCTCTGCCAAAACACTGACCACAATCATGGCCAGGAAAATACCCCCGATCAAATTAGCGCTTGTCTTTCCAAGGTTCTTGACGGGTCTAAGAAAGGCTGACTCGGGCATGGTTTCAATCACCGTCCAGGGTTTGGAGTTCAGGCGCGCTGCCCCTGCATGGTAAGTTTCATCGCTGGTGACCATGCGGTAGGTGAAATGAGGCAGATTATTAATGTTTTGCAAACCTTCTGCCAATTCTGGTAAATTTGTCGCTTCAATTTTTTCTATGTCCCCTAATCGCCGTTCAGCAAGTAACTGTGCTTCCAATTGAGGGTCCAACGGGACGACGGCCTTGAAGATCAGCGAACGGTCGGAGGAATGAGCCAAGCGGATGCCGTATTCGTCGAACAGGATGGCTAGGCTGCCGATACCCAGGACGTCTTTTTCTGCCTCGACAAGGCTCCAGATTTCTTCGGCCAGCACGCGCAATACGGCTACAGCTACGACTTCCCCACCGTGGTCCTTCACTGGCGCGCTATAGTAAATGACTGGCTTTCCCAAGTCTACAGAGATAGAAATATCTGAGATATAGGCATTCCCCGACAGTGCCTCCTGAAAGTAGGGGCGGAAGCTGAAGTTCAGGCCAACATTATCTGTGCTGCTGAGGATGACCTGACCTTCGCGGTTCATCAGGTAGACAGCCTGGAAATTGGGGTTAGCCTCAACCAGGTTGTTCAGGTTTCCCTGGGCTGCAGCCTGTACCTCCGGGGAGGACTGAGGCCAGGTGATACTGAAGTCTTTGACTGGCGCGTGTTCAACTAACTGATGGATGTTCGTCTGGCGTTCTTTCAGAAGTAGATCCAGGTGCTCCGCAGCCCTCTCGGCGCGGCCTACGGTGACCTGCACCTGATACTCCAACACGGTATGATAGGCGACATTGTAACTGTAATAGCCGATAGCAGCAACTGGCACCACGGCGATCAGGAAAAACGTCACCAACAGTTTGGTAAGCATTGGCCACTCGAAGGGGCGAAACAAACGGCTCTTCATAATCAGCTCCATAATATGGTTTCCCAGACCGATTAATAGGTTTTATTATATCTTCCTTCAATTTTTTGTGTCCCCGTGCAGCATCATCCTTTTGGGTCGTGTTAGAACATCCTTCCACCAATCATGTACAAAGCGATATCAGGTATCTTGGTCCACTATTGACATAGCGGGAGGTTGGAGAAATTAAGTTCATAGTGCTTAACGGGTGCGAGATAGATTCACGAAAATAATGCTACAATCTCGGTATGAAAATTTATTTGGATGGTTGCGCAATTCAAAGATATTGGGCAAAGGAGGATTCCCAATGAAAACACAACTTATCTATGCAAACATTTTCCGTACGCTTGCTCGTATCGTTAGCATTCTCGTTTTATTCCTCGGCATCCCATACCTTCTTTTTGTAGGTCTCCAACTCCTATCCGGCGAGTCTGGCAACCCAGCAATATTCCTATATCTGTTTCTTCTTATTGGGGTGCTATCCGGTCTGGCCATTGCTTGGTGGAAGGAAGGTCTGGGAGTCACAATTACATTGGTCTCTCTAGCTGGATCCTTCGCCCTGAGCGGAGGATTACTTCCGGGCGTTGGGTCTGGGCAAGGGTTTTCCTTGTTTGTTGGCCCCCTCAATCTCCTTTTTGCTTTTTTTATACCTGGGTATCATCCTGACAGTAGTCCAGGTGCTAGATTGGTTCCCGTGGCTTCTTGGGTTTTGCTAATCGTTCCGGTTTTGCTATTCCTCGCTTCGTGGTTGCTAAGGAGGAAATCTTCCGGATTGGAGTACTCAGTAGAAATACCTACGGAAGGTGAGAAGAAATAGCTGTGGTTGTCCTTATCAGTGCATGAATGGAAGGAACCGCGAAAGCCGGGAAGGAAATAAAGGCCGCACAACACAGGCTCCACCTGGCATCGCTTACCCCTACAGAGCACCCCACTGCGTGGGCCAGGCAGGTCGCTCAGGTAGGAGGGGACGGGCTTGATGGCAGAAACTACAGAGAAAGCAGCTCGCAGAGGTCAACTCATTGTTGACGATTTAGTAAAGTAACCCCCACCACTTTGATAGATGACACATTGGAAGATAAGAATCCAGATAAACATGAAACCAAGCCACTCATCGATTACCTCAGTGTCAAGGGGGAAGGGAAAATTGATTGAAAATTGGTGACTGGTAGGAAAATAGCTTGTTCTTCTTCAACCGATGTGATAATCCAACAACGAGCTCGATAGTAAATGATACGATCCTTTTTGCCTTTGAAACAGTGAAACCTGGCTTGCCAGTCTGCTAGGGAAAGGCTATACTACGTCCATGAGGTTTGAATGGGATAAGCGTAAGAATCAAACCAACATCGAACAGCATGGATTAGACTTCGCGGATGCTTACAAAGTTTTTCAATCCCCCATGTTGGTCAAAATAGATGACCGCGAAGATTATGGTGAAGACCGCTGGATTGGCATTGGATTGATGGATATGCGTGTTGTAGTAATCATATTCACTGAACCGAAAGAAAACACCATCCGAGTTATTTCCTTCCGAAAAGCTACATCTGATGAGCGCAAGCGATATGAACAAGCCTACAAAGACGAATTTGGAACGTTTTGATGCGATGACCGATGACATGATTGACACTTCGGAAATTCCACCTCTTACTGAAGAGTTCTTTACTACTGCAAAATGGCGAATGCCCAAGCCAAAGGTGAAAGTAACGGTGGAGATTGAGCCGGAGGTTTTGGAATGGTTTAGGGCGCAGGGCGAAAATTACCAACGCTATCTCGCTGCCGCTCTACGTATTTATGCTCAAGCCCATCAAGCGTTCAAGAAATAGGGAGCGGGTTAACGACAGCTCCACCCAGCCTTGCTTACCCCTACGAAGCACCCCACTGCATGGGCTAGGCTGGTTGCTCGGAGGGTCCCTTGCGAGGATGCTCCACTACATTCCGCCATACGCATCGCGATTTTCCCAGTTTGGTTTTTGCTAAAACACTCACCGACTGAAACTCTCGTCACCCCAAACCCACCCCGGCGATGGACTGACCACAAGTTGGGCAATGTCCGTCCACCACGTGATTGCCGATGATCCAGTAGCCCTGTCTGTGGATGAGCAGCCTCTCGCATTGTGGGCAGGATGTATTGCAATCGCCGCTGACATTTCCCAGATAGACATAGTGCAGCCCTTCTTCATGTCCAATATCGCGTGCCTGCTGCAGGGTTTTTAGCGGTGTGGGGGGAGTATCGTTCATCCTGTAGTGGGGGATGAAACGGGAAATGTGCCAGGGTGTATCCGCCCCTAATTCTTGGGATATAAAACGAGCTGCGTCACGGATTTCAGCCTGCTCATCGTTAATCCGCGGTACCACCAGCGTGGTCACTTCCACCCAAGTCCCCATCCTTTTCATGGTTTTCAAATTATCCAGAATGGGTTGCAGGGCCGCGCCTACATAACGGTGATAGGTCGTCTGGCGAAAAGCTTTCAGGTCAACATTGGCGGCATCCAGGTAGGGCTGCAGCAACTCCAGCATTTCGGTGGTCATGTAACCGTTGGTCACATAGACATTGGCGATGCCAGCTTTAGCAGCCAGACGGGCGATATCGTAGGTATATTCAAAGAAGACGGTCGGTTCGGTATAGGTATAAGCAATGCTCCGACTGTGGGAGGCGCGTGCTTCGGCCACGATTTGTTCGGGGGAAGCGCGATAACCGGTTATCAAACCCCGCTCGCGCGGCATTTGGGAGATCTCCCAGTTCTGACACCAGGCACATTTAAAATTACACCCGGGGGTAGCGATGGAATAAGCCGCACTACCAGGGTAAAAGTGATAGAGGGGTTTCTTTTCCACCGGATCTATGTGCTGGCTGATGGTGTTGCCATAAACCAGGGTGTACAGCTTCCCCTCCTTGTTCTGGCGTACCCGGCACACCCCCAATTTTCCCTCCGGGATTACACAGCGGTGGGAGCACAGATTGCAGCGTACACGCCCTTTAGGTAGGGGTTCAAAAAGCATGGCTTCTTTCATTGCGCTTGCCTCCTCTAGGGGTAGGTTCATGGGAGGTTCAGTGGAATCGGTTAATCAAGGGGTGAGGGTTTTGTGAATATCTACGTGTTTCGCAGTAGGTCATGACGTTTTCATCATACTCCTCTTTGGATTAAGCTACAATGCCGATAAGGCCGGTCAGGGCCACCAGAGCTACCACAATGCAGGTTTGCGGGATTCCCAAAATAGGGACAAGGAGGACCGTGCCCAAAAGTGCTCCCAGGCATCCTCCTGCCAGATCGGTAGCGTAGAGCCTGCCTGCAGCCAGTCCGGCATCCTCGGGGAGCAGAGCAATGGCCAGGGGGAAGGCCATCCCAGTCAGAAACCCAGCCAAAACTGCCAGGAGGGGAAATACGACCGCAGGAGCAGGGACAGGGGCTTGTAACCCTGCAGCCAGAGAAAGGCTGAAGAATATCACGGTTACCTGAACACCTATGAACATGCCTCTCAACCTCCGTCTTGGGGTTGGTGTCTGTAAAGCGTTTGGAATAAGGCGGTTGCTGGTAGCGCTGCCCAAGGCCAACCCGGCCATAAATGCAGTGACGATCAAACTGACCTGGTTGTAAACGTAACCGTACAGCACCTGAAAAGCGAAGAGAATGACCACCTGGAGAGTCATTTGCGCCAAGCCAATTGTGGCTATGGCTGTGTGAATGGCCCATCTCCTCTGCCAACGGATAAGGACGGCTACCAACGCCAGGGGAATCCCGAGCACCCAGATGGTGATCAGGCTGGCGCTTTCAAAGAGGCCTCGAAGATGGGGGTAGAAGAGGGATAACCAGAGAACCAGGTCATAGTAATAGCAGATGGGTCTCAGATCATGGTTGTAGCGTATGCCAGTGAAGGCTTCCAACGCACCTTGCACCTGGGCAAAACGGTCTGTTTTGAAAATGTATTCTATATAGTCCGGCGTTACCCAGCGATTTTCTATGCCGCGTTCGGTCAACCTGTGCACGAGCAGTTGGGGGTCGGTGGTTAATGGACTGTCGGAGGCGAGGTAGAAGTTGTGTTCTCCTGGCAGGACAATGACTTCTGCGAAGACAGCTCGCAACGTGTGGTATACACTGGCGTTCCGACGGGCTAATTCGGGGCTCCAATAATTTTCCGAGGCAGGCAACCCGAGAGAGAAGACACCGCCCGGTTTAAGGATGGTGTGGGCTTCACGGAAAAATTCAAGCGTGTAAAAGCGGTTGAGGGCGCCGGTGGAGGGTTCGGGGAGATCGAGGATGATAAGGTCATAGGATTGGGAGGTACTTTTTACAAATAAGCGGCCATCGCTGGGGAGGATGGTTATGCGCGGGTCTTTCAGGATGGTCACTTCCTCAGGGGGGAGATGCATTTCTGCGCTTTCTACTAACCGCGGGTCGAGTTCCACGTAGGTTACTTTGGAGACGGGGTGCTTGAGGATTTCACGCAGGTCACCGGCGATGCCTCCTCCGATGAGCAGGACGTTCTGAGGTTGGGGATGTTCCAGCAGAGGGAAGTGGGTCACTTCTTCGGGAAAGGTCCCCTGGGTTTCGAAGGCCAACAGGCCGTTCTCGTAGAAGATGCGCTGACCATTGCGGGCTTGAACGGTGATGCGTCCATACAGCGAGTCGGCGGCATAGACCAAGTCGTCCCATTGCCACTGAAGCGTAGCGGTGTGGAGGTTATGACCCAGGGGGATGGAGGCGAGGGAAAAAAGGATGAAAGTGCAGGTGAGCAGCAGGTAAGTAATAGAGGGGCGCGGGAGCAGAGAGGTGATGGCGGGGGATGACAGGTAGAGTAGCGAGGCAACTGTCAGGTTGACAACCGCGACCAGGAGGGCAGTTTGGA
Source organism: Chloroflexota bacterium (assembly GCA_040758495.1). Classification (GTDB taxonomy): domain Bacteria; phylum Chloroflexota; class Anaerolineae; order Anaerolineales; family JBFLVL01; genus JBFLVL01. The sequence goes on from JBFLVL010000012.1 coordinate 84,757, forward strand.
AAGGATCAAGCCAGCGGATGAGGGCGAAGCTGAACAGCACACCCCCAAAGACGGCTCCCATGCTTTCCCAGGCGTAGGCTTGCCCGGCGGTGCCTCCTGCTTTGGTCAACAGGTGCGCTCCCAGGGTGAACAGGAAACCGCCCACCAGACACAAAGGAGCCAGGAACAGGACGACGGTCACTACCATGGGGGCAAATTCGACAAAAGTCCCCGGAGTGATGTTCAGCAGGTTGCGGACGTTGCGGATTAAGGCGATTTGAGAGAGGAGCAGCAGGCTGGTCAGGATCAACCCCGAAGCGAAGACCTGGGGTCGCGCATATCGGGGCAGCAGGTTTTTAGCCAGCCCCCACGACCCGGCTGCCACCCAAGCCAACCAGACCATCAGAACCAGCCCGTAAAGCAGCTCGTTTCCGTAAAAGACAGCCACCAGCTCGCGCATCAGGAGGATCTGAGCGATGGTGGAAGTGAAACCAACGCTGGCAAGAGAAAGTCTCATGGGTGTGGATGTCTGTTCGCAGGTTATCGTCAACGCAGTTGCCGTAATCGGGCTTCTTTCTTATTGGCGAGTGATTGGTTACGGATTGTTGGGCGGATACTGCTCACCGAAGACGACAACGGTAAATGCATACAGTGCAGCGTCTTCCCAACACCCCTGCTCAAGTCCGGCTTTGAGGCACAGGTTTTCCAGAAAGGTCTCACGATCCCATCCCTGTTCAACGGGGACCTGCGGCAGGAGAAGTCCCTGATGTAGATTTTTGATGATCATCAAACCATGGGTACCTACCTGGATGGTTTCTACATCTTTCACCCTGTAAAAAGGGGAGAGGATGGATATTTCAAGGGTGGCTTTTTCCAATTCCTCCTGGGTGAGCGGAGCGAAATGGGCGTCTTGGGTGGCTGCAGATATGGCGGTCTCTTGTACTGCCTGATACAGGGGAAGATCACTCCAGATATGACCGATGCAACCCCGCAATTCATCATCAATTTTTATAGTGACAAATACTCCGGAACGACGGATCAGTAACGGGTCATCCGTCTCGAAGGGGAGCATGCTTTTGTTTTTCAAATAGGTCTCTATGGTTGTGCGGGCTAGGGTTAGCAGTTCTTCCTGTTGCTCGGATGACAACGCCAGGGGTTCATAATGCCAAAACATCACCGCCCCATAACCGACCACCTGATCTTTATTGCCAAAGGGGCTATCCCCAGAGTTGGCGTATTGCAGCAAAGTGATCGTGTTAGCTCCCAGGCCTTGAGCGGCCTGCATGGCTACCAGAATGGGAGCCTCTCCACAGGCACAGGTATACAAGTTGGCAACATTTGAGGCCATCAAATCGGCTATGGTCTCACGGACAATTAATGTGTCGCCGGTTTCTATGGCCGCCAGAGTACTGCCATCAATGGTCAGTGCATCCTCATAAGTGGGGTAGTGGGAAAGGTCGGAACTGGCAATGATTACGGCGCGCTGACCGGGAAGGACCGCCAAAAGAGCCTTGGTCAAAGCCTGAACAGCCTCTTCACTGTCTGTGCCCATCAGTATGGGGACGATGCGGCATTGAGGACAAACCCGCTGGAGGAAGGGTAACTCGATCTCGATGGGATGCTCTTCTTCGT
>JBFLVL010000013.1:0-82156 GCA_040758495.1 Chloroflexota bacterium
CTTCCCCTCAGGCCAACGGCTCTTGAAGGGTTTCTTATCTCCCTCAAAATAAGCTTCTTGCCAATCCTTGCGTAATGGATGGCCATGAAACCCTTCCCACATCAGGATGCGTCGAAGGTCAGGATGAGCAGAAAATTGAACCCCCAGCAGGTCCCAAGCCTCGCGCTCTTGCAGCTCAGCTCCCGGATAGACGGAGACCAAAGAGGGGATCGCCGCTTCTTCACGCGGTACCTGAACCTTGAAAACAATCGCCCTCCCTCCCGTCGTCCGGTATGCGTGGTAGACAACTTCCATCAGCCCATCGGGAAGATAATCCACTGCGGTAACTGAGGAGAGATAATCATAACCAAACTCATCGCGTAAAGCGGTGGCGACCTCGACCAGGTGTCCGGCCTCTACAATATACCCTTGGTAACCTTGGCGCTCATCCAGCCTGACAACCTCCGGAAAGCGGGTAAGGAGGTCTGCAGTAATTATTTGGGTTTTCTCACTCATTAGATGGTCCCTCTGTCTCTGTACTCTGCAATGAGGCTTCGAGCGCCAGGGCTTGCATCTTTTGATAATCACGTGGATCCATCAAGTCGGGTCCCAGGACGGGAACAGGTATCGGTTCTATGGGTTCCTTCCGGTACCAGCGAACATTCTTTATGGACTGGCGGTCTATTTTCTTCTGCATGGCAATCAGGCCGTTTAGCAGGGCCTGGGGTGTTGGGGGGCAACCGGGGATATACACATCCACGGGGAGGAACTTATCTATACCCGACACAACATTGTAGCCCTCCTTGAAAGGACCCCCACCCGAAGCGCAGGCACCCATGGCGATGACATACTTGGGTTCTGGCATCTGATTGTACAAACGCACGATCTGGGGGACCATCTTCTTTGTCACTGTGCCTGAGACGATCATCATGTCGGATTGTCGCGGGCTGGGACGCATAACCTCCATGCCAAAGCGTGAGAAGTCGTAGCGGCTGGCAGCAGTGCAGATCATCTCGATAGCACAGCACGCCAGCCCAAACATCATCGGCCAAAGTGAGTAACGACGGCTCCAGTTGTAGATTTTGTCTAAGGTAGTGATAGCTACTTGCCCTTCCAGTTCCGGGGGAATATCATAAGGGGGTGAGTTGAGGTCATCGCTGGCCATGAATCTCTCCTGGATGTTTTTTACGCTCCCTTTCGATTATCCGAAAAGCAACGCGGCTGCAATTATACCCATGCGGTTGTCGCTGTCAACTATACTGAATTAAGAAAACATTTATTTTCTTTTTTCACCCGCCGAGGGTATAATGCCAACATGAAGCCTACCCGTCAACGCATCCTCGAGATCCTGCAACACCAAACCGCGGCCACTGCCACCAACCTGGCAAAGTCGTTGAGCCAGACGATCCCCAACATCCGTCATCATCTGGCCATCTTGGAAACCGAAGGCTGGATTAAGTCGCTCGGACAGCGACCTGGAAAAGGACGCGGACGCCCAAGCACGCTTTATGGTTTACAAGAGGCACACCACCCACATAACCTGTTGGAATTGAGCAATGCCCTGCTGCATGCAGCTTTAGAGGGGCGAACGACCAGGCAACAAACTGATTTCCTGCGCCATCTGGCAATACAACTAGGGGGTGCCATCCATCCCACGGGTGGTAACCTTTCCCAACGCCTATATTATGCCATTCGTCAGCTCAACGAACTGCGTTATCGGGCGCGTTGGGAAGCTCACACTGACGCTCCCCGCGTGATCCTGGCCTACTGCCCCTATTTCACCTTACTTGAGGAACACCCGATGCTCTGCCAGATGGATGCTTATCTGTTAGAACATCTATTGGGTCAAAAAGTGGAACAGGTAACCCGCCTGAAAGGAAGAAACCCGGAAGCAGCTCAGTGTGTATTCCGGGTGGGATAAGTTCGCAAGCGAAAAGTTTGGATAGTGAAATTCGAGGCTATACCTCCGTATAAAACTCAAGCACCCGCATTGCCCTCCATGTCACCCATTTGTTGGGTTGTTTTTTGGCCCCATATTCTACCCATGTCTTACCCGAGTAATCATACTCTAATGCCCATCGCCCGTTTTCATCTCGTTTGTCGTGCAAGATTTTCCATGAGTTAGATAACCGGGGGTCGTCTCCGTATCCTAAACGTGCTAAGGCCTCAATAATCTGAAGCAAATCGGCTACGTAGAAGACCGGAAATCCAAACTTCCACTAGTTTTTACTGGGTTTGTCACTCCAACCTGTTGGATAACTGGCTGTAGCGGGGTCAACGGAAAAAAGGAAATCTACTCCCTGTTGGATAGCCCGCTGAATGATAGGTGTACGGCGTTCTGGGGGCAACTTACTAAATGCCAGCATAACCTTCACCCCTCCCCAGGCACAAGGGTATTTGTTGTTCGAACCACAGGCAAACACTGGCCCACAATTACCCGCATAGTAGCGAAGCTGCGCCTGTTTATCTTCCAGGGGGGCTACTCCCTCACCGGTAACACTGCGGGCCATCCATTCGAACGCTGTTTCCAGCCGTGTATCGTTGATACCAAGATCAATCATGGCATCACAGAGGTTGCCCTGTAAACAATCGGCCGTACCAGATGGCGCTCCGGACACCGTAAATTGACCGTTTACTGTCAGGGCATGCTCAAGTAAATAATCACATGCCTGTCTCACACGTTTGTCCAGGGCTGGCGAAGCACCCAATTGTGCCAGGGTGATGAGGGACCAAACGCTGCCTCGATATTTGGGATAATGGCCCGGACCAGCTTCAACCCAATATCCTGCTTCATTCATGGCCTCCAAAATAACCGCTAGCGGCCCTTCTCGGTGGGCCAATTCCTGTGAGGCAATTAAATCTGCGTCGTTCCCAGGCAACTTTAATATATCCCGCATGGCAAGATAGCGAACGCCAGGATTGTCTGGCTCTAAAAGCCAGGTAAGTGTTTTTTCTCTCTGTTGGTCTTGCCAGGGCATAGTCATCTCTCCAGATTATTTGGCTTAGATTTAAACTGATTATAGAACAAATCCTCTGATACCCAGATGAGTTTACCACCTATTCAATCAAGGGGTAAAATAACCTGGAAGCTTTTTTGAACATAGAACGCCATGATGCCATATTCCTTACCTATGGAGGATGAACATGCCCCCGTTGTTGGAGCTTGACCCCAAAAGCGGTTGGTTGCGTTACGCTTTCCGCTTCCCGATCCTACTCTTTCGCCTGAGGCTGGGCTGGCTTTTGGGCGGTCGTTTCCTGATGTTGACGCACGTTGGACGCATCAGTGGAGTGCCCCGGTATGTGGTGTTAGAAATCGTTGAACACGACAAGGAGGCTAACACCTATTACGTGGTTTCTGGTTGGGGCAAGAAATCCGATTGGTTTCAGAACATCATGAAAACCCCGCAGGTGATCGTCCAGGTAGGGAATCGTCGTTTCCCTGCCCAGGCAGAGATACTTACCGTCCAGGAGGGAGAGAAGAGATTGTTTCGCTATGCTCAGAAATACCCCTTCCCCTTTCGCCAACTTACTCGCTGGTATCTCGGAGAGGCGCTTGCTCCGACTCACCAGAACACCCAAAGGATGGCGCAGATCACTCCTCTGGTGAGGCTGAATCCTGATTGAAAGTCCAAAATTGCCAGAAAAAACTACAATCCGTGAAGACCACCACCCTGGGACATGGATGGCATCAACTGCACACCAGAAATCAACCCGGAATTTGAGCCTGCTACCCTCTTTCTTACCTGGCCCCTTCCTCAAAACATGCCTGGGCGTTTTCCTCCCAATTTTTGCGATCGCTATTCAAGCACTTCCAGACCTGGAGGTAGGTACAAAACCCTCTAGGGTGGAGGCAGAAATGAAAAGATATAGCAAGGATAGATGATGGAGTACCATGAACCTGCTACGTTTTCCCCTTTACGCTACTGAACATGACTTACGCTTGGCGGTGGTCGAATGTGGGCATATTTGCTACACCCGCCATCTGCTGACTGCTAACGATGGAAACATCTCCGTCCGCTTGGACGATGACCACATACTCATCACCCCTTCTGGACTATCCAAAGGTCGCATGGAGGTTGACGACCTGGTGGTTCTCGACCTGGACAGTGAGATCATCAAAACGCACCCCGAGCGCAGACATACACCCTCCTCTGAGCTGCCCATGCACCTGGAAGTATACAAACAACGCTCCGATATTCACGCCGTCATCCATGCCCATCCACCCTTCGTTACCGCCCTGACGGTAGCAGACATCCCCTTTCCACACGAGGTGCTGCCTGAGGTATTGCTTACTCTGGGTGAAATCCCAACCACGGAATACGCCACCCCATCCTCCCACGAAAACGCGGAAGCCATACGTGAGCTAATCCGCCATCACAACGCCATCCTGTTGCGCCAACACGGGACGCTGACAGTGGGGAAGGATTTAGACGAAGCGCTTATCCACTTGGAAAGATTAGAACATGTAGCCGAGGTGGTCACCTGGGCACAGTTGTGGGGAAAGGTGAACAGGATACCCCCAAAAGAGTTAGCCAAGTTGCTGGCGGCGCGAGAGAAAAAAATCTATAGGGAGTAGTCGGGGACCTGTCCTGGGCTGAGAAGGTCCGGGTTGGATGTTTTCTTCCTTCCTGACTCGAACGACAACTACGGATACGGAGTCTCCTTCCTAGATGTATCTCAAATATTTTTGCGTTGCCCTTTCTACCTCCGAATAAGCCCCGCGGTACTCGGCTGGTAAAAGCAAGGCTAACTGGTACATCATCTCATCCACCATCTGCTGGCGAACATGACGGGTGATCTTCTCATCCCCTGCATACAAATAAAAGGGACGACCAACACGCACACGGAAATCCGTCCGCCGCAAGCGTTTGAGATTGGCTCGAAACCTTTCGCCTCCCCAATGCACCATAGGCAGGAGTGGCGCACCACTGCGCAGGGCGAGAGTCACTACACCCGGATGCGCACGCAGAAGTCGTCCAGTCCTGTTACGTGTCCCCTCGGGGGCAATGCCAAAGATATCCCCCCTACCCAGTGCAGTTAACGATTTACGTAAAGCCTCCATATCCACCTCACCACGGCGGACAGGTATCGCACCCCACAGGTTAAAAAGCCAGGCCATGAAAGGACTATCCCAGGTCTCAGCTTTGGCCATACCGATTACGGGTCTGGGTTGCAGGTGGGCGAAAAGCAAGGGAACTTCCAGCGATCCAATATGGTTAGTATAAACGATCAGGGGGCCACAGGCAGGCACTGTATCCAGGTCTAACTTGTCTATACGGCATAACATGGATGTCCCCAGTCGGATCACTCCATTTACAAACCAACGCATGGTGCCCATGTATCATTCCACCCTTTAAATCGTTTCCATGCTGACAAATTCGAGCGCCTGAGGGACGATCTCCACGCTCAGTTCTTGCCCTGCGTGGCACAGGGTCTCCCCGTCACAATGTGCCGGGAGAGTGCCCTCAAGAGCAGTCACCGTGACTTTGCGGGCTCGGGCAGTCTTGATCTCCTTTTGACCAGCCTGAGTGCCTTTCATAAAATAGGGGATCAAACCGAAAATGCGCAATTGGCTGGCCTCCTCAGCAATGCACAGGTCAAACCAACCGTCTGTGGGGTTTCCCTGCGGAGCCATATAAAACCCTCCTCCCATACGCTGACCATTCATGATCGAGACCATCAAGGATGGTTGTGTGATCGTCTGCTCATCCATGGTAATACGCACAGTAGGGGCTTTGTAGTACAAAAAAACAGTACGCAGTGTGGCGATCAGGTAAGCCAACAACCCTCGTGCCCAGCGAATCTTGACCGCCTCAAACCCCACCGCAGCATCAAATCCAACCCCCACACCGTTACCGAAGTAACGACCTTTCGGAAAATCCCCACCTTTCACCAGACCTATGTCCACCTTGATGCGTTTGTCCTCAACCAGAGCGCGACAACTGGCTTCCAGGTCACCACGCACTCCCATCCCGTAGGCATAGTCATTTCCTGTCCCCACGGGCAGGATACTTAAAGCCGTGTTTTCAAAACCCGATGCCCGTGCCCACATCAGACCATTGAGGGCTTCATTGGCTGTACCATCACCGCTGACTGTAACGACCACATCATAGCCATCTTTGGCCGCTTGTTCAGCTAACTCAGCCGCATGCCAGGGACGCTCGGTGTGTGCCATAACAAAATCCAATCCGAATCCACGCAGTTGAGCCTCAATCTGTGGGATCACCTTTTCCGCGTAGCCGCGACCCGAAATTGGGTTGACCAAAATAAAATATCTCATGGGATAACCTCACAATTGCAAAGTGTAATCTTTGTCATTAAAACACCGAACTAGGGGTTTAGTCGTACCCCACTGTGTGGTAACTGAAAAGCGATCAAATACGGGGATAACCTGATCATCCAACTACTAAGACCAGGTAGTTCATCAAAATTATCCCCTCCAGCATTATCCCTATTCCACGGTCACACTTTTCGCCAGGTTGCGCGGCTGGTCTACATCTAATCCACGCAGAGCTGCGATGTGATACGCCAGCATCTGTAAAGGGATAATGGCAATCGCGGGGCTGAGCAACCAGGGCATCTCTGGTACCCAAATTACCTGATCAGCTAGAGGAGGGATTAAATCATCACCCTCCGTAGCCACGGCCACAACCGCTCCGCCTCGGGCTTTGGTCTGCTCAATTTGGCTGAGCATCTTCTCATACCACTTGTCCCGTAACGCGATCGCCACCACAGGCATGTCCTTGTCTACCAGGGCAATTGGCCCATGTTTCATTTCTCCCGCGGGGTATGCCTCCGCATGGATGTAGGAAATCTCCTTAAGTTTAAGCGCTCCCTCGTATGCAGTCGGCATGTGGATACCCCTGCCAAGGTACAGACAATGGGTGACTTCTTTCATCGCCTGTGCGATCTGTTTTATCTGGGGTTCATGTCCCAGGCATTGACCTGCCAAATCCGGCACCAGACGGAGATCAGCCACCATGTCCCGTCGCTGATGTTCGCTGACCACCCCGCGGTATTCCGCCAACAAAATTGCCAGCATATAGAGATCAATTAAGGGCGCCGTGTAAGCCTTGGTGGAAGCCACACCGATTTCCGGCCCAGTCTGCATGGAGATGTAACCATCAGAAATGCGCATGGCTTGTGAACCAATTACATTGACAACGGCCCACAATAAAGCCCCTCGCTCCCGCCCCTCCGCCATGGCAGCCAGCGTATCTGCGGTTTCACCAGATTGGCTGATAGCCAGCACAACCGAGTTTTGGTTAACGATCGGATCACGGTAGCGGAACTCCGAAGCGATATCTACTTCTACGGGAATGCGAGCGATATGTTCTATAAGCACTTTCCCAACCATCCCGGCGTGAGCCGCCGTCCCGCAAGCGATAATGAAGATTTTTTCAATCCGCTGCGCAAGTTCTGGGGTCAGGTTTAACTGGGGCAACAAAATTCTTCCAGCTTCAAAATCAACCCTTCCAGCGATCGTATCGGTCAGCGACCGCACCTGTTCATGTATCTCTTTGTGCATAAAGTGGCGATACTCGCCTTTCTCCGCAGAGATTGGGTCCCAGGGCACGTTTTGTACCTCATAACTTACAGGTTTACCGTCCAATCGTTGAATTTGAAGGTCGTGTTGACCTACGACGGCTATCTGACCATCCTCTAAGAACACCATATCCCGAGTATGTTCCAGGATAGCAGGTAAATCGGAGGCCAGGAACATCTCATCCTTACCACAACCTATCACCACACCACCTGCATTCCCCAATCGAGCCGCGACTATCTTATCTGGTTCATCCGACGAGAGCACCACCACACTATTGTGCCCTTTCAAGTGCTTGAGTGCCCGACGCACGGCTTCAACAAAACTTTCCTCTAACGCCGCATAGCGTTCGATCAGGTGAGCAATCGTCTCTGTATCCGTTTCAGATGTAAATACCACCCCCTCTGCAGATAACTCCGCACGTAATTCGAGGAAATTTTCTACGATACCGTTATGAACCAACACCACCCTTCCTGAGGCACTTTGATGTGGATGGGCATTGCGTGTATTTGGCTCTCCATGCGTAGCCCAACGTGTATGACCAATGCCAATTCGACCCTGTACAGGCGACTCGGCAACCAGTGTCTCCAGACGTTCTAGCTTACCCGAATCCCTCCTGATCTCGATACCGTCACCATCAAATACAGCCAAGCCAGCCGAGTCGTAGCCACGATACTCCAAACGTCTCAAGCCATTCAGGATGACCGGTGTTGCATCACGCGACCCAATATAACCAACAATTCCACACATTCTGAGTTCCCTCCAACCTTATTCTTTAGGTGTTACGCACTTGATTAAAGAAACCGGCAGGTCGAGTAATCCGAGCGTAGCGAGGATTGTATCGAGACTTATTTTAGTGCAGTTCTTGATCTCGATACAGCCTTTACAAGGCCACTCGATCAGCGAACTGCGTAACTCCTGTTATTTTAATTTGATGCGTCTTGCGCACAGGACATGTCCTCACTTCCCCCACCACGATATTTAAACTACGCAATACGCAAACGGTACAATTTCTCACCACTCCCCAGGATTTTGTCCACCCGGTCACCCGCGTGGCGTTGTTTCCAGGGTTTTCATTTTGGAGGGGAAGAAATCAGGTGGTGGCACACCTGGGGGGCTTCCGCTGATCCTTCGATTTTCCCAACGGAAAAATACCAATCCACAATTCCGTCGGTTAACCCCACCTGGCGGCAGGGAACCCTCATCCTCGTCAACTCTGTCAGTTTGACACATTCAACATGGTGGTGGTTAGATAATTCCACCAATCACACCCAACTTCTCAACTGACGAGTCCTTGCGCTATCTTTCCCTCGGGGTATCAGATACTCTGTGCTGTTTATCACCTCCAGTGCCTGAATTTTTCATGGGCAAACATTATACCCTAACCAGCAAATTTAGCCCAAACTATGTATACTATAGATTGTGATAAAGTGTAATTTGGGTTCACCCGACCCATGTTATAATTTTTCGCCGTTGGGGAACGCACCTTGTAAAACTACCCCAAAACACATACCCTCTGGAGAGCAATTTGGCTTTTAACCCTCTGAACTGGCTGTTAGGTTTTTTCTCTTTAGATATCGGCATTGACCTCGGGACAGCCAACACCCTGGTACACGTCCGCGGAAAAGGCATCGTCATCAATGAACCTTCCTACGTTGCTATAGATAAACGAACCAGGGTCCCTAAGGCTATTGGTGTTGAAGCTAAAGCCATGGTCGGTCGCACACCAGCCAACATTATCACCGTCCGCCCAGTGCGCGACGGCGTAATCTCAGAATTTGAGATCACGCAAGCGATGTTGGAATATTTTATTGGGAAAGCACATCAACAAAGTCTGGTGCCAGTTCCTAAGCCGCGGGTGGTTGTGGGCATCCCCTCAGGGGTCACAGAGGTGGAAAAACGGGCAGTGTACGATGCTGCCATGGCTGCTGGAGCACGTGAAACGTACCTGATAGAGGAGCCAGTCGCTTCCGCTCTGGCTGCAGGTTTACCCATAAACGAAATTCAAGGCAGCATGATTGTAGATATTGGGGGTGGCACTTCCGAGGTCGCAGTACTCTCGATGGGAGGTGTGGTTGTCTCCCGTTCCCTACGCGTAGCCGGTGACGAGATGGACGAAGAGATTGTCCAGTACATGCGGAATAAATACAACTTGCTAATTGGAGACCGTACAGGCGAGGAGATAAAAATTTCCATCGGCTCTGCTCACCCACTCCCAACAGAAACCACCACCAACGTACGTGGTCGCAACCTGGTCACTGGACTTCCTGAAGCAGTGGAAATCTCCTCCATCGAGATACGCGAAGCCATATCTGCTTCAGTGCAGGTCATTCTCGATACTATCAAAGATGCCTTGGATAACACCCCTCCTGAGATACTTGCGGATTTGATGGACAATGGCATCTGCCTCTCTGGAGGTGGTTCGCTATTACAAGGACTGACAAACCGGGTTTCTGAAGAGATGAACATCCGTGCTTGGTTAGCCGAAGATCCCATGACCTGTGTTGCTCGCGGCGCAGGGATGGTATTAGAAGACATGGATGATTTGGGGAAATTACTTGTTGGGTTAGAACGCGGCAGTACCCGCCATGAATAGGTTGAACACACCGGATTTTTGCCTGGTTCGATCCATTGAACATTGACATCTTCCCGGCGAATATCCCTCTAATTTCGGTAGTAGGATGCAGTCTCAACCCTCGCGAATACTTCGCACAATGACAATCACTCTGATAGCCGTTGGCCTCCTGGCGCTTGCCCTGAGTGGCTATCTTACCCCTCTTACGCGCCTGGTTACTAATCCCTTTACACAACTTCAAACCTGGTTTTCGGAACGCTATGTGGCCGCTCACGATTACTTTACAGCCCCGAGTGATACCATCGCCTTAAGGCAACGTAACGTAGAACTGGAAGCTCAAATAGCCCAACTGGAAGCTCAAATTATTTCCATGCAACAACAACTCTCCCAAATGGATGTGCTGACCGCCTTACTAAACTTTTCCCGCGCACAACCCGAAAACCGTTATATTGCCGCCTCCGTTATTGGTCAAGACCCAAGCCCATTCCTGCACTACATCATCATAAACCGTGGCTCCGATGACGGACTCCGTCGCGGTATGCCTGTTGTAAGTCCAAAAGGTTTGATAGGTAGGATTTCAGCGGTAACTGCAGGGGCCTCGCGTGTACAATTGATCACCGACCCTGGAACGTACATCAACGTTTACACACAACCTTCTCAAGCCGAAGCTGTATTAAGAGGGAGTATCACCGGTGAAATATCTCTCGATATGATCCCCCAAGAAGCTCAAGTAAACGTGGGTGATGTTGTGCTCACTTCGGGGCTTGGCGGCAACTTCCCACCCAACCTCCTCATAGGGCAAATTACCAGCGTACGCAAACTGGAGCTTGAGTTGTTCCAACTGGCAGCCGTGCAGCCCACCACCGACTTCACCAAACTCACCATCGTCCTGGTAATCATCAATTTCAATCCTGTAGATATCACCCCCCTGATACCTACAACCACACCGTAGAAAATGAGCCTGATAATTGGTATACTCACTATGGCTCTCTTAGCCATTTTACAATCCGCTGTCCTCAGTCGTGTACTTTTGATCCAGGGTAAAGCAGACCTGGTGCTGACTACTTCTGTAGCTTGGGCATTGTTCGCCCCTAGCAGCTCCGCATGGCAGTGGACAATCTGGGGTGGAATCTTGATAGGGTTAATCTCCGAATTGCCCTTGTGGGTTCCCCTGTCTAGTTACGCCCTGGGTACGGTGCTAGCACTAATCCTCCGTAAGAGAGTGTGGCAATTGCCCTTATTGGTTATGCTTGTGGTGACCTTTGTTAGCACCTTGACGCTGCACGGCCTCAGCATCATCGCGCTTCGTTTGAATGGTGTAACCTTACCGTTAGGATTCTCAATCACAAATATTACGATACCCAGCCTACTACTTAACCTGCTTTTTGCCCTGCCAATTTATGGCCTGATTGGCGACCTGGCTGGATGGCTCTACCCACGCGAAATAGAAGTATGACTCACAGAAATAACGATATCCCTCCTCAAGAGATAACCTTAGAAACCTTCCGCCTGCGCTCATTTGTTATCGCCCTAATTTTCATCCTGGGCATTTTCGTCTTCCGTCTCTTCTGGTTGCAAATCCTTGAGGGTCCAGAATGGATAGCGCAAGCTGCCGAAAACCGTCTTCGGGAGATCAGCCTACCATCCCTACGCGGGATCATCTTTGACCGGAACAATACGATATTGGCACGAAATCTCCCTTCCTACAACATCGTTATTACCTCAGCTTACTTGCCCGATGATATCGGAGAAGTCCAAGAAATTTATCTCCAACTATCAAAAATTACCGGTATCCCTGTACATCAAGGTAACGTAGAAACAGATACGTACACACCCTGTGTTCCAGGACTCGGCATTGCAGAGATGGTCCTTATCGGTGGGTCTATTGCTCCCTACCAACCCGTCAAAATCCAATGCGACATTGACCCCCAAATTGCCAAGATCGTAATGGAAAAATCCATGGACTGGCCAGGAGTGGAAGTAGAAGTAGAGGCGATACGTGATTATCCAACCGGAGAGCTTACCGCTATCCTGGTAGGTTTCTTGGGTCCAATACCAGCAAGTGAGGAAGCATATTGGCGGGATTTAGGTTACATCCCTCAGCGTGATAAAGTGGGTTACGCGGGTTCTGAACTTGCTTTTCAGGATATATTGGCTGGTAAAAATGGAAAACGGGTCGTAGAAGTTGACGTTGCAGGTCAGATTCTCCGCGACGTTGCCCCACCCATCGCTCCTACCCCAGGCTATAACATACGCTTGACAATAGATACTCGACTACAAAACGCGGCTCAAGCCATCCTCATTAGTGAGCTTAGTTCTTGGAATGTCCATCTTGGACGGATCCTGTCTGATAACGGAGTTGTAATTGCCATGAACCCTAAAACAGGGGAAATTCTGGCAATGGTCTCATACCCTTCTTATGAAAACAACCGCATGGCCCGGTTTATCCCGGCCTATTATTGGGAGCAACTTAACCTGGATGAGCACAAGCCGCTCTTAAACCATGCCATCGGTGCCGAACATCCTCCTGGCTCGGTCTTCAAACTTGTCACCGCAGTTGGAGCTTTGAATGAAGGTATAGTCACCCTCGACCAGCAGATCCAAACCCCCGGCAAAATCACTGTCCAGGAAAAATTTTTGGCCTACGACCCCGGAAGCTCTCGAGAATTCGTGGATTGGAAACCGGAGGGCTTCGGAGCACTCACCTTCACTTATTGCATAGCTAATTCGAGTAACGTTTGTTTCTACAAATTGGGTGGTGGATACCAGGATGAGATACCAGAAGGTCTTGGTATTTGCCGAATTGGTGCCTACGCTTATGCCTTGGGTTTCGGTCAGACTTCTCCTATCGAATTGCTGGATAAAGCCGATGGATTGATCCCCACCCCAACATGGAAACGCATCTACCGTGGCGAGAACTGGTCTACCGGTGACACCTATATTGCCACCGTTGGGCAGGGGTACATACTGGCAACTCCACTGCAGATTCTGACTTCAGCAGCGATTATCGCTAATGATGGGAAGTACATGGCACCCACGATACTGCGTGAAGTCCTGGACGGAGAAGGCAACGTCATCCAGCCATTTGAACCCAAGCTGGTCTGGGATATCACTCAAGACCCTATCATTGATGAATACCTTAGCGATGAAGAGAACACACTGTTAAGGAGCTGCCGTGACGTCTCCCATAAAATGACAGTAGAACCCTGGGTACTGGATGCTGTCCAACAAGGTATGCATCTGGCTGTCCTACAAGGTACATTGAAGAAAGAGTTCGAGGGAGTGACTATTGCGGCAGCTGGAAAAACCGGCACTGCTGAATACTGTGATAAATACGCCATGGACAGCAACCTCTGTACCCCTGGTAACTGGCCTACACACGCCTGGACGGTAGCTTATGCTCCCTATGATGATCCCGAAATTGTCGTTATCGCTTTTGTTTATCACGGCGGAGAGGGAGCCAGCGTTGCCGGTCCCATCGTCCGTCGCATGTTAGAAGCTTACTTCGAAATCAAAGCCATTGACGCAGCCTCAGGGGGATTTTAGGGAACGTGCTATAATCACCCTGATAATCTTCAAAATCACGTATTTGGAACACCTTCTCCTTCTTGTTACCGTTAGTTAACCAAGGATTGTACTATCATTCATAAGGTGCTTAATCCCATACGGTAAGTCCGTGGCAGAGATAATCCTAAACGTGAGATTATAAGGATGCTTCCAAAAGTCGAGATCAAGGGTATTCGCGACGGATTGCTCGTCAAACTGAGTGACGGTGAATGGTCCGAACTCTATAACACCTTCTTAGAACATATAGATTCACAAGCAGGCTTCCTCAAAGGAGCGCGGCTGGCATTGGATGTAGGTAACCAGATCATTCACGCTTCTGAATTGGGAAAATTGCGCGATAAACTTTCTGAACGCGAGATATCCTTATGGGCGGTTTTGAGCAACTCACCAACAACGGAGAAAAATGCCCAAACCCTCGGTTTAGCCACACGACTGTCAAAACCTGTCCCCGACCAACGTTTCCATTCTCTGGATACCTCGGTAAAATCTGGTGAACCTGCAGTATTTGTACGACTTACTTTCCGTTCTGGTTATAAGCTCCAATACCCGGGACACGTAGTGATACTCGGAGATGTAAACCCTGGTGCCGAAATCATTGCCAGTGGGAACATCATTGTCTGGGGACACCTACGGGGTGTCGTACATGCTGGCGCTGAAGGCGATGAAGAAGCCGTAGTGTGTGCACTTGACTTATCCCCCACTCAACTACGCATTGCCGATCAGATTGCCATCACTCCCTCAAGGCTTGGCTCACCTCAACCGGAGATGGCAAGCTTGAAAGATGGTCGTGTAATTGCAGAACCATGGAGCCCGCGTTTAAAGTAACATATCTGAATTAGGAAACATTTATGAACGCAAAAGTTATCACTATTACTTCAGGTAAAGGTGGAGTAGGCAAAACCACCGCAACCGCAAACCTGGGTGCCGCGCTGGCCTCCGAGGGAAAGCAGGTTGTCTGTATTGACGCCGACATCGGTTTACGTAATCTGGACGTCGTTCTGGGTTTGGAGAACCGCATCGTGTATGATTTAGTAGATGTGATAGAGGGTCGTTGCCGTCTGTCCCAGGCGTTGATCCGTTTTAAAAAGATACCCACACTGTACTTGATTGCGGCTGCGCAAACGCGTGATAAAAGTGCAGTTTCACCCAGCGACATGGTACGCCTCTGCGACGAACTTCGACCGGAACATGATTGGATACTGATCGACTCTCCTGCGGGTATTGAACGTGGGTTCCGTAATGCTATTGCTCCTGCTGACTACGTCATCGTAATTACCAATCCTGAAGTTTCTGCGGTACGCGACGCAGACCGGATTATTGGTCTGATAGAGGCCGAAGAGAAGGGCCCCGCGCGACTCATCATCAACCGGGTGAACTCCGAAATGGTCAGACGTGGAGAAATGATCACCCCCGATGACGTAACTGACCTGCTTGCCATCGAGCTGATCGGCATTATCCCTGAAGATGAACAGGTCATCGTAAGTACAAACCGGGGCAATCCCGTTGTTTTGGATGGAAAGAGCAAGGCTGGGTTGGCTTTTCGAAACGTTGCCCAACGCCTGCAAGGAAACAAGGTGCCTTTTCTTGAATTAGATGAAAGTAAAGGTATTTTCGGACGGATATCTAAGCTCATCCGTCCTGGAGGGAACTGAACATGGCCAGCTTCGTTGATCGTCTAATCCGTCGCAAACCAAGAAGCGCTGAACGTGCCAGAGAGCGTTTGCAGTTGGTGCTTATCCACGACCGTACTGACCTTTCCCCCAGTATGTTAGAAAAACTAAAAGATGAGCTGATTCAGGTGATCTCGCGCCATGTTGATATCGAGGCTGAGGCCGCTCGAATTGAGATGATGCGCGAGGGTCGAGAACAACGCCTGATTGCGGACATTCCATTACGTCATGCCCGTCACACGAGAGGTTGATATTCTTCACCTATGAAAATTAGAACCTGGCGCTATTTTGACTTCTGGCTGCTCGGTGCAGTGGCGGTGCTAACCATTTTTGGAATCGCCATGATCAATTCTGCTATTGCAGGAAACGAAGACCTGGCGGAACGTGTCCCCCGTCAGATGATCTACGCGGGATTGGGTTTCATCGTCCTATTAATCACCGCGGCAATTGATTACCGTTATTGGAAATCAATCGGACGATGGTTATATATTTTTGTCGCAGCTCTATTGGCTTTCATTTACCTGACAGGAGGGGCCGAATTGGGTGGAGCTGCCCGTTGGATCGACATCGGCTTAATCTACATCCAACCCTCCGAATTAGCCAAAATTTCCATGATCCTCATGTTGGCGGATTTTTTTGCCAAAAACCGTCATCGTTTGCAAGAGATAAGTTGGATCGCCCGTAGCCTGTTGATAACCCTTGGTATGGTCATATGGATTTTGCTCCAGCCCAACTTGAGTACTTCTATCGTCCTGTTGGTTATCTGGTTCGCTTTACTTTGGGCTGCTGGCCTCTCCCTCAAACACCTGCTAATCATGGCCGCAATCGGATTATTACTCCCTATCGTCAGCTTTCCCTTCCTCCACCAATACCAACAGCTTCGTATCATCAATTTCCTTTTCCCTGATCCTACCGCTCGACACGGAGCCAATTACAACGTTACCCAGGCATTGATAACTATCGGCAATGGTGGGTGGCTGGGACAGGGTTATGGTCAAGGAAGCCAGGTTCAACTGCGCTTCCTAAAAGTACGACACACTGACTTCATTTTTTCTGCCATAGCCGAGGAGTTTGGTTTTGTGGGGGCATTGCTCATTATCGTTTTGATAACCTTCGTGGTTTTACGCTGTCTACGAATAGCCCGACTGGCACCCGATACCTATGGAGCTTTAATCTCTTATGGTGTGGCCACACTGATATCCTTTCACATGATAGTCAACATCGGCATGAACCTCAAACTCATGCCCTCGACAGGTTTACCCCTTCCTTTTATCAGTTCAGGGGGGAGCTCTCTGCTCTCACTTCTTCTAGGTGTGGGCCTAGTGGAGAGTGTTGCCCTGCGACAAAAAATCCTTGGTTTTGATTAAACCTCGGGAAAAATAAGATGGGATTACCTCGGCCTCCGTATTGCAATCCCCACATGCCATGACATTATGACCTCACCAACTCAATCTCTAAAACCTGTGCGTGTCCGCTTTGCTCCCTCACCAACTGGCCGCCTGCATTTGGGGGGAGCGCGTACCGCGCTCTATAATTACCTGCTTGCCCGGCAAACGGGAGGTCAATTTATCCTACGGTTAGAGGACACAGATCGGAAACGGTACCAGCCAGAAACCGAAAAGGAAATCGTTGATGGTTTACATTGGTTGGGGATTGATTGGGATGAGGGATTTGATCGGGGAGGTCCGTTTGGTCCATATCGTCAATCTGAACGAAAAGATATCTACTTGGAATATGCCCATCAATTGATTGACAGCGGTCACGCCTATTTTTGTTTCTGCTCACCTGAACGTCTCCAAACATTGCGTCAAGCCCAACTGGAAAAAAAGCAACAAATTCACTATGACGGGACATGTCGTGACATCCCCTTGGAAAAATCGCGGGCACGTGCAGCCGCGGGCGAACGACATGTCATTCGCTTTAAAATGCCCCGCGAAGGCAGCATCAAGGTGAAAGATGCCTTACGTGAAGAAATTATTATCGATAACAGAACATTGGATGATTCCATTTTGGTTAAGTCGGATGGATTAGCCCTATACCATCTGGCAGTTGTAGTGGATGATCACCTGATGAAAATCACACATGTATTCCGTGGATCCGAGTGGTTGTCAACCTTTCCCCTTCACGGACACATCTACCAGGCTTTTGGCTGGGAACAACCTGTATGGGTTCACCCTTCCGTTTTCCTTAAACCCAGTGGTAAAGGAAAAATGAGCAAGCGAGATACGGCACAATTGATGAAGGACGGACAGTCCATATTCATCACCGATATGGCAGACCTAGGATATCTCCCAGAAGCGGTTGTCAATTGGATTGCGCTGATGGGTTGGAGCTATGACGACCAGATGGAATTCTTCACCATGAATGACCTGATCGAGAAATTCAGCATTGAAAAGCTTAACCCCTCCCCTGCAGCCATCAGCTTTAGCAAACTGGACCATTTTAATGGCCTCCACATCAGGAATCTGGCACTTGACGACCTGACCAAGCGATTAAAACCCTTCTTCCAAAAAGCAGGTTACACCGTGGATGATGAGAGGTTACAGGAAATCACTCCTCTTCTGCAAATACGCTTGAAAACGCTTGACGAGGCTCCTGAAAAAGCGGGGTTCTTCTTCAAAGAGGAAGTCAAACCCAGGCCGGATGAACTGATCGGAGAGAAAATGACGGCGGTAGAATCCGCGATGGCTGCTCAGCGTGTCTTTGAAGTACTCAAGGAACTCCTTGATATTTCCCCTCAAACTATAGAAGAACCTTTGCGGAATCTGGCGGATGAGCTACACCTGCAAACCGGGCAGCTATTTGGCATACTGCGGGTGGCGGTAACCGGGCAGAAAGTCAGCACACCCCTTTTCGAAAGTATGGCAATCATCGGACGTACCAACGTGCTGAAACGCCTTCAGCAAGCTGTTCAGATTTTAGAGACTCTGTAAATCCCGTTATTCCTGGCTTGGTCAGCTTTGTGAATAGATCAAGGGGCTTTCTACACACCATTCGCCCGAAGTAAGTTGACCAGGATTCCTCCACACAAGAACGCAAAGATCAATGGAACAAGATTATCGTTCATAGTTCCTCTAAAACCTTCTATAGAACTGCAACTATTGACAGAATATCTAAATGACTGGGTTTCACGTCTTCAAAGTCTCAGCAGGCTACCCCAAATTTACCTTCAGCTTTTTCTCGATCTTCGCCCAGCTATCCCGCAAGGTAACTGTACGGTTGAAAACCAGCTTACCATCTTCCGAATCCGGGTCAACACAGAAGTAACCTAAACGCTCAAACTGGAAGCGGTCACCCTCTTCAGCTTCTAACAGGCTGGGCTCTACTTTGCAATTGGTCAAAACATTCAGAGAATCCGGATTCAGATAGTCGGTAAAATCTCTCCCAAACTCTACATCTAGAGGGTTTTCTTTGAGGAAGAGGCGATCATACAGACGCACCTGGGCTTCGAGGGCATGAGGCGCCGACACCCAATGCAGTGTACCTTTCACAGATCGGCCATCGGGGGCGTAACCCCCGCGGGTATCAGGATCATACGTACAGTGAACCTCTACGACCTCACCGGCATCGTTTTTGACAAAATCAACACACTTGATGAAATAGCCATAGCGCAAGCGCACTTCCCGATCCGGGCCTAGACGGAAATACTTCTTGGGTGGGGATGTGTGGAAATCGTCGCGCTCGATATAGATCTCTCGCGAGAAGGGCACCCTGCGCGTCCCGGCGGTCTCATCCTCAGGATTGTTGATGGCCTCCAATTCTTCTACCTGACCCTCAGGATAGTTAGTAATTACAACCTTCAAGGGATGGAGCACAGCCATACGCCGTTCGGCCCGGAGGTTCAAATCCTGACGGATATGATACTCAAGCAGAGCCAAATCAATGGTACTCTCTGTTTTAGCAATGCCAATCGCATCCATGAAAGCGCGGATAGCTTCGGGTGAGGTTCCACGTCTGCGCAGGCCTGCTAAAGTTGGCATCCGGGGATCGTCCCATCCGTCCAAGTATCCTTCCCTCACTAATCGGCCTAGAAAACGCTTGCTCAGAACCGTGTAGGAGAGATTAAAGCGACCAAATTCGATCTGGCGAGGGTGGTATATCTCTAATTCATCCAAGAACCAATCATACAGGGGGCGATGTGCCTCATAGTACAGATCACACAAGGAATGGGTAATGCCTTCCATAGAATCACACTGTCCATGCGCCCAATCGTACATTGGATAAATACACCATTGATCCCCAGTACGGTGGTGTTCAGCGTGCAGAATACGGTACATCACCGGGTCGCGCAGGTTGATATTCGGTGAAGCCATGTCTATCTTGGCACGTAATACACGCGCACCCTCTGGGAACTCACCCGCTCGCATACGTTCGAACAAATTGAGGTTCTCCTCAATGGAGCGATCCCTGTATGGACTGTTTTTCCCTGGTTCTGTCAGCGTACCACGGTATTGACGAATTTCCTCTGGACCGAGATCATCAACATAAGCTTTGCCCTTCTTGATCAATTTGACAGCATATTCATAAAGCTGTTCAAAATAATCCGAAGCATAAAACAGTCGGTCTTCCCAATCCGCGCCTAACCATCGCACATCCTGGATGATAGCCTGTACGTATTCTTCCTCTTCTTTGGTAGGATTGGTATCATCGAAGCGTAAGTTGAACTTGCCTCCAAAATCCTGAGCGATGCCATAATTTATGTAAATCGCTTTGGCATGTCCGATGTGCAGATAACCATTTGGTTCTGGTGGGAAACGTGTGTGAACCCGATCGAACCTACCTGCTCTCAGGTCTTCTTCGATGAACTCGCGGATGAAGTCAATAGATGATGCACTCCCTTT
Source organism: Chloroflexota bacterium (assembly GCA_040758495.1). GTDB lineage: Bacteria > Chloroflexota > Anaerolineae > Anaerolineales > JBFLVL01 > JBFLVL01. The sequence goes on from JBFLVL010000013.1 coordinate 20,176, forward strand.
TTCTTGTGGGTTTTCCGATTCTGTTGATCCCTTCAGCTCAACGTCCATCTGGTTTTCTCCTCGATATTCAATGCCTATATCCGTAAATTTTAACACAAAGGACAGAGCAACCCCAAACGAAAAACCTTGCTGGCAAGTTTCATTACTTTGAGCCAGGGGCTTTTTCCGATGGGAAGATGAGAGACAAATGCCAAATGTCTCCCTCCGCAGCTCAAATTGACGGTGTTTTATAGAAATGGTAAAATCTTCTCGCCTCAGTGGGGGCTCGTCTAATGGTAGGACAGCGGACTCTGGATCCGTTAGTGGAGGTTCGAATCCTTCGCCCCCAGCCATAATCCCTATACCTCTTGCGACGTCGGACTCGCGGGAGGTTTTTTTACCTCTTCATGATCTGAGTTGTCCTCGCCAAAGCAGTAGCAAAAGCTATTGAGCTCAAACCTACCTGACCATCGAGCTCAAGCCGACGTCCTCGTCGGCGGGGAGGTTGAGAATAACCTCAAGGTGACACTCTGTCCTTTTGTATTAATATTTTTATCCCCTCAATGGCTGTTCTTATTGCCCCATCACCATGAAAGATTTTCATCTCCTTCTCAGTTACCGGTAACCCCTCATTTGTGCTCACCATTGTCATCACACCTCCGGCGCGCTTACGGTGTATGCTGGCGATAATAAATATCGCCGCGGCTTCCATCTCTGAACAGATGGCCCCACCTGCTACCCAGGCTTTCCACCGATTTTCTAATTTTTCAGCCAGAGGCATTCGCTCAGGTTCGGTCTCCCCAAAGAAAGAATCTTTCGAATGGGATATCCCCACTCTGTAGGTCAAACCCAGTTTTTCTGCCCCTAGCCGTAATGCCTGGACCACATCCATATCCGCCACCGCAGGAAACTCAATGGGGAGATACATTCGGGTGGTGCCCTCGTCACGGATGGCAGCAGTAACAATGGCGATATCCCCTGTTTTCGTACCAGGTTGCATACCACCAGAAGTGCCCACCCGAATGAATGTATCCGCACCGATTTTGATTAACTCTTCCAGGGCGATGGCAGTGGATGGGCAACCAATCCCGGTGGACACTACGGAAACCATTTCACCCAACAAAGTGCCGCCGTAAGTTGTGTACTCACGGTTCTGGGCGATGAATTGTGGCTCATCAAAGTAAGAGGCGATCTTCTCACAACGTCCAGGATCTCCAGGGAGGAGCACATAACGTCCCACATCACCCTCTTTCAATTGGATGTGATATTGTCTCATCATACCTCCTTCCTGATATGGATGAACGGATTAGGGGGGAAATTTACGATGGGTCAATAATTGTACACAAAAAATGTGTGTTTTTCAAAATCTATAAAAATATCTGCCTTCAGAGTGGAAAGCCTGACCTATTGGGTGTTTATTAGCAAGTGGTCAGAGATTATTAATACTTCTACCACTCTAATCCCCTCATTGGATAAACCTGGACTTCCATCCTTGAACCATTTAAAACAGCCTCTAAATCGTCTCCCTCCCGCACAAAGAAAACAGGCACTCCTATATACTGAAGGGTAGCCTGTAAACGTTCAGCCCCTGCCGCCCCACCGAAGGACTCGGCATCCAAAAGCACAACCACAGGACGTAATCCCCTACGCAGCAGATGGTCCACCCCCTCTGCTACTTCCTGACGATTATCCGCAGTGATCAAGATCACTGTGCTTCCACGGGGGATGTGTTGAGCCTGGGTTAATAGCAGGGCACTGAGCGGCAATTCCCCCTCGGCGCGCAGTAAAGCCAAGGCTTCTAAAAATTTGTTCAACTGCCGGGCTCCACGGTCGGGAGAGAGCAATGTCAGCGTTTGTCCAATGCTCACCAGTCCAACCGCCCGTCGCCGGGATAAAAAATAACGCGCCAGCGATGCTCCTATGGTAACAGCATATTCCTCAGTTGAAGGATGCAGGCGAAAGGTCTCGGTTGGAAGCCATAGAGGCGTAGAGCGTTTATCCTCATCTACACACTTCGAAGCCTGAACCATCCTGGCAGCGTCAATAAACAGCCACACCTCTGCAAGCGGGTCAAGCTCGAATTCTTTAACCATGATTCGACTCTTGCGTGCTGTGCTCATCCAATGTATCCTGTTTAGTGGGTCGCCGGGAAGATACTCCCGAATACTTACCGCATTGGGGGTGATTTGGTGAGTTCTACGGCGCAGCGCTTCCCCACCTGGCAACATACCTGCCGGACTAGGAAAGTAACGCACCGGCACTAACATTGGGTACACCAACAGCGTCTGCTCTGATGGAATCTCACGGATTACGGTGAACAACCCAAATGGGTCTCCTGAAACCAAATTGGAAGGCCCCAACTGAAACACCCCCCGACGCGTCAGTCGCGTACGTGCCAGGTACGAACGCCGTTGTCTCCCCCCTACCAGCGTGAGGACGCGAGATCCCTGGCGCCCAGGCAATTGTGCCTCATCCTGCACTTCCAACCACAATCGTGATAAACGCCCAGAGTTGTGCAGCTCAAACCGTTCAGTAAAAATATCACCCACCTGGGCACGACGGGTACGGGTTGACCGCTTGAGATTTACACCTCTAAGCGAAACAGCCGCCCAAATCCAATTCCCTACTAACAAGAACCCCCACAGGTAACTCAAGCGGTAATAAAGCTTAGAGCCTGTGAATATTACCCCCAACAGGCTCAGCCCCAAAAATATCAACAATACCCGCAGCGGACGCTTCACACCTACCGTACCTCCTGTTTTTCGGTTGGGTCACCCCCTGGAACGGGCACACGTTCTAATATCTCAGTCACTACCTGTTCAGAAGTCAAATCATGGAGACGGGCAGCCGGGCCGAGGATCACCCGATGGGCGAGAGCTGGAATGGCCAGAGCTTTGATGTCATCTGGTAACACATAATCACGACCATACATGGCCGCCCTTACCTGTGCACCCTTATATAATGAAAGACTGCCGCGTGGGCTGGCACCCAGATAGACCTCCCCATGTTTGCGCGTCTGTCGGGTGATGTCTACCATATATCTCTTTACCGACGGAGCAACGTACACCTTCTTCACCGCCTCCTGCATGTATTGTAACTCCTCCACCCCTGCCACCGATTGTAGCGTCTCCACGGGGTGACGGTATTGCTGCCTATCCAACACCTCAATTTCCTCACTCTCACCTGGATAACCCAAGCGTACCCGCAACATGAAGCGGTCCAACTGGGCTTCAGGCAAGGGAAAGACCCCCTCGTACTCAATGGGATTCTGGGTGGCCAGAACGATGAAGGGTCGCGGTAAGGGATGGGTCACACCATCTACGGTTACCTGCAGTTCTTCCATAGCTTCTAACAACGCTGCCTGGGTCTTGGGTGTAGCGCGGTTGATCTCGTCAGCCAGCACAACTTGAGCCACTATGGGTCCCGAACGAAACTCGAACTCCCGGGTTGCCTGGTTGAAAATAGAAACACCGGTTACATCACTCGGCAACATATCGGGAGTAAATTGGATACGGCTGAACGAACAACCCAACGAGAGTGCCAGGCTGCGCGCCAGCATGGTTTTACCCACCCCAGGCACATCCTCTATCAGTAAGTGCCCTTGGCGCAACAGCCCAATCAATGTCAATTCGATCGTCTCACGTTTACCCACAATCACCTGCTCGATATTGTCAATCAACCGATTAGCAAAATCTTGAACCTCAGACATGTACTCACTCCGATGTATTTTAGGATAGTGGCTTGAGCAAAAAAACGTTCAGTACCAGCCATAACGGGCTGTAACGCAGGATACGGCTATGACCATAACTTCCGGCGTATAACAATACAACCTGTACCAACCCACAAGTATACCGTAGCAATCCTCCAGGTTCACGGAAGGTCGAAAAGGGCAAAAACAATACACTCCCGCCCAGCAGAAACATGGATAACGCAACCACGCCCCTTTTGGCTTGCAGCAGCCGTTTACTCGCTTCCCATAACCCCCAAAAGGCAGGGAAAAGCACAAACGGGCCGAAGACGACGAGAGTGCCAAAAAACAGCAACCAACTGGAAAGTCCAATACGCCATAACCCCATCAAGGGAACCATTTCGAAGCCGGTCGTCATGGCGCCTCCGGATCCCAGTCCAAATTCACCAAAGGTGTAAAACAGCCACCCCTGAAAGAGGGCAAAAGGGAGCAAAGAGACCAGACCAAGTCCCAAGGCTTTGTTCCACTCTTTTCGCAGCAGATAATCCAACCCTTGTGCTAACACAAACAATAGGGCAACTTCTTTGGAAAAAAGCGACAGAGCATACAACACCCAGGCCAGAACATGTCGTCCATGTAAGGTTGCCAGCAAGCCCCCGGCTACCAACCCATAAGCCAGCGGTTCAGGCAGATCCAGGCGTACCGCCAGCACAAAACCTACCCACAGACCATACACAAGCGCGTACCAGGTGTTACTTCCAAAACGCATCAATAACACGGCCATCACCGCGGTACCCCCAGCCTGACTCAGCACCCCCAATACTGCCAATACCCAGGGTATGGCCTCTATCTGTCCAAACGAAAGCGTTCGAGCCAACAGGGGCAACAAGATGCGCTGATATCGGTAGGCAGGCACATCCAGGTACGGCTCAACCTCTTGGGGATTGGGATTGCGTGCAAGGTAATAAACGAATTGACCATCATAACCTTCGCTTCCATGGGGGTCACCCTGGCTATAGCGCGTGCCCAGGCGCGCCAACGCCAACGCATCCCCACCGGCTGTCCCAATCACCATTCCCAGGACGATGATCATCCCCACCAGGGTCACCAAAACAGGCAATCCTATCTGGCGGTTAAAAAATACCGTCTTCAACACCTTCGCCTCGGCATACAACCAACATCCTTACCCCACTTTTATCCATAGGGTTCAAACGCCTCAACACAACCCACAATCCAGCCCAGACACACAAAGCGAGAACGCTGACAACCATACCCACAAAAAGCCATGACGGTTTGTAGACCAAAATAATCGTGTGCTCACCCACAGGCACTTCCACCGCCCGGAACAGGTAATCGGCCCTCAAAATCGGAACCGCCCTTCTGTCTACTTGGGCTTGCCACCCCGGGTACCACACATCGGATATCACCAACCAACCTGACGACGGAGCTTCCAGCACAAATTCCAATCGGTCGGGTTGTAAAGCAATTGTCTCTATATACGTATCCCCCTGGGAAGCACAACCCGGAATTCCTGCCTGCTCAATCCCCTCTAACACCACCCAATCCCCAACCGATTTCTTTTCTTCTACCACCTGAACCCAGGCATCATCTGCGTCCTGAGCGGGATGGGCACAGATCGCCCAACGCCAGCGCTTCCCCCCGGATAGGCTCTCAAAGCGTACTCCTGCAGGGTACGATGAATCCAGACGCTCGACCACGCTGACACCCATCAAGCCAAGCATATACTCCTGCGAACCGACCTCCACGACAGACAATTGATCCATCCAGCGCGCATAGCGTTCGGGCAACAAAGGATCGTAATTATTCGCTGAGGGGATACCGTCCAGCAAGTTTAAGTTCGGCAACAATGTGGCTCGCAAAGCGGTCCAATCCTCGACAGTATCGAAGGTGTCAAAACGGAAAAAGCGATCGTACTTGAGGCTATCCTCCTCTTTTGTGGGTAGATACAGACGTCCTTCCCCGACCAGCTCTCGCACTTGGGCAGCGGACGGGGAAGGCTGGCGGTAGAAATCTGCTTCTATAACCGGATTCAATCCCCATCCAGCCACCAGCAAGTCAACCATCACCCACAGCGTCACCCCCCATCCCCAGAGTTTTCCGGTTTGCCCGGGCTTTGGTACAGTCAACGCCAATACACCAGTGCCCATACCCCACAACCCAACCAAGGCAGTCGCTGGAATGAAGGTTGACTTGACCTCCGGCAGGAGGAGGTAGGTAAGAGCTGCCCCCAACATCACCGCAAACCCACCCACGGTTGCCAGGCGCGTCCAATAGAGAGAGCGCCCGACGGGGCGCTGCCAGTTATCCGCAGCAAAGCCCGCCAGCAGAGACAAGGCCCAAACGCCACAAATCGTCCAGCGTGCCGGAGCCTGGAACAGGTCAAAGGTGGGTATGTTTCGGTACAGCCAGGGGAAAATGGGAGTGTTATCTCCCAGGGCGAGCACAAAAGAGAAGAGAGCTGAAGCCGCCAGAAATCTGGTCAAGCGTCCCCCTTTTATCAAAGCCCACATTGCTAGAATAAAAGGTAACCACCCGATGTAGAGAGATCCCTCCCAATAGTTGGCATAACCCCAATAATCCCCCTGCTCGGGGTTTCCGAAAAATCCGGGCGCTATCAAAGTGATGAGGTGCCAGGGCCAGAGGGAATACGTCATGGCTGCGTGGATATCCACTGCCTGCGATCGCTGGGATAAGAGCAGATATTCAATGGTAGGCAGCAACTGTAATGCCGAGATCCCCAAAGCGAAAACGAATATCAGTCCCAGTTTGAGGATCAGTTTTTTCCACCACTTACTATCCTTTTTCTTATATTGGCTATGCGCATAGAATCCCCAGTACCCTAACCATACCACCATTAACAACAACGTGTACCATGCCACCTGCGCATGGCCAGCCAGCAACAACAGCGCCATTGCCCCAGATAATTTCCAAGCACTTGCCCAACCCCGCTCCTGACGGACAAGTTCCATTGAAAAAAGCATTATCCAGGGAACCCAGGCAACCGTCGCGTTGATGCTCAGGAAACCGGCCCGCGCAACCAGATATCCCGACAACCCAAATGCCAAACCGCTGACAGATTGAGCCAGTTCGTTTAAGCCCAGAGCACGCGCCAGACAGAGCATACCCCAGCCTGCCCAGGCCAAATGGAAGGCGACCAGCAAAGCCTGCCCCCAGGCCATGGCGCTGATGCCTCCCACAGTGGCCAGCAGAAAGTACAGCCAGTTGGGAGGATACAGCAACGCAACCTGATAGTTGGCAAAAAGCGGCGCTCCCATCCCCAGCAAAGGATTCCACAATGGCAAATGACCACCCCTCAACGTCTCCCAAGCCCAGGCTCGCCAGGGAAGGAACTGTAACGCTGGCGTTCCCCAAAACAGCGCCCGTCCAGTAAATAATACAGGTGCAAGGAGAAGGAATGGGGCTATCAGGACAAGATGAGGCCAGCGCAGCCTTGATACCAAGCGTCTCATTGACATTGGTTATACCAGATGTTGGGAGGATGTTAAGACATGACTTATAACAGGGTTGTCCTCTTCTCTGCTGGGCCTCCCGATCTTCTTTCCCCTCAACGGAGAATTATTCTAAAAAGCCCAAAGCTCTGCAGAAGTCAGCGATAAGGCTGTTTAATAACCATCAGCTCTCCACCCTTGTAAATCCATCTTTGCTTCGCTTCTTGGATAGTTCATTCTGGGTATTTCATTCTGTGATCTTATTTCCCCATTACTTTCCTCTCTCTATTCCTCTCTATACCGTTAAATCACAGCGTTAAGCTCACGATGCAAATACCGTCCCATTCCCGCTTTCCCTAACCATCTATCCCCATCAACGATCAAATTCCCGCGCAGAAAGACCTTTTCGGGGAAGCCGGTCAGTTCCCAGCCTTCGTACAGGTTGTAATCTGTGCGGTGATGAGCCTGAGCTACCCCATATTTCAACTTCCGCTCGGGGTCCCAGATGACGATGTCGGCCTCGGAGCCGGGGAGCAGGGCGCCTTTGCGAGGGTATAACCCAAATATGCGGGCAGGATTGGTGCTCGTCAGGGCAACGAATTCGTTGGGGGTCAGGCGACCACGCCTAACCCCGGTAGTCCACAGGATGGGCAACCGATCCCCCACCCCCGGCAACCCGTTGGGGATCTTGGTAAAGTCATCAACCCCCAATTCCTTACCTGGAATGGCAACTTCTTTTCCCTCATACAAAATAGGCCTGGTCCCATCGAAGAAAAAGGGACAATGGTCGGTGCCCACCGTCTGGAGGACGCCCTCTTTCAAACCTTGCCATAGGGCCTGGTTATCCTCCGTTGACCGCATGGGCGGCGAGCATACCCACTTGGCACCATCCGGGCGACGCAGGTGGTCTTCGGTGAAGAACAGATATTGAGGACAGGTCTCGCCCATCACGGGAAGGCCACGTTGACGCACGTAACGGAGCTGATCCACCTCCCCAGCAGTATTCATGTGAACCACATACAAGGTAGCCCCTGCCTGAGCTGCCAGAGCGGCTCCCCGCAGAAGACCCTCCACGGCTCCCCAAGCTGGTCGGGTGAGTGCGTGCCACTCCGGGCTGGTATGACCTGCAGCCAGAGCTTCAGCAACCAGAATGTCAATCACATCTCCATTCTCTGCATGTAACATGGTCAGTATGCCGGCTTCTCGGGCAATGCGCATTACCCGGAAAATCTCCCCATCCTGCAGGCGCAGGCGGTCGTTATAGGCCGTGAACACTTTGACAGAAGTAATGCCCATTTCCGGCAGATGGGGGATTTCCTTAGCTACAGCTTCATCCATACGGGTGATGTTCATGTGAAAGCCGAAGTCCACGGCTGCTTTGTCATCCGCTTTGGCGTGCCAGGCATCTACCGCCTCTCGTAATGTTGGGTAATCCTGGGGAACGAAGTCCAACACGGTGGTCGTACCCCCAAAAGCCGCAGCTTTCATGCCCGTGTAATGATCATCCGAGGAGACTGTATTGAACATAGGCAGGTCGAAGTGGGTGTGGGGATCAATCCCACCAGGTAGGATGAACTTTCCACTCGCGTCTATGACCTCAGCATCAGGAGCTTGGAGATTGCGACCGACCTGTGAAATTCGCTCACCTTCGATGAGGATATCAGCTTCAAAGGCAGTGGAGGAGGAGACCAGTGTTCCTGAGGTTATTAATATTTTCGACATTGGGACTTCAGGTCAGCTAAGAGGCTATGTGAGGTCCGATCCCTCAATTACCTCTCTTATCCCCAGCAAGGTCGCCAGTACTTCGTCGGGTACATCAATGTCTGGCTCTTCGAATCCTTGCACATCCAGCGCACGTTCGCGCAAAGAACGCCAGAGCAACATACGCTCTTCGGAGTGCACAACCAGGTCATTGATTGTTTCTGCTTCCAGCAGATATTCGCCCGTGGTGTAGAAAAAGGTAATGCGTTTCCAGCTTTCTGCCAGGATCGGATGAGGCAGCTCAACCAAGGGGCCAATCTGGATTTTGAAATATTCCTCATGGGCACGCGGATGGTCAGATTCGTCGCGCAGGAGTTCACGCCGGGAAATTAGTTCGTGCCCCAAAACCTGGGCTACGTACTCAATGCGCCATTTATGCGCTTCGCCAAAGGAGGCGGGTTGGTAAAATGCCAGGTAATCTACAGCCACAACCTTGGGCGCCGTTCGCAGAGGGATACGATACCACCCCAACAGGCGGGCAATCTCCCAATCGCGCAGAGAAGGCATAATGGCCACAAGTATCAGGGAGGTGGGATCAGGGAGGGAGGACATGCAACCAAAACACCAGCCAATCAGCTATCACGCACCAGACCAACCCGCTGATTGAATTCTTCTATAAGGGCATCCATTTCTGGCACCTGTCTCTGAAAACCAACCCAATAATCCGGGTCATACCATTGAGCCATGATTTCTTCGTAGGTCTTCCCCTGTTGCTCAACCCAGGTGAAGTACTTGAGATTATGAACTCGCCGGCGGTCAGTGTAGGTCAGTTCCTGCAGGTTATCGGTTGTTAGCCCCAGGATGTATTGGGCAAAATGTGCAGCTGCGTCATTCTCACCGTAGGAGCCGTATTCAGCGCGCATTTCTGCCAGTCGGCTCTGGTAGAGCTCCATCGAGTCGGTCCAAACCGTAAGGATAACGTCGTTCCGGCCACATTCGTAATATTTTGCGAACTTGATGGCCATAATTACATTGGCGATGCTGGAGAAACCCAACAAATCCAACTTGCTCACCATTGCCTCAGGGACACCCTGCATGACCAGATAAGACCTACCCGCTGGCTCGTTGAACAACCTTGCTAGACTTACCACGGCGTGATCGTCAACGGCCATGATGACATCCGTGTTCTTGAGGTTGTGAATCCAGGGCACATGCTTATCACCAATCCCCTCGATACGGTGTGCTCCAAAACCATTCTCCATCAAGGTTGGGCATTGCAGGGCTTCACCCGCTGCAATTTTGCTGGCTGGGAAAACCTGTTTCATGTAATCTCCACAGCCAATTGTCCCGGCTGAGCCAGTGGTCAACACCACGCCCCGGTACGTATCTTCCAGACCAAGCTCTTTCTCTAAAACCTCCTCCATAGCATGTCCAGTGATCTCGTAGTGCCAGAGGTAATTGCCAAATTCCTCAAACTGGTTAAAGATCATCAGATCCTGACCGGAGGCGCGCAGCTCCCAACATTTGTCAAAAATCTCTTTGACGTTCGACTCGCTGCCGGGCGTTTTGATAACCTCGCCGGCAATCTTCGCCAGCCAATCAAAGCGTTCCTTGCTCATCCCTTCTGGCAGGATGGCGACAGACTCACAAGCCAGAAGAGCCGAGTCGTAAGCCCCCCCTCGACAGTAGTTCCCCGTAGAAGGCCAGACAGCTTTTTGAGTGGTGGGATCAAACTGACCGGTCACCAGGCGTGGGACCAGACAACCGAAAGCCGCGCCAACTTTATGCGCACCGGTGGGGAACCATTTTCCCACCAAGGCTATGATTCGTGCTTCCACCCCGGTTAAGCTTTCGGGCAGCTCAACGTAATTAACCCCACCAAACCCTCCCCCCAGGGGAACCGGCTCGTTGTGCCAGGTTATTCGGAACAGATTGCGTGGATGCAGGTCCCATAATCCAATCTTCCCAAGCTCCCCTTTAACCTTGGTAGGAATCATACGGGGGTTCTTCATTTGGGCAAAGGTAGGGATGATAACATTCCGCTGGCGTGCCCGTTTTACTGTTCGTTCAAGCCTTTCGTGTATTACCATCAAATCTATCATGTGTCTCTCTTTACATTTTTATTAATTTTCTTAGTATCCTCCGAAGGAGCTTCTCTGACGATATAGAGAGGTCGCCCACGGGCTTCATCGTACAGACGTCCTATATACTCCCCCAAAATCCCCAAAGAGATCAGCTGCACGCCGCCTAAAAAAAGTACCGCGATGAGCGTGGAGGCCTGACCAAAAAATGCCTGGGAACCTGCCAGTCGGAGGATCACAACCACCGGAATAGCCAGAATGCTGATTCCCGCAGAGACAAAACCAAGATAGGTTGCCAATTGCAATGGGAAGTACGAGAAACCCGTTATAGCATCACTGGCAAACTTAATCATTTTCTTCAACGGATATTTCGTTTCACCGGCAAAACGAGGCGCACGCTCATATTTCACGCCGATCTGTTTAAACCCCACCCATACCGACATACCCCGTAAAAAGCGATGGCGCTCCCGCATGCGGTTGAGCACATCCACCACTTTGCGATCCATCAGGCGGAAATCACCAGCATCCGAGGGAATATGCACATCGGTGATGCGCCGTATCAACTGATAAAAAAACGAGGCGGTAACCAGCTTAAACCAGGTCTCACCCTCACGATGAGCGCGTACCGCGTAGACGACTTCGTATCCCTCGTTCCACTTGGCAATCAATTCGGGAATCACCTCCGGGGGATCCTGAAGGTCTGCGTCCATAATGACGACAGCTTGACCCCGGCTGTAGTCTAACCCGGCGGTGACCGCAATCTGATGGCCGAAATTTCGGGCAAAGATGACCGGTCTTACGCGCCTGTCTTGATCGCCTAACCTCCTCATCTGATCTGTGGAGCCATCCGTAGAGCCATCGTCCACCATAACAAGCTCCCAAGACTCGCCCACACTCTCCATCACTTTACACACACGCTCGTAGAATGCCTGCAGCGTCTCGGCCTCGTTATAAACGGGAGCAACAACAGAGAACTTTGGGATGGTCATGTGTTCATCCCCAACTCATATAACTTCTCCATGCTTTACTCTCAACATGAATACACCTATTCTACCACCTGGAAAATGTAACGATATCAACCCAAACTTGTTCAAACAACATTCACATAAAAAACCATAAACTTAAGCCTACAACTTTGGCAGCACAATGGTCTGTTGACCTTGATATTTGCCCTTCTTATCGGCATAAGACACCTTACACTCATTGTCTGCCTTGAAAAACAACACCTGGGCGATACCCTCGTTCGCATATATCTTTGCCGGGAGTGGAGTGGTGTTCGATATTTCCAGGGTGACGTATCCCTCCCACTCAGGTTCAAAAGGGGTGACATTGACAATAATGCCACAGCGTGCATACGTTGACTTACCTACACAAACCGTCAGTACGGTGCGCGGGATGCGAAAATATTCCACTGTACGCGCCAGCACAAAAGAATTCGGGGGGATCACGCACACTTCCCCTTTGAAATCCACCATCGAACGGGGATCGAAATCTTTGGGGTCCACAATGGCAGAAAACACGTTGGTGAATATCTTGAACTCATCCGCAACCCGAATATCATACCCATACGAAGATAATCCGTAGGATATAACCCCCTCCCGCGCTTTGTAATCTTCAAACGGTTCTATCATTCGATGGTTCAGCGCCATCATACGAATCCAGTGATCAGGTTGTAATCCCATGTTCTTCTTCCTTCCTGAAGTCTTTTGACTGTTCTGATAATCTGACATTAATACAAGTGTAGGATAAGGTTTATTTGACGGATATACTTGCGATGCGGTCTAGCTGAACGATAGCCCTCCACGTTCAACCAAAACCGAACGTATCTGTGCCATGAGTTTTTCGGCGCGGGATTTCAGCCTGCGCAATTCAAACTCGAACATTTCCGCGTCCTTCTCAGATTTCATAGAATCCACGTTCACACGCACATTAAGCTCAACACTCTCAAGGACTGCTTCTGCCAGGTTGGCAGCAGTACCAGCGTCGGTAATGGCGTTGACATTACCTTGCGATACGGTCGCCAATGCCAGCTCCATCACTTCGACAGTTTGCTGTCCCACCTGGAGGGGCACTTCAGCAGCCTGTTTCAAAGCCTGTTCTATAGCCTTCGCGCGAACCTCCTTCTGTTCAGTTGTCGCCTGGGGATACCTGTATGCTTCCATGACTGCCTCGAAAGCAACCGCATCCTGCTTAACTGCTTCAATTAAACTGGCTCGTAATTGCTCAGCCCGGTTGATACACTCCCTCATCTGCTGCTCTACAGAGGCGTATTTTTCCTTACCTACAGTCAGGCGCGCAACCATGGCAACCAGTGCTGCCGCCAGGGCGGCGGTATGTGCAGCCGCAGAACCACCACCCGGTGTGGGGGTGCCCGCGGCCACCTCGTCCATAAAAGCTGAAGCTATCCGATCATCAGAAGCCTTTCTTTCAGCGACTTCCTGTAAAGCGGAAAATATCCTTTGCTCTAAAATCTGTTCGCTTTTAAACAGGTCCAACTGCAAATACCACTGGGCAGCATCTACCAATGCGCCCTGGGGGATTAACCCGACCAACTCACAATAACGTATGCCCACTCCGTACCGCTCAGCTTCTCGACGGATAAACTCCACAACCGTTGCCACCGGGGTCTTGCGGTAATTGGTCAGGTTCATGGATACCTGAGCAATGTCATCCACTAACATCCCCAAGGCTTTGACATATCGAAACCCACCGGAGGAGTGGCGGACAGCTCTGGCGATTTTCTTAGCAATAGCAAGATCATTGGTTGTCAGAAAAACGTTGAAGGCGATGAGCGGTTCCCTCGCTCCGATGACCGTGGCTCCCGCTGATCCTACCTCGGTCGGGCCACAATCTGGTACCCGATCCGGGTCAGCGCCCATCTCCTTTTTGAGCCCTTCGTATTCACCACGCCGAATATCTTCCAAATTCTTCCTGTCCGGTCGGGTGGCTGCCTCTTCGTAAAAATATACCGGAATGCCTAACTCTTCACCTACACGCTGCCCAAGCCGATGAGCCATATCCACACATTCCTGCATGGTGACGCCAGAGATGGGCACCAGCGGCACGACATCCGTGGCCCCAAGCCGGGGATGCTCACCGCTATGCTGATTCATGTCAATCAACGCTGCTGCCTTCTGAATACCTCGAAAGGCCGCCTCTTCCACAGAGGATGGCGACCCCACAAAAGTCAGGACAGTGCGGTTGTGATCTTCATCAGAATGACGATCCAGTAAAACTACTCCTGGCTCAGAGGTGATCGCCTCCACAATAGATTCGACCACCTCAGGCTTTCGGGCCTCTGAGAAGTTGGGGATACACTCCACAATTTGATCTACCATAACAACCTCTTGGGAAAAAAGATGAGTGGAATTATATCAAGATGTTCACGCTTCACTTGTTGGGTTGAACCAATCTAAGGTAGAATGCCTACTGAGATGACTCTCACCAGGCATCACTTAATATCCTCCGTTTTGTTCATTTTAGCGGTATCAGGAATCGGGACGTATGCCTGCACCCGATCAGCGCAACCAGGCATAAATCCTTGGTTGTTTCCGGGACCCAACACTCCCCAACATTTGACGGATATCACCCCAACCAGAACCCCTTTCCTTCCTCCCACACGTGCACCTGGGCAACCGATTCTCACCCCCACACCAGACCCACCTCACAACATCCCTCAATTGGACACCGGATCTAAACAACACCTTGTCCAATGGGGTGATACATTGGGGCAAATCGCCCTGCTGTATAACACTACTGTCGAAGAACTGGTTGAAGTGAATCAAATCCCTAATCCGGACTGGCTCGAAATTGGGACGCTGTTGACCATTCCCGCTCCCACCCCCACTCTCCCTGGCCCTGATTTCAAGATCATCCCCGATTCGGAACTAGTTTACGGACCGGTCAGCGCTTACTTCGATGTAGAAAGCTTTGTGAAGCAGGTGAGAGGGTACCTATATAAGTATGAAGAAACCGTTGACGAAGAAACACTGAGCGGAGCACAGATTGTCCAACTTGTCTCTCAAAACTACTCGGTCAACCCACGTCTGCTATTAGCTGTACTGGAATACCTCAGCCATTGGGTGTTGTCACCTCAACCCGATCCAACTTCACTCGACTATCCTATTGGATGGTATGACCCCAACCGGGAAGGGCTTTACCGGCAGTTGGCATGGGCAGCCGATCAGCTCAACCTGGGCTACTACCTCTGGAGGGTAGAGGCCATTGGCACCTGGGTATTGCCAGATGGGACCATCGTACCCATAGACCCGACGATTAACGCCGGTACTGCCGGTGTCCAGCATCTCTTCTCAAAACTTAATAACCATTCAACTTGGGAGCAAGCTGTACTTCCAACTGGGCTTTTCGCCACCTATGTTTCCATGTTTGGCTACCCATTCGACCTAGCCATAGAACCGCTCATCCCCCCAGACCTCCAACAGCCAGCCATGATCCTCCCTTTCGAAGCGGAAGTGCCCTGGGCATTCACTGGTGGCCCGCACGGTGGGTGGGACGATGGATCCGCCTGGGCTGCGCTCGACTTCGCCCCTCCGGGTGACCTTGGTTGTTCCATAAGCCCAAGCTGGGTGACTGCTATGGCGGACGGGCTGGTTATCCGCGCAGATCACGGCGTTGTCATCCAGGACCTGGACAACGATGGGATGGAACAAACCGGGTGGACAATTCTTTACCTGCACATCTCTTCATTTGAGGGTGTACAAGCAGGGGTTTACCTCCAGGCAGGAGAACGGATCGGTCATCCTTCATGTGAAGGGGGATTCGCCCCCGCCACTCACCTTCATATTGCACGGCGGTATAATGGGGAATGGATTCCCGCAGACGGCCCTATACCCTTCAACCTTGAAGGTTGGGTATCGATAGGAATGGGAACAGCATATGATGGATATCTACAACGCGGAAACCAAACCCTGGAAGCGTGTGAATGTCGGACACCCGAAAACACAATCCAAAGGTAATTTTTGGATTCTACTGCCCTTATCCTTGCTGCTCTCAACGTTGGCATGCATTTCACCCAGCACTCCAATATCCGCGAACCTGACCCCTTTACCTCCCGATATCTGGTGGACCAACACACCCGCTACAAACGACATCTCCACGGGAGTGTTTAATCCCCCTCCAACCTCAAATCCTCAGGTTAATACACCCCCCTTCGCCCCAGCCACCTCAGAAGCCACTCCCATCCCAAACAATGCTCCCCCTTTACTTTATTACACACAAGCTGGGGACACATTGCCAGTCGTTGCTGTCCGCTTTGGGGTACAGTCTGACGAGATCTCTTCACCTGACCCTTTGCCATCCAGTGGTCTCCTGCCTCCTAATCAGCTACTGATCATCCCTCACCGTTTAGCTAACACTACCTCTTCCGCCCATTTACTGCCCGATAGTGAGTTAGTGTATTCCCCCTCGGCAACAGATTTCGATGTATCAGAGTATGTTGACGAAGCCGGAGGGTACCTGAACGAATACCGGGAATACCTTCATACTACTGGTTGGACCAGTGGAGCAGATATCATACAAAGGGTGGCAACTGAAAACTCAATAAATCCCCGTCTGTTGCTTGCCTTGCTGGAATACCAGAGTGGCTGGGTTCTTGATCAACCCCAGAACCTGTCCCAACGAGAATATCCTTTGGGCTATATCAACCTCAATCAAAAGGACCTGTACCACCAGTTAGCCTGGGCTGTCAACCAGTTATCCATAGGCTACTATGGTTGGCGTGAAGGATTGCTCACAGAACTACGCTTTTCAGATGGGGCGATTGCCCGTCTGGCACCCGAGTTGAATGCAGGAACAGTTGCACTACAATACTTTTTCGCCCAAATCCGCAGCGGGGCTGAGTGGATTAAAGCCCTAGATGAGGAAAACGGATTTATTGCCCTGTACCACCAGATGTTCGGAAACCCGTGGGTGCGTGCAGTTTATACGGAACCCCTCTACCCTCCTGACCTGCAGCAGCCCCCACTCATCCTCCCCTTCCTGCGCGGACAACTATGGCACTATACAGGTGGTCCACACGGTGCCTGGGAAAAGGATGGTGCTCGAGCCGCACTGGACTTTGCCCCCTCCAGTTCCGAAACGGGTTGTGCCAAATCCAACCATTGGGTATTGGCTGCGGCCCCAGGATTGATCGTCCGCTCAGGCAACGGGGTGGTGGTTATTGATTTAGACGGCGACGGTTACGAACAAACTAACTGGGTCTTACTGTACCTTCACGTAGATATACTCGATTCCATCCGTGTGGGATTGTGGGTTGAAACCGGAGATCGCTTGGGGCACCCTTCGTGTATAGGGGGTAAGGCGACCGGTACACATCTCCATATCGCCCGAAAATACAACGGTGAATGGATCGCAGCTGACGGCCCCCTCCCCATGGTTTTGGGTGGGTGGACAGCCCATGCCGGAAATGCCCCCTATGAAGGTACACTGACGAGGGATGGTAAGATTATCAAAGCTGACCTTTACGGTTCCATCAGCGCAAGTATTATGCGAACAAATGACGATCCGTGAAAATGAAGCCTTCCCTAACCAATCCCCAGTGGAACAGCGTTATCACTTTTTGCTTGCTTGCCCTGATTGTGGGTTCCTGCCGTCCCCAACCTGTGTCAGGTGTTCCTCTCTCCATCTCCGAAGAACCATCTACGGCTTCTAGCGAAGCAAACTCCACCCCACCCACCCCCCTACCCAAACGACCGATCTATCAACCAGGGCAATTGGTTGAATACACCGCCCAGCCAGGAGATACCCTCCCAGCCCTTGCTGCTCATTTCAACACTACAGAGAAGGAAATACGGGAAGCCAATCCCATCCTGCCCGATACTGTTACCACACTCCCGCCTGGGCTCCCCATGCAAATACCCATTTATTACCTTCCCTTATGGGGTTCACCATATCAAATCTTGCCTGATAGTTTATACATCAACGGACCAGCACAAATTGGCTTCGACACAACTTCATTCGTGGCTCAACACGGAGGATGGTTGAACGCGTTCAGCCAATATGCTGCTGGAGCCAACCGTACCGGTGCTGAGATCATTGACCTGGTTGCCCAGAACTTCAGCATCAGCCCAAGATTGTTACTCGCCTTTACAGAATACTTTCTGAACAGCCTAAGTCAAACCACGCTCCCCCCAGACCTGGATCGCTATCCATTGAGATACGAAGACCGCAACCATCGGGGTTTTTACCTGCAATTGGTTTGGGTCGCCAACACCCTGAACAACGGATACTACGGGTGGCGTTCCGGGCATCTGACCACGTTTGACCTGCACGAGGGTCTCCAGGTTCGTCCAGACCCCTGGCAGAACGCGGCTACCGTAGCCCTGCACTACTTCTTCGGAAAAATTCTTCCCACGGAACAGTACGAACAAGCCATTGGTCCAGAAGGTTTTGCCCAAACCTACGCTGACCTTTTTGGCGACCCCTGGCTTGCAGACCAAGCCCATATCCCTGGAAGTTTGGAACAGCCCCCCTTGGTTCTACCCTTTGAACCCAAACATGTCTGGGCGTTTACCGGTGGTCCACACACAGGATGGGGAGAGGGAGAACCGCTTGCCGCTCTCGATTTTGCTCCACCGGCTGTCGTTGGTGGATGCAACCCCTCTGATGAGTGGGTCACCGCGGTTGCCCCTGGGGTAGTTGTACGATCCGAGCCTGCCACCGTTGTCCTGGATCTCGACGGTGATAAGGATGAGCGAACAGGTTGGGTCATCTTCTATCTACACATTGGTAAGGAAGGTCAAGCACCTCTAGGTGTTGAATTACAAACTGGTGATCACATTGGTCACCCCTCCTGTGAAGGGGGCAAAGCCACCGGAACCCATGTTCATATTGCCAGGAAATACAACGGGGAATGGATAGCCGCTGAGGGACCACTTGGTTTCAATTTGGAGGGATGGGTCGCTCACGCCGGAGCACAGCCTTACCTGGGCACGCTGACCCGATTTGGCGAAACAGTCACTGCCTGCCTCTGCTCTAACCGCGAAAGTCGAATCGAGGCAGCAGATCGGTAATTAACTGTCGCATACGGGAAAGACCATTTCTTCTGGCGGGGGAACCCCATGACTCTAAATTCATGGGGATTTTCGAAAGAATTGATGAACCCATAAATATTATGAAACCTTAGTTAACATTTTCTAATAGTTTTACTTGACAAACTGAAATTTTTGTATATAATATTCAAAGAACCCTCCGGAGCTCGAATTCCATTATAAGAACACTTCTTTTCAAGGATGTTAACCATGTTCGAACACTCCATCTACAACATAGTCAGCGAGCACCAAAGGTATTTATTGCAAATGATGTGTAATGAACACTCCATCAAACCAGCACCGAAAAATACCTCCAAGTGGCAAGGCCAAATGTATATCAAGGTTGGCGATGTTCTCATCAATGCTGGTCACAAGCTTAAGCAAAGAGCAGAGACCACGACAAAATACTCAAATATGATGCCGCTTGACACGGTTAGATGACCAACCCTCAAAAAATACATGCGAGGAAAAAGACATGAATGTACAACTTTCCCAGTGTCCAGTTTGTGGCAGCGAACTCACCATCACCCGTTTACATTGCCGCTCATGTGATACCGCCATTGAAGGTCGCTTTATTAGCGGTCCTTTTAGCCCACTCAATCCCGATCAAATTCGGTTTGTTGAAATCTTCATACGCTGCGAGGGGAAGCTCAATCGTATGGAAGACGAGTTGGGACTCTCCTATCCTACGATACGCAACCGTCTTCACGAGATCATTCGCACCCTCGGCTATGAACCCGGTGAAGAAGAGGATAGCGGCGTAGATGAAGAAACGCGCCGCCACATCCTCGAAGATTTAGAAAAAGGCCTTCTCACTCCCGAAGAAGCACTAAGCAGACTGCAGGAGTAAATCCATGAGCTTCGAGATCCACACATTAAACACAACCGAAGAACCAAAAATACTCATTGATGTATCTGGAAACCTGACGGTAAAAGGATGGGGAAAACCAGAAATATCTGCTACAGGATTACCAGGCAGCGCGATTGAGTTGACCGAGGGTAAAGATCACATTCGAATCACTTCAAACGAAAGTTGTAACCTCCGTCTTCCCCACAAAGCCCACATTGAAGTGGAACGCTGTTTAGGGAACGCAACTTTTCAGGCTCTAGAGGGGGAAGCAATCCTCCATAAAGTGGCTGACAATCTAACCATAAAACGGGTCGGGCCGGTCACCATCTCAGAAGTGGGTGGGAATCTGACCATTCAAGGGGTTACAGGAGATCTAACCCTCTCATACATTAGAGGTAACGCCACCATCCAGGACGTTCAAGGAAATCTGGAAATAAGTGAGAAAGTCTCAGGCAACCTGCATGTAAAAGATGTCTCAGGAAATCTGACCGCTCTGGCATTGGGAAATATCCATTTTTGGCTTGATCCCGAGGGGGAAAAAACATACGCTATCGAAGCCAAAGGTAATCTGGATTGTTTGCTCCCTCTGGATTCCAGCGCACAAATCACTGTAGAGCGTGCCATGCAGATCAGGGTACACATCCCTGGCATCGAGCCAGGTGATTTAACCACACGACCATTCACATTAACCTTAGGAGAAGGTGAAGCGAGTCTGAACCTTAACGCTGGCGGCTATATTAGCATAAGAAGTCAATTATTATCTAAAGCCCCTGAAAGGGAAGACTTTGCCTACCAATTTGATTTTGGAGTGGATCTGAGTGACTACATCCAATCACGCATTTCCCACCTAGAGCGCCACCTGGAAGCCCAACACGAACGGTTAGCGGCAGCCGTGGAGAATGCAACCATGACCGCTGAGAGGGCTGCACATATTGAAGATAAAGTTCGTAGAAAGGTGGAAAACGCTAAGAGAAAATTGACCCGCCGGCTTGCCAGAGCAGAACGGTTTACCCCCAAACCCCCTCCGAGGCATAAACCGTACCACAAACCTCGCATACCAGTAGAAACCGAACCCGTTTCTGATGAAGAACGGCAATTAATCCTCGAAATGCTTGCTCAAGGAAAAATCTCTATCCAGGAAGCGGAAGATCTCCTCGAAGCCTTGGAAAGCAACATATAGTAGAAGTGAACAACCATGTCTGAGAATGAAGAACGTAAACTTGTGTTGGAAATGGTAGAAAGCGGCAAAATATCCGCTGAAGAGGGGCTTCAATTGCTCAGCGCACTCAAGAAAAGCCAGGGGAGTGAGCGCATTGAATACTCTGCCCCGGAACCCTCTGGTCAAGAGGAAGAGAAAGAAGAGAAAGCGGAAATTTCTACCCCCAATCCTTTTACACGTTGGAAACATTTGTGGTGGCTGCCCCTATCTGCTGGAATTGCCCTGTTTATCGGAAGCTGGTGGATGATCTGGGGTGTTCCCGCTGGAGGCATAAGGATCTGGGGGCTCACATGCCTAGGTACCCCATTGTTGCTGCTCAGCCTTTTCCTTTTCCTGCTGGCCTGGAGCATGCATTGGGCAACGTGGATGCACATTCGCGTCCTTACCGAAGAAGATAAATGGCCCAGAAAGATTATCCTCAGTTTTCCACTGCCCCTTCATCTGATCGCCTGGTTTCTCAAGAACTTTGGACACTGGATTCCAAACCTGGATGCAACGGGCTTGGATGAAGTCATATTAGCACTAGCTCAGGATAAAAATAAAAAAGCACCGTTCTACGTTGAAGTTAATGATGAGGACGATGACTCCCATGTTCAGGTTTTTATAGGATAGAGGTTGATAACCATCATCTACCCGTAAACACGGGTTGATGTGTAAAATTCTATCTGGAGGCAACCATGATGACCACTGCACAAGAACGATTGAAAATCCTAAAAATGGTCCAGGAAGGAAAAATCAGCGCCTCTGAAGGAGCGCAGTTGCTTAATGCTTTGAGTAGTTCTGCACCACCCAAGAAGGGGCCAATCCATAGGGGAGCGTCTCGATGGCTACGAGTTCGGGTTATGGATATTCCCAGTGGGAAAGCGAAGGTAAACGTCAACCTGCCACTCCGATTGGTTGATGCGGGCATGAACATTGCTTCTCAATTTGTCCCCGATATGGGAATCGAAGAAATGATAGATGCTGTCAATGAGGCCATCCAGGACAACCTGTCTGGGAAAATTATTGATGTGATAGACGAAGAGGATGGAGAACACATCGAGGTATTCATCGAATGATCCCCCCTGACGTAAACACACCGTTTTTAATCCCCAAGTAGGAATATTAAAAACACGAAGCCCATTGACCAAACCAATGAGCTTCGTTCACGAAAAACCTGTTCACAAAGTCTTTTCGTACACTCCCTTACTCGCAAGGGATTGTTTCCCATCCCCCTCATCTTCGTAAATAAAATAGTTCAATTCGATGGGCATAACTTTACTCAACATCCCTTGAGCCGAACAATATCGGACTGCGGATAGCTCCAAAGCACGACGGACTGCTGACTCAGCCATACCGTGTCCTTTAATAGAATATTCAACCACCGCGCGAGTCATCACCCTGGGATGTTCTGACGCCCTTTCCGCGTGCCCGGCGACTTCAAACCCGGTCACGTCCTGACGTTTCTTTTGCAAGATGGAAATTACATCCATGGCAGTACATCCTATCAGGCTGATGAGCATCAACTCCAAAGGACGAAACCCATCATTCGCGCCCCCCACACTTTCGTCGGCGCCTAGATTTAGATGAAAACCAGAATCCGACGTAGCGGTAAAGCTCAAACCTTCTTTCCAAATGACTTTTGCATCCATATATGTCCTCCTCCAAAACTCTGTATCTGTAGGCTGTATAGTGCCACAACCCCGCCCTTCGGTCAAGGACGGCCAGCACCCCCAAGATCTGCACTCAAGCATAATCCCGCAGAGTAGCTCCTATGAAAGACGGTCAAAATGCCCCTTTACCGGAAATCACCGCGGGAAGCGTACGCAATAAAATGGACAGGTCTTTCCACAAAGAATAATTCCGGATGTAATCCAACTCCAGCTCTAATCGAGCATCCATGTCCAACTCCCCCCGTCCAGAAATTTGCATAGGGCCGGTTAAACCCGGCTTGACCACCAGCCGTTGGCGATGTTGATCATTGTACTGGGCAACCACCCAACCCTCCTCCGGTCGGGGACCGACCAGACTCATGTCGCCGATTAATACGTTCCAGAATTGGGGCAACTCATCCAAACTCCATCGCCGTAAGAAACGTCCTGTACGGGTAACTCTCGGGTCATTGGGCACTTTGAAAACGGGACCGCTCAAAGGGCTATCTTTGATCACCTGGTGGACAAGATGCTCTGCTTCAGACACCATCGTGCGTAATTTGATAAATTTAAACGGTTTACCGTTCTCGCCAATTCGCTCTTGAATGATAAACACTGGGCCGGGGGTGTCGAGCTTGATAAGGATAGCCAGCAGCCCGATCAGGGGCACTGACAGGCATAAACCCAGAAATGCCCCTGATACATCTAACATTCGTTTGAACAGCAAAGCGACGGCAGATAAACCAATTACCTCGGGGGTTGGCACTTTAGGAGGGCATATCATACCCCATAACAAACCGCTACCCAGAGATGCGGCTCGAAGAATTATTAGCCCAGGGGCTATGACCAACACCCCCGGATCGTTACAGACAATTTTTCCTAACATTTGTATTGCCGTGAGGAAGAACACAACCATGCCAGCCAGCGCGAACCAGATAAGTGGCTGCCACGCCCAGACCAACACAAGGGATGCAAGAGTCAGCGCCAGGATGCCAATCTGCCACCGCTGGTGGGGAGGTGTATGAGTGTCGTAAAATGTTTTTTCCGGCAGCCATCTCAACAAGAAAGCCTTCCAATACCCAATCCCAAACTTACGCCGGCAATATTCCCAAAGCATACAATCGTGTTGATGATAAACAACTGCTTCTGGCACAAAGCACAATTTATATCCCTTGCGTGCTAACCGAAAAGATAGTTCCTGGTCTTCGACAGAGGGAACAGGGAAGGCTGTTTGAAACCCCTGGTTGTTAAGAAATACATTGCACCTGTAAGCCGCAGAGTATGTGTCTATGAAATCAATGCTAGTCTGACTTGCCATGCGCGCATACTTGAACTCATATTCTTGCTGGACGAAACGCGCTACCAGGGACCGCTGCTCCGTGCGATACGTCCCCTTTGTTCCTACCACATCCAACTCATCAAATCGTTTTGTCAGGTGGAATAACCATTCCGGCGTTGGGACGCAATCCGAATCGGTGAAAGCCAGTATGTCACCACGAGCGTGCTTTGCCCCCAAATTTCGAGCTACAGCAGGACCGGCTGTTTCCTGCTTCCAATATTTTACCCCATAGGAGGCTGCCACTTCTGGGGTGCTGTCTTGAGAACCATCGTCTATCACAATCACTTCATAATCCCCTGCAACTTTTTCCTGTTTGCCCAAAGCTTCCAGGCAGCGAGCCAGGTTCTCTGCATCGTCCTTCACAGGTACAATAACGGAGATTCTCGGCGAGGTCTTACTCATAGTGTTCCCTCCGCGTTTTCTTACCTGGTCTTCGAGACAATAACAAACTAATTCCACCGCCCACCAGTGGAGGCAAGGTGACAAGAGCATGCAGCAACACGGAATAGGCTACAGCCTCCTGATCACCCACCTGAAATGGACGTAAAGCCAGTTGGGCGAAAAAGTAAAAGGGGCCGATATTCCCAGGCATTAACGCTGGCAACATACCGATGTAAACCAGCACTAAAACCAGTAGGGCAGCTTCTGCACCCAATGAAATACCCATTGCCCGAAATAATGTTAAATTTGTCCCCCACATTATTAGCCAAACAAGAAGCGTGATGAAGAATATATACCCTGTTTGCTTCGTATTACGAATCCACTTCCCTGCAATAAAAACCTGATCTGTGAATTCAACAACTTTTTTTATCCCCGACCCCCTGATGTATTCAAGGTGGTTCTTAAACCTATTCCACATCATCTCCCCCCATAAGGTAAATACAAACATTAAAAATATCAGCAAACCTCCGATGGGGAGCAACCAGTACAGGATATCTGAAGGCAAATACACCGAAACGAACGTTGCACAGATTCCTAACATTGCCAGATCGATCACTTTTTCTAGGACGATCGTCATCCCCACTTCCGCACTCTTGCCGCTCTGTTCAGCCAGTATCAGCCCTAGCCGGCCCCATTCTCCTCCCCTTGCGGGTAACAGGATGTTTAACGCCTGTCCAGCCAGAAAAGCCTGGCTAGTAAGAGACACAGGGAGAGGTACTCCAACATAGCGAAGCATCCTGGCCCAACGCCATACCTTTAATGCCAACCCACATAACACATAAAAAAACGTTAATGCCAACCAGAGCATATTCACCTGGGTTATCGATTCGGCAATCCGAGCCCACTGTGCCTGCTGCAAAGAAAACCACAACAACACGAGGCCCACTGCTACTTTAACGCTGGTGAAAACATACGGCCATATATTCTTTTGGGGAGGCGTCATGGTTCTTGACAGAAGTATCCTACTGGCACGTCTTCCTCTGGTGATGGCTGACTATAACACACAGGACGATCAGGATTGAGGGCTAATAATCTCATCCACCAGTCTCCCTCTTTTTCAAATTCTGATTGAACCAGAGGAAACATCACTTCAGGATATGTATGTATCAGTGATTCCTGATACCAGGAAAATCGGGTCAACGGACCAACCACAATTATAACGTCCGACCGCCAGCCAAAACCAAAATGATAATACCACAAGGGGAATGTATCTACATCCGAGGCTGTGATCAACACAGCCTTAGGGGGAGCTTCAGACAAATATGTTTCTGCAAAGGTCGCCGGGCTGGTGTCTCGGCGAGGGTCAACAATAGGGTACACATAAGCTATCCTAATGAGAAAACCAATCAGTATCCCCATTCCTAGAATCCTCCCCCAAGGGATGCCCCTTAGTTTCTCATCCCAGAACCAGGCTATCGCCAGGGCAATCCACACAGCAAATACAAGGTGAGCGGGTAATAGATAAACAACAGAATCAGATGTGTAATAGCCTATAGCAAAGACAGAATATATTCCCAGTATCCAGAATAACAACGAGCGTAGATGCTTCTCCTGCCAGTGAAATTGCACCACGCCAATGACACCCAGTATCAATCCCACCACCCCAAACTGTTCCCTCAACAAGGCAGCCCAGGCTGCGAACCGACCTAAAATATCAGGCAAAGGGGCACTAAATGCAAAGTGATGATAGGGTTGGGCAGTTATAAGCCACCAAAATCCCTTCCAGGTCTGCGGGTTACCCCAGTTTATCGGGGGATAGGCGCGTGCTCTCAGGGGTAAATACAGGTAAATGAGAAGGCCTGTAAGATAAGCAATCCCCTGAACAATTAGAAATTTCCGGGAGGCTCCCCTTCGATACCCCACTAGAGCGGCAAATAAAAAAGTTGGCAATAAAAATATAATGGTCACATGATTGCCTACCCCAAACCCTAACACGAATGCCAATAATGTGACCAGGACAACATGCGATTTGCTCCAATCCGGAAAAAGGTGAGCACTAACCCACCATAAACCCAAAACCACGAACAACATCTGAAGACCGTGCACTTCAACGATAACTGCCTGCGACCAGAACAGAGGAGCAGTTCCAAACAGTATGCCAGCAATAACCCCACTCCATACATTTCTTTCATCCTTAGACACTAACCACTTGCTAACCCACAGCGACAGCATCCCTGCAGCAAAGGCAGCCGGAATCACGGAGAGCAACGCCCCCCGGAAGTAAGGCGTAGACAACGGAAGGTTTTGTATCAACCATCCGAACAAGATATACGATGGATATCCTGTAGGATGAGGGATACCTCCTGTTAACATGGCGGCAAGAAAATCTCCACTATCACCCCCATAGTTTGCACCACTCAGCTTTTCAGGAATCATGGAGATATAGATTCCCAATAAAAGAATGACAACGCATAAAGACGAGAAATTTATCCAGCGTTGGTTAACTCTTTTCAAAATCATGCCTAAAAAACAAACTAGCGGGGCGACCTTAGTCGCCCCGCCTTGGAATTCATATACTTCTGATAAACTTAGGATGTTATATTTTGCTACTGGCTAAATTCAGCTTATGGGTTATAGAATAAGCCGAAATACCAGTGCGTTGCCATTGGGTCAATCCCTGGGCACCAGCCGATTGATGGGATTGTAGCCACTCGTCCATCAGGAAAGTTCTCATACGGATCGACATCGTCTGGAACTAAATAGGTGGTGCACATCACCCAGTGATCCGTGACAAAATCCCAGGCGTAAATACTGAACAGCCCTGCTTCAAATTGCGACTTTTGACCTGGGAAGAGGTTGAAGTACACATACCAAAGTCCAGGCGGTTGAGACCACCAAACCTCAAAAGCCAACCATTGAACAGGTTGCGCTGGAAGAGGTTTATAGTTTGACTCCTGCAAACGGTCACGAGTTACAAGCAGGCCTCCGCTGAAGGCATGGTTGGCAGGCAAATACACACCCCAGTTCCCCAACCAGGTATCCGTTCCTTCACCAGTAGGGACCGTGCTCGCATGTGCAGCTCCCCAGCTTCCCCCAGCAGCTGCAAGAACCAGGAGAACACCAGACACTAATATAATAGCAGACCACTTTTTCATCTTCTAACCTCCTTGATAATCATGAGGTGAATACATCTTCAAAGGCATTTGGCAATAGTTTAGCATGTATAGATATTAAAATCAAGCCTGAATAAAGGCGAATTTAAACGAAGCCGGTTACTCCTTACCACCTGCCGCACTCCGTATCCTCCACCAAGCAAACAGGCCCCCACCCAAAAGTATTACAGCTCCTCCACATGCAATCCAGGGCAGGTAATCCAAAATAATATCTAACAGTTCGACAATACTAAAGGCTCCTGCTGGGACAGTGGGTGTTGGAGTAGCCTCCTCCATACCCGCTCTGGAAGTGATCTCTAAAGTTGGGCCAGCCGTCGGCACGGTCTGATTCGCATGACCTGCCCACGTACTTTTCATGGGATAACTCCCCAGAGCTAAAAGTACAAGAATCGAGAACAATAAAAGAAACCACCGAATTATTCTATTTCTACCCATAGGCACCTCCAAAAGAAGATTAACCGCTTACAAGTCAGTGCTCAAATTCGATGAAAGAGGGTTACAATAACAATCCCAAAAAATTACCAGGAGGTTAACCCTGTGAAACTAAAACGTCTCTTGCAGAACAATAAATTTAAAAGAGCTGCATTGTTCATCCTCGCCCTCATAATTTTATGGCTCGGAAGTTTGGCATATTATACCATCCACTTACGACAAACACTGAAAGAAATCAAAGATGTTGTTACGCAGGATGAAATTTTTGACCTCGACCCAGCAATCATAGGATCTGCTCTGTCTGTCACAGCAAGGGACGTTACCATCCTCCAAACCCTTATGTACCCCACATTTCCATTCCTTAAAGCCGTGGCTCTGCTTCCGGGTATAGGACCCTATGCAGCCCAGGTACAACCCCTACTGCAGTACGGTGCAGGTCTGGCTCAAGCGGGTAATTTGGCTTACACAACACTAAGCCCCTTACCGGAGTACACACCACCCAATACTCAGAATACGGATTTACCTCAACAGATATATCACACCCTCCTGAACGGGCAATCATCTTTAACCAAAGCAACACAGGCGATAGACAAGGCTGGTCGTGCTCGGCCGGACATCGAACCCACCTTACTACCTTACGAATACGAGCAGTGGTTCTTTCAAATAGACAAATACTTTGATCTTATCCAACAAGGCCTTCACCTACTTGCTGTGATGCCTGAATTATTGGGTTCACCAAATCAACCTAATGCTTACCTCATTTTGGCTCAAAATCGAGACGAACTGCGTGCTTCTGGAGGATTTATCTCTGGCATTGGTTTGGTGAAGGTCGCTGGAGGAAAGTTGGTCAGTTTAGATATTGGCGACTCCTATGTGGTGGATGACTATTCAAAAGGATATCCTCCACCGCCTGACCCTCTTCGACAGTTTATGATGGCTGGGTATTGGGTGCCTCGGGATGCCAATTGGTCACCAGATTTCCCAACTGCTGCCCAAACCGTCCAGGAGTTATATACCTTATCCACCGATCAACAAACTGACGGAGTGATCGCCTTCGACCAGGTTCTAGTTAAAACGCTGATTAACATCTTGGGACCTCTACACCTCCCAGATTTTTCCGAACCCGTCACTGCAGATAATATCGAAACGATCATGCAGCAGTCCTGGGCTCCAGCACAAGATGAAAAGCTTAGCCAGGAATGGTGGGAGCACCGCAAGGACTTTATGCCTCAATTGGGTAAAGCACTCATAGAGCAATTGCTCAACACCCGAGAGAAACAAATCCTTGTCCAACTGGCCCGTGAACTCCTCTCATCCGTAAAGTCAGGTCATCTCCTTCTGTACTTCAACAACCCAAATGCACAAGCTGCATTGGTACAGGCTGGATTGGATAATGGCCTGCATCCCGAAGATGGAGATTTCATCCTCGTTGTGGACTCTAACATAGGATTCAATAAGACAGACGCTGTGGTCAACCGTTCTGTAACTTACCAGGTTGACATGACCAACCCACAAATGCTCCTTGCCACCCTCATTTTACGATATACACACACAATATCAGAGGATGTGCCCTGTGACCACGAAGCCAGCTATGGCTCAGGTGTATATACTGACATGCAGAAACGCTGCTATTGGGATTATTGGCGTGTCTACCTCCCTCGAGATACAAATTTAATCTACGCTACAGAATTTCCAATACCAGGAGAATGGCTACTCAGTGGACAGGATTGGTCTGGAGAGATAGTGGTAGAAACTGGTGAAAATGATACTCTGGTGGTTTCCAGCCTGTTGGTTCTGCCCACGGCGCAAAGCCAGGAAATTACCTTGCAATTAGCCCCCACCTCCTCTCACGTATTAAACAGCAATTCTAAAGGTACTTACAGCTATCACCTGCGCGTACAGAAACAAGCCGGGTTGAAAGATGTATCTTTTTCATTGGAATTGAGACTTCTAACAGGCTATCAAATTAACAACACAGATGAGGCCTGGAAATACAATGCGGATTCTGGCTTTTGGGTTTGGACAGGCAGAATAACCAGTACAGTGGACTTTGAAGTTGATCTCGTACCTTCTAATTCCACACCTTCTCATTAGGTTCCTTTCACCCCTCATTTTTATTTATCTTGGCATGGCACAACAACGCCATTCCAGGCAATTCAACCCCCCACCAAAACGACTCAGTCCCCAAGACCAACTTAATGGTAATGTGGTATCTAAGCTAAAAAAAACCAGATCGTTGTATGGGTTGATATCTCCAGGGGTGTGCACCAATATATATATACTTCTCTGCTTTTCCAACTGATCCCAATCCAACGATACAAATAGACGTAAAGAACCACCACAACCAGACAGATTTTTATCAATTTGAATTGGCCCCCCTACTGCCAAGCCTCCCGCGCGAGGGTGACCGGCAAACACCCAAATTTGACTACCGGCTCCTCCTGACTCTGTTCCTATGTTTGTGATCTGGATTTCGACTCGCTTCTCAAACTCAAAATAATAGTCAAACCCTCTTTGGATAGGGGGGATCAATTTCACTGGTAAAAAATCAGGACCCACAGGAATTCCTTGTAGATAGTCTAGATACGCATGTCCTACGAAGGTTAACGACCCCTGAGCCTCCGGATCGAATAACGAGCCCCCAAAGCGATACCGATAATCATCTAAACTATACCAGAACCAACGCTGTACTAAACGATAGCCGTCTCCAGGCATGCCTGTCTGTTTATCGCGTGCTTGTAAAAGGAATGCGAAGGCTGCCTCCATAAATCGCACCGTCTCTTCATCAGACACATTCATTAAATTCGGCCCTCCAGGAGGGTCAATCGGGGGAAAGAGGCTCCCAAATTCCGTTATCCATAATGGTTTCTCACGTTCACCTATACCTGCCATCCAGGCACGAAAATCACGAACATAATCTGCAAATATTGATGGTGAATGTGTTTCATTAAACGGCGGGTCTGAAAAATGTACGGCATCCTTATAATCATCCTCAAAACCTGGAGGCAGGCCTGTTCCCCATTCCCCAGGCCACTCATTCAGAATAAAGGCATGGATATTCCAAAAATCAATCAGTTGGGATGCCCTGGATTTACTACCAGCCAAGTCAATCAACTTCTCCCAGGCCCGGTCAAGATACCGCATCCGGATTGGGGTTGCTTGAACAATCCCTCCGAACCCTGTCTTGGCTTTTGGATCTAATTGGCGGATTAACTTGGCCAAAAGAAAATAGCGCCTCGCATACACATCCGCGGTGACCCCGTCCTGTTCCTCGTAGGTCGTGTCCGGTTCATTCCCAATCAACCAGTACGTTCCCGGATTGGCTCTCACTAATTCTGCTAAACTCATTAACGTACTGGGATACAAGTCATCGCGCACTCGTAATACTTGTATATAATCAACTCCCACTGGGTGATTGGGGTGCACCGCTGTTCCCCAATCCAGATAGGCTCCCACACCAAGAAAACCCAGGTCATGATTTCCCAACCCTCGAGGGGCAGTGATCCCAAATCGGCAATTTGGTTCTAACTGAACCTCTCTGCTTTCATCTGAATTCACCCGTGGAAAGGTGGACGTTATGGTCATGGAAAAAACACCAAACAATAACAAAAAAATTCCTACACCTGGTCTGGCGTTAGATTTTATAAAAGTAAACCTGCTTTTCAAGAATGAATTCCTCCGGTCTTCACTTCCCCTCTTGCGCCAACATGCCTTCCAATTCATCTGCGCGCTGTAAAGCTCGGGAGTAACGGGATAAACGGTAGTAACGGATGGCTGCTTCGATATCACCAAGCTGTTCCGCTAAAAGCCCGGCTCCAGAGCAACCGTTCGCCCCCGGATCCCCGTGATAACAAGCCTGAAGATAGGCATCCAGGGCTTTCTGCTTATCAACATCTCTGAGTAAAACCCCTAAGGCTAACCACCGCCGTCCATCTTGTGGTTTTATGGCTACACCCTGTCTATACAGCCCTTCTGCAATCTCAGGGAATTCCTCGCTGGTACTTGCCGCTAACCAAAATATCGCTTCCGGATTTAGAGGGTAGCGTTGATATGCATAGGACGCCAGATCAAGGTTGCGGGGGGAGAGCACTTCCAGCAATGTGATGAAATCTGGTGTGCACGAGAGCAAATCTTCCCAGGCGTGGTCCCTTTCGGTTGTATGCTGTTGATAATGCTCTACTAATCCCAGATACCAGTTGGATCGGCAAACGTCAGGTGTCAGGACCTCTAATTCACTTTTTATTGAGACAAAGTTGTTTTCATCCCCAAGTAATGTATCCGCGGTTTCAATCAAGGCTCGATTCAAATGGCCAGACTGTAAATAACCAATAAACCAAATACATACGCCCAGCAAGGTAATCGCTTCTGCTACTAACCTTCGTCGTAATAGCCACAGCCGATGTTGTTGATCGCTCTTGTCATTCTGTCTAACACCTTTTTCTGAGACAAACCACTCTTGACGAGCGACCATCACTAGACCCATTAAGAACCATAGCGCTACACCCGGTTTGGCACCAATGGCTACAGCATCAACCATCCCATACAAACCAAACGCCAGGAAGGAACTCAAGAGTCCCAATATCCCGTACCTCTTGAGAGGATTTGACCAGTTGCTGATCAGCAATTTAACACACCAAAACAAAACGATGATAACCATGCCTGAAAACAACAGAAACCCCAGAACCCCAAAATCTAAAGCGGTTTGTAAATACAGGTTGTGGGCGTGCCCAAGGTCAGCAGTGACAATATCTGTAGAGGCGGAGGTGGGATACAGCACATGAACAACCTTACGAAATGTCCCCAATCCCATGCCGGTGAAGGCAAAATCCCGGATGCCTAGCAGGGCCCGGTACCAAATGTTAAAACGGTCGAAAATGTTCAGGTCCAGCGAGCCAGCGTAAATCAGGGCATCGAAAACCCGTTTGGCACCCATACGTTGAAGAAACGCTGCAATGCCTAATGACCCCACCCCTAAAAGCACCCATCCCCTCCAGCCAATCACTATAAGAGCCACCACCAGGGCTATACCTACGGCTGCATTCCCCGCTCTCGACTGTGTCAGGAGGAGTGTACCCATAAACAATAAACCTAGCCCCAACATAACAAAAGCACCCAGAAACCCTATCCACTTCTTCCCCACATTACGCCCAACCTGGCCACTCAAGCCCCCAAACAAAAACCCAAGGGACAAGACAACCACACATGGGGCATAAAGGGTTAACATTCCCCCCACTTCATTGGGGTGAAACCCTTGAGAGACACCAAAAAAACCACCCGCCACTTGAGGTAGACGGTTTGCCAGGGTGTTCAAACCCGGTAATTTACCCGCATACTGCATCCCCATCAGGCTGACAAAGGTAAAACTACACCCGATCAGGAAATATGCCAACAACAACCACCTGAGCCGTTGCTTGTGAAAGACAGACCCCCCGCTTGCCCCCCAATTGATCACTCCAAAGAAAACGAATACTGACCATATCAGGCTGGTCAATTTCGACCATGTATATTCCCAAAAGAGGGGTGTCACCCAAACTGAAATGGGAAGTGATAGAAATATCATTAACCCAATAAGCCCGCTGAGTGGAGTTGGCAGGGTGAAATATCCATAACTCAACCTACGCCAGATAAACGGCACCACCAACAGCCCTAAAGCCATCACTACAAGTTTGAAAGGAAACCGTTCTGGAAACAGGGCAAGAGGCGCTACAGCTACTAACAGCAGCGGTTCGACAATATCTAAAGCCCTGATTTTCACATCATCCTTTGTAGTCTGTGTCTCGTTCAAGCTTAGCCCTCTTCAGGTCTTCGTAGAATATCCTCGGCGTCGCAGGTTGCATCACCGTAAAAATCCAGCACAGTTGCAGTTTTACCATACCTCAGGTAAAGTATACACCATGCCTCATATCACCACCACGTCCACCCATTCCCCATAAAATCAACCCACCACTATGTCCCTTACTATAACAAACGATAACCTCCAACTCGTCCTCAATCCCCACACTACAACCTGGAGCCTTTTTGGTAGCGCGCTCAACAGTCCGTTCGTCGAAGAGGCACAAGTTGGTATCACCTATATCTGCAATAATGTTCGTTTTTTTACCCAGGGTACTCCAATCCAGGGACAACAAAAAGATCATATCCAATCTCCCCACGAAACACTCGAACAGATTAAATTTATTAGCGCTCCCGACAAAAACGGCCTGGTTTTCGAACTTGTCTTTGCACTCCCCCAAACCTACCCTTTCCTGTTGTGGAGAATGCACATCGAAAACACTGGCTCACGACCTATATACCTGGAACGCCTGGACTTCCTGAAAGCTGGTCCCATACCCCATAGCAGAGGGTGGTGGGGAAGACTAATCTCCAGGACTCTGGGTCAGCCGGGGAAAATACCCCACCCAGGAATCATCCGCCCAAGCCCTGATCCCGGTGAACTGGCTTTCTTCTCAAACGGCTGGCAATCCTGGTCTTTCAATGGCACATACTTCCAACATGATCGAAATTGCAACCCCCAATTTGGCTTTCTTCGTTATCCTAACAGCACCAATCCAACCACCCCACGACCTAAAAAAGCCGGTCATTTCATCAGCGAAATGTTCGCCGTGTTAGGTGACGTAAACCATCGCTCTGGCATCCTGGTGGGTTTCCTGTCTCAAAAACAGCACTTTGGTTCCATCGAGGTCTGGCTACACTCGTATCTCCCCACGCTCCACCTCTGGGCCTGCGGAGACCACATGCGCCTTGACCCGGGAGCCAAACTAGAAACTGATTGGGCTTATCTGTCTTTCATCCATCTTGATGGCCCTGATCCTCTTGGCTCTTATATTAATGCTGTCGCTCGTGAACATGACCTGAAGCCCACCACAATGGACAGACCTGTGGTGGGATGGTGTTCGTGGTATCACTTCTATAACACCATCACATCAGAAGATATCTACCGTAACATCGAAGCTGCCGAGGGGCTGCGACCTGAAATCCATCTCGACCTGATACAGATTGATGATGGCTACCAGGCTCGGGTTGGAGACTGGTCGGATTTCACCCCATCTTTCCAGAATGGTGTTGCTCCCCTGGCAGCGAAAATGCGCACTAAGGGGTTCACTCCCGGTCTCTGGTTAGCACCCTTCGTCGTACACCGCAGTTCACAGGTCGCTCGTGCCCATCCTGATTGGATTCTCCGCAACCGCTGGAAGATACCGGTCAATCCAGGTTATATCTTTGGTACCTTCCCCATGGCCCTCGACCTGACGCATCCCTCGGCATTAGATTACATTCGTCAGGTTATCCATACCGCGGTACACCAGTGGGGTTTCTCCTATCTCAAACTGGACTTCCTGTACACGGCCGCACTTCCCGGTCGTCGTAATGACCCTACCCTTACCAGGGCACAAGCCCTCCGCAAGGCGCTTTATGCCATCCATGAAACCGCAGGGGAAGACACCACCCTACTGGCTTGTGGTTGTCCTCTAGGTTCGGCTATCGGTCTGTTCGAAGCCATGCGCATCGGCCCTGATATCAGCGATCGTTGGCGCCCTTATTTCAAACCTGTCCCCTCTTTCCTTCTCAACGCTGACCCTGGAATGCCTGCCATGCGCAACGCGCTGCGCAACACCATCACCCGTGCAGCTCTAAATCGCCGTTGGTGGCTAAACGACCCCGATTGCCTGCTCCTGCGCCCCAACACCTGCCTCTCCCCCGCCGAAGTTCAGACCTGGGTGACAGCGGTCTTCCTCTCCGGGGGTGTTACTGTGCTCTCCGACGACCTGCCTCAGCTCACCCCCGAACGCTTGCGCCTGGCTCAATCCCTGCTGCCTCCGCTCAACACCACGCCTTGCCTCTTGGACTGGCTGGATAACCAGCACCCCAGCCTTCTGCGCCTCGACCTGAATGGCCCTACCGGCACCTGGCATCTCATTGTCATTTTCAATTGGGAGGATAAAGATATTGACGTGGTCTACAACCTGGACGTTTTCCAACTCCCCCAACTGGAGTACCACTCTCGAAATTTCTGGAGGGGAGCATCTTGCCAGATTTCAGGTGGGGTGCTGACCCTCAATGCCATCCCGTCCCATGGAGTTGAGCTCCTCGCCTTACGTCCTGTACATCCTGACCAACCCCAATATATCGGCAGCGACCTGCATCTCTCCCAAGGACGAGAGGTCACTCGATGGCAACCGAGCAAGCAAAATGTCCTCCTGGAGCTTGAACGCCCAGGACACGCCCAAGGGGTGATCGAGCTCTATCTCCCCAAACCTCCCCAGTCTGTTTCCCTAAACGGGCAAAGGATAAACTGGGAGATTTCTCATTCAGGGTACTACAGCATACCCGTTGAATTCCGAGATAAAGCCAGGATCATCATCCATGGAACAAGCAACACATGAACTTTTCGAAGGTGAAAACCCTATGAACATGGCAACCGACCCATCATTAACACCCTTCTTCCATCCCAAAGGTATTGTCATAATTGGAGCTTCTCATAACCCCACCAAGTTGGGTTACGGGTTGGCGCGCAACCTGGTACGAAGCGGCTACAAAGGTGCAGTACATTTCGTCAATCCGAAAGGGGGCACCTTGTTCGAGCAAAACATCTATCCCGACGTCGAATCCGTACCCGAGCCTGTAGACCTGGCTGTGTTGCTCATACCTGCCCCTACTGTTCCCCAGACGTTAGAAGCCTGCGGACAACGCGGCATCCATGCGGCAATTGTCATTTCTGGCGGTTTTCGTGAAACGGGAGCCAAAGGGACTGCCCTCGAAGAAGCCTGCTTAGCCATTGCCCAAAAACACAATATGCGTATCCTGGGGCCGAACTGTATCGGCCTGTTAGATACCCATCTGCCCCTAGATACGACCTTTTTGCCCCCACCCGGTCCCATACCTGGCGAGGTAGCTTTCATCTCTCACTCGGGAGCAATCTGCGCCGCGGTGATCGACTGGGTCAGAGGTCAGGGGCTGGGGTTATCACGGCTGGTCAGCTTGGGCAACCAGGTAGATGTCAGCGAAACAGACATGATTGGCCCAGTGGCTGATGACCCTTACACAAAGGTGATTACCATGTACCTAGAAGGGGTCAGCAACGGGAGACAATTCGTAACTGAAGCAGCCCGTATCACGCCGAAGAAACCGGTCATCGCCTTAAGAGTTGGGCGCTTTGAGAGCGGTCAACGTGCAGTAGCTTCCCATACAGGCGCACTTACCGGCCAGGAGAACGCTTTTAACGCTGCCTTCCGCCGTGCGGGAGTTCTGCGGGCGGAAACAACCGAGACGATGTTCGATTGGGCGCGAGCCTTAGCCTGGTGCCCCTCACCCAAAGGCCCTGAGGTGGCCGTGCTCACTAATGCGGGTGGACCTGGCGTAACCGCTGCAGATGCCCTGGAAGCGAATGGATTAAATTTGGCTCAATTAAACCCCATAACTAAGGCAGCTCTACAAGAGCTACTGCCACCAGCCGCCAGTATCCACAACCCGGTGGACATGCTGGCTTCAGCTTCCCCCGAACTGTATGCCCAATGCCTACAGATACTGCTGGACGATAAGGGTGTGCACAGCGTCATGGTCGTCCTGCCCAATCCTCCCATGTACACCGCCGGAGGAGTCGCCAGGGCCATCATTCCGGTCATCTCTACTTCTGAAAAACCTGTCATCGTCGCTCTAATGGGTTCTCGCCTGATCCAGGAAGCAGCAGAACACCTTCAAGCTGCGCGCGTGCCTGAATACCGCTTCCCCGAACGGGCTGCCTCGGCTCTTTCCGCCTTGACTATGCAGGCAGACATTGTGAACCGTCCACAGGAAGCACCCCTAACCTCCACCGATGTAAATCAGCAAGCAGTAATAAACCTTCTGAGACAGTTTAAACCCGCTGACATCTCAGAGACTGCGATCACCTTTCTCCCTCAACAAAACGCAATCAACCTGATCTCCGCCTATGGCCTCCAAACACCCCCCACGGAACTGGCCTCTACCCTGGAGGAAGCTGTGCAGGTTGCCCAAAAAGTAGGCTATCCTGTGGTGTTGAAAATCGCCTCCCCGGATATCATCCACAAGACAGAGATGGAGGGGGTATTGCTTAACCTGAAGAATACCGATGAGGTTGTACAGGGATTTAAAACCCTCATCCCACGCGCTCAAAAAACCTACCCTAAAGCGAAAATTCAGGGCGTCCACATCCAACCGATGATACCTGAAGGGCAGGAAGTCATCCTGGGAGTCATCCAAGATAAACAGTTTGGGCCATTGGTCATGTTCGGTTCAGGTGGTATTGAAGTAGAGGGGATAAAGGACGTAGCCTTTGCCCTCGCTCCCCTTACCCAGAGGGACGTGGAATACCTGTTAGAAAACACATGGGCAGGGAAAAAACTAAAGGGCTTCCGAAAGTTGCTTCCTGCAGACCGTTCGGCAGTGGTAGATGCTCTTATGCGACTAGCTCAGCTTGCTTCCGATTTTCCACAAATAAAAGAAATAGAAATCAACCCCCTGCGCGTGCTGGCAGAGGGTTCAGGCGCCTTTGCCTTGGACGTAAGAGCAGGGCTTTCATAACCCAAATTAGAAATTTAACGTTTCTATCCCCTTTACCAGACAAACCAGTTGCTCCAGACCCCTGTTCAAGAAGTCTGTATG
Organism: Chloroflexota bacterium; assembly: GCA_040758495.1. Lineage (GTDB taxonomy): Bacteria > Chloroflexota > Anaerolineae > Anaerolineales > JBFLVL01 > JBFLVL01. The sequence continues at coordinate 58,785 of JBFLVL010000013.1, forward strand.
TATGGTTTCTTTTACCGTATGAGCACCACTGCCCCTGGTCAAACCTATGCAGATGGCAGGTATCCCCTTGCTGATGGGGACGTTCGCATCGGTTGATCCAATGCTGAAACAGGGCTTGATCCCCTGAGCTTCCAGGCAATGCGCCGCCAACTCAACAAGTGGATGGTCCTCCGGAAGCGCACCCATGGGGCGTTCCCCGATGACCTCCATACGGATCTCAATACCCTCACCCTGAGCCTGCCCTACTTCCTCCCGCACGGCCTCTTCCAAACGTGCTAAAGCCTGACTACATTCTGAACGTAAATCCAATTGGAGGAAAGCTTCTGGTGCAATGGTGTTCACCGAGGTCCCACCGCCAATCAAACCCACATTCAATGTCGTCCGAGGTTCTGCAGGTAGAGTAATCCCGATTAGTTTGGTGACCAGTTGCGCCATCTCATGAATAGCTGAGCGTTTACCAAAATCCACCCAGGAGTGACCACCCTCCGTAAACACAGTAATGCTGTACCTTTTTACACCCAATCCCCGATGATAAACCTTTCCTAAAACCAAACCTTCCAGCACCACGTAGGCTTTCGGGCTACTCCCAAATCGTTCTACCACTGCGCGCATACCGCACAGGTCGCCTACCCCTTCCTCTCCCACATTGGCAACCAGCCATATATTGTCATGAGGGATGTGTCCCTCGGCGCGTAATGACCAAACCAATCCAAACAAACCAGCCAGGCCTAAGCTGTTGTCCCCAATGCCTGGACCGGTAATTCGATCAGGGTAACGCAGCAGGCTCAAATCCGTCCCTGAGGGGAACACGGTATCCAAATGGGCGGTGACCACAACTGGGGTCGCAGAGTCATTTCCAGAAAATCGGGCGTACACATTCCCCATTTCATCTTGGGTTACGTCATTCAACCCTTCCGCCAAAAAGGTCTTGCGAACAAACGCAGCCCGTTCAGCTTCTTGAAAAGTGGGAGCAGGTATCTGTTGAATAGCCACGGCTAAATCCAGTACCTGTTGGTTAATGTCCACATTACACCCTGCGAACCATTTCTTTCAACGCCTCAAGACGTGCCTGTGCTAACCCTGGCAAGGTCTCAAGAGCAAAATACGGACCACTGCCTTCAACAACCATCGAAGCCGAAACATTCCCGTACAAAGTTGCCAGTACAGGATCGAAGGTACTGCAATAGCCCCATAAAAACCCTCCACAAAAAGCATTGCCTGCTCCGGTGGGATCACTAACAGTTGATGGATAAGCGGGGATCTCCCAACGGTTCTGTCCGGCAACGTCATACACAATCTGACCCCTTTCTCCACGGGTAACGATCACCAGCTCACAATTGAACGATCCAATAGCTTCTACCATTTCCCACAGGTCCCGGGTACGTCCATGAAACAGATTGCGTATTTTTCGCTCACCAGAGATAAAAGCAGTTAGTCCGGTGATGATGGAGGGTATATTATCCCAAAAGGTTGGGTTCATATATCCCCACAAAGGTGCAAGCGTTACAGTTACACACCCTTCCTGACGCAGTATAGCAGGGAGCAAAGTGTGCGAAAGGAAATTGGAGGGGCACAAGTGAGCCGCGGTAGCGAATTTGTACGAAGAAGGGACATCGCTTTGGCGCAGCGACAAGGGCATGAGGTCAATCCTGGAGTCCAACCTGCGACTTGTATCTTTGTAACCCAGCAGCGATTTAGGGAAAGGTAATCCTAAGAGGGAAAAATATTTCACCGGGTTATCCGTTGCAGGTTCACTCTGCCCTGTGTAAGCTATAAAAGAACGCACATCGTGAGCCTCAGGGAGGATGTTTACCCCCTGAATGTCAAACCCAAGGTTTTCTAGTTGTTCTAGCCAGGCACGAGGATAATCCTCCCCAACGCGCGCCACCAGCCCAGCTTTTCTTCCCCAGAGGCCATACCCAACAGCAGTGTATATCAGATTTCCTCCAGGGACATCTATCATTGCCTTCCCCTGTGGGGTCAATATATAATCACGCCGCAATTGACCCAAGAGCAGATGTTTAGGAATTGTGTCACCCATCTTCCGCAATTATAGGATAGTTTGGCTAGGATGTGTTTAATTTATTCCAACTTTTAAGTCCATGAGCCCAACGGTGGTCAAGTAGGCGGTTTTTGCCGTATCGAGACCCTGTTGGGCGGCGGTCACTTCGACTTCGCTCCCCCTTCGGGGACTTCGCGATACCACGGGAAAGCACCGCTTACTCGACCACGAACCGCCTCTGAAGTAAATTGTCAGGTTGGTAGCAATCCCATTATGTTTCCGTCGGTATCTTTGCTTCCCAGTACGTCGGCTTAAACTCACCGCTTTGGGCAATCCTTTCAAATTGCCTGCCCCATCATCGAGAACTCATTGCCCTGCTGCCAGAGCTAAAAACACATCCTCAAGTGTTGGTTCAACCTGCTCGATGCGGATGTTCTTCACACCGGCAACACTCAACACCTCATGCAAGTCCTCTGCTTTCACATCCGAAGTTGTGATTGCCCGAAGGTGCTCACTGGCTAACCCTGCTCTTACAACGAAGGAACACCGGTCTAATGTGGTCAAGGAGGGCAAAAGTGGCTCAGCAAACACATCCCAGGCCAAACCGGACAAGGCACTCCGTTTCAGAGCTGAGGGGGTGTCTAATGCCAGTAAATGTCCCAGGCTCATAATCCCTACCCGATTACAGTACTCCGCTTCGTCTATGTAGTGAGTGGTTACCAAAGCGGTCACACCTTCATCAACCAAGTTGTAGATCAAATCCCAAAAATCCTGTCGGGCGGAAGGATCCACCCCACTGGTCGGTTCATCCAAGAAAAGCAGTTTTGGGGAGTGCACAATAGCGGTGGCTAAAGCCAGTCGCTGTCGCCACCCGACTGGAAGCGCACCTGCTCGCTCTTTTTCCATGCCCTTCAGTCCTACCTGCTTAAGGGTAGCCCTCAAATGGTCGCGACTTTCTACACCGTACACCCCGGCATAAAATTCCAGATTTTCCCAGACGGTCAACTCATCGTACAGGGCAAACTTTTGCGACATGTAACCCACACACTCCCGTATTTGTTCTGCCTGGCGTACAGAATCGTAACCCAAAACCTTCGCTTCACCCTCACTGGGTAGCAATAATCCCAACAACATGCGAATGGTAGTTGTCTTTCCTGAACCATTCGGTCCCAGATAACCTAATACCTCCCCTTCATATACCTGAAAGGAAACCTGATCTACGGCAGTGAAATCACCAAATCGCTTGGTCAAACCGCTGGCCTGAACAACGATACCTTGTTCAGAGGATCCTGATCGTGGTTCAGACTGGGTGTTCCCTGGTTGATGAGTCATTTATTGCTTAGCCTCCAATAAAGCGATAAACACATCCTCTAGTTGGGGGTGGGTCATAGTAATTTCAGTGATCCTGGCTTCAGCTTGGTGCGATGCCTTCTTCAACCGTGAGATCACCTTTCTGGCAGTCCCTTCTCGTACACGCAAATGCAACCGGTCGCCAAAAGCTTGTACACCTTCTATGTCTTCATCCATTCGAGCAAGCTGACGTAAAGCGGGCATTGGATACCCGCGCAATTCGATGACACGCCCTTCGAGACGTTGGCGTAAGGCTTGAGGGTTATCTTCAACTATCAGACGACCCCTTTGCATAAAACCAACGTAGGTGCAACGCACTGCCTCATCCATATAAGGCGTGCTGACCAACACAGAGACTCCTTCCCCAGTAACCAGACGGATGATGAGTTGCCAAAAATCTTGACGGGTGACCGGGTCAACACCACCCGTGGGTTCATCCAAAAGAAGTATTTGGGGGCGATGTACAAGTGCGGTTGCCAACCCCAGCTTCTGTTTCATACCCCCAGAAAGATACCCTGCCCGGCGTTGGGTAAATTCGCCCAGGCCGACAAAGGCGAGAATCTCCATCGCGCGCGGTAGCCAATCCTTCGGAGAAAGGCCACGCACCTCAGCAAAGAAACGCAGGTTTTCGAGCACCGTCAATTCTTCGTATAACGAAAAACGCTGTGAGAGATAGCCTATCTGGTCTCGGGCGCGGTCTGGATGTTCAACCATAGACACACCACCCACAATGATCTCACCAGCGTCTGGACGGAGAGCCCCACACAGCAGCCGCATGGTGGTGGTTTTTCCTGCACCATCGGGACCAACCAAACCGTAAATCTCCCCTGAGCGCACCTCCAAGCTGACGTTATCCACTGCCAGAGTAGACCCAAAGGACTTGCTGATGTTTTTAGCAACGATGAGTTTTTCTGATGGCATAGGCTGTCAATTAGTAGATTAGTTCTCGAATGTTACATCCGCAGGCATACCAGGTTTTAACTTTCCATAAGTGTCCTCAACCGAAAGCTCGATGGCAAAGACGGTAGTACGGCGTCCTTCAACAGTTTGTACACTGCGAGGGGTGAACTCCGCTTCTCCAGCAATGCGAATGACTACAGCTTCAAAGGTCTCATCAAGGAACGAGTCAACCTGCACGCTGGCAACATCACCCAACGCAATGGTTCCATAACGATCTTCGGGGATATACACAGTAATCGTTAATTTATCCAGTTGACCAATTGTCATAGTAACTGTGCCTGGCTGTACCACTTCACCTGGTTCCACGTCACGTGTCATCACAACCCCCGAAACTGCGGCATAAACGACCAGCTTTTCCATCTGCACATCAATAACGCCTAATTCAGCTTGTGCTTGAGCCACAACTTTCTCGGCTTGCAGGATACCCGCTTCCGCCTGGGCGAGATTGACCTCTGCCTGATGGAGGCCAGCTAACGCTACCTGAACTTGGGGGGAATCATCACCGCTGAGCATCTGGTTATACGTGTCTAAAGCGGTCTCATAACGCTCCTTTGTCACAGCCAGACGTGCTCTGGCTGTCAACACATCAGCAGATGCCTCTTCGGAAAGTAATTGTTCATATTCCGATTGAGCTGCCTCTAGCTCTGCTTCAGCAGCGTCGAAATTCTCCTGCGCGATCCTCTCTAACTCTTCATCGTCCTGAGCCCTCGCTAATTCTAAAACCTGTTCAGCTACCAAATAACCGGCCTGAGCTTCAGCCAACCGGGTTTCTGCCTCCAATAATTCAGCATTACCGGCCTCCTGGATGACATTCTCAAAATCAACCTGTGCAATCTTAAGGGCTTCTTCTGCCGCCTGAACCTCAGCTTTGGCTGCAGCTAACTCCTCTTCGGGTTGAAAGTACCACACCGGCAATAAAAAATCTTCGGGTATCTTCTGCCTCCAGGTCACCAGTCGAGCGGGGATATTTTCCAAACGAGCCAGGTAAAGGGCCAGTTCATATTGAGCCTGAGCGACTTTAAATGCCGCCTGAGCATTATCGCTGACCGCGCGAGCCATGGTTAAACCAGTTTGGGCAGCCTCGAGAGCTGCAAGGGCACGTTGTCGTTGTGCATTTAACAACTCGTCATCCAAGCGCAAGAGGACATCACCAGCCTGAACCAAATCACCCTCTTGCACCAGGACATCCCGAATCCGACCAGCCATCTCTGGTACAACTACAACCTCCACAGCTTCCACCGTTCCTGAAGCCTGTAAAGGACCGACTACCTCTTTAGATACACTGGACAAATAAATAATCACCCCAACTACAACAGCAAGAAAAAATATCAAGAGTATGATTCTGCGAACTACATGGGTTTGCATGTCAACCTCCATGGTTTATCAATGTATGGGCTTCCACAACCCATCCCATATCTCAATCCAACCGTTTGCGGAAACGTAATGCTGCCGCGGCCACTAAAACAATACCAAAAAGGATCAAGGCGATAATCTCCTCTTGCAACGATGCCACCCCCACTCCCTTCAACAAGAGGGAGCGGATGATGACCAGATAATAACGAAGAGGCACAATATAAGTAATAACCTGTAACCACTTAGGCATAGCCTGAATGGGGAAAAAGAATCCCGAAAGCATGATGGAAGGGAGCATGGTGGCGAACACAGTAATCATGGCTTCCTGTTGAGTCTTGGCAACCGTTGAAGCCAGCAACCCAATCCCCAGACTGGTCAACAGGAACAAACCAGAAAGGGCAAAGACCAGAATGATGCTGCTTCGAATGGGAACGCCGAACCACCAGGAACCTATAAATAAAACCTCCAGTGTATTGAACAGAGCGATCAGCACATATGGGGTTATCTTACCAATGACCAACTCCCATGAGCGGATAGGGGTGACAATCAACTGCTCGATCGTGCCTCTTTCTCGTTCGCGTACAATAGCTGTGGCTGTCAGGATCGCGGTGATCATGTACAGGATCATGCCAATCAGCCCAGGTACCATGAAATAGACATCCTCAAGGTTCGGGTTGTACCAGACCTGAGTGCGTATCTCAATTGGCAGCCGTCCTGCACTGGATTGCCCTGCCCGGACAAGGCGTTCCAACTGAATTTCGGTTGCGTGCTGTTGCCCGATCTGTTGTGCCGCGGACAGACATGTGGAGGCTACTGAGGGGTCAGAACCATCGAACACCAGCATCACTTTTGCCCGTCCGCCTCCCTGAATTTGAGCGCTATAATCTGGCGGGATGATTAAACCCACCCGAACCTCGCCGCTTTCTATCAACTCCCGAATTTCACTTTCTAATTGAACATCATAAGCAATCGTAAAATAATCCGCTACCCGATAGGCATCCAACAATGCGCGCGCTGCAGGTCCGCGATCCTGGTCAAACACGGCTATGGGGATATCACGTATATCATTGGTTGCAGCATAGCCCAATAAAAACAACTGGATTACAGGGATCATTAAAGCAATGTACAGCGTCCGTGGATCCCGCCATATCTGTATAAATTCTTTACGAATAAGTGAAATCAGGCGATAGTTTTTCATGTCCGCTCCATAAACTTGCGGGTTTTCTCTATCAGAGTAACAATATTATGTGCTTGATGCCTTCTCAAAGATCAACGTGTAATAGAACAAGTTGCCGATTTTCTTCCTGAGACGAAAACCGATTGGACTAACCAGTCGAACAAGTGTATTTGGTAGGGAGTAATCCGGGTCAGGAAATAGTTCACTGATAACCAGAGTGCCTGTGGATTTTAACACCCGATGAAGTTCTTGAATTGCCTCCTCCGGACCTGGTATTTCACCGATCACAGCAATCATGTAAACCACATCAAAGAGACCATCTTCAAAGGGTAAATCTTTTACATTAGCAATCCTGGTTTCGATGTTCGTCACTTTTTCGGCTTCAGCACGACGGAGAACACGTTCGATCATCCTGGGTTCAATGTCCACGGCTACGATCTTCCCTTTATCTCCAACTCTCCTTGCAGCTGCCAGGGTGTAGGTTCCATTCCCCGGTCCGACATCCAGGACTGTCATCCCAGGCTCAATTCCATGACGAATGGCGGTTTGGTAAGGGGGCTGGATCTTTCTCCTGAGGGGGTTGTCAATCAAATTGGCCATGAACTCAGGCATAGGAAATTTATAAAAGCGGCGTACAATCTTCACAACCGAAAGCCAGCCAATTATCAATAAAAAGATAACCAGAACTGTGTTGAGAAGTATATTCAGCATTCACTCACCCTTTTATCAACATACGCTGCAGGTAGATATCCATCAAACACCTTTGCTGCAAATAAATATGACGTGGTACTCCCTTGAGTCACCAAACGGTTGATTTAGTACTGATAACAAAGCATGCAAGGGTCCGAACGCCGGGACGTTGAAAGCCTGTACATGTCTGTAGTTTGATGATCCCCCAAGGGAAGGTGAGAACGGCTTATCCAGATACAGGTTCCTGTATTTTTGCCATGTCCCAACTACAACATTACAGGTTAGCTCAACCAAACAAAGTGTCTATTTACCCTCAGATAATTGAGATACCTGGCGAAACAGCCCCAGCACCATCAGACCCAACTTGACCCCCTCACCTGGGGTGAGCCTGGGAGGCTCATCCTCCCCAGCAGATTTTTGAATAAATAAATACGCTGCGCCCAAACCGGTGAGCGCCCCCAACACAGTTCCAACGATTAAGATTTTTGTACGCCAGTTCGTTTCACTCATCTTCTCTAGACCTCAAAACGAATAAGACAAACTACGAAGATGGTTTGCCCAATCTCCCGAAAAAAGCACGGATACTCGCCCGAATACTCTTACCAAGGATGAAAGGTTCAACCAGCATATCACAACCTTTGTGAACGCCGTGTTCCACCTTCGAAGCCCACTTCTGAACACGGAACAGATAAGGTGGTAGCACCCTGCTCAACCGTACCAATCCAATTATCACAGCTATCAATATAGCCAATGGGATCAGGGACAATAACAGTAGGGGTGCCAGCAACCATATCACGCTGGTGTCTGCCCAACGGCTGACATCTGCAGCCCCACCCCAACCAACAAATACAGCCCCAACCACAAAAAGGATGGCACCCAGAATTACAGGCATATAAATTTGCAGGATACTTTCACGGCGGTGTTTTGCCTGTGTATCCCGATTTACTTCTACTTTCTCAGTGTGGTCAGGTCTGCTCATCATAACCTTTGTATTTTAACATAATCCTTTCTCACCACTCACCTAATGACCTCATAAAACAGTGGAAGGGGATCAACTGGTCGCTCACTAAAAATATGAGCAGCGAGCAACCTCTGTTTGGCTTCATCGAGGAGAGTTTCATGATTGGCATGCACTGTAAACAGGGGATCACCTGCTCTTATATTGTCGCCTACTTTATGATGGACGATAACACCCACAGCATAATCTATAGGGTCACCCTTCTTAGTGCGGCCCCCACCTAAAAGCACGGTTATTTCTCCAACGTCAATCGCCTTGACCTCCTTTATATACCCGGATTGTGGTGATAGAACGGTATCCACGAACGGGGCTTGGGGTAATCGCTCGGGGTGGTCAATATAAGCCACATCGCCTCCTTGAGCAACAACCAGAGCCCTGAATTGCTCCCAGGCATTCCCATCTTCAATGACCTGCACGGCAAACTTTCGCCCCTCTTTTACATCTAGCGCCTTGCCACCCATAACGAGAAGATGAGCAGCTACTTCCAGGCAATGAGAACGGAAATCCTCAGGACCGCCACCATGCAAAGTTTCAATCGCTTCCTGCACTTCCAAGGCGTTCCCCACGGCGCAACCCAGAGGTTGATTCATATCTGAAAGCAAAGCCACAGCTCGACGTCCTGATTTCCTGGCAATCTCCACCATGAGCTGAGCCAGGGAACGGGCTTCATCAAGATCGCGCATGAAGGCCCCATTCCCTGTTTTCACATCCAAAACTATCGCTCGAGCTCCTGCGGCAAGTTTCTTGCTCATTATCGAAGATGCAATTAAGGGAATTGAGGAAACTGTGCCGGTGACATCCCGCAAAGCATATAACTTGCCATCCGCTGGAGCCAGGTCTTCTGTTTGACCTGCGAGTACCAACCCAATCTCTTTTAATTGGGTCATGAATTCTTCGATGGTGAGATCACAGTGAAAGCCAGGGATGGATTCCATCTTATCCAGCGTGCCACCACTAAATCCCAACCCACGACCTGATATCTTTCCAATGGCTAAACCACAGGCTGCCACTATGGGTTGCACAACCAGTGTGGTCTTGTCCCCTACCCCCCCTGTGGAGTGCTTATCCACAGCATTATCCAATACCCTGGCAATGTCCAGCTTCTTCCCAGAATTCACTATCGCCATGGTCAGATCCGCGGTCTCCTGGGGAGTCATACCGTTGAACAGCACTGCCATCGCCCATGCAGAGGCTTGATAGTCTGGAATTTCTCCGCGGTTGAATCCCTGGACAAAAAACTCTATTTCTTCACGACTGAGCTCTTGTTTATCCCGTTTCTTGACAATGATATCTACTGCGCGCATGTTCATCTATCCGGTATGATGTCACATGTGTAAAAATGAGAGGATAATAGATATGATTATAATTCAACCCCAGATAAAGGTTACGGGATGAGAAGCGCATCTGTAAAGAAGTAATTGACGAATACTTCAACGCAGGATATAAACAGGTAACTTACTCTTCTTATCAGGAGGTTTTTATGGCCGACATCATTGATTATCAAATCTTCGGTGACGACATGCAGTTGGTCGAAATCGAATTGGATCCGGGGGAAGGGATACGTGCAGAAGTGGGCACTATGACCTACATGGAAAAAGACATCAATATGCAGACCTCAACTGGTGGTGGAATTTTCAAAGGTCTCAAACGAATGATCACAGGTGAGTCGTTCTTCATCACCTCGTTCATTAACAATGGGCGAGGAAAATCACACGTGGCCTTCTCAGCCCCCTATCCGGGCAAGATTATTACCCTAGACCTGAATGAGATGAAGGGACGCTTTTTGTGTCAGAAAGATTCCTTCCTTTGCGCGGCTCAGGGCATCGAAATTGAGATTGCCTTCACGAAAAAACTGGGGGCTGGCCTCTTCGGTGGTGAAGGATTCATCCTTCAACGGCTCGAAGGGGATGGCCTGGTTTTCATGCACGCCGGAGGCACGGTCATCCAAAAAGAGCTTGCTGCGGGTGAAACCCTGAAGGTGGATACGGGCTGTCTGGTCGGCTTTGCCCCCACCGTAGACTACGACATCCAATTCGTCGGTGGCTTCCGTAACGCCCTGTTCGGTGGGGAAGGTTTATTCCTGGCGCGATTAACCGGTCCGGGAAGAGTGTACTTACAAAGTCTACCCTTCTCCCGAATGGCTGACCGCATCGTCGCTGCTGCCCGTTCATTGAAAGTTGAAGAGAAGAAAGGGATAGCCGGAATCGGAGGGGATATCCTAGGTAACATCCTCAGTGGGGGATAAGTAAGCCAACCTGGCTCGGGATAGGATATCGGTTCTTATCACGAGGTCGTCATTGTAGTACGTCTTACTGCAGGCTTCGCTGTTCAAGCCTGCAGTGAACTTCGAATTGGATGGCGATCAGGTAATTGTTCTGAGGGGTATAAATGCTCATCACTATAAAATCAACATGGCATCCCCAAAGGAATAGAAGCGATAGCCTGCCTGTTTGGCTTCTTCATAAGCTCGTAAAACATGCTCCCGTCCAGCAAACGCACTTACCAACATGATCAGCGTGGAGCGTGGTAAATGGAAGTTGGTGATCAAGGCATCCACCACCCGGAACGTGTAACCAGGAAGGATGAACAGGTCTGTGGGAGCTTCGAACGCTCCCACCAATTCGCCCTTCGTTGCTCGACCTGCAGCAGCCTCCAAAACCCGCACACTGGTCGTTCCCACAGCAACCATACGCCCTCCAGCATGATGGGAGCGATTAATCTGGTGAGCAGACTCTGGGGTAACCTCCCCCCACTCCGTATGGATTTTGTGCGCTTCAGGCCTCACCTCTGTTACTGGCGCAAAGGTATCCAATCCTACATGCAAAGTAACGAGGGTATGTCTTAACCCTTGGGCTGTCAGATGACTCATGAGTTCGGGGGTAAAGTGCAGCCCAGCAGTAGGAGCAGCCGACGAGCCTGAAATACGTGCAAACATGGTCTGATACCGTTCGGGGTCCTCAAGGGGGGTGTGGATGTAAGGAGGAAGGGGGACATGCCCGGCCTCCTCTAAGTACGTCTCAATCGCTTCATCAAACCGAACGTGGCGAATCGCACCCTCTAGCTGAAGGATTATTTCTGCTTCTGGCCCCTTCTCAACTTCCAAACGCTTGCCCCTGGTTAAACCCCTGCCACCGACCTGCACCTCCCAAACCTGCTCTGCCACCTTATGCAAAAGCAACAATTCCACCCTTCCCCCTGAGGGGATTTTGTGGGCATACAGGCGTGCAGGGATTACGCGGGTTTGATTGAGGACGAGTAAATCACCCGGGTTCAGGAAGCAGCCCAAATCCCAAAATTTTGCATGGGTGACCTCCCCTGTCCTTTTATCGAGTACCATCAAACGGGAGGCGTGCCTGGGTTCCACAGGCGTCTGGGCAATGAATTCAGGAGGTAAGTGGTAGTCAAAATCTGTGGTTTTCATCTCAGGGAATCAAAAATCGAAAAGTCGTCCTGTCCCCACATCGCATGACCAGATCGGTTTCAACGGTTCAGATACCGAGCAACCAGGTTTAACACGACAGTCAATACAAGCGAGATGAGCAACGAGGTGGCCAATGGAAAAACACACGTTAGATTGTCCCGGTTGATGACGATATCCCCCGGCAATCTCCCTAGGGGTAATCCCAATCGGGCGATCAGATACACTCCTCCTCCCACGAGAAATACCAGGCCCCCAACTAACATCAGAATACGTCCCAATGATTCCAGAATAGACTCCTTACAGTAGTTTGAGCTGCTGATCGCCTTTGGGATAAGGAATACGTAAATGCTCATAAGCCCGCTGTGTAGCCACTCGCCCATGGGAGGTACGCTCTAAGAAACCCAGGCGCAACAAATATGGCTCAACCACATCCATGATCGTGTCCGGTTCTTCACTGACCGAAGCGGACACGGTACTCAACCCCACGGGGCCGCCGTTGTACTTTTCGATGATAGTACGCAGCACGCGGCGGTCAATGTCATCCAGGCCAAGTGAATCCACCTCCATCAGTTCAAGAGCTTCACGAGCCAAAGGTCGGGTTACTACTCCATCCCCGCGTACCTGAGCGTAATCTCTCACTCGCCGGAACAGACGCAACGCTACGCGGGGTGTACCCCGAGCCCGTTTGGCAATCTCATCCACACCGTCAGGTTCAATAGGCACCTCAATCAGATTGGCAGCACGCTTGACAATGGCCTTCATAGCCTCTAACTCGTAGAAATCCACGCGGTATACAGCCCCAAAACGAGCGCGTAACGGAGCAGTGACAAGCGCCAGTCTGGTGGTGGCTCCAGAGAGCGTAAAATGGGGTAATCTCAGGCGAATGGAACGCGCAGAGGGACCCTTGCCAATGACAATGTCGAGAACAAAGTCCTCCATTGCCGGGTAGAGCACTTCCTCAACTCCTCTACCTAACCGGTGAACCTCGTCTATGAAAAGTATGTCTCCCGCTCTAAGGTTGGTGAGTATGGCAGCCAGATCACCGGCACGTTCTATCGCCGGTCCAGAGGTTACGGTTATATTCACCCCCATCTCATTAGCCAGCACATGTGCTAGAGTCGTTTTGCCTAAACCGGGTGGGCCGTAAAATAGTACATGTTCTAATGGCTCGTTTCGCAAACGAGCGGCATCAATCAGTATCTTCAGGTTTTCTTTCACCCGTTCCTGCCCAATGATTTCCGATAACGTAGACGGGCGCATCGCAAGGTCCAACCGGTCCTCTGAAATCCGGTTCGGGCTTATCAGACGACTTTTATCATCATTCATGGGAAGTATTATACCGTTGAAGATTTCCTTCGTCTGCCATGAAATCCACTATCTATGCTATCAAACCAGGAAGGATTGAAAAATCCATACAGCCACTAAATCTCTTGGACTATAATTGGTATATCCCATCACAGGAGTCCAGATATGTCTCAGGTATTTGTCTCTTCACATCCTTTGATTGCCCACAAACTCACCCGCCTGCGTAGGAAAACTACGGAACCGAGAAAATTTCGCGAACTGGTGAGGGAAATTTCAGCCCTGCTCACCTACGAAGCCACAGCCGATTTGCTCACCCAACCGATACAGATAGAGACGCCTTTGAAAACCACCCAAGGGGTTGATCTAAAGGAAAGAATTGGGTTGGTGCCAATATTGCGAGCCGGTTTGGGAATGGTTGAAGGTATCTGGGGGCTAATGCCCTCTGCTGAAGTATGGCATATCGGTCTTTATCGGGATGAAAAAACTCTCAAGCCCGTAGAGTATTACAACAAACTTCCAGTGGAGCCAACCGTTTCGGTTTGTCTGGTTCTGGACCCCATGCTGGCTACAGGCGGTTCAGGCGTGGCAACTGTCAATTTACTCAAGGAATGGGGAGTCAAAAAAATAAAATTCATCGGCATCATCGGAGCCCCAGAAGGTATTGATCTGATGCAAGAACATCACCCCGATGTCCCCATTTACCTAGCAGCGATTGATGAGGGACTAAACGAACACGGCTACATCCTACCTGGTCTGGGGGATGCTGGTGACCGTCAGTTTGGGACTGGATGAGTGAGTCTCGAAATTGACAAAACCGATATCCCCATCTAAACTACTATGGTAGAGAGCATATCACAATAAACAGTTGACAAACCAATGATATCTCGATCGGGGATATACACGGAGGGATAAAAAGATGTTAGCGCGGGTGTTTTCCTGTGCCGTAATCGGGCTGGAGGGGGTCGTGGTTGAAGTTGAGGTGGACCTCGGCCGTGGGCTACCCAAAATGGTGATCGTCGGCTTGCCTGATGCCGCTGTACAAGAGAGTCGCGAGCGAGTCCAATCTGCGGTTAAAAATACGGGACTATACTACCCAAATAAGAGAATAACCGTCAACTTAGCCCCGGCTTCTGTGCGCAAGGAGGGCCCGGCATACGATCTACCTATTGCCATTGGGGTGCTCATTGCTACCAACCAACTACCCCCACATGTGATAGATGATGCCATGGTTGTGGGGGAGCTCTCCCTAGATGGTAGTGTCCGCCACGTACGTGGTGTGCTTCCCATGGCTGCTTTAGCACGCCAGGAGGGCTTCCGACGTTTATATGTCCCTACCCATGACGCTGCAGAGGCTGCCCTCATCCCAAAGTTGGAGGTTGTTCCAGTACCCTCTCTGGAGGCACTGTATGCCCACCTGACAGGTGGAGAACAAATAAAACCCTTACCAACCCTGTCCCCAGAGACGGTGGTCCCCCACGTGAGCACAGACTTTCAAGAAATCAAGGGACAGGAACACGTGAAAAGAGCCCTAGAAGTAGCCGCGGCTGGCAACCACAATGTCTTGATGACCGGCCCACCGGGAGCAGGGAAAACCTTATTGGCACGCGCTCTCCCTGGCATCTTACCCAGTATGACCATAGACGAAGCTCTCGATGTAACCCGCATCTATTCGGTTGCCGATCAACTTCCTCCCGATATTCCCATGGTTCAGGAACGACCGTTTCGCTCCCCACATCACACCATATCCCATGCCGGCCTGGTTGGTGGGGGAAACTGGCCTCAACCCGGAGAAATTTCCCTCAGTCACCGTGGGGTGCTTTTCCTGGACGAGCTGCCCGAATTTGGTCGGCGTGTTCTAGAAGCGTTACGCCAACCGATGGAGGATAAAGTTGTAACCATAAGCCGCGCTCAGGGTGCACTCACCTTCCCGGCTAATTTCATGCTGGTCGCGGCTATGAACCCCTGCCCTTGTGGCCAATACGGTGATCCGGTCAAAGAATGTACCTGTTCTCCTGCCTCTATCACCCGCTATCAGAAACGCATATCTGGCCCTTTGCTTGACCGCATGGATATCCATGTGGAGGTCCCCAGTGTAGAATACGATAAGCTCAGTTCAGAGAGGTTGGGTGAGCCATCACAAACTGTGCGCCAACGGGTGGAAGCCTCCCGGGAACGCCAACGTCACCGCTTTGCTGAAACAGACCTGACCTGTAACGCTGATATGGGACCGACACAGGTGCGAAAATATTGTGGCTTAGATGATACCGGTCGTTCATTGATGCGCAGCGCCATGCACCAACTTTACCTCTCTGCGCGCGCCTATCATAAAGTGCTGAAAATTAGCCGTACAATCGCTGACCTAGCGGGGGAAAAAGACATCGCTCCGTCCCATCTGGCGGAGGCGTTGCAGTATCGTCCAAAGTTGAATATGATGTGAGGCAAAGTGAAAAGCCCAGAGGGGGAAAACGTTTTTTGCTCCAAGAAGAATTGATCTCCCCAGCTTACTCCATCAATCGGGACGGGCCATGCTTACCAAGCGAACCCCGGCCCGATGTGCCTGGCGAAAATTGGCACCCTCGCCAACCGCTCGCAAGACCGCCGGGATATCGGTGACCACCGACCCGCACAACACGTCAATCCTATAATCGAATAACAGGGGACTAAGCGGCGTGCTAGGCCCTAACAAAATGACCTTCGCCTGCGGCGAGCAAAGTTCCAGAAGGGCCTCTAGGGTATGGTTGAGGAAGGTCATCCCGGTGATGGCCACAACCTGGGCTGTTGGAACGACATCTATTGCAGCCGTTTCCGGCAGGTCCCCTAATGAGGGCTGGCGTTCCAAAACGATGAGTTCACCTACTCTGGCGCGCAAGCGCGGCGTAAACGGAAAATGCCCAACCAGGACGACGGTTTTATCCTCCCCGTGGGCTGCAATGACTTGCTCAGCATTCACATCACGCCAGGTTTGCGGTAAGAGGGGCAACAGGGCATTGATGGCTGCCACACCTACACTGCGTAATGCTTGCCGGTCGGAACAGGCCATCGCGGCGACTTCCAGACCCGGTAAGCTGGTCAACTGACCGGCCAGGGGGACATCCGGCTCCCCGTGGTGTTCGTGAGGGCTGTTTAGGGTGGATGCCAGCCCTCCTCTTCTTTCCCCGTCGATATCAGCAACGACCATGGTCCAGTGTAACCCAATGAGGACCTGCTCGATTTTTCCATCCTGCAAATTGGCAAGCAATTTATCGATCAATGCCATCCGCTTCTTCTCCTTGTTCTCTTGTCAAAATGTCGAAATCGGAGACCATACGTTGGCTGCGATTCTCATCTGGAAAATGTGCGGATGCAGCGATCCAGAAGCGATTTCCGTATCGTTCCACAACCCGAGCGCGGCCACTTTGTTCTAAAGTAGCTAATATTTCACTTATGTCTCCTGAGGAATTTCGCGTTAAAGTAAGAATCAGGTCATTTTCATGCATGGGATGCCGGGTGATAATCGCGGTCACCGCCTCGACAAGATTATCACATCCACTTAGATCGAAATCTCCAGCGGTGGGATGAACAACACGGGCAATATCACCCAGGATTGCACGGGCGCGCAAAAGCCCTTCTTCATCCGGGGGCTGGACCCAGGTCTCTACTGGAGGTCGGGTCGGCAGGTTGATATGCACCTCGTCGGGTCGGACCTTTTGGAGTGCAGCAGCGATATCTTCCAGTGCTATCTTTGTATCATTCAGACCATGCACCAACATCACCTCGACCCACAATTTGCCTTGATACTCTTTTCGAAAATCCACCAGCCCATTCAGAAATCGGTCGAAGGGGATCTCCGGGTGAGGACGGTTGATCTTCCGATACAGCCAGGGTTTACCCACATCTAAAGAAGGCAAGACTGCATCGGCGGCCAATACAGCCTCGCGGACTTCAGGGTGGTAAAACAATGCACCATTGGTGATCACCGCCACCGGGATATCTGTTCGTTCCTTCACTTCTCGAATCAGCAAACCAATGCCAGTATGCAGGGTCGGTTCTCCAGAGCCGACAAAGGTGATCCAATCGATCCCACCAGCTTTGTGTAAGGCCAAGGCAATTTCCACTTCGGCTAGGATATCAGTTGGGGATATATACTCCTTTCGCTGGTTGGTCAGCGGGATAGTGCGTCCCAACTGGCAGTAGACACAATTCCAGTTGCAGGTTTTCAAGGGGATGGGATCAATCCCCAGGGAGCGGCCCAGCCGCCTCGATAGGACGGGGCCAAAAACGTAGTTCATGATAATTTACATTATCCCTGACCGTGCTCAATACTCTCCTTGCAGGGCGCCGCGCCGCTTAGTTCTCCGCCCAGGTAGCTTTCCAAGGCAGTTCGCACCGTACCGGTGGCACCAGTGGCCGTTTCAATGCCGAATTGCTGGAAGAATTGGATAGCCCTTCCCCCCATCCCTCCACTGAGCATAACATCGGCGTTTTGGCTCTTGATGAAACCGGGTACCTGACCCGGCTGGTGGTTGCCATAGTAGGGGTTGTCAATCACCTGCACGGCTTTGACATCCCGGTTTTCTAGATCGACAAGGGCAAAATATGGGCAGCGCCCAAAGTGGTGTGCGACAACGCTATCCAAATTATTGTTGGTTTCAACGGATACTACTATTCTCATGATGACGTCTCCTGATTGATAAGTTTAGTTAGTTCATCCGCGGCGACATAGTCTATCACCTTGACCTCCTGAGACTTTACACCAGGCACTTCAGCCACGGCTTGCTTGATTTCTTTCACCAGATAAACCGCGATCGGACAAAAGGGGGAGGAGGGGTGAAAGGTATAGCTGACCTGCCCATTTGCATCGACAGCCAGATTCTCGATCAACCGCATTCGAATTACGTCTGCTCTGGTTTCGGGATCAATGACGGTTTTTAGGCGTTCGAGGATGGCCTCTTGTAGGTCATTCATGCCAAACGCTCCAAAGCATCGACAACTTTTCGCCAGACTTCTCGCAAAGATTGGCTGGCTGGCGACTCAGGTTGGTAAACGGTTACTGGCTGACCTCGCACCATGGCGTGGGTCACAGTGGTGTCGAACGGAATCCGACCAACCATTTCGATACCCTGCTCCTGGCAAAAAGCCTCGATTTCAGCCGCCCCTGCCAGGTAGATATCCGCCTTGTTAATACAGACCAATGCCTTCACACCGAAGTGATCTGTAACCTGTAAAACACGGTGCATATCGTGAATGCCTGCGACGGTTGGCTCAGCTACGATCAGTGCTAAATCTGCACCTGATACCGCAGAGATGACGGGGCAACCGATCCCCGGTGGCCCATCGACCAGCACAAGATGGTAGCCCTCATCCATCGTCAGCAGACGGGCATGTTGCTTGATCACTGTGACCAGTTTGCCGGAGTTTTCCTGGGCGGGTCGCAGTGCGGCGTGGAATAAAGGTCCGTAACGACTCTGGGATTGGAACCATTCCCCGGCTAATTGGGGCTGCATGGTGATAGCGCCTTCGGGGCACTGATAGACACAGGCCGCGCAACCATCGCAGGCGATGGGGTCAATCCAATAGCTCTCTCCTCCCTCCCACGGGGAGAGGGGTCGGGGGCAAGGGTAGATCGCATCAAAACGGCAAACTTCGATGCAGGTTCCGCACTCGCTACAGGTTTGGGGATCGATTTGGGCCACCTGACCACCCCAAAAGTCCTCGCGCTCCTCCACTTTCGGGGACAGCACCAGCTCCAGGTTGGCGGCATCCACATCGGCATCCGCCAAAACCGCACGGATGGACACCTCCCCTTCTGCAGCCAGATGGGCAAAGGCCGCCGTCACGCTGGTTTTACCGGTGCCGCCCTTGCCACTGAGGATCACCAATTGTTTCATTTTTGGGCCTCCGCTGCACAGACTGCTTCGATCTGGGCAAACATTTCCTGGAAACGCGCTCGATACTCTGGCCGGATTTCGACCAGGGATTTTCCCTGGGCAACCCCGGCGCCGATTTCGCGCTCCAGAGGGATGCGCATCAGGATAGGTATTCCAGCTTGCTGGCAGAACTCGTCCAGCCGGGTGTCGCCGACGCCATCACGGTTGACGATCACCCCGGCAGGAATTTCGAGCTCGGTCCCAAGTTGGGCTGCCAGCTTCAGGTCATGGAGGCCAAACGGGGTGGGTTCGGTGACCAGCAGCAGGTAATTTGCGCCCCGGATAGAGGCAACCACCGGACAGGAGGTG
The DNA here is from genome assembly GCA_040758495.1 of Chloroflexota bacterium. Taxonomy (GTDB): domain Bacteria; phylum Chloroflexota; class Anaerolineae; order Anaerolineales; family JBFLVL01; genus JBFLVL01. The sequence continues at coordinate 78,276 of JBFLVL010000013.1, forward strand.
CCCGGCGGCGAATCCCAGATGGCGATACCCTGAGGTTGGAATGGCTGCCACTTTTTAAGCTGGTGGATGATTGGGACAGCCATTGGTTCACCGACATCCAGCAGGCCGCGGGCGAAGGCAATGCCCTCCGGCGTGTATCCGGCTTCGAGGATGCCCAGCTTTTCGGGGATTTCGGTGATGGTCTTTTCGGGACATTCCAGGGTGCAACTTCCACAGCCGTGGCACAACTCTGGAAAGACCAAGGTCTTGCCACCCAATACCACGATGGCGTGATACTGGCAGACCTCGGCGCAACGGCCGCAGCCGCTGCACTTCTCCTCATCGACCTGGGGAGTCAGTCGGTTTACAGCCCGGGTATGCTGGAATTCAGGCTGCAAGAAAAGGTGAGCGTTGGGGGCCTCGACGTCACAATCTAAAAAGGACACCGCTCGATCCTGAGCTGACAGCGACAGTGCCAGGCTGGTAGCGACAGTGGTTTTGCCCGTGCCGCCTTTTCCGCTGGCAACGGCAATGATCATCCGGCTCAATGCCCCTCACCATGCATTCCGGTACCGCTGGCTCCACCAGCCCGCTCTAGACGATCATCGAGAAATTGTTGTAACACCTCGCTGATCGTGCCATTACTGGCGAGGTATACCTCTACGCCGGCGGCTTCCAGGGCGGATAAGGCATTGGGGCCAAATCGTCCGCTGATGACAGCCTCTGCACCCTTGTTGGCGATGAATTGCACCGCTTGAAGGCCGGCGCCACCACGGGCATCCGCTGCTGGATTGGAGAATGCCTCCCATTCCCGCGTCTCGGTGTCGATGAGCATAAAATAATCGGCCCGGCCAAAACGCGGGCTGAAAGGCTGATCCATTCGGTCACTGGCTGCTGTGATGATGATTTTCATGTTTACTCCATTATGATCTCGAGAATCTTCTCAAGAATCAAGCATATTCGCCTCACTGGAAGGCTGGAAGACTGGCCGGTTCAGCCTTCCAACTCTCTCGTTATTCAATTTCGACGAGAAGACATGATTAGTGAGCTACTCGCGCGTCATTTTTGTGCCGCACTTGGGGCATTTCTGACGGTTGCAGGGTTTACCAGCCACATGTTCTACTTTATGGCCGCAATTCGGACAAAGGCAATAACCGCCTGGACCGGCTGCAAAGGGGCCGCCCATTCGTCCAGGGCCCTGTCCCTGGCCCTGGCCGCCACCGCGACCGCGGCTCTGACCGCTGCCTCCACGATCTCTTCGTCCCATGATGATCACTTCCTTTCTACGCCTCTAACTTATCGAGGCGGACTCGAATTTCCTGAAGCGCGTCTTGCAGCTCCTGGGCCTGTGCCTTGAGTGAATCAATTTCTTGGTCTTGGGATACGGGAGGGGCCGCAAATACACCTCTGCCGCGACCCGGCCAGAAACCAGCATTGAAACGATACCCCCAACCACGGCCACGTCCCCCCCAGCGAAAACCACGTCCCAAACCTTGGGCTGGTTGGGATGTAGCGTAACCGGGTTGATCGTAACCGGCACAATAACCTAAACCCCGTCCTGTTTTTGGGCCTCTACCGAGTGGGCCCATTTGATCGCCACCTGGCATTTTACACACTCCTTTCGTAAATTATGATTAGGAAAATCGACCATTTTTTCTGCGACGCCGCTGACGACGCCCGCGTTTCCCCTGAGGCGTTGACATCGAAACCGGGCAGTGGCGCCGCATTCCAAGTTCCTGTGTTGGTGCTGATTGGGAAGACGGAACCCTCCGATCCAGATACTCCAGGGCTATATCTGCCAGACGAGGTATCAGTTCTCGTCCGGTCCAAAGCAATATCGAGCCAATTGCTGGCAAGGCCATGTCTCGAACAGACACCCGCTTAACGCCATCCACCAGCGAGGTCGAATTTACCGCCGGCGTTTGTGAAACTTGAATGACTTCCTGGCTAACCGGGAGGGCTTCTCCGGTGAGGATTGCACCCTGAGGGCAGACATCGATACAGACCTCGCATCCCTCACAAAGCTCTTGATGAATGAAAGCGCGGTGGTTATACAAGATCAGCGCGCCGGTTGGGCAAACGTCCACACAATCTCCACAGCCATTGCACATAGTATCGTTTATGTAAATCATTCAACATCACCTCTAGCCATCAATTCGATTCGTCTCTAACTTTTTCATAAGCAGCAATGAGGGCATCAATCTCTTGACGGGTTCGCTGTAGATCCGTTATCCAGCCTTGCAGAAATTCTTCACCCTTCGGGGTGATCTGGTAAACCCGTCGCTGTGGTCCCATGCTATCTGAATCCCATTGCGAAGCAACCAGGCCGATTTCTTCCATTTCGCGCAGCGCCCGGTAAAGCAGGCTGGGGTCGTTTTGGCCGGGTTGAAATCCAAATTCATCCAAGCCACTCAACAGGTTATAGCCATGCGCTTCACCGCGATGGAGCATCACCAACAAACATGGTTGGAGAAAACTCATCACTCGCCTGCGGCGTCCCCTGCCACGACCACCACCTCGACCACGTATTCTTGGCATGTTAGCTCCTTCGTCATAATACGATTACAACCATAGGATAAATCACTATTGATATATTGTCAATAGTTAATTTACCAATAGTGTTAAACTCTCCCAATCACGATGCCACAGATGAAACTGGCCAGTATCCCGTACAGGTCACCGCCAATGACATCTCATCCACTGAGGCAATTTTGCGTTGATTCCTTCTGACTGTCCTATCCCCTTCTATCCCCAAAGAAGGATCACTGATAGAGGCGTTGCAGTATCGGCCCAGGTTGGGGATGATGTGAATAAGCACTCAATCTGAGCCAGTCATATCCGGGCGGTAGAACAGAAGGCACTCAATAGAAGAATGCGCTCCCTGAGAGTGGTCTCCAGGGAGCGCCTTTGGTTTCGACAAATATGGATCAGGCGACGATTAACTTTTTTTTCGGCCTTGGTAACGGAGCGGCTTTGTCCGAGTTAGGAAAAATTGGCGGAATAAATGCCATATTGCCGGTTTAGAACCAGGCAGATCCAACTCGGCAGAAGATTCTACGACCCTTGAACATCGATTTCCACCTGTTAGTCAACAACGAGCTACAGGCCTTGTTGATCAGCCTTGTTATCTTCGACCTCAAAATCATCTAGAATCTGCTGGATTTTTGGCTTGATCTGAGGAATGCGGCTTTTTACGGTTTCCCATACAATCCTGAGATTGACGGCATCATACCCATGAATGATCCGATCCCGCATACCGGCCATATCCTTCCAGGGGATTTCAGGATATTGTTTTCTGAGAGATTCAGGTATACGCTTTATTGCTTCCCTAACGATCTCCAAAGCACGAACAACCGCAAAGTTGCGTTGATAGTCTTCTTCGAATGTCTCAAAACCAACGGCTAAAATCATAGTCTCGGCTTTTTCCATGGCATCAAGAATATCTTCAATGCAATCCAGGAACTCCAAACTCATATGGAAACGGCCTCGCTCAGGATTCGTTGTCCGATGCGTTTTCTCAGACTGCTTTTGATTGCGACATCTACTTTCATGCCAAGTAATTCACTCAGATATTGTTCCAGATTCACCAAGTCTAACAAGTCGATCCTGGGTGTTTCTCCTAAGTCAACCAGGATATCAATATCGCTATCTTTGTTTTGTTCATTACGCACATAAGAACCAAATATCCTGATTTCAACGATACCATAACGTTGATAAAGGTAAGGTTTCTGTTCTTGCAGAAGGCATTTTACTTCACTTAATGTTTTCACTAGCGTAGTAGTCTGTCAATCGTGAATCATAGGATATAGACGTTTCAATTTGATCCGAGCATCGGTGGTAGAAAACCGCCAATCGACCTTAACAACTTTAGAATTGCGATCGGCAACCCAGGCCTGCACTAC
>JBFLVL010000014.1:0-10746 GCA_040758495.1 Chloroflexota bacterium
ATGTCCGGTTCGATGTGGCAGGGGATGAAAACCAGACATGGTGATGGTACTGAGGCACTCTCACAAGAAATGGAGAGCAACGGGTCTGCCACACCTAAATCCAGGCGTCATCCCCTGACCCTACTGTTTAAACGGGGCTTGCCCCTGCAGGGCATCCCACTACGTGGACCAGGCAGGTCGCCCTGTGGGTCCCCTACAGGGATGCCCCACTGCATTCCCCGATACGCGGCGCATTTGCCAAATCTGGTCAGGGTGAGTGGAGGGCTCGGAGCAAGAGCCGTGAGGCTCAATTATTCCAACGTTAGGTTTCCAATTTTGCTTCATAATGATTTTGGTTGTCTCATGGTGTAGTAGAATATCGTTATAGTTTTCCATCCATATGTTGAGGTGCAAACTATGACAATACTTCAAATTTCCGAAGAATTGGCAGGAATAATACACAGGGAAGCAGAAACGCGGGGTGTATCAATTGAAGAATATTTAAAGTCAACAATTCGTCGCGAACATACCCTGGCGGCTCGACAGAAAATTGAACAGGAGCAAGAATGGTGGTTTACTCTTTCACTCAAAGAGCGTGCAAAGTATGAAGGTAAATTTGTTGCGGTACATAATAAAAAACTAATTGACCACGACGAAGATGAAATAGCATTAGCTCGACGTGTTCGAGAAAAATATGGAAATATTCCGATTTTAATAATGCCTGCAGAAGGTCCGCCTGAGTTGAGAATTTATAGCCCTCGGTTAGTACGCTGATGAATACCTCATCATATAGCCAAGACTATGTTCCTCCTGCGCCGATTCTACCTGTAAGTATCGCGATACCGGACAAGTCACCAGAGACAGAAGAATATGAAGCTTTAGTAGATACTGGAGCAGATGCCACATTCGTTCCCACGGAGATGCTTGAAGAATTAGAATTGCCGATTCAATATATGGCGAATGTTCGTTCTCACTTAGGTGACAGATTGCACCGAGTTCCAATACATAGGGTAGATATAATTCTCTTTGGTACGATTCGCTTGCCGAGTATTGAAGTAATAGGGGATGATTGGGGAAGCCAAATAATTTTGGGCAGAAACGTCTTGAACAAGTTGCGGATATACCTCAATGGGCCTGATAAAACTACAAATGTTGAGGAACAGGTATTGGCGCCATAGCTTCATGTTTCAAGGGCAAGGAAATCTAACCCATCTTGTAGCTGACCGGGGTTTTCATCCTGTGGGTCCCACTGCGTTACACAATAAGTGGCGCGATTTTTCCAGTTTGGTTCTGAGCAAAGCCGCCTCAGGGTGAAACCCGCCCCGGCAGCACACGCCCACGTTGGGCACACATGGAGTGAATCCAAGTTTCTAAAGGGAAGATGGTTCGCGCTGAAGATGTCATCAGCATCTACAAACGTCTATCGGCCCATGGCATTCAGGTCTGGTTGACTGGTGGATGGGGGATAGATGCTTTGCTTGGAGAGCAGACCCGTCCACACAAGGACCTTGACGTGATCATGCTGTTAGATGATGTTATTCGAACGTGCAAGCTCTTAGGCCACGACGGTTTTAGCTTGAAAGAACTTTGGCCCGAAAACCGTTGGGCTATAGATGTGCATGAGATCGAAATAGCGACCGCATTTGTCTTGCAGGATTCAGAGGGGCGCGAGTTTGATGCGCACGCGATGCGTCTTGATGATCAGGGCAATGGGATACCGGCCTGGGAGGAGACCGAAGGGCTTATCTTCAAGAGGGAAGACCTTGTCGGCGAGGGCATGATCGCTGGTTTTGCCCTCCAGTGTATCACTCCCCAAAAGCAAATGCTTTGTCATACGGGCTATGAACTTCCTGATAAGCAATTGCGTGATTTGGAGCTGCCACATGAGAAGTTCGGTGTCGAATACCCCATTGAGTATTATCGCCTCCGGTCAACAGGAGCTTGAAATGTTGTCACCCAACCTCCTATCACCCAAACAGTGTGAACCCTCTGGGGGTGTCAAATTCGCCGAACAACAACACATGCGCTGATGTACCCTTGACAAATCCTTAAGTCGGCAATATATTTTAGTTCGCTTAACTATTCCGACAGTGTCAACTTGCCAAAGGTTCCTTGAGAAAGGGTATACGGGTGGGATGAATGCCCCGCCCGTATACCCTTTATAGGGCCTCGACCCGCGAAGTTGACGTTGCTAGGCTGTTTAGAGAGGTGCCGTATGCCTTCTGCCGACCCTTTTGTTGTCACGCTGAAAAAATGGATAGAAGTTTCTATGCGCCGCTCGATGCGCAATTTTCTCCACTATGCCAGAGAAAGCGGCCTTTCCATGTCGCAAATCGGTACACTATTCCATCTCCATCACATGGGCAGCAGCGGTGTCACCGACCTTGGCGATCACCTGGGGGTGACCAGCGCCGCCGCCAGCCAGATGCTAGAGCGTCTGGTGCAGCAAGGTTTGATCCTGCGATCGGAAGACCCCAACGACCGGCGCGTCAAACAAATCATCTTGACAGATAAAGGCAACCGGGTTCTTGAAGAAGGCATCCGTGCCCGCCAGGGATGGCTGGATAATCTGGCTGAGTCTTTGTCGGCCAGTGAAAAGGAACAAATTACAGCGGCGCTGAACATCCTGATTGATAAGGCCGGGCAGAGCGGTTAAGCTGCTGAACCCCAAAACTAAGGAGCATTCTCAACGTGCTACGTTTGATCAAATACTTGAAACCTTATACTCTTTTGATCCTCACCACCATTACGCTGCTGTTTGTCCAAGCCAACGCGGATCTAGCGCTGCCCGATTATCTCTCGAAGATCGTCAACAACGGTATTCAGCAAAGCGGTGTGGAGAACGCCGTCCCTATTGCGATTCACCAGAGCGAGATGGACAAACTCACGGTCTTTATGAGCGCTGACGATAAAACGCTGGTGCTGGATGCTTACTTTTTAGTGGAGCCAGCCTCCCCGGATGCTGACCAGTATCTCGAAGATTATCCTGCCCTTGCGGATGAACCGATCTACCTGCTTCGGGAGGTGGATCAGGTCGAAATAGATTTACTGAACCCTATTATGGGCAAGGCTTTGGTGGTCGTTTCCGGAATCGAGCAGATGATTGCCGACCCAGCGAAGGCATCCGCGATGGGCCTGGGTTTGGGTTTCGACCCCTCCAAGATCCCTGCCGGCATGGATATTTTTACCCTGCTAGCTCAGATACCCGCCGCCCAGCTTTCGCAGCTCAGCGCCATGATTGACGAGCAATTTGCCGCCCTGGGCGACAGGTTGATCAATCAGATGGCCATCGGCGTAGTGAGGGCCGAGTATGAAGCCCTGGGCATGGATACCGGCAAGCTGCAAACTGACTACATTATGCGCACCGGCGGCATGATGCTGCTGATCTCGCTGCTCGGCGGTGCCTGTACGATCGCGGTTGGTTTCCTGGCCGCTCGAACGGCAGCCGGGGGGGCGCGCGACATCCGCAAGGAAGTTTTCAAAAAGGTAGAGAGTTTCTCGAACGCCGAGTTCGACAAGTTTTCGACCGCCTCACTGATCACCCGCTCGACCAACGACGTCACCCAGGTGCAGATGGTGGTCTTCATGATCATGCGTATGGTCTTCTACGCGCCCATCATTGGTATCGGCGGCGTCATCCGAGCCATTGATAAGAGCGCCAGCATGTGGTGGATCATTGCTGTGGCGGTGGTGGCGCTGTTCAGCTTAATCCTTCTTGTCTTCTCGATCTCTCTGCCCAAGTTCAAAATCATGCAGAGCCTGATCGACCGCCTTAACCTGGTCACCCGTGAAAATCTGTCCGGCATGATGGTCATCCGGGCTTTCAATAAACAGGAGGATGAAGCTCGACGCTTCGATGTAGCCAATCGGGATCTGACCGACACTAGCCTGTTCGTCGCCCGGGTGATGGTGACAATGATGCCGGTGATGATGCTGTTGATGAATGGTTTGTCGCTGGGCATCATCTGGGTGGGGGCTCATCAGGTCGCCCAAGCGACCATGCAGGTCGGCGATATGATGGCTTTCATGCAATACGCCATGCAGATCGTCTTCGCCTTCCTGATGATGTCGATGATGTTCATCTTTTTGCCCAGGGCCGCCGTATCCGGTGACCGCATCGCCGATGTGCTGGAGACTGATGTCACCATCACCGATCCAGAAGAACCTAAACAGTTCGCTGACCCCTTCACTGGCGAGATCGAGTTCCGCAATGTCTCATTCCGCTATCCCAACGCCCTCGATGATGTGTTACACGATATCAGCTTTACCGCCCGGGCCGGTGAGACCACTGCCTTCATTGGCTCAACGGGCTGCGGCAAATCCACGGTCATCAACCTGATCCCGCGCTTCTATGATGTCACCAACGGTGGGGTTTATCTGGACGGAGTAGACATCCGCCAGGTCCGGCAAAGCGAGCTGCGCGACAAGATCGGCTATATTCCGCAAAAGGGTATGTTGTTCTCAGGCAGCATCGAAAGCAACCTGCGGTATGCCGATAAAAATGCCAACCAGGAAGTTTTGAAAGAGGCGGTTGACATCGCCCAGGCCAGCGAGTTCGTCTTTGCCACGGAAGGGGGCCTCAGTGCAGAGATCGCCCAGGGCGGCTCGAATGTCTCTGGCGGGCAGAAACAGCGCCTGGCCATCGCCCGCGCCCTGGTTAAAAAACCGCCCATCTACATCTTCGACGATAGCTTCTCCGCCCTAGATTTCAAGACCGACGCGGCTTTACGCAAAGCACTCAAACAAAACATGGGCGACTCTACGGTTTTGATCGTCACCCAACGTGTGGCAACCGTCAAAAACGCCGATCAGATCATCGTGCTCGATAAAGGCCGAGTGGTCGGCAAAGGAAAGCATCATGAACTAATGAAAAACTGCGAAACCTATCAGGAAATTGCTTTATCGCAGTTGAGCAAGGAGGAGCTGGCATGAGTATGCACGGACCGACAACATCAGCAGATCGCAGGCCGGTTGGCATGATACGAGGGCGCGGTCCGATGGGGCACGGCGGTCCTATGGCCATGATGAAGGGCGATAAAGCCCACGATTTCAAGGGCACCATGTCCAAGCTGATCGAATACCTGGGTTCTTACAAAATTGCCATCCTGATCGTGATGGTCTTTGCGGTGGCCTCCACCATTTTCAATATCGCCGGCCCCAAGATATTGGGCAAGGCCACCACCAAACTTTTCGAGGGCGTCATGGCCCAGATTGCCGGGACGGGTTCAGGGATCGATTTCGCCTATATTGGCCGTATCATCCTGATCACCCTGGCGTTGTATCTCGGCTCCACTCTGTTCGGTTATATCCAGGGATGGATCATGTCGGGCATCTCCATGGATATCACCTACCGCTTCCGCAAGGATATCGCCAACAAAATCAACCGCATGCCCTTCAAGTACTTCGACAGCACCAGCCAGGGCGAAGTACTCTCGCGCATCACCAACGACGTAGATATGGTCAGCCAGACCCTCAACCAGAGCCTATCGCAGATTATCACCTCGGTAGTAACCGTGGTCGGCGTGCTGGTGATGATGTTATCCATCAGCTGGCAAATGACCCTAGTGGCATTGTTGATCGTGCCGCTATCTATGGTAATTGTTGTGCTGATTGTGCGCCAATCGCAAAAATATTTCAAGCAGCAGCAAGATTACCTGGGGCACGTCAACGGGCACGTCGAGGAAATGTTCGGCGGGCACCTGGTGATGAAGGCCTTTAGTGGGGAAGCGGAGAGCGTTGAACGTTTCGAAGGGTTGAACGACACCCTCTTCAGTTCTGCCTGGAAGTCTCAGTTTTTATCTGGCTTGATGGTCCCGATCATGAATTTTGTCAGCAACTTGGGGTATGTGGCCATCTGTATTTTGGGAGGCTACCTGGCGACTCGAAACGCCATCACGGTCGGCGATATTCAAGCTTTCATCCAGTATGTACGCTCGTTCACCCAGCCGATCACCCAGATCGCCAATATCTCCAACATCCTGCAGCAGACCGCTGCGGCAGCCGAGCGCGTCTTCGAATTCCTGGCTGAGGAAGAGGAAATCCCCGATGCGGCTGACCCGTTCCAACCGGAAACCATTGCAGGACACGTTGTCTTCCAGAATGTCCAATTTGGCTACAGCCCGGATAAAGTCGTCATCAACGATTTCTCCGCGGATGTCAAGCCGGGGCAGAAGATCGCCATCGTTGGCCCGACCGGGGCTGGCAAGACCACCATGGTCAAGCTGCTGATGCGCTTCTACGATGTCAACCAGGGCGCTATCCTGATTGATGGGCACGACATCAAGGATTTCAGCCGCGGGGATCTACGCTGTATGTTCGGCATGGTGCTGCAAGATACCTGGCTTTACAACGACACCATTATGGAGAATATCCGCTATGGCCAACCGGGCGCCAGCGACGCAGAAGTGATCGCCGCCGCTCAAGCTGCCCATGTAGATCACTTCGTTCGCACGCTGCCGGAGGGCTATAACCTGGTGCTCAATGAGGAAGTGACCAATATCTCCCAGGGGGAAAAACAGCTCTTGACGATTGCCCGCGCCATCTTGATCAACCCCGCCATGCTGATCCTGGACGAGGCTACCAGTTCGGTGGATACCCGCACCGAGGTGTTGATCCAGAAGGCCATGGACAACCTGATGAAAGGCCGCACCAGTTTTATCATCGCCCACCGCCTGTCCACCATCCGTAACGCCGATTGGATCCTAGTGATGAATGAGGGCGAGATTGTCGAGCAAGGCGTGCATGAAGAACTGCTGGAGCGTAATAGTTTCTATGCCGAGCTCTACAATAGTCAGTTCGAGTATGCGGAAGTGAATTAGGTTAGAGAGGGCACCAGCCTCGTAATCCCCCACCGTCTCGTCTCCCCCATCAAGCCAGTTCTTACGGGTCTTGAGAGTCTACTTTTTCTGTCAACTCAGCATTCGATGGTTCTACTAGAATTGAGCCATCGGTAAAGACGATGGTGGGAATGATGCTCTTTCCCCCATTTACCTCTTTCACAAAGTTCTGACCTTCTCGATTGCTCTGGATATCCACCCATTTATAAGGGATGTCCCGTTGTTCGAAAAAACGCTTAGCCCGGCGCGTATCCGAACACCAATCTGCACCGTACATAACGATCTTATCTTCTGGCATATAGGCTCCAACTTCCTGGTTTGATTGGCGTATCCTACCATACTACCAACGTGCTTCGCAACTGCTGGTACCTGCTATGCCCCAGAAATAACCCGGAGGCCCACCATTATCCACAAACCCAACACCGCGGCTATCATTTCCAGCGGAGCTTTAGAAAGCGAGACCAAGGCCCCTGACCAGGAATGTAAAAGCACGTAAGGTGATAGACACGGTGAAGCTGCCATGGAATATTCCACTTTGCGTTGACGGATAGCCGTGACCATCAACACCAGGCCAACAGGAATCGAAGCCGGCCATAAGCTGGCGTTCCACCAGAAGGAAACAGGCGCCATGAAGCGCTCAGGCCAGAAGCCAAAAAGGATGAACGATAGAGCCAGGGCAACGCTCACCGGAACAAACGTGCGTACAGTTTCCCGCCACCCCCGGGCTCGGGTAGTCTCTATCAACCAGAAGATGACCACACCAATTCCGATCTGCGGCTTTATTACGACGAAAAACAACCCGATCGAAGGAGGTAGCACAAATCCTAACAAGGGCAACCAATCAATATTGGCGTTCAACAGGCAATGCAAGACGGGAGGAGAAAGCAAAAAGACAAAGAGGGTTATCGGTTTTGCTCCCAATTTATAAGAAACGTATCCGAAAACAGCCAGGCTCACCACCAGATACAATGCCCGTCCGATATGCTCTGGTAAACCCGCAAATGGCAGGACGGGCAGTATTGCCCAGGGGACAATACGGTATCCTTCAATGGAATAGGGGCTTTTCCCTCGAAGGATGGCTAGTCCCGCGGGACGATAGGTTTCCTGCCAATCAATCCCCTGGGGCAGATAACCGGCAAGGGCTATAACCAGGGCTACGATCCCGATTAGGGCACATGCAGCCACAACACTTTTTGGAGGTATTGTTTTTCCCAGAGGCCTCATAGATAACAGCATCGTGAGACTTGGGAAGTTATAAAAACTTCCGAAGTCTTAACTAATAGGCGTTCGATTTTGAGCCAAACCAACCCGGAAGATAAAACCCCAACAGACCTAAAACTATAGCGAAGAACGAAAGCAACGGACCCCAGCGATCGCTGATCACCGCGCTATCATAGCCTAATTTTAGAGCTAATACCAGTAAGAGGGCCATGGGTATCAATACACCCAGGCCAGTCGAACTAATTCGGACAAGGTACTTCTTGTGCCTGATCCCCTTTCGCAGAGCTAAAGACAACGCTCCTATAGCATACAAGCCAATGGTAATCCCTAACCACATTAGGGTTAGTGATAGTATCCAGGTAATTCGACCGAGCACACTGGCGATAAATCCTAAAAATATACCCAATCCACCCTGCACGGGAATGGTGATTATCCAACTGACTACATTGAGTATTTTTTTACCAACGCTCATTTCAGCCTCCTTGATAATTCAACGAAGAAATTAGACCTCACGTCAGAATCCTCTATGCTATGTATAACCCTAAAAACCACTTGAAGAAGCTATTTTAATCATCCAGCCCAACCCTTTATTAGACTACCTTCTACCTAACACAAAACCCAGACGCGGTAAAATAAGGTATCCCTGAAACCAAACCAACACAACCCATGAATACCTCTGACCTGCAAACCCGCGCCATCAACACCATCCGTTTCCTCGCCCTCGACGCCATCCAAAAAGCCAATTCTGGGCACCCAGGTTTGCCCCTGGGTGCAGCCGCCATGGCCTATACCCTATGGACGCGTCACTTGCGGTACAACCCGCGTAACCCCCAATGGCCTGGACGCGACCGTTTCATCCTCTCCGGCGGGCATGGCTCGATGTTGCTCTATGCCCTGCTGTACCTCACAGGTTATGACCTGTCTCTCGAAGATATCAAAAACTTCCGTCAGTGGAATAGCTGTACTCCAGGACACCCCGAAAACCACCTTACCCCTGGTGTGGAGGTTACCAGCGGACCGCTTGGTCAGGGATTTGGTAACGGTGTGGGCATGGCTATCGCCGCCGAACACCTGGCCGCACACTTCAACCAACCCGGGCACGAAATATTCAACCACTACATCTATGCCATTGTCACTGATGGAGACCTGATGGAAGGTGTGGCGTCCGAAGCCGCTTCGCTGGCAGGCCATTTGCGCCTGGGCAGGCTCATCTACCTGTACGACGATAACCGCATCTCGATTGACGGCAGCACGGACCTGACATTCACCGAAGACCGGCTGGCTCGTTTTGCTGCCTATGGCTGGCAGGTTCAAAGGGTCGCGGATGCCAACGATGTAGACTCCCTGGAGGCTGCCATCTGTTCCGCCCAGGCCGATTCGCGCCCTTCGCTGATTTCCTGCCGTTCCGTAATTGGTTATGGGTTGCCCAACCTTCAGGATACGGCCAAAGCCCACGGCGAACCCCCAGGCGAGGAGGAACTGCGCGGTGCCAAGCGCAACCTGAACTGGCCATTGGAGCCCGATTTCCTTGTCCCTCCTGATGTGCTGGCGCATTTCCGAGAGGCCGTAGAGCGCGGCGCTCGACTGGAAGCCTCATGGCAAGCCCAATTGCGAGCGTATCGTGAGGCATTCCCTGAACTAGCCCAGGAGCTGGAACGCCGTTTTCAAGGAAAGCTTCCGGAGGGTTGGGAGGCTGACATGCCCGAGTTCCCACCAGATGCTAAAGGGATGGCCACCCGCGCTGCATCCGGGAAAGTGATCAACGCCATAGCCCCGCGTCTGCCAGAATTAATGGGGGGTTCCGCGGATTTGACGCCCTCCAATAAGACCTGGATTGAAAGCAGTACGGACTTTCAGCCTGCTACTCCCCAGGGGCGGAATCTCCACTTTGGCGTGCGCGAACACGCCATGGGCGCGGCCCTCAACGGCATGGGGTTGCACGGGGGCGTGACCCCTTACGCAGGCACCTTCCTGGTCTTCTCTGATTACCTGCGCCCGGCATTACGCTTGGCGGCCATGTCCCGCATCCCCAATATCTGGGTGTTCACCCACGATAGCGTCGGCCTGGGGGAAGACGGCCCCACACACCAACCGGTTGAACATCTGGCTGCTCTAAGAGCGTTACCCAACCTGGTTGTCATCCGACCCATGGACGCAAACGAGGTCACTGAAGCCTGGAAGGTAGCCATCACCCGAAAAGGTGGCCCTACCGCCCTGGCCTTGACCCGTCAAGCTGTCCCCACCCTAGACCGATTGCTGTATGCCCCAGCCAGTGGCTTGAGACACGGAGCGTATGTCCTGGCCGATATGGGGGACGATGAGCCAGAACTCATCTTGATGGCCTCCGGTTCAGAAGTACATCTGATTACGAGAGCGGGCGAATTACTAGCAGCAGAGGGTGTGAACGTGCGCCTGGTTTCCTTCCCCAGTTGGGAGCTGTTTGAGGCGCAGGATACGTCCTATCAGGATAGCGTATTGCTGCCAAGCGTTCGCGCCCGTCTGGCAGTCGAAGCTGCCGTGGCTCAAGGGTGGGAACGGTGGGTGGGTGACGGAGGCGATATCATCAGCCTGGAACGGTTTGGGGTTTCCGCACCCTACGAAGTGCTATTCGAAAAGTTCGGGTTTACCGTCGAGAACGTCATCCGTAAGGCACAGGCACTGCTGCTCGGGCATTCGACCCGCGATAAAGAGCTGGTTGAGTAGCTCCGCA
>JBFLVL010000014.1:10846-81957 GCA_040758495.1 Chloroflexota bacterium
GTTTCCGCACCCTACGAAGTGCTATTCGAAAAGTTCGGGTTTACCGTCGAGAACGTCATCCGTAAGGCACAGGCACTGCTGCTCGGGCATTCGACCCGCGATAAAGAGCTGGTTGAGTAGCTCCGCATCTTGTTGGTCGAGTGTGCCCGAAGTGCCCCGCAGGGGCACGAAGGGCATGTATCGAGACCCTTGGGTCGAGTAGCTCCGCAGGAGCGTATCGAGACCACCTAGATAAGTGGAAACCACTCCTTTTTGTTCTGTGCTAAAATCCCCAACATGAGCGTTAAGGTCGTTGCTACCAATCGCAAAGCCCGTCACGATTTTTTCATCCTCGACACCTACGAGGCAGGCATCGCCCTGAAGGGCAGCGAAATCAAATCCATTCGCGCTGGGCAGATCAGCATCAAGGAAGCCTACATCCGTATTGAAGATATGGAAGCCTGGTTGATCAACGCTCACATTGCCCCTTATGATCCTGCCAGCCACTTCAACCACGACCCAACCCGACCCCGTAAACTTCTCCTCCACCACCAGGAAATTACCCGCTTGTGGGACGACGTACGTCAAAAAGGAGCCACCATCATCCCTTTACGCGTCTACCTGAGCTCTGGCCGAGCTAAGATCGAAATCGCTCTGGCTAAAGGGAAAAAAGCATACGACAAACGCGCCGACATCGCCAAAAAGGATCTTGAACGCGAACTGAGCAGACAAAAATATCGCCGGAGATGAGAGATGGGACAACCATCCACCATTGGAAGTATTAACCGCTTGCCAAGCTACGATAAACGCGAAATATACCGACGTCTCATCCCCCAGGAATTGTTGAACCAATTTCACCTCAGCCCTTACCTGGTTGACAAGCAAGGTAACGACCTGCTCAAGCTTACCTGCCCACCCGGTCAAAGCTCGGCTGAGATGGAGTTGCGTCACCAGGCTGACTTTCCTGATCCCATACTCTATGGTCACATTACGGACACAATAAACGGGCAGATTCACGTCTTACTGTACATATTGAACGACCCGGACTCGCCGCGCTTTGATGTAGACCGTATGCCGGATGGCACCCCCACCAGGTTCGGCGTGCTTAAACGCCACACCGAAGCAGAAATAGCCGCAATGGCCTACGGTTTAACTCCCGGTCAGATCCGCCGAGGTTTGGGCATGCTGTTCGAAGCGGTGTCTGCTTTCGAGCAGTTTGTTGAAAGTTTGGAACACGAAATGTTCTTCGTTGAACCACTCTACTACCACAACGCAGTGATTTTTGAGCGCTACGGCTTCGCTTATCAATCGGGACGCAGGTTGATGGAGCGCATTCAGGCTGGATTTTCTCCAGGAGGCGACCTTCTCCTCCTGCTAGATGGTTCAACACCTTTCCGCCAGCCAGAAGCTGGCAGGAGCATCCGTTTACGCTCTTGGGCCATCCATGATGGCATCCTGGGACAACCCTTCACCAACGTAACCATGTACAAACATCTACACGAACACGCTGGCATTTCCACCTGCGAAGACATCCCCTGGTAAATCCTATGCTGGAAAATAACCTGCTGGCCCTATTTATCACCTTTGTCATCGCCCTGATCTGGTTGCGGTTGAACGACTGGGCAGCTGCCCGCGGGTGGATAAGCAACCGTCTCAGCCGGAAGATCATCCACATTGGCACTGGGCCTATATTTGTCCTCTGCTGGCTGCTCTTCACAGAGGCTCCCATCGCTCGTTACCTGGCCGCCTCGGTTCCTCTGCTCATCACTGGTCAGTTCGTACTGGTTGGATTAGGCCTCATCGAAGATAAAGCCGCTGTTCAGGCCATGACCCGCACAGGGGACCGAGGTGAAATCCTGCGCGGACCTCTCTTCTATGGGCTGGTCTTCGTCCTTCTCACTGTGATGTACTGGAAGGATACCCTCATCGGCATTGTGGCTCTGATGTTAACGTGTGGCGGTGATGGGTTGGCCGACATCCTTGGGCGTAGGTGGGGAAGGTGGAAACTGCCCTGGGGTCAAGAGAAATCCCTGGTGGGTTCCGCAGGCATGTTTGCGGGTGGGTGGTTGTGCGCCGTCGGTGTAGTTGCTGTCTACGGGTCATTTGGTGCTGTGCCTTTTCCTCTCACCGTCTATCTCCTGCCCATCACCTGGATCGCCCTAGTAGGCACACTGGTAGAATCCCTGCCATTCCGCGATGTGGACAACCTCACGGTTACTGCTGCCGCCCTCCTTGTAGGACACTGGTTACTGTAGACCCATGTAGCTTCATGTCTCCTCGCGCTTACCTCTGTTTGTGGTTGATCGCCTGCCTCCCTCGCCTGGCGCTGGCGATCGTTTTCTTCCACCACCCCATTGCACTTGATGACATGTATCAGTATGACATGTTGGCTCGTTCCATCCTGGCGGGTAACGGTTATCGCTGGTACAGCCAGGCCGATCTGGAGGTTCTACGACCATACTATTCTCAATTCGTTGACCTGGACGAAATACATGTACCCCCGGAAGGTTTGGAGACCACCTTCCGAGCACCAGGATACCCGCTGTTTCTGGCACTTATCTATTCCCTGACACCCGAAGAGGAACGTTTCGGATGGGCCAGGGTCGTGCAGGCGTTGTTTACCGCCTTGCTTTCTCCAATCAGCGCTCTCATCGCCATCCGCAGTGGCTTACGCCCAAGGACGGCCACCTTAGCAGGTTTGGGCATCGCCTTCTACCCTATCCTGCTTTTTTACCCGGTTGGCCTGGCGTCAGAAAACCTGTTCATACCTCTACTGGCGGTCAGTTTCCTTGCTCTGTTACAGACAATAAAGACGAATAAGTGGCTACCCACTGTGCTCAGCGGCATCCTGCTGGCAGCCTGTATGCTAACCCGCTCCATCTGCATCCTTTTCGCAATATTGGGTGTAGTATGGGCATACTTTTCCCACCGACTTGACCGTCAAAAAGCTGCAGTCGTACTTCTCATTGTCTTTGGGTTATGCCTGCCATGGTCTATACGCAACACACGCCTCATGCACAAACCCACCTTCGTCGAGACCAGCCTGGGTTACAACCTGTTCGTCAGTTATCACCCCGAGGGCAACGGCGGTTTTGTATCCGAGGTCGCTATCCAGTCAATGACCATCTTAGATGACGCTGAGCGCGACCGATACACACTGCAATCCACCTGGGGTTTCATCCTCAACGACCCCGGTGAGGCCCTCCTGCGCCTCTTCCGTCGAGCTGCGTTCTACTTCGGTGTGGAGGACCGTGAGCTGCTTTATTTTTACGGGAACAACTTCTTCGGCAACATACCCCAGCCCTGGCTGCTGCTTTCCTACCTGTGGTTGATTACACCCTGGTTGGGGACGCTGTTCCTTTCCCCGTTGGGGCTGCTCCTGGCATCTGACCGCCAATCTGTTTCTCTTTTTTTGTTGCTTTTTATGGGATATGCCCTGCCGCACTTTTTTATCCTATCCGAACCCCGTTTTCACCTGGCTCTCGTCCCCGCGATGATGCCTTTCGCGGTTTACGCCTGCGTGGCGTTAATCAATAAACCCTCTTGTCCCTCACATCCCTGGTTAAAATCCCGATTTTTGGGCATTGTCCTGCCGACATGGATTATCCTTACCCTGCTCACAGTCTGGAACTTTGCCCTACACTGGAACAGGCTTTTGGCTATCATGGGACCTGAAGGACATAAAATCTATCCCTCATATTGATATAGGAGTGACCGTGCTGAAGCTCACTGGCAATAATCTGACCATCGAAAACGTGGTCGCAGTAGCCCGTAAAGGGGAAGAGGTGAAATTAGCACCTCAAGCAAAAGAGAAAATGATTACATCTCACCGTTGGGTGACAAACACCCTTAAAGGAAAAAAAACTGTCTACGGCATCAATACCGGTTTTGGCATCTTCTCCGAAAAGCACATACCTGCTGCCGAAGCACAACGTCTCAGCCGAAACTTAATCCTCAGCCATGCGGTTGGAACAGGAGAATACCTGCCAGGTGAAGTCGTGCGAGCAGCCATGTTGATTCGGGCAAACACACTCGCCAGAGGGTATTCGGGAGTACGCCCAGAGATTGTAGAAACCCTCCTCGAAATGCTCAATAAAGGGGTTACCCCTCTGATCCCCTCGCAAGGCTCGCTGGGTTCATCAGGTGATCTATCCCCGCTTGCTCACCTTGCGCTGGTGTTCTCTAAAGATGAGGATGACAGGGGCAATGATTCCGGATGGGCAGAATTCGAAGGAAAAAAGCTGGACGGAAAAACTGCGATGTCCCAGGCAGGGATTCCCAGGTTGATCCTGGGGCCGAAAGAAGGGCTAGCCATAACCAACGGGGCTACATTTTCGGCTGCCCTGGCAGCCCTGGCGTTGTATGACGCCTCAATCCTTTTGGATACTGCTGAAGTCACCCTGGCAATGAGCCTGGAAGCGTTGTTGGGCGTCTCGGACGCCTTTGACCCCCGTATCCATGCCTTGCGTCCCCATCCCGGTCAACAAACCGTGGCTGCACGTGTACGTCAACTTACCCAGGGAAGTTCGCTGATTGACTCCACGAACAGGGTGCAGGACGCTTATTCATTACGCTGTGCGCCTCAAGTCCAAGGCGCGGCCCGAGACACGCTCACGTTTATACGCCAACTTGTCGAGAGGGAGATCAACGCGGTGACAGATAATCCCATCCTGCTGGCAGAAAATGAAGCTATCTCAGGAGGGAATTTCCACGGTGAGCCAGTGGGGTTTGCCATGGATTTCCTGAGCATTGTCCTCACCGAAGTTTCTGCAATTTCTGAACGGCGGACATTTCGGCTGATAGATGGCTCCCTGAACCAAGGTCTACCACCCATGTTGGTTGACTCCCCTGGGGCTGCCGGGATAAACTCCGGGATGATGATGCCACAATACACCGCTGCGGCTCTGGTGCTCGAAAATCGAACCCTGTCCACACCGGACAGTGTGCAATCCTTGTCTACCTCAGGTTCTCAGGAAGACCACAATGCCAATTCGATGACCGCCGCACGTCACGCACACAGAGTAGTTGCCAACACCGCGCATGTGCTGGCCATCGAAGCCTTTACAGCCGCACGCGCTCTGGACATACGCCTGCGCCTGATACCCGAAGGACGGCTAGGTGTGGGGGTTAAATCCGCTCACGCAAAAATCCGGTCTGTTGTTCCCTATCAGGGAGGCGACAAATGGTGGGGACCAGATATTGATAAAGTGTGCGAATTGATTACTGCAGGGGATTTGATATAAAAATTTTACCGACCACGCAAAAGGGAGATAATCCCGCCAAACAATCCCACGACTCCCAGACCGATGATGATCATGCCCATGGGTACACCGCTGGGCTGGATGTCTGGATTGATGGGCTCGAAGGTTGGAATGACCAATGGAGGAGGGGGTGTGAAAGTGGGCAGGCGCGGTACGGGAGTGTCAATGAGAAACTGGGCCGCCAAAGTAGGATCTATGGTTGGTGTGGTGCGAGGGGTGGGTGTGGGTGGCGGTTCGACGATGGGCAAATCTCCACCGGTAACCGTGACCAACGGCGAATACACCCAGGCGACTCCTCCTTCCACCCCTGGGTAGACGACCTGAATCCACAGTCCTTGCGAAGAACGTCCCAGGGCGACAACCCGCTGCCCACCCAATAAAACACCTACCTTGGGGTAAACTGTTCCCGGCCCAGAACGTACATTGATCTGGTCTTGATCCAGGTTCACAGTGGCAATTGGGCCAGTGGGCGTGCTGGTCACTGTGGGGATGGATACCGTGGGCTGCTGGGCATGGACAACGCTGAGGCCCGGTCCAATCCATAATATTGTGCCTACAAAAAGTAACGCTACGATTGGAATGATGATCAACGACGCAGGTTTCATGTTTCCTCGTTATTCGTGGTTTTTACCGAAAAGAGATTATAATCCAAAGGACAGAACTGGAATGAGCTAACGTTGATAAGCTAAAACAGGAGACTGCTGATGCATCCTGCATTTTTACATGACCGATATGTGCTCAAGCGGCAAATCCTGGCATTGACTGGCAAATTCCGCATTTTCAACCCCACCGGCCAGCTTGTACTCTTTAGCCAGCAAAAGATGTTCAGGCTTAGGGAGGACATCCGAGTATTTACTGACGAGAGCATGGGGCAGGAATTGCTGCACATACAAGCCCGGCAAATTCTGGATTTCTCCGCGGCGTATGATGTTATAGACACCACTTACCAATCCAAAGTCGGTGTGCTGCGTCGCAAGGGTTTTCGCTCTCTGATGCGCGACGAATGGGAAGTTCTCGACAACCTTGACCAACCCATTGGAATACTCTGTGAAGACAGCCTGGGATTGGCTTTGCTCCGCCGTTTCCTGCTGGGCAGTCTATTACCCCAGAATTATGATGTGGTCATAGACGGTCAAAGGGTTGCAGATCTTCGGCAGCGGTTTCACCTTTTTGGTTATGTATTGGACATAGATTTCAGCATGGATACCGCTCGACGACTGGACCACCGATTAGGAATCGCTGCAGCTATCTTACTGGGAACTATTGAGGGTAAACAGAGATCATAAAGATGTATGAGAGAAAAATCTACCACGGTGATATAACCCCCAACGAAATTGCCCGTGCTTTGGTAGCCGAATTCAACCACGGTAACCTGCAGGCACAACAACTTGGCCGCGAAGATCAGGTAATTGTACAGATAGCCTCGAGGCTGGGGGCAACTTCTGGGGGACAGACTGCCTTGACAGTGACGCTCCAGGAAATTGAAGACGGGGTTTCAGTACAGATAGGCAAACAGGCCTGGTTTGGCGTGGCCGCCAGTTTAGGGGTTACCGCTTTAGCGGCGTTACGCAACCCGTTTACGCTAATCCATCGGCTAGACGATTTGGCTCAGGATATTGAACATCTAGGATTAACTGACCGCGTCTGCCAGGTTATTGAGGAGACCGTACATGCTTCAGGGGCAGGGCTAGAACTCTCGGAGCGTCTACAACGCGTGGTTTGTGAATACTGCCGTACAGCCAATCAACTGGGTGAAGACCGGTGTATCGCCTGTGGCGCACCGCTTGGAGATGCCCACCCAACCACCTGCCCATCTTGCGGTTTCGTCATCGTGGCCAATGAGGATGCCTGTCCCAATTGTGGGAAGAATATTGGGTAGAGTGTTCTTGAGATGATTACTCGTAGCGGTCGCGACCACCACCTGGCCTGCGCCTGCCCCCCCTGCGACGATCACCTCCCCATCTATCGTCACGTTCTTTGCGGGGCCTGGCAATGCTTACCTTTAACGCTCGCTCCTCTATTTCTTTGCCGTTAAACATGCTGATGGCTTTTTGGGCTTCTTCCTGGGTCTCCATTTCTATAAACGCAAAACCCTTCGAGCGTCCCGTGTCTCGATCTTTGATGATCTGAACCGATTTCACGGTACCCGCCTGCTCAAACAGAGCCTGCAAATCAGCATCACTAACGTTGTACGACAAGTTTCCTACATAAAGTTTGTTTTCCATCTCTCCTCCTGGAGAAGGCAATACCAGTGATAGCCTGTATTGCCAAACTGATCGTCTGTCCGGTGGGTATAGTGTATGGACAGACAATATTTTATCCTAAAGAACAAGTAACCAACAATTTATAACTAACAACAAGATGACCTTTATTAAGAAGCTCTGAGCAATCGGAGGACCCCCTGTATTTCTGGAAGCAGGACAGCCTCTTCATCCGGGTCTGCTACAGGAGCAAAAGGCATTTTTCGTTGACCACTGAGGCGTGATTGCAAACGTATGAGCAACCGTTCTAAGGCAGGGATGGCATCCAGGTAGCCTACTTCCCCCAGAAAATGCACCGCTTGTCTACGGATGGATAACGGCAATGTACGATCAGCGAGGATGGAGGCTAAGGAGTTGCCAGCGAACGGACAGAGATTTAACAACCGAACCACATGCTCTTCCGCCTCTGCATGGGTAACCGCAACCTCCAGCAGGGCAAAAATCGAACGACGGCGCATACGACTTAACTGCGCTGAAAGGTGGCGGCGCACATCCGGATGAGAGGTATACCCCTCCTTGTCGGGGACGAGAATCTCGCCCAGGATGCGAACCACGCTGAAACGTACCTGAAGGTCAGGATCAGTCAGCCGAGTGGCTATCATATAGGCAACCAGAGGCGATACCCGTGGGGCATTCATCGCTGAGAGGCGTTCTAGTGAATCTAAACGCATCGCGGCTTCAGGGGCCGAGAGCCTTTCGGTTACCCGCCACACTGCAGGAAACAACTCAATTTGAGCGGGTTTTATCTCTTCGACTTCAAATAAGGTTTGTTGGGTGAGAGAGGTTGTCTGGATGTCCATGCATGAATCCCGGTGGGAATTTCGCCAATAGTATAGCACAAAGTTAAAATAAGCTCACATTCTTAAGGTTTGCTTTCGACGATTTTCTATGCTGGCAATCAGGCTGTCAAACGCAGAGGCAAAAGCCTCCACTCCTTCCTGCTCTAGTTCCTTGGTGATCTGGTTTGGGGATACACCAATGGACTCAAATTGATCGAGCACCTGTTGAGCGGCTTCCACGTTTTCTGTAATGCTTAGGCGCGCTCGACCGTGATGGCGAAAAGCCTCCAGCGTGTGAGGTGGTACGGTGTTAATCGTTCCCGGGCCGATGAGGTCTTCGACATATTTAACATCAGAGTAGGCCGGATTCTTAGTGCTGGTTGAAGCCCATAATGGCCGCTGGATACACCCTCCGCGGGATTGCAACTTCTTGAACCGAGAGCCCTCAAACACCCGTATAAAACGCTGGTACGCCAGCCTGGCGCTTGAAACCGCAATCTTACCGACTAGGTCGGAGGCCACGCTGGCCCGCGAATGTCCTGAGCAGATAACCTCCCCGAGTCTGGCATCGGCTTTGGTGTCTATACGGGATACAAAGAACGAAGCTACCGAGGTAACAGATTGTAGCGACTTGGCAACTTCCAACCGCTGTTCTAAGCCTGTGAGATAAGCGTCCATCACTTCAGAGTAACGCTCCAGCGAAAAAAGCAAGGTAACGTTGATATTAATCCCCTGTACAATGGAGGCGGTGATCGCCGGTAGGCCAGTTGTAGTTGCCGGGATTTTTATCATCAGGTTCGGTCGGTCTACCAAGTCCCACAAGCGTTGTGCTTCTATAACCGTACCCTGCGTATCGTACGCCAGGTGCGGGTTGACCTCCAGGCTGACATACCCATCCACAGCATTCGTCCTGGCATACAAGGGATGGAAAAGGTCTGCCGCTGCTTGAACATCTTCGACAGTCAAATGTTCGTAGATTTCCTCAGCAGTGTATCCCTCGTTTGCCAGATGGCTGATATCCAGGTCGTATTCGTTGGTTTGAGAGATCGCTTTTTCGAATATGCTGGGATTAGAGGTCATGCCGCGTATTTCATCCCGCTGGATCATGGCTTCCAGTGTACCATCACGCAGCAAGCTCCTTTGGATGTTGTCGTACCAGAGCGATTGACCCAAACTATGAAGCGCAGATATTGGATTGGATGCAGCCTCTTTGCTCATTGGGGCGAGTCAGGCGGTGGTTGAGGGGCAGCCTGTGTATCGGGGGTTCCTGGGGGGATGAAGAGGCTGACGCCGCAATACGGACATTTGATGACACCTTTACCAACAAACTCTCGTATCCCGCCACAATTCGGGCATTTATTACTGGCTATCTTGGGAGCGTCTTGTGAGTAAAAGGTCATGGAATCCCAATCAATGTAGCCAGTAAACAAGCCCAGGTTGACCAGGTCATAAATGGCAGTGCTCACCTCTTCACGGGATAAACCCATCTCTACCATGATGGAACTCAGCGAAACCTGACCCTGTGCCTGAATCATGCCTAATATACGTTCCTTCTTCTTCACCTGTTCAAGCTGGCGTGCCTCCGTCCCTCCCTTGATGATGAGATAGACACCCGCACCAACCGTAAGTAGCAGTGGCATGGCTCCGAACAAGCTGATACCTAAAATTGCACCTGAAAGGCTGGTGCTTCTGGTGACATAACCCGATCCAATGAACAGGGTTGCCAAAACGCATATTCCTACACCTATAAAAATAACGATATATCCGACGGTTTTACCCTGGCTCATCTCAAGCTCATCCTCCTGATCAAATTAGGAAAAGGGACTCTCTTATTGGATTCGTGAGTTTATCCGAACCCACTGCCACCACCCCCGCCTCCCCCACCTCCTCCCCCTCCCCCAGAGAAGCCTCCGCTGCCTGAGCTGGAAGGCATGCTGGTCAGCGTGCTGGCCGCGCTGTTTAACATGGAGAAGAAGCCATCACTGATGCTGGACAGGCTGGATAATGTCCCTTTCGAGAGACTATCAAGAGAAGGTCTGCTCCCAGTTGAACCAGTTCCGGCTCTGCTCATGGTCCCTCTCGAGCCTGAACGCGAAGGGGTGGTCATGGGGATCATCTGATACCAAATGGGAGCAGGTGTATCCACAACTTCAAAACGTTTCACCCAGGATTTCTCCAATCCGAAGGCAATAGCGTATGGCAGATACTTCTCAAACAGTTCTTTTGCCCCCTCCACGCTGGTATAGCGCTCCAGGTTTTGCAAGTAGCGTTTGAATGCCCGCCACTTGGCCGCCTCTTCTGACCCCCGGCGAGTCTTGCGAGGCATAAAAATTCCCAATATTACAAATCCAATGGCGACCATTTCAAGAGCCACAAACGGCGCCCACGCTAGTGGCAAGGAAGAACCCATGGCTAAAAACAGGAAACAACCCGCGGGTGCCGCTATCAATAAGACAGAGAGGGCAATGAACGAACTGCGGACTTTATCCGGTCTTTTTGAAAAGAAACCGTTCTTTACGACCTCTTTATACAATTCTTCCTTTAGCTTAGGGATTTCCTCATAGAATTTATTCCGTAAATCCGCTAGACGTTTTTCCCGTCCAATCCCAAAAAGACGGTTCAAAAAGAGGCTTTCATAATCCAACAAAGGTGAACCATCTCCTTGCTGGCGAAAGAAGCTTACCCGTGGGCTGGTGTATCGCCTGCCGCTCCTCGTTAACTGTTCTTCAATTTGCAGATACCCGCGCCTGGCCAGATCAATCATGGTAGCCAGGATATCCTTGATGTCTGCTTTTTCGTCCAACAACGTACCTACAATGGCAGGTTGAAGTTCGGCTGGTGGGCGGGGATAATATTCCGGTTCCGGTACTCCCATGGGAACATCTCGCCCATACAAATACCAGACCAGGTAAATCACCACCCCACCGCCAATCAGGATGAGGAGTGAAAGGGCAAGAAAGCCTAAGATGTATAACGGCTGCCTCTCCTCCTGCACCTGCCAATCTGGAGCCAAATCTGGCACAACACCATGGGGGAATTGCACTCTGATCTCCCATTCTATGCCAGGGCCAAAAGAGCTGCCTCTAAACTGAAGCGTTGAACCATCTAAAATGACCGAAGCGCCAGATTCCTGAGAGCCATTTCGGTACGTGGCCATCTTCAATTGGTCGGTCGCAAAATTCGCCGGGAGGTTCACGATCACATCGGCTGATTGGATTGTATAGGCGCGATCTTCTTCGATGAACTTCCAAAAGAACTGATCGCCACCTTCTTCAATACGCAACGCTCCTATCAGGGTATAGGAAAGGATGAAAGTTCGCGTGCTGTTGGTTGTCGGTGAAAAGTACCAGGTGATTTTCCGTGAATCCGCACCTGATTCTATGTAAAAGGTGCCTGCATTTTGCGAGCTGGAGCGAGAATACTGGTGATCACCCTCCCACACATTCCAATCAGTAATGTCCTCTACGCGATTCAGGGGGATATCACGATAAGCATAGGTGAAAGGGCCGCCTGAGAACTGTACCTCCCAAACTTCCTCCATGTGCACCTTTCCGTTGGTAAGGATAGTGATGGTCGCGTCCCGACGAACGACGGTGACGGACTTGGTTTGTGCCTGGGTGCTGGAAAAGACAAGGGGAATTAGAAGAAGCCCAACAAGCAGAATGAGCGGAATAGAGATATAGCGTTTGTTCATGTTTACTGTACCCTCGCAGAATCTTGATCCTAGCAATCCCTTCAAAGTGTACGCTATTTTCTCAGTTCAAGCAATATCATATTTTTACCATCCTTCGACTTGGGCATAGAGAAACTGTCCTTCTCCATCAAAAAAACACCCCGGAGGCAATGCTCCCGGGGCTTAAAATTCTGATCAACCCTGTAGGTTTACGAAAGGTTCCTACATGTGGTTACCCACGTTTCAGGAAGCTGTATGCATAGTCGAGGGTTGCACAGATTGCTCCTTCACCTGCTTCTTCACCTGCTGCAACAAACCCAAAGCTGCCAACAATGCCACCACCGCTCGTAATCCATTGATGATCAGCAAGGTGCCACTGGCAATCCCCACCAGGATTAAAACGGCTTTCTTTATCCCCTCCATGCTGATGACAGGAATCTGCCAGCGAGTCGTTCCAGGGGCAGAACCAACTAAAATTTCTCTGAGACCACGCACAAATTCCGGGCGCGGTTTTACAGGATGGAGAGCAGATCCAAGGTGTTGCTCAATATCTATGTCCATATCATCACTCCACGGGGTAAGCCACTAGGCCTACGGTTCCCGGTCCTAAATTTGCCGCTACGGCAATAGAAAGATCCGTCATAATTATATGACGATAGTTGAACAATCCACGAACACGTTCCAGAAGCTGTTCGCCAACTTTCAGGTCACGAGCATGCACAACCGCGATATTCACGAGGCGATCAGCAAATTGGGCGCGCAACTTTTCCAAGATGTGAACGATGGATTTGCTGCGCGTTCTCACACGACCGACTATATCCAACATCCCTTCCTGTAACTCGATGATGGGTTTTACGTTAAGTAGAGAAGCCAGGGCCGCTTGAATAGCCTGTACACGGCCACTCATTCGGGCATAATCCAAAGAGTCCAGGGTCAACACGATACGGATATTCCGACGTATATAGTCCATACGCTCCAGGATTTTCTCCAGAGAAAAGTTCGCCCGCTCCATCTCGCGAGCCTCCCGGCACATGTAGGCCAACCCGGCAGAACCGTTGCCTGAATCAAAGGGGATTATCTTAAATTCACCTTCAAGCTCCCGGGCAGCCATCTCTGCGGATGCATACGTGCCAGAAAGTTTACCAGTAATATGCATCGAGAGGATGGTATCTCCACGCTTAGCGATCTGACGATAAAATTCAATAAATTGATGCGGAGATGGTTGAGCTGTCTTAGGGATTACACCCGTTTCGTCTACGATTTTATAGAAGTCCTCATCGCTCAAATCTACGCCTTGAAGGTAGATTTTATCTCCAAAATGGATATTAATAGGGATGACTTGAAAGTCGAATACTTCTAACCAATCGGGTGGAAAATCTCCAGCACCATCTGTAACGATCCTTAACATACCTGTACTCCTGATTATCGGTGATGTTTTTTCTTCTCTTTCCTGCTTTCTTTTTTCAGATCTTCCCTTAAGGCAATCAGCGTACGATGATATAAACTTTTGATGGCTCCTTCAGTCCGTCCCATCACATAACCGATTTCGGCATTTGTCAGGTAGGCAGTGAACTTCAGGATGAGAAGTTGTTGGCGGTCTTCCGACAATCGCTGCACAGCCCTCAACAATTTTTCCTGCTCCTCGATTTCCATTACCTCCAATTCAGGGTGTTCGCTGTGCCACTGGGTCGAGATGATCTCCTCTAAGGGTATCATTTGCCATCGGTTGTTATCGCGGTGCCAGTTGGCTACCAGGTTATGTGCTATGCAATACAACCAGGCAGAAAACGGGACGCCTCGGTCTTCGTAGTTTTCGATATGGCGTAATGCCCGGAAAAATACCCGCGCAGTTAAATCCTCCGCATCGAACTGATTGCCCGTCCGATAATATATATAGTTGTAAATACGTTCTACATATCGTTCGTACAGCAGTCCAAAAGCTTTCTTGTCCCCTTGAACGGCTTGGGAGAGAGGGATATTATCAACTTGATCTACCAACAGACTCACCCTTCGCCGACAGGGTTTTTAAGGATAACCCCGCCAAATAGTAATAGTTACTTATTGCAACTACCGATGGATTGAATATAAAAACTGAGAAAAATGTTTTCACTATGTTCAAGTTGAGAAAGCCGAAAAAACAATTTGGTTTGAGCCTCGTGAGTATATCACGAAGGTCACAGAAGTGTACAATTTTAGACTAAGATTTGGTATAATAAGAACGCCTGGGGATGAACGGTTTCGACGGGTGAGATTGGCCTTGGATTGCGAGCCGAGAGGCGCCGACCTCGTAAAATCAGCGCAACCAATAAGTGCCAACCGCACAAATTATGCCGCTCTTCCTCTCGCTGCATAAGCGAACTGAAGAGCAAGACCCCCAAGGGGTCACGTCCACCTGCACCGCTCTTTGACCGGTCGTAGGATCGGGCGAGACAAAGTCAAAGTGCTGTACGGGATGTCACTCACTGTACAAAAGAAAAAGTGACTGGTTACATGATCCCCTTTGTCGTTTGAGAGTCATGTAACGAGAAGAGCAAACGACTAGGCTCGTAGAAATCGAAGGTACGTCTCATTCGGACGCGGGTTCGAATCCCGCCATCTCCACCTCTAAAAAAGCGCCCCCGGGCGCTTTTTTATTGCATAACCTTTACCACAACCCAAAAATCAAGGAATGGTTTCCTTGACAGGGAACCAGGAGTACAATACGATAATCCTCTATAAACCTCAACTAAGACAACTTCACTCAGGATATTTATCCCATCATTTTCTGAAGAACCCAACATCCATTATTTTGGAGATTACCATGAACAAACCCTTCTACCGCGTCACCCTGCTATTGGCCTTGATATCGTCAATGCTGATATCTGCAGTTCCAGCCAAATCCGATCTGGTACGACTGACCATTATCAACAACAGCAACCGCCATATATCATTGAAACTGGTCGGAGATAACTTTTATTACTTAACCGTAGAACCAGGAGATACCCAAATTTTCACCCCTATGAGAGGAATATACACAGCGACCTTGTATTCCTGCGGGATCTCTGTCTCCCAAGCATTCGACCTGACCAAACGACAAACCCTGATAGTGCCCACCTGTGGTACCAAAGCTTTGAAAAGCTCCCCCAAACCTGGAATGATTGATGGTGGTGAACTGCTTAAGCTGGTCAAGGTTACTTTCAAGAACAAGACCTTTGGCTATATGACGTTGATATTC
Organism: Chloroflexota bacterium; assembly: GCA_040758495.1. Classification (GTDB taxonomy): domain Bacteria; phylum Chloroflexota; class Anaerolineae; order Anaerolineales; family JBFLVL01; genus JBFLVL01. The sequence goes on from JBFLVL010000014.1 coordinate 26,014, forward strand.
AAAGGCCCCCAGACCTATGTTTTTTCCTTTGCCAAAGGGGATGTAAAATCCTTCACCATACCCAAGGGGAAGTACACGTACTGGTTATACGGTTGCGGAACAATTCTCACCGCGTCGTTTCACGCGGAGGCAAACAAAGTAAAGGAATTCTCTTGCCCTTAGCCCATAAATGCAGGTTCGTAATATCTAACAGAAAAAGGGGTGGCTAACCACCCCTTTGTCATTTCTTACCACCCCAATCAAACGCCAACCTTTTCTTCCTCGATATCTTCCATATTCAGACTGATAACTTGACTACTCGAATCTCGTCCCATCGAAACACCATAGATGAGATCAGCACCCCTTAATGTGTTGCGGTTATGGGTTATGATCACAATCTGGGTGTTGTTACTCAACTCCAACAGCAGTTCCCGAAAACGACCGATGTTGGCATCGTCTAACATCGCATCCACTTCGTCCAATATACAAAAAGGGGTAGGAGCAAAACGGAGAAGGGCAAAGACCAGAGCGATAGCAGACAAACTCCGCTCTCCACCCGAAAGTACGGAGAGGTCTTGGGGACGGCGATTTGGCAGACGCACCTCAATTTCGATCCCTGTTGAGGTCAAGTCATCAGGATTGGTTAGCAATAATTGTGCCGCGCCACCACCAAAGAGGCGTTTGAAAATACTGCTGAACTCCCCCGCTACGGCCTCAAAGGTGCTCAGAAACTCCCGTTCCATGAGCATATCTAACTCGCGAATAACATCTTTGACATCCGCTTCGGCTCGCTCCAGATCAGTTAGCTGTTCTGTCAGGAAGTTGAAACGCTGCTTGACCTGCTCATACTCGGATTGAGCGTCCGGATATATGGCCCCCATGCGGTGCAACTGAGCCCGTTTTTGTCTTAACGATCGCTCTAGATCAGGAGTGATCGTCTCTACGTGCGGTAATTGCTCAACCATTCCTTCCAGGGGTAACGGCTTCGGCCCAACTACCTCGTCCGCATACTCAAATTCCACCAAACCAAAGTCATCTTCTATCCTCTGGCGGAGGTGATCCAAATCTGCCTTGCGTTTATCTAAAGCGATGCGTACCTGGGTATATTGCCTCTCGGATGCCTCTAACGATCTGCGTGCGTTCCTCTCCCTTTCAATCAACTCGTCCTGCTGTGCCTCGGCTTGCGATAACAACTCCTCATGAGCCGCTATCTGTCCTTGAAGTTTTTCAACTTCTTCAACCATCGAATCTGTTTCTACCCCCAATTGTTCTTTTCGCTCCGTTAATCCCTGAATATCTGATGAAATGCTTTCTGAACGCGCCACCCATGCCTCGAGCGTTTCGTCATCCAAACGAACTGTAGCGCGTAAATCTTCCAGTTGTTCCTGAGCATTCCGTACGGCTTGCTCCATAACAGCCGCGCGCGTTTCCCAATCCGATACTTCTTCCCCCAAGGTTTGGTCGGTCAACTCATTCAGGAGGATTTCCTTCTCCTCAAGCCCTTTCCGGTACTGGCGGTTATCCTCTTCCACTTCTTCAAGGGCTTTCTCTAATTGGTAGATCTCTTGGTCACAACGGGCAAAATCCTGGGCAAATTGATCTTTCTGACCATTCAACAGCCCCAATTGCTGCCTGGCGGTTTCAGCTGATAATACAGCTTCCTGGTAAGAGGTCTCCGCATCCCTGTATGCTTCCTGTGCGTCCGTATTCTCATGGCGCACCTTCCAAAGAGCTTTCTGCTTATCATCACGTTCGTTTTTGGTTTCAGTCAATGTCTGTACAATTTTCTCCAGGTCATCAGCTACAGCCTTTACCTTAGTTTTTATTGAACGCTGTTCCCTTCCTCTACTTAACTTGCTTGACTGCACATCACTTCCAGTCAATACCGGTCCAGCCGCATCTATTACCTCACCTCGCAACGTGACTGCCCAAATAGGAGCCTCTGCTTTTTTCAACACCCTTAGAGCAGCACGTTTATCCCGTACCACCAGTACCCGGTTTAACAACAAATCCACTGCCGGGCGTAATTCCTGTGTCACTGATACCAATTCAGCCGCAACACCAATACAGTCAGGATCATCGGGGGCTTTTACCCGTCGTTGAACGACCAGATCTTCTAAGGGAATTATCGCCACCCGACCAGAATCCGTTTGCAGTAAATCCAGCACTTCTTCAACTTGTTTTCTTGAACGCAGCACAACTGCATCCAGATAAACCCCTAACGCAGAAGAGATGGCCAGCTCCAATTCCTCCGGCACCTCTAATCGCGACCCCAACAAACCCACTACACCGGATATTTTTGCCTGCTCGGTGACCTCAAGCAGATGTATTGCCCCTTGAGAATATCCTGCTAAAGTATCTTCGGCTTGATCGAGCACTTCCAACTGTGCGCCCAATCTGGTTAATTCCGCCTGAAGCCCCATCCGATCAACTTCAACCTGCCGGATATCTTCTTCAATTTTTATAAGCTCCTGCTCGAGGCTCCTAACGGTTGCCTCTGTTCGTTCCAGATGGCTTCGCCTCTGTTGTAAGCTCTTGCTTTCATGTAGCAGCGTATCCTCAGCCTGCTGAAGCATTGCCCTGGTCTGCTCTATTGCATTACTGTTGGTCTGATCGGCGATATGGAGTTGTCTTTGACGATTGTGTACTTCTTCTAATTGGGCACGCAACCGTTCACGGCGGGTAAGAGTTTCCTCCTGTCCAGCATGGATTTTCTCTAGTTCCTCTTGTAGCCTGCTGCGCTCTTCTTGTCTCTTTTCATATTCCCGCTGTACTTCTGCTAATCTTGATGAAGCTTCATCCAGGTCACTTTGTAAAGCTTGCTTTGACTGTTCAGCCTTCTCGACACGATCATGTCGAATCGCTAACTTTTCCCTCAGGCGCGTGATTTCCACTTCCATGTTCTGTCTACGTTCGAGCAAAGCACGATGACGCTCTTCAGTTACTGCGAACTCTCGCTTATGAGATTCCTGTTGCTGTTGTAACGTCGTTACTCGCGCCAAATACTCCCTCAACTCCAAGCGCAGTGCTTTGTTTTGTTCCCGTCCCAAAAGGATTTGATCTTCTAACTCCCGCTGATTTTTACGGGTTTCATCAAATATCGCTCTCTGTTTGGCAGCCATCTTGCGCGTGGCCATAAATTCCTCTTGAGAACGATGCCAGTGATAACCATACCATTCAAGCAACAATAATCGCAGGTCATCCTGTATCTGTTTATAGTCTTTGGCTTTCTGGGCATGTTTTTCCAGGCTGTTCAGTCGGGGTTGTAATTCTGAAAGGATATCCCGCACGCGGTCCAGATTGCGGCGCGTGGTGTCCAGCCTGCGCAGGGCTTCTTCCTTCCGGTTGCGATAAAGTCCAATCCCTGCGGCTTCCTCAAAAAGCCTCCTCCTCTCATCAGCCTTTAGCCCCAAAGCCATGTCCACCAAGCCCTGGTTAACGATCGTGTAAGTCCGCTGTTCTAATCCCGCACTGGCCAACAATTCTTTAATATCAAACAGACGTACTTTTTGACCATTCAGCAGATACTCATTTTGTCCGTCACGGTATGCACGTCGGACAATGTTCACCTCAGAGAAATCCACCGGTAGCCAACCCTCAGAATTGTCAAAGGTGATGTTCACCGCCGCCATGCCAGAACGAGCGCGCAGTTCAGACCCGGAAAAGATCAAATCAATTGTCTTTCTAGCCCGCAAGACGCTAAATGACTGCTCCCCCAACACCCAGCGTATGGCATCCACAATGTTGGACTTACCTGAGCCATTTGGCCCTACAACTGCCGTTATTCCATTCGCAAACTCAAAAACTGTTTGGCTGGCGTAGGTTTTGTAACCCTGAAGTTCTAAAGTTTTTAATCGAATTACCATATTCCTTAAATCAACCCACGTTCACTAAGTACATTTTTGGCCGCGTCTTTAGATGCTGAACGTTTGTTTGGACCTTTCCCTCTTCCCCATACCTCGCCATCCACGATTACCTCCACTTCAAATTCCTTCTCGTGGTCAGGACCTGAAGTGGCAATTACGCGATATTCTGGAGGAGGGTAATGCCAACCTTGAACCAGCTCTTGTAAATGACTCTTGGGGTCTTTGTCCGTTACAAACAACTCATCGGATGTGTCTACTAATAAATTTTCAACAAATTGGATGACTGCGGGTAAACCGCAATCTAAAAACAGTGCTCCTACCACAGCCTCCATGGTAGCACTGAGCAATGAAGTACGTTGCCGCCCTCCAGCAGCTTCCTCACCTTTCCCCAATCGTAGCGCCTTATCCAACGATAAGCGGCGAGCAAATGCTGCCAGTTGTTTATTCCATATCAGCGCCGCACGTAAGCGAGTCAGACCACCCTCGGGCATTTCCGGGAAATGGTTGTATAGCCAAACGCTGACAACCAGTTCAAGAACTGCGTCTCCTAAAAATTCTAAACGTTCGTTGTCTTCCAATACTTCAGGATGTTCGTTTAGATAAGACCGGTGGGTAAAGGCACGGTTTATCAGTGAGATATCCGTGATGGGTAAATTCAGTCTGTTTACCAACTCTTGGGGAGTTACCAGTTGAACTGATCCCTGTGGTTTTCCCATAACAACTCCTTGGAACCCAGGGAACGTTAGTTGCCCATCAGATGTTGGGCAACTGGCGTTCCATAAGTTCACTCTAAAGACTCATTTGCTAAGGTGGTGGTTACTGGTGCTATTATACTCGCAGGTTCATCATCAACCATAGGGATTAATTTAAACTTTACGTACCTCCCCACTTAAACCCTGAGCCCGTCAGTACCACTACCACTGGTTCTGGCAACTCCCTTAGCAAATCCAATAACACCGGCCACACAATCGCTGAGGTAGGTTCTACATAAAAACCACGCCAGGCCAGTGAATCGCGGGAGGGCAGTATATCTCTTTCTTCTACTGCCACTATCTTGCCTCGACAAGAAGCCAGCAACCGCAGCACTGCCTCCACCCTTAATGGATGGCAAATCCGTACGCCCTCAGCCAGGGTTTCTCCTTCAGTAACGTGTTCTAATTTGTTGGCTCCCTGAGCAAACGCCATCCATAAAGGAGCACAGGCCTGCGCCTGGACACCAACCAATTGAGGTGGCTCAGAAAGTATACCTGCCTGTTGCAGAGCCCTGAATCCCAGACCAATTCCTAATAACAGACTACCCTGTCCAGCCGGAGCGATAACACTCCCTGGAGCCATCCCTATCTGAGCGACCAACTCATAGGCAATGGTCGCCATGCCCACCCATCCGAAGGGCAAATATGCATGGCTGGCGTATACCCGACCTCCATTGGCAACCTTTCGCACTGCCTCTGCTACATCTGAGCGCTTCCCCTCCACAGGTACTATCTCTGCACCATAGGCACTGATCTGTTTTAGTTTCGGTCCCGAAGCATAAGCTGGGACAAAAACCTTGACGCAAATATGAGATCGGGCAGCATAAGCAGCCAAGGAAGCCCCCGCATTGCCAGATGAATCTTCAACCACAGACCGTACCTGACGGGATTTAAGTAAGCTCACCAGGGGAGCTGTACCACGATCTTTAAACGAACCCGTGGGGTTCAAATATTCCAGCTTGAACACTACTTTCTTACCTTGTATGGATTCCCAAACAACAGGTGTCAGCCCCTCTCCCAGAGAAACCACCGGGGCGGTCACAGGCAAACCAAAGGTATGACGATAACGCCACATCCCTGGCAGCTCGGTTTCAACTTTAGTAGGGTCAAATGGAGGCAGCTCAACAACATCATATACCCCACCACAGGAGACGCAGCGATACGGAACTCCCTCTGCAGGGTATGGTCGGTCACAACTGGAACAACGAAAACACTCCATCATAAAAACGGTTACCCTCCTAGAAAAACCCCTTCCCTTAGTCTCCCGGCCTGGGAATATATTCCCCCTCAACCCACCTCTGGCCTTGTGGTGAGATTTCTTGTTTCCAGACAGGTACGATCTCTTTCAGCCTGTCTATGCCATATCGAGCGGCTTCAAAAATACTATCGTCACGATGGGCAGCCGAACAAGCAACCATAACGGTAGGTGTACCGGGTTTCAGGTGTCCTACACGCTGTACAATCGCAATCCCCTCCACATCTGGCCATCTGATACGGATTTCCTCTGCTATCTGACGCATCTTTATATCGGCCATCGGTGGGTACGCCTCGTAGTTTATGTAGGAAGTTTCTTCAAATTCCTCTCGTTTCGTTATAGCGCGGACCACACCAGTAAAAATGCATATAGCTCCAACTGTCGGTGTTGTAATTTTTCCCACAATCCCGTCAAAGTCAATTTCCCCCTCCATTATGGCGATTACCACGGGAAAATCCGATCCCTTTCCCCCACTAACCGGTGGGAACATTGCCACCTCCGCACCATCCGGGACCTCATCCTCGTCCAAGGCGAACTCCCGGTTGATGGCTACTAAAACCGAAGGAATGGCATCCGCTATACTTGGATATGCCTCGACCACTTTCGTTTTCAGGTCTTTCACGGTTGCATGCTTCGGGAGTACCAGCTCAGCACGCGTAATTCCAGCGCGATCCCGGACAGTGGCGAAAAACAACAAGGTCACTACCACCTGATCACTCATTGATCACCTCTCCGCTGGTACCTCCACGTTTTTCCACCAAAGTTATATTGGCTATGCGCACTGTCCTTTCGATGGACTTTACCATGTCGTATATCGTCAAGGCTGCCACAGAAACCGCCGTCAAGGCCTCCATCTCTACACCCGTTTTTGCCTCCGTGAGCACACTCGCCCGTATCTGCACACCCGGTAAACCCTCATCCAATTCCAGCTCCACGTCAATGTGTCCCAGTGGGATGGGATGGCAAAGCGGGATCAGGTCCGCGGTGCGTTTAGCCCCCATCACACCCGCTATTTGAGCCACGGTTAACACATCCCCTTTTTTCATCACCCCCTTTCGAAGCTGCTCGAACGTCTCGAACTTCATAATTACCTCTCCCCTGGCAATTGCGAGCCGCTCACTGACAGGCTTAGGCCCAACATCCACCATGCGTACACGTCCACGTTCGTCTGTATGAGATAAGTCTTTTTTAACCATGATGAAATTATACATGCAAACTGATGCTGTCCTTATCATAATCTCCCCTTTGACAGGCACCTTCTTTCTGGTATTCCAGCTTGGTTCTTTGCCCGTGATATAATCTCAACCCGTGACAAGCAAATTCGAAAAGTGGAAGACCGCTCTGGCCAAAACCAGCAAAGCCCAGTTCGGACGCATTGCTAACTTATTAGGAACAACACAGATCACCAAAGAAACCTGGGATAACCTCGAAGCATTGCTCATCCAATGCGATCTGGGTATTGACACCACCCAACAAATCATCACCTCCCTCCAAAAAAGAGTACACCAAGAGGGATTGACTCAGGCATCTGAGCTCAAAAAAGCCCTTCGTGATGAATTGCTTCATCGGCTGGATAGCCCTCCCGCTTTTGATTTCCCCTCCAAACCAAGTGTAGTACTCATCGTAGGCGTTAACGGATCAGGCAAAACAACCAGTGTGGCAAAATTAGGCAAACGGTACAGCAACGAGGGCAAACGTATACTCCTGGTAACCACAGATACCTATCGGGCTGCGGCCATCGAACAATTGCAAATATTAGGACAGCGGTTAAGCCTGCCCGTGCACCATGGTCACCCCGGTGGTGATCCCGGTGCAGTTGCATACGACGCCTTGCAATCTGCTCAAAAAAGAGGCATAGACCTGGTATTGATAGATACAGCCGGTCGTTTACACACCCGTTTCAACCTGCTCGAAGAACTTAAAAAGGTTCATCGCGTTGTGGGTAAGGCACTACCTGGAGCCCCACAGGCTATCTGGTTGGTTTTAGATGCCACAACGGGTCAAAATGCCTTTCGCCAAGCCCAAGCCTTCAAAGAAGCCGTCCAGGTAAACGGTATCATCCTAGCGAAGTTAGATACCTCCGCGCGAGGGGGTATGACATTTGCCATTCAACAGGAGCTTGGCATCCCGGTTATTTTTGCCGGATTGGGCGAAAAATTGGACGATCTACATCCTTTTGATCCAGAAGCATTTGTAACCAGCGTTATGAAAGATTTTTAACCATCCCATCAGACAAAAATGGGAGAAAAATACTTTTTGTCTTCTCGCTCCCTTTGTGGTTAAATTAGCTCTAACACGGAAAAATAGGAGTAAACATGCAAGACCTAATTGATCGCTTATTGGTATGTGAAGAAAAAATCCAAAGCCTTCTGGTGCGTCTTTGACTTAGCAGATAAAGAAGCTCAACTTAAAGCGTTACAGAAACAATCCGAAGACCCTTCCTTTTGGAATCAGCCAGCCTCTGCTCAGAAGATTATGAAGCAAATCGCCTCTCTTAGCGAAGAGCTTGAGAGCTGGAAGGCGCTGCAACAACGCATTAGCGATACCCTTGAATTGGCCAGACTTGAGGATGAGGGGTTATTTGCTGAGCTGGCAAAAGAAGTTACGAAAATAGAGCAGGAAGTTGACAAGCGTGAATTTAACACATTACTCGCTGGTGAATATGACCTCAATGATGCTTATTTAGCCATCCATGCTGGAGCCGGGGGCACAGATTCCCAGGATTGGGCAGAAATGCTCTTACGCATGTACTTACGTTGGGCTGAAGCGCACGACTATAAGACAGAAATCTTGGATACCACACCCGGTGAAGAGGCGGGCATCAAGAGTGTGACCGTAGCCGTAGATGGACGCTATGCATATGGCTACCTGAAAACAGAAAAGGGAGTCCACCGCCTCATACGGCTCTCCCCCTTTGATGCCGCTCATCGCCGGCATACTTCCTTCGCCCTGGTAGAAGTGCTTCCCCAGGTCGAGGACGATACGGACATTGAAATAGACTTCAACGACCTGCGGATTGACACATTTCGCTCAGCAGGTGCTGGTGGACAAAATGTCCAAAAAAACGACACTGCTGTGCGCATCACTCACTACCCTACCGGTATAGTGGTCACCTGCCAGAATGAACGCTCTCAGTTACAGAACCGCGAGAACGCTATGCGTGTACTCCGCTCCCGCTTGTTGGAGCTTAAACAGCTTGAGCATGAACAACAGATGTCTGAGTTGCGAGGGGAATACCGGAAGGCCGAATGGGGCAGCCAGATCCGCTCTTATGTTTTACATCCCTACCAGTTGGTCAAAGACCACCGTACGGATTACGAGGTGGGCAATGCTCAATCCGTGCTAAATGGCAACCTGGATGGGTTCATCGAAGCACAGCTTCGATCAGAGGTTGGAGAGTAAGAAAGAAACGTCACAATGATCATCGAATGGTTTACCCACCTCAACCCGATAGGACAGGCTCTGCTGGGCACAGGTTTTACCTGGTTGCTTACTGCTCTTGGATCTGCCATGGTCTTCATCTTCAAGAGCATGAACCGAAAGGTTCTGAATGGCATGCTGGGGTTTGCCTCCGGGGTTATGATTGCTGCCAGCTATTGGTCACTTCTAGCTCCCGCTATCGAATTAGCGCAAGAATCTGATATACCCTCCTGGATTCCAGCATCAGTCGGCTTCCTGTTAGGGGGTGTATTCCTTTGGGGTGTAGACAAAGTCCTGCCTCACCTGCATTCGGGATTTCCAATAGAAGAAGCGGAAGGTATAAAGACCAGGTGGCGCAGAAGTTTATTACTGGTATTGGCAATCACCCTGCACAACATACCGGAGGGCATGGCAGTGGGAGTCGCCTTCGGAGCGGTCAGTGTCGGTTTACCAGCCGCCTCCATGGCTGGAGCCGTCGCACTGGCATTGGGTATTGGAATTCAGAATTTCCCTGAAGGAGCGGCTGTATCTATCCCCTTACGCAGAGAAGGCATGTCTCGCCTGAAAAGTTTCTGGTACGGACAACTGTCTGGCCTCGTAGAACCCTTGTCCGGATTGTTGGGAGCAGCCGCGGTAGTGTTTATCCGACCGATTTTGCCCTATGCCCTGGCATTCGCTGCGGGTGCCATGATCTACGTCGTAGTAGAAGAGTTGATCCCCGAATCCCAATTGGAACGTCATGCCCACATTGCCACGGCAGGGGCCATGCTAGGTTTTGCACTCATGATGATACTGGATGTCGCCCTGGGTTAAATAGCCCCAGCGAATCATCCTTTACCGTTATCAAATGACCCACAAACACGACAACTCATCTGATCCAAACGTCAGTATCAAAACCGCGTTCTTGCTCAATCTAGGCTTCACGGTTTTAGAAATTTTCGGTGGGCTTTGGACAAATAGCCTGGCGATCCTCTCGGATGCTGTGCACGATCTGGGGGACAGCCTATCGTTATCCCTGGCCTGGTTTCTCGACCGCTACTCCCAACGCGTATCGAGATCAGCGCTTCTCTTACGGTTATCGTAGATTTTCACTCCTGGGAGCATTGATCAATACCATTATTCTTATTGTTGGTTCTATCCTGGTCCTGTCAAAAGCTGTACCACGGTTGATCCATCCCGAACACTCCAACGCCCAAGGAATGGTTGCCTTCGCCATAATTGGGATTCTTATCAATGGCGCAGCGGTCTTGCGCCTCCGAGGGAGCAAATCGCTGAACGCCCGGGTTATTGCATGGCATTTGTTGGAAGATGTATTAGGATGGGTGGCCGTCCTGATCGTCGCCATCACCCTAATCTTTACCGACCTCCATATTCTTGACCCCCTGCTTTCGATTTTGATATCTTGTTACGTGCTCTATAATGTGGGTAAAAAACTACGAGAAACCCTCACCCTTTTTTTACAGGGCGTTCCCAGGGATATTGATATTGCTTCCCTTGAGGACGAGATAGCCGACGTGAAGAACGTGAAGTCCACTCACCACACGCACATCTGGTCATTAGATGGTGAACATCACGTCTTGACCACACACGTTGTCGTCAATGGATTTTTACAAAAAGATCAGGTCATCTGTGTCAAAGAGGACATAAAACGACTGTTGAAAAAGTATGACCTGGCGCACGTCACCATCGAAATCGAACACAACGATACGGACTGCGCAATGGTTTGAAATATAGGGGCACAGAGAACCCTTACCCTGCCTTTCGCTTCACCCCCACTAAAGCTACAGCAGAAAGCAGGAACAGCACCCCATAAATCCCAAACAACATTACATAACCCAATCCTGGCACTTCTGGCACGTGTACGGTGAAAAAGTCAGCGATTGGACCGCCGATGTAGGACCCCACCGCGCCCGCGCCTGCCCCTGCCAGATTGGAGATACCCAGGTAGCGCCCGGCTTCCTCCTTGGGCACAATTTCTGTCCCTAGAGCCCAGTTTGCTGTAAAGAACACGCCTGTGGCTAAACCAATCATACATCCGCCGATGTAAATAACCACCATGTCTGGAACCAGGATAGCAACCAGGGTCCCCAGAGCCGCAAGTAAACCGCTAACCGCAGCCAGGCGTTTCGACCCAAAACGATCTGCCAGCCAGCCACTGGGCAGAGTAGACAGCAGAATAAAAACACCCACGACCATCATTAACCTCGCGGCTGGTGCAGCCGCCTCTTCCCTTACATACCCTAAACGACCTTGCAGAAAATACACCGCAAACGTAGAGAGGTTGGTCGTACCGACAAAGAATGCCAGGCGGTTAACAACCCACCAGGTAAATGAGGGATATTTTTGGGAATCTGCACCCAGACTGATGCGGACACTGCTCCACACTCCAATGGCCACAGTGATAGCTATGGCAACGATTCCTGAAAGCCCCAAAAGTAGTATTAACCCCGTTACCGAAGTTATGTCCTGTGAAATAAAACCAACATACTTAATAACCCGACCAACTCCCAGGATAATAACGGTGAATAAACCGGTCATCCCCAGCAGCCGAAGAAAGGGGTCCCAATTTAACTCTGATAGCCGCTCTTCCAATGGCTTTTCAGGCACAAACATGGCCAACAACATGACCACCACAAGCACACCCATGGCCAGCAGCAAGCCTCCCCACATGTTCCCCTTGCTGATCAGGGGGGCAATGAGGAAAGAGACCATGATCAGGGGAAGAGGCACTTCTAATAAGGCTTTCACACCAGAAAACCGGCCGCGCTTTTCCTCCGGTACGATATCAGGGATCAACCCTTGCAAAGCCCCGTGGGCGGTGTTGGAGGAAATTTGAAGCAAGATAGCGACGATGAACAAAAACCAATAACCAGACATGCCTTCCATGCCGGCTGAAAAGCCAATCATGGTGATGAAGATAAGATCAATCAGGGTACCGATTAGGATGAAAGGCCTGCGGCGCCCCCAACGAGACCTGCAATGATCCGAGAGCATCCCCATTCCGGCCTGTGATAGCAAGGCAACCATCAAAGACCACAATCGCAAGGTGCCAAAAAATGTACCCTTGCCTCCCTCCCCTACATACTGTTGCACCAACAGGGGAAACACTAACCCAAGCGTCTGGGATAAAGTTGTCAAACCTAACCAATAGCTATTGACGGTTATGTAATCGTACCAGCGGATTTTTTTACTCATGTTCTGTTCTCCTCTATGAGTGTTGGATTTTTGTGTTGGCTAAATTTTTTATCGAAACCAGCTCTTGCCAATTCAACTGTTGGGCTGTTTTCCACAACCTGTGATCATCCTCCACCGCTCTAAACTCTAGATTCTTAAACACCTTTCTGGCAAAAAGATGCACTTCCTCCAGGGGGATGAGAACATCCTGGGTTCCGTGAATCAGGACAACGGGAATTGCTATAGGTTCAGGTAATCTCTCAGAAAATGACGAGCAGGCAAAATATGGCGCCAAGAGGATCAATTTCTTTACCCCGTCAGGGTGAGCACAAGCATACAATGTCCCCATCAACCCTCCAAAGCTAGATCCAATAATAATCCAATCATCCCCTTTGTCTAAAATCGTCTCCAGCCTCGCCATGCGTTCCTCTAACGTCCCCTGAAAATCAGGCACCAGGATGCCAGGAAATATTTGACGCAATAGACGTGCCTTGTGTCCCTGACTGCTGCTTTCTAACCCATGGATGAAAATCAAATTCGCGAATTTCTGCATGCTTCCGTGTTTTATAGATTGTACAACATCCTGACAATCCCCATTAACGGATTCCTGATTTGGCTTGACAGCCAGACCCCATCTACATATAATCTGCCTGCCTCTAAGGCAGGCATTATACTGAAATACCCCCGAACCATCGGGAATTAGGAGGACAATTATGCCCCCTTTACCAAAAAGAAAACACTCCAAGGGGCGAACACGCCGACGAAGAGCTCACGACGCGCTGAAACTCCGCAATCTGGTCTTTTGTGCCAATTGTGGTCATATGCGCTTGCCTCATTCTGTCTGCTCCCATTGTGGATTTTTCAAAGGGCGCGAAGTTATCAGCGTTGAGGAGTAAAAACTGAACGGGTCGTCCAGATAACAACCCGTTTTTTGGTTAACCACCCGATGACATTGCCTTTTTCCCCCTCTACAACAGCTTATCTCTTCCCTGGGCAGGGCTCCCAAAAAGTGGGGATGGGTCAACGTTTAGCCCAGAAATATCCTACTGCACGTAGCACATTTGAGGCAGCAGACGAACTCCTCGGCTTTGATCTCTCTCGTCTCGCCTGGGAAGGCCCCTCGACGGAACTTGATGATACGATCAACACACAACCAGCCCTGTTCGTCCATTCCATCGCCGTGCTCAGGGTGTTCCGCGAACAATATAGTCCGTTCAAGCCCAGTTTCGTAGCCGGTCACTCCATGGGAGAATTGAGCGCCCTGGTCGCCGCAGAAGCGCTGTCATTTGAGGATGGGCTGCGTTTGGTCCGCCGCCGGGGGGAGTTAATGAAACGTGCGGGAGAAGAAAATCCTGGGGGTATGGCGGCCGTCCTTGGCCTGGACATAGCGGAGGTAGAGAACATATGCCACCAAGCCAGTTGTGATATAGAAACCGTACAAATTGCTAACGACAATTGTCCAGGACAAACCGTAATATCTGGCACAATCACAGCACTTGGTAAAGCCATCGAGCTTGCCTCAGCGAAGGGAGCCCGTCGGGTTATACGTTTGGATGTGAGCATTGCCTCCCATTCTCATTTAATGGCCGCATGCCAGTCGACCTTCGCCCAAGTTTTAGCACAAACAACTTTCCAGGACCCGGGGATTCCTGTTATCAGTAATGTGACCGCTCTTCCCCTCACCACGGCCAGCCAGATTCGTGCGGATCTACTTGCCCAACTTACCTCGCGGGTTAAATGGTCAGACTCTATGAAATTCCTGCTCTCACAGGGTGTCCACACGTTCATGGAGCTTGGCAGCGGCAACGTGCTTTGTGGGTTGTTGCACCGAATCGATCGTACGGCTATGTGCTTTCCGCTCGATTCTCCTGAAGATTTCGATAAGCTGGCTTTATAAACCTCACCCCTCGCTTACCCCTACGGGGCACTCCACTGTAATGTAAAACATGGTAATCAGGTGGGGGACGAAGTCAACAACCTGGGTAGCTGATCCCACATGCTGTTCATACGTTTCCCCTCTGTACGGTATAATTACGCCGATAGATTCACAGATGGAGCCATGTCTACACCTTCTGATTTGGAACTCAAAGATCGCGTAGCTATCGTCACTGGAGCCTCTCGAGGGATTGGCCGGGCTATCGCCCTGGAGTTAGCCAGACAAGGCGCCTCGATTATCGTAAACTATCATCATTCCGCCCAAGCCGCGGACGAGGTGGTTACCACCATCCGTCAGATGGGTAGAGAGGCGATCGCTCACCAGGCAGATGTATCCAACCCCGAGCAGGCCAAAGGTCTGATCCAGGCAGCTATAGACCACTATGGCAGATTAGATATCCTGGTCAACAATGCAGGCATTACCCGGGATACACTCATTATGACCATGTCGGAGGAGGATTGGGACAGGGTACAAAATGTAAATCTGAAAGGCACCTTCAACTGCTCAAAAGCTGCAGTGCGTTACATGCTACGCCAACGCTACGGCCGTATCATCAATATCACCTCCGTAGCCGGGCAGATGGGGAATGCCGGGCAAACAAACTACTCAGCTTCAAAAGCAGGGCAGATCGGTTTCACCAAGGCACTAGCCCGTGAAATCGCCCCACGAGGCATCACTGTCAACGCCATCTCGGCGGGTTATGTTGATACCGACATCTGGAGAAATGTCCCTCAGGACATAAAACAAGAGATGATGAAGCTGATCCCTTTGGGTAGAAAAGGGACACCCGAAGAAGTGGCCTTCGCTGCAGCCTTCCTGGCTAATGAACGAGCAGGGTATATTACCGGTCAGGTGCTGGGTGTAGATGGCGGAATGGCTATGATGTAACAACAACTTGATGAGAATAAAAAAATGAACAACATTCAACCTCCACCAGGAAAAACCACAATCGCCCCAGAGGTCCTCATAACGATAGCCCGATTGACGACCCTCACCGTCCCAGGCGTCAGCTATCTCAGTAACGTGCCGGGAGGCTTCAAGGGGTTATTTAAACGAGGTGAAAACGACGGCGTCCGCGTTAATGTAGATAATGACATCGTCACCGTAGATTTACATGTGGTTCTGAAACATGATGCGAATATCCGCGATGTCTGTCATGATATCCAAGAGGAAGTCGCCCGGGCAATATCCGAAACAGTTGGGATGACGGTGGGGTTCATCAACGTCCACGTTGAGGATATTGATTTTTCCATCGAGGAAACTTCATAGCCCCATGAAACCGCGCACCAGAGCACGCAGCGTAGCTCTCCAAGCGCTATACGAAGTTGATATCACCCAACACCCCCCAAACCTGGTATTTGATCAGCGCATCACTGAAGCAGGTTTAAATGAAAGTTTGGTGGAGTTTGTTCGCCAGATCGTTTTTGGGGTAATCAACATGACGCATTTACTGGATACTTTCATCGCCGAGCACGCCCCAGAGTGGCCTCTCGAACAGGTCGCGGTTATTGACCGCAACATTTTGCGTATTGCCCTATGGGAATTCATCGCTGGAGGCACGCCGATTAAAGTAGCCATAAATGAAGCCGTTGAACTGGCAAAAATTTACGGTTCCGATAGCGCTCCTCGCTTTGTAAATGGCGTGTTAGGCAGCCTGGTCTTAAGACGTAACGAAATTCTGCAAGCATTGAAAGACAATAAGCAATAGGCAATGGATGTTCTAGGCATTGGACCTCTCGAGCTGATCACCATATTCATCATCATACTCATCATCCTTGGTCCAAATGAAATGGTTAAAGCTGGAAAGTCCCTTGGGCAATTTTTGCGTAATATCGTGACCTCTGAAGGATGGAAAGCAACCCAGAGGATATGGCGAGAAATTCGATATTTTCCCAACAAGCTCATGCGCGAGGCGGGTCCGGATATTAGACAAAATGAGCTAGAGGCATTTAATGCGGAAATTAATAAAACCAAAGATGCTCTGAGAGCATGGATTACTCCACCAAGCAGTGATTGGGCAGATAGAGTACCAACCCAACCGGGAAACAAATCCATTGAGGTTGCAGAAACATCTAAAGAGGCTTCCCCTTCCAAATCTTGACACCGGATTCCACGTACCCACTTTGACAGTAGCATGCGAAAAGTATTCACCAGTATCTGGTCTACCATCACTGCCCCTATATGGTTTCTTGGGAGGCTCTTCCGCACCTTACTTCAGTGGCTAAAAAATACCTTTAGAAATATCACTTTATTTTTCACGCAAGAACCGGTTGACAGCGACTTCTCAGAGGTGATTTCCAAAACAATCACAAATCCCAGCGAGGTACTGACTCACCTGTATGCCCTGCGCAAGCACCTGCTACGTGGTTTCATCGCCTTGATCCTGACCACTACCCTATCATTCCTTTACACCCCTAAATTTATCAACTACCTTGCCCAACCGATTGGGGGGATTGAACATCTGCAAGCCATTGAGGTTACCGAGCCTATCTCCGTATATATGCGCGTGGCTTTATTGGTTGGATTTACAATTGCCCTACCTTACATCGCATTGGAACTTTTATTGTTCGCGGCTCCGGGTCTAAAACGTAAGGCTCGGATTTTAGGACTGGTAGCCATCCCCGTCGCCCTCGTCTTCTTTGTCGGTGGTATGGCTTTTGCCTATTACGTTATGCTGCCGGCCGCGCTGCCCTTCCTGCTCAGCATACTGAATATCTCCGTAGCCCTTCGTCCCTCATCATTTTTCCGCTTTGTCACCAGTTTATTATTTTGGGTAGGAATATCCTTTGAGTTCCCCTTGGTCATCTATGTACTGGCGGCCATGAAAGTAATAAAAGCGAAGTCGTTAGCCTCTAACTGGAGGCTGGCAGTCGTCATCATGGCCATACTTGCTGCGGCTATAACACCAACCATTGACCCAATAAACATGTTGTTGGTTTTAGGCCCCATGATTCTGCTATACTTTATGAGCATTGGACTGGCTTACTTGGCTCAAGAAAAACCCGTCAAGGAACCCATAAAGTAATTCAAACCACAAACTCAGGAGGCAATACATGAATGAACGCGTCGCAATTGTTGGTGTCGGTTGGATAGGTTTTCGTCCAACCACTCCAGAGCTATCCTACAAGGAATTAATGTATGAAGCGGCTGTGAGAGCTTACAACGATGCCGGCGTTGATCCGCGCCGAGACATTGACAGCTTCGTCACTGTAGCCGAGGATTTTAACGAAGGCACCAGCATCTTCGACGAATATGTGCCCGACCAACTCGGAGGGGTCCTGAAACCTGTACACACCATACCCGGAGATGGATTGCATGGCCTCATCTCTGCATATATGCTAATAAGGACAGGCCTATGCGATGTTATCACCCTCGAGGCTCACAGCAAAGCTTCAAACCTGCTCACCCACTCGGAAGTTACCGCTTATGCCCAGGACCCGGTTATCAACCGCCCGTTGCGTTTGAACACTCACTTTGTTGCTGGCTTAGAAATGAACCGCTATCTGCATGAGACAGGCACAACCCGGGAACAATGTGCCATTGTGGTGACCAAGAATAAATATAACGCTCTCGATAACCCCTCGGCCGCTTATGCTGCTGATCTCACCGTTGAAGATGTGCTTTCTGGCCCCTCGCTATCCTGGCCTTTGGGCATGCGGGAAGCCAGCAAACCCGCCGATGGTGCCGTTGTCATGGTTCTGGCTTCCGAGAAAAAAGCAACCTATCTAGGCGATAAACCCATCTGGATATTGGGTGTGGGTTGGTGTAACGATTCGCCTTCCCTGGAAAGCCGCGACTGGGCACAGGCTGTATACGCTCAAAAAGCTTCTCAGATGGCTTACCGTCAGGTGGGGATTGCCAGTCCCAATCAGGTAATTGACTTTGTAGAAATAGATGACACGTATGCCTACAAAGAGCTGCAAGCACTTGAAGCCCTGGGCTTCTGCCTCCCTGGAGAAGCAGGCGTTCTTACCGAGGAAGGATACACAACCCCTGACGGTGATTTACCTGTCAATGCCTCCGGCGGCAGCCTGGGTATGGGACACTTACTGGATGCCACTGGATTATCCCGGGCTTTGGAAGTTGTCCTGCAACTGCGTGGTGAAGCCGGAAGGCGTCAATTGAAAGACGTAAACGTTGGACTTGCACAATCTTGGCGCGGTGTCCCAACCACCAGTGGGGCTGTCGCCGTGCTGAGCAATTAACTTAGGAGATTAACATGGGTATGAGAAAAGTTGCTGTCGTTGGTGCGGGGATGACCAAATTCGTCCGCCGGGCTCAGGAAACCCCCAAAGAGTTAAGCTGGCAGGCGACTCACCTGGCTCTGGAATCGTGTGAGATGACCATGGATGACATAGATGCTGTTTGCATGGGTACCGCCCCTGACGCATTTGATGGCATTCACATGAAAGGTGAATATTTGAGCAATGGTGCTGGAGCCTGGCGCAAACCCTACATCCGCTCTTACGTTGGAGGGGGTACGGGTGTCTTTGTTCCTATTCAGGGTTGGTATCACATCGCTTCCGGTCTGTTTGACGTTGTGCTTGTCGTAGCGGAAGAGAAAATGTCCAGCTATTACCCTCACGCCCAGGGCGCCTTCCTGACCATCTTCGACCACACCACCGAACGTCCACTGAAACCTAACCTGCTGTGGATCTTCGCCATGGAGATGAACCGCTACATGACCACCTACGGTATCTCCAAAGAAGACATCGCTCCTGTATCTGTACTGCACAAGCGCAACGCTGCCGACCATCCATGTGCCCTGCTGGCAGACCCAGACATCACAGTCGAAGATGTGCTCAATTCCGAAGTGTTGGCCTGGCCCGTCCAACGGTTGGACGTCAGTCCGGTCACCGATGGAGCAGTTACCATTGTTCTCGCTGCTGAGCATGTCGCCAAACGTGTCACCGATAAACCTGTCTGGATCGAGGGCGTGGGGTGGAATCTGGACACAGCCTATTGGACAAACCGGGATCTGGCATATCCCCGTTACGTAGAATACGCGGCTCGTCAGGCCTATGAAATGGCGGAGATAAAAGAACCTCGCAAGGAAATCCACATCGTAGAACCCTACGATCCCTTCGACTACAAGGCGCTACATCACCTGGAAGGCTTGCAGTTAGCAGATCGTGGCACGGCTCCCCGGTTGTACGCCGATGGAACCGCTGCCCGAAATGGCAACATGCCCGTCTGCCCCTCAGGTGGTTTGTTGGGCGTGGGCAATCCTATCGCGGCTGCCGGTTTGATGAAAGTCGCTGAGCTGTTCTGGCAACTGCGCGGCGAAGCCGGGGATCGGCAGGTGCCCGGCCAGCCCAGGCGTGGCCTGGCTCAAGCCTGGGGTGACTTGATGCAAGTCGGTACAGTAGTAATTATGGGACGGTAGTGACGAAAGGAAACAAACCATGACCATCAACATCAAACACTTCCCTGGAACCCCGCTAAGTGAAAAAGATTTCTCCACTGGGAAAATTCTCTTTAACTATGACGAACTAAGAGGTGATTTTGCCTGGGATACCGGCATTGCCATAGGTCGCTACCTTTCGGGATTAAAAGCAGGGGTCCTGGTAGGAACACGCTGCCCAACCTGTCGGAAGGTTGTCATCCCACCCCGAACTGTCTGCGAGTGGTGTTTCCGCCCTATGGACGAATACGTTGAACTTAAAGATACAGGAACGGTGAATACATTCTCCTTGTGTTACGTCACCTGGGATGTACAACGTATATCAGAACCTGAGCTCCCAGCAGTCATCGAGATTGACGGCGCCTCCCCCCTGCATGGCATAATGCATGTTTTAGGTGAGGTAGACCCCCAGCAGGTGCATGTTGGCATGCGAGTAAAAGCCGTTTGGAAACTAGCCGAAGAACGCCAGGGGGCCATCACCGACATCCGTTACTTCAAACCCTTTCAGGTTACTGATTGATTGGAGGTCAAACATGTCTCTTTTGGAACCCAATCCCAACGCTCCTGCCGCATGGCATGGCAACCTCCCCATCACCAGCCGCTACACGTATGGATTGGCCGGTGAACGCTTCTTCCAGGCGATAAAAGAAGAAGGCCGCATCCTGGGCAGCCAATGCCAGAAATGCAACCACATCTATGTGCCAGCCACTATCTTTTGTGAACGTTGCATGGGCGAAACGGAAGAATGGGTAGATGTGGGAACTGTAGGCAAAGTTCACACCTTTACACTCTTGCACGAAAATTATGATGGGTCTTACCGTGAAACCCCGGAGATAGTAGCCTTTATCGCCATGGGTGATGGAGGCCTGGTTCACCGCCTGGGTGAAGTACAACCAGAGGATGTCTATATCGAAATGGAAGTAGAAGCAGTTTTCAAAGCAAAAAAGGAGCGAGAGGCATCCATTCTCGACATCCTGTATTTCAAGCCCGCTTAGGTCGAGAGGTTATAAGTAGACTTCGGAAAGTCCTTAATTATTTGTCATTGCGAACCCCTGAGACTGCCACGCTGCGCTTGCAGTGACAGGATTATTACATACTATCCGACAAATACTTATCATCTATAAATCCCAAACATAACACACTGCCATGCGATTGGGCTCCCTGATCAAGAAATTTCATGGAAGGCAAATAACCCGGTTAGACGTGCTCACTCTCCTCCTGCCAGGCATGTTGGGGGTGTTAACTCCTCTGGGATATGGTGTATGGCGAGTCAATTACGCCTATACACATTATGGTCCTGTTGCCGCCAAAGCCTGGGGACAAACCTGGTTCCTTATTTCCTGTCTAGCTGCCCTGATCTTCCTGCTGCTCAGCCTGTACCGCCTGCGACTTGCTCACCAGTTCGTTGCCATCTACCAAAACGGTCTACACATCCAGCCCAAACCAGGTCGCAAGCATGTTTTGGGCTGGAAACATATCAAAGGCCTGATTATCTCCGGCACCCAGGAACGTTTCCTGGGGATTACCTGGCGGGTGCGCGAAAAAGCAACCCTGCAGTTGATTGACGATAAAAAAATTACCCTCCCCTCCCTTCCTGGCAAAAGCGAAATGCTCGAATCCATCAAAGAAAAGCTTTATCCACACCTTCTCGAAAGCATGCAGATGGAATACCGTGCCGGAAACACCCTCTCATTTGGACAATTGACTTTTGACCAACATGGTTTACACTTACCCCACTGTTCTATGTACTGGAAAAACATCCAACAGATGCACCTAGAAAATGGAGCCCTCGTGATAAAATTGAACAACGGAAAGCAAAAATCTATTCCTGCCTCCCAGATTCCTAACCTGGAACTTCTCCTTCAACTAGTCAAACAGGGGGTATACGCGTGAACAAGACTTTTTTTCTAATATCTTCACGAACCTCAAACCGGAAATTACGCCTGCTACTGATCATCATCACTCTCCCAGCCCTGATCAGTGTATCCTGCACCCTTTCCTTCCTTGAACTTCCCACCTCCATACCAGGGCTTTCAGTACCAACAGCCACCCAACCCCTACCCCCCACTGCCACCCCCCTTCCCCACGCCGAAATCACCTTCCAGGTTGAAATTCCCGAAGACACACCTGCTGGATATGCCATCACGCTGGATGTCTTAGATGAAGTTACTGGGTTGGCGATCAACCCCACCCGGTTTTCCATGGAAGCCATAGACCCACGGCATTACGCCATCGTGATCCCATTTCCCGTTAACGGTGTTGTGAAGTATCGCTACACCCGACAGGGGGCCAACCCCGCTCAAGAATACACAGCCTTGGGAGCACCCGTCAGGTATAGACTCTACTATGTTGACGGCGTAGGGGAAGTTCACGATAAGATATCCCGGTGGAGCGACACATCTTATCAGGGTTCTACCGGCAGTATCTTTGGTCAGGTCAGTGACAGCCTGACGGGGCAGCCTCTGAACAATGTCCTGGTTGTAGCGGATGGCATACAAACCTTTTCTTCCTCCGAGGGGTACTTCCAATTAAAAGGGATTTCCCCGGGTACGCACACCATCGTTGCTTACACACTGGACGGAAGTTATAAACCTTTCCGACAAGAAGCCATCGTCGCTTCAGGTGCTGCGACTCCAGCCACACTCCGTATGCAGGCGGCTCCTTTGGTCAACATCGTCTTCACTGTTCAAATCCCCTCCGGTACCACCCCCGGAGTTCCCATTCGCATGGCGGGTAACCTCTACCAATTGGGCAACACCTTTGCGGACCTCAACGGGGGATTGTCCACTATTGCCTCACGCATGCCCGTACTCTCCCCTCTCCCTGACGGACGCTACACAATTACATTGGCCTTGTACGCTGGAACCCATCTCCGCTACAAATATACGTTGGGTGATGGGCTGTGGAATTCCGAACATTCCAAAGAAGGTATGTTTAAATTGCGCGAGCTGGTCGTACCAGAAGCGAACACCCTCATCGAAGATTACATCGAGTCCTGGCAGGCAGGCGACTCTGCTCCCATCTGGTTCGACCTCACCGTGCCGGATAACACGCCCTCCACCGATTTCATATCCATCCAATTCCGCCCTGGGGCCTGGACGGAGCCATTGCCCATGTGGCCCGCAGGTGCAAACCGCTGGTTATACCAGTTGCTCAGTCCCTTAGATATGCTGGGCACTTTTGGTTACCGCTACTGCCGAAATGACCAGTGCGGTGTGGCTGACGATGTGGTTACCCGTGACCCGAATACAACCGGTCGTCCGGTAGCTAGCAGTATCATCCTGCAAACACTGGATGATGAAATCAGTGAGTGGTTTTTATACACACCCAGCGGTGCACAAACCACCATCCAGGCAGGAAACATCATCACCCGCGACTCGTTTATAGCAGGCATAGAGCTGCAACCGTATTACCACCCCTCCTGGCTGAACCGTATGCCATTGATTTTAAACACCCTGCGCAACCAGGGAGCGAATCAAATCATACTCACCCCCACGTGGACCTACACTAACCAAAACCCGTTAACCTTTCAGCTACAACCCACCCATGATCCATTAGCTGCTGACCTGGTATACATCATCTCTCGCAGTCAAGCGGTTGGATTGCAAACCACCCTTTTCCCTCAAGCCTATTTTCCAGCGGATATGGGTTCCTGGTGGCAAACCTCTCCCCGGGATGCTGCCTGGTGGGATGAATGGTTTGCCAGCTATCGCACGTTTATCATCCATTTTGCCAACATTGCCGCCAAGCAAAACGTAGGCTCCCTGATTCTTGGTGGGGATTGGTTAGCACCCGCTCTCCCGGGTGGCACCTTACAAGATGGCAGCCCTTCTGGCGTCCCGGCTGATGCCGCCAACCGCTGGAGCCAGATCATACAAGAGGTGCGGACACGGTTCAACGGAACGCTGTCCTGGGCATTATCCTATCCCGAAGACATCGAACAGCCCTTGCCCTTCCTTGACAAAATAGATGAGATTTATCTCCTGTGGTCAGCACGCCTGGCTTCGAATACGAATGCCACCATCGGGGAGATGACCGAGGAGGCAGGGCGCCTGCTGGATAGTGACGTACTACCTTTTCTATCTCAGGTGAACAAACCTCTGGTGTTAGCAATTGCCTACCCTTCTGCCGATGGCGGGATAACCGGCTGTCTCCCCTCGCCTTTTGGTCCATGTCTGAATTTAGAAATGCTCAGCCCTCCCAATCCAGACATCCCCAACATCCACCTGGACCTACAAGAACAGGCAGAGGCATACAACGCAATGCTTATGGCAGTAAACAGCCGGGATTGGATTCGAGGTTTTATCTCCCGTGGCTATTATCCCCCCGCTATCCTGCAAGATAAATCTACCTCCATTCACGGAAAACCGGCCGCAGAGGTGATCAGCTACTGGTATCCTCGCATCCTGGGCACCGTTCCTTAACCAAACACGAGTCAACATGTTATAATACCAAAACCATGAACACCCTGGCTTCACAACACCCCGCACCCGAAGGTGCACCCTCTGTACCTTCACCCCAGGAAGTGAAAAAGCAACGACAGGTCATCGCGGGAATTGTGCTTGGTTGCCTGATCCTCATCGCTATCGTGGTGGTCAGTGTCATCTTTTTACTTCAGGACGCCGCCCGAACAGAAAAAATACGCGATATCTTCATCATCTTTATGGCACTAGAATCGTTGTTGATTGGTCTAAGTCTGGTTGTTCTAATGGTGCAAATTGCCCGATTGATTAACCTGCTGCAGAATGAAGTCACCCCCATCCTGGAATCCACTCAAGAAGCTGTCAACACCCTGCGCGGGACGGGTGAATTCCTGAGCAACACGTTGGTAGAACCTGTCATTAAACTCAATGAATATCTGGCTGTACTCCAACGACTATTAACCTTCATCAAGATAATCAAAAAGTAAAACCTCACTATTCGAGGCAAGGAGAGTGTAACATGTCTGAAAAAGGAAGTGAATTTGGTGCATTTCTGACCGGTTTTCTAATCGGTGGATTGGTTGGAGCCGCGGTGGGTTTGCTCCTGGCTCCCCAATCGGGAGAGGAAACACGAGCACTCATCAAAGAAAAAGGCATAGAACTGAAAGATAAAGCCGTGGAGACGGCTGAGGAAGCTCGTGCCCGAGCCGAGGAATTCACCAGACAGGCCCGTGAGCAGGCAATTGAACTGCAAAAGCGTGGTCAGGCTGCCTTCGAGGAAAAAAAGGGTCAGCTTGAAAAAGCGATAAAAGATACCAAGGAAACAGTCAAGAAGAAGACCAAAAAAGCCGCACCCCCCACCGAAGAAGCTGCAGCCTGAAAAAAACACCTCAAGTTGATATGTAGATATAAGCTCTCGGGCTTTAACTGAACTCTTTACAAAACCTGCTTGAGTTTGAGGTTCTATTTCATATTAGGTATCATCAAGAGGCAAAATGGCGGGAAACGCACCTAAGATAAAGAATGCGAAGAAATCGAGGAAGAAAAAGGACGAGCTAACTCAAATTAATGAGCAGATAGAGAGCCTAATCAAGAAATGGATTGAGGTGCGCGACGGTATTCCCTGCTTGTCTCTTCTTATTGACCCGCGCTTAATTGACGCAACCCTGATTGATGACGTATACGATGAATTACGAGAAAATTTCACAGAAGATGATGGAAGATTGGATGTCATAGTACATTCCGGCGGCGGCGACATAGATGCGGCGTATAATTTGGCTCAACTGCTACGGCGTTATGGAAGCAAGCATTTAGCATTCATTGTGCCAAGATGGGCAAAGAGTGCCGCCACAATGTTGGTTTGTGCTGGAGACAAGATATTGATGACGCCGGTGGCAGAGTTGGGCCCTCTCGACCCTCAGATAACAGAGATGAACCCCCTCGAGGGTAGATTGGAACGATTTTCTCCATTACATATTGACTCTACACTGCAGCTAATTCGAGATGAGTATTCCAGCGGCAATGCCAAATTAGCTGAGGGTTTATTGCAACGATTACAATTTCCGTTAACGCTTGGCAAATATCGATGGGCAATTAAAATCGGTAGAGAGTATATTACAAAGCTTCTTTCTTCTAGAATGCTCAAGAACAAGAAGGATGTGGTCGAGGATATTGCCCAAAACTTGACGACCGGTTTTGCTGACCATGCTTACTGTATTGGCCTTGAAGAAGCGCAAAAATTGGGCTTGGCTGCAGAAGAATTGACCAAAGAACAAACTGATATAATATGGAAGCTTTACAGATTAGCAGAGCGGAGACACGAACTGATTAAGAAAAAACGTGAGGAAAAAACTAGAAAAAGATTGAGGGATTTACCCCCAGAAATAAGAGAGTTGATTCCTGACCTGATTGACCAAAGGAAAAAAGAATAGCAGGAGAGAAATATGACTGGTCAAAACAAAGCGATTCTAGGTATGGCAGCTGCTCTTCTCTTGAAGGATGGCAAGTTGTCTGTTCGCGACATTGAGACACTCCCACTCGTTGATAGTGAGGAGTTGGCTTGGGCAGTCGCGTTAAGTTTATATAATCGCTTTGATTTGGAATTGGATCAAGATGTGCTTCGCCTGAAAACCGAGACGCTCATTCCAAAAAGGGCTATAAAGTCCATGTAATGTTACATCAGCATAAAAAAACCCTCTTTGAGAGGGCTTTTTTTATTGACAGGGGTTTCGATACGATCCTCGCCTCCGGCTCGCTCCCCATTCGGGGGACAGGCCCCCATGGGGGCAGGGATCACTCGACCCGCGATGTCCTGTTGGTCGAGTGTGCCCGAAGAGCCCCGCAGGGGCACGAAGGGCATGTATCGAGACCCTTGGGTCGAGTAGCGCAGCGTATCGAGACCAACCACGGATAGGGCTTCGGTCTCGCTTGCCCTCCTTGCGAGGGCAGGCCAAACCGCAAGGGCAGGTGATACGTCCTTCGACTACGGCGCTGCGCGCCTCCGCTCAGGATGAATAACATTGCTGTCTCGGGTTCCCTTGCTACAGAGGCAGGGGACACTCGACCCGCTGGTTTCTTTCGCCAGGTGCATAACTCCCAAAGCTTAGCCCAATTCGCTCATCACTTCGACTACGGCCTCCAACACATCTCCCGCCAACACGGAGGCGGTGTTGCCAAACAGCTCCGCAGCTCGCAGGCCGGCTTGCGCATGTATCCAGGCTCCAGCCACAGCCGCCGGATATGCCTCCACACCCTGGGCGCGCAAACCGAGGATCAATCCCGCCAGAACATCACCTGTGCCAGCTCGCGCCAGGGCAGGTGTGGCTACCGGCACTACCGTGCTTTCACCTTCCGGTGAAGCGATAACCGTGAAGGCTCCCTTGAGCAAGACGACATGCCCCCATTGTCGGGCAAAGTGCTCAGCAACCTCTATCCGTTGAGCTTGTATTTCCTCAACGGGAAGACCTGTCAATACCGACATCTCTCCTGGATGAGGGGTGAGCACAGCGGGCTTAGGGAGGCCATCCACCCATTTGGTTATTCGGGCCAGCAATTTCAACCCATCCGCATCTACAACCAACGGAGGGAGCTCAAGGCCCTCGGCAGACCTGACCCTCTCCTGCGATGAAGTAAAACCGATGCCATGACCGGGTTCCACGCCGATCATCCGGGCGAGAAATTTTCGGGTGGCATCCTCCAGCCCCAGCCCCGGACCCACCAGCATGGCCGTCACTCGCTCCAGGTTTTCATGCACCAGGGGAACGGCTTCTTCGGCGATTACTCCCATCTCATGAGGTAACAATAGCCAGGTCGCCTCTGGAAAGCTGCCCGCCAGGGCGGCGTGCAACGGCGTAGGGACAGCCAATGTCACCCAGCCAGCACCCACACGAAAGGCTGCCTCCCCAGCCAAATGGGCTGCTCCGGTAAAGTTCACCGAACCGGCCACGACCATGGCCCGGCCAAATGTACCCTTGTGCGCATCCAGCGGTCGTTCAGGCAAGCTGTCCATGACTCCCTCAGCATCGGCTACAAAGCGGTTAATTGCCTGCCAGGGTTTTAGCTCGGCATCCAGACCAATGTCCACCACGCGCAGTTCTCCCAGGTAGCGGTAAGCCGGAAGTTTAAGCATGCCACGTTTGACGGCTGCCATGCTTACGGTCAGGTCAGCAGGGATCGTTTCGGGGGCCACCTCACCCGAATCGCAATCCATCCCCGAGGGGCAGTCCACTGCAACCACTAGCGGTGGCTCCTCCATGGCAAACAAGGTCCTGCCTACCGCTTCGAGAATAACCGCCACCTCGTCCTTTAGAGGCAGTTGGATGCCCGTACCCAACACACCATCCAGGAGCACAGCCGGACTTTGAACCGAAGCGATCAAACGTTTTAAATTTTTATCCTCCATGATGGAGAGCAATACACCCCCAGCTTTTTCCAACCGTTTCAGTAAGGGGTCATCCGCGGGACGTGAACGAACCACATAGGCGGTCGCTGGCCAGCCATCTTCGGCCAGATAGCTCAACGCTACCAGTGTGTCTCCTCCATTATTTCCGGACCCTACCAAGGCAAGTATGCCTCCCTTTTTCAGATGTCCGAATTCTTCCTGGATTACCTCAGCCAGCCCGCGTCCGGCGTTCTCCATCATGGCCGCGTAGGTCAAGCCGGACTTATCCGCAGCTCGTTCGATTTCCAACATCTCAGATACAGATACAAGTTTCATATGGATTTCCATTAAGGGGTCGGGGTTTTAGCATGCTCGACCCATTGGAAAGGCTTTCCCAACGTTTTCCCCTTCGATCCAAAAGGTGAGGGACGAGAAACTGTAAAAATCACCTTACTTTACAACCTGCGCTCTACAATATAATCCGTAAGTTCAACGAGCGCTTGGCGTTCTCTTACTGCGGGCATACGCGCCAGATATTCCTGACCCCGGCGGACAAAACCTCTCGCTTCCTCAATCACCCTTTCTATGGCTCCGCTTTGGCAAATGTTTGTGACCAGAATCCCTATGCGTTCTTCCTCCAGCTTTTCTCCAGCGAGCAGAGCACGAACCTCAAGATCGTCTTGATGATCTTCGTAGTAGTATAGCGTGGGTAAGGTGACGATGGACTGGCGCAGATCGCTCCCCACCGGTTTGCCAACCTGACCCTGGTCACCAATAAAGTCAAGGACATCATCTACGATCTGAAAGGCCATGCCAATTTGGTAACCATAACCTTTCATGTCGGTGGCTGTCTGTTCGGCCAGGGGGCTGAGCATGGCTACAGCTTCGGTTGACATCTCAAACAACGAAGCCGTCTTGGCATATATGCGTTGATAATAGCTCTCCTGATCACGGACGATGCGCGCATTGAACAACTGAGTGATCTCTCCATCAACGATGGTCGCCAGCGTACGGGCAAAACTGTGCATGAGGGGGACATGGTTGATGTTGGCAGCCACCGAAGCGGCGCGCGAAAAGATGTAATCACCGGTAAGCACGGTCGCCGCGGAAGACCATTTGGAGTTCAGTGTAGGAATGCCCCGACGGAACATGGCCCCATCAATCAGATCATCATGCACCAGGGTAGCCGTATGCAGAAGTTCAATGGAGGCCGCCAGGTTGATGAGCTGTTCGTCACCTACACCCAGCATCCGCCCGCTGAGCAAGGTAACCGCGGGCCGAATACGCTTCCCTCCAGATGACAAGAGATGTTTCAGGGCGGCGTTTAATTCAGGGTGGTATCCATCCCCTTCAGCCAGCATGCGCTTCTCAACCTGCTGAAGCAGGGATTCAATGGGAGCGAAAAATCGTACTGTGTTCAATGGGGTTCTCCCCAGGAGAATAACTCATTTGCGTTTTCGGTTGTCCTTTGAGCCACTACCTCTAAGGGCTGTCGTTGTAGCTGACTTATTTTATCAGCTATCAGAACCACGTGGGTAGGTTCGTTTCGTTTTCCACGATACGGATGAGGCGTCAGAAAGGGGGCATCCGTTTCGATGAACAATTTATCCAATGGAAGTTGAGCTACCACTTGCTGTAGGTTCCTGGCGTTTGTAAACGTAACCGGACCGCTGATGCCCAGGAAAAAGCCTAACTCGATGGCCTGATGGGCAAACTCTAGGGTGCCAGAAAAGGAATGCAGTACCCCAGGTCGTCCAGCGAGGGGTGACCCCTGAGCCTGCAACTCCGCTAGCCATTCCGATAGGATGCCCAATAGTTCTTGAGCGGCCTGGCGGTTGTGGATGATGACCGGCAACTCACATTCCGCGGCAAGCTCTAACTGCTCTCGTAAGACATCCTGTTGGGTCTCTTGGAGAGCACGCTGCCGGTAGTAATCCAAACCGATCTCACCTATGGCCACCACTTTAGGGTGTTTAACCAGCGACCGCAAAGTCCGTCCTGTACGGTCGTCCCACGTTTGGCTGCTGTTAGGGTGTACACCCAGGGCGATGAACACGTTGGGGGAAGAGTCAGCCAGCTCAACCGCGGCGTCAAAGGAGGGCAGATCAATGCCCGGGACG
The DNA here is from genome assembly GCA_040758495.1 of Chloroflexota bacterium. Lineage (GTDB taxonomy): Bacteria > Chloroflexota > Anaerolineae > Anaerolineales > JBFLVL01 > JBFLVL01. The sequence goes on from JBFLVL010000014.1 coordinate 56,221, forward strand.
AGGATGCGGTATACACCCACCTGGCAAGCGCGATCCAGTACGGCTGCTCGGTCATGGTCAAAGGTGTTAAAGTACAAATGGCAGTGAGTGTCCGTGAGGGGGTACATGCAACTTATTTCAGACCAGCGATCCGCAAACCATCCTCGAGAATGGCCTTAACCCGATCGGAGTGGGTGGTCTCCGTGTACACGCGGATCAACGGTTCGGTACCCGAGAAGCGAATCAGCAACCAGCCTCCATCTTCCAGGGTAAATTTATATCCATCCAGCGTGTTCAACCCGGTGACGCTCAAACCACCGATCGTTTGAGGGTGGTAGTCCAGGATGTGCTGTTCCCGCATTTGACGGTCACCACGAAACGGGGTGTCAATACGGTCGTAATAATGAGCCCCGACTTTGTCGAACAGCAGCTCCAGCAGCCCCTGAGGAGACTTCCCGGTCTGCGCCATGAAATCCAACATGTACAGGCCTGCCAGGATGCCATCCCGTTCGGGGACGTTGCCGCGGAAGGCATACCCACCGCTCTCTTCGCCACCAACCAGAGCGTCCACTTCCAACATTTTGGGAGCCACGTATTTGAACCCCACCCCTGTCTCGTAGACCGGGACGTTATATTTCTCGCCCAGCTTGTTGAGCATGGTGGTGGTGGAAAGGGTCTTGACGATCGGCCCACGCTGACCGCGTACTTCCAGGAAGTAATAGGCCAGCAATCCATAAACCCGAAGCTGGTCTATAAACTGACCCCGCTCATCGCCCAGGCCGATGCGGTCGGCGTCACCATCCGTGGCGATGAGCACGTCGCCACCCTGTTCAACGGTAGCCCGTAAACCGGCCTCAATGTTCGGCGGGATGGGTTCCGGGCGTCCAATGTGGGGGAAAATGGGGTTGCGATGGTTGTGAATCTCGATCACCCGGGTCTTTCCGCCAGATAACAGGCGCGGGAACCAGCCTGCTCCGTTTCCCCACATGGGGTCAGCCAGCACGGTGAGACCTGCATCTTTGAGGGGCTGCAGCTCCACCAGGGTTTGAAGATGCTGGATATACGCGGGAGCCGGATCGAATTGGAGGATCTTCTCCTTACTCTGGCCTATGTTGAAAGGCAGACGTTTTGCCTTTTCTACAGAGTCAGGAATGAGCGCTTCGATGTGTTTTAGCCCCTGGGGGTCTATGGCCCCTCCGTGTTCGTCGCGCACTTTGAAGCCGTTGTCACTGGGAGGGTTGTGGGAGGCAGTGATGTTGACCGCCCCAACAGCCTGCCGGGCGATGACGGAGTAGGATATCACCGGCGTGGGGGTGGCATCCTGGGTCAGATACACCCTCAGCCCATTGGCTGCCAGTACCTCAGCCACCGCCTGGGCAAAATTTTCGGAGTGAAAGCGTTTGTCGTACCCCACCACGACCCATTCATCCGCATGTCCTTTTTCCAGCAGGTAGTCAGCGAAACCCTGGGTGCAGCGGCGTACGCTATCGAAGGTATAATCCTCGGCGATGCGCCCGCGCCAGCCATCGGTGCCAAAACTGATTTTGGATGTCATAAACACTCCCAGCCAGAGAACTTTAACGGGAAGTATTATAACAGAGGTAGAAAAGGGGAAGATGCCTGGGAGCTGGATGTTTATAAAATAGGAGTTACGCATTCTTCAAGACCGAGAACTGGGGTTAGGGTGGTCTCCCTTGCCCCCCATGCGGGGGACAGGCCCCCCTTACGGGGACAGGCCAGACCGCAAGGGCAGGCGATACACTCGCTTCGTGCCCCTACGGGGTACTTCGCTCGCGCTCGATCACCGGATAACTCGGATAACTCCGCCAGCATGCTATAATCCCAGACCAGATAGGAAAATTTCACCAACAGGAGCGTGTGAGACAGGATGGACAGGATTTACCTTGATTACGCGGCGACCACACCAGTTGACCCCCGTGTGCTGGAGGTCATGCTGCCCTACTTCCAGCACACCTTCGGCAACCCCTCCTCGGCGCATTTCTTCGGACAGCAAGCCGAAGGTGCCATAGAGGCCGCCCGCGAAACCGTGGCTGGCTGCCTGAACTGCTCTCCAGGCGAGGTCATTTTCACCGCCTGTGGGACCGAATCCGATAACCTGGCCTTGCGAGGCGCGGCCTTTGCCGCCCGCCAGGCACGGGGCGCGGATCACATCCTCATCAGCCCGGTCGAACACCACGCCGTCAGCCATACCGCCCAACAACTTGCTGAAGTGCACGGCTTTGAACTGGAATACCTGCCGGTTGACGAATACGGCAGGGTGCGCCCGGAGGATGTCGCCGCACGCCTGCGCCCAGACACTGCCATCGTTTCGATCATCTACGCCAACAACGAAATCGGGAGCCTCAACCCCTTGGCGGAAATCGGGGCTGTCTGCAAGCCGCGGGGTATCCCCCTGCACACCGACGCGGTGCAGGCAGGAGCCTACCTGCCCCTGGACGTACAGGCTTTACAGGTGGATATGATGTCCCTGGGAGCGCACAAATTTTACGGGCCAAAAGGGGTGGGAGCCTTGTTCGTGCGAAAGGGCATTTCCCTGCTGCCTCACACGACGGGCGGTGGACAGGAATTTGGCCTGCGTGCTGGAACCCATAACGTGCCCTACGTCCTGGGCATGGCCGAGGCATTGCGCCTGGCCCAGGCAGAGCGCCAGACTCATGCATCCCACCTGCAAACCCTGCGCGATCGGATAATTGGACATCTCTTGGAGGAAATACCCGATACCCGCCTTACCGGGCACCCCACTCAAAGGCTGCCCAACCATGCCAGCTTTGTGTTCAAGGGCGTGGACGGGAACGAGCTGCTCACCCTGCTCGATGTGCAGGGGTTCGCCTGCTCCTCTGGCTCAGCCTGCAAGACGGGGAGCCCCGAACCCTCCGAAGTGCTCCTCGCCCTGGGGCTACCCCGCGAATGGGCCCTGGGATCCCTGCGGGTGACAGTAGGAAAGCAAACCACCCCTGAACAAGTGGAAAGCTTTTTAGAAGTGTTACCATCCGTGGTGGGGAGGGTCAGAAAAGCCTAGTCACTTCGGAGTTGCTTTGCAGGGGATATTTTTTAGTATAATGATTATCGGGGAGGTGGTTTTGTGCTAATCAGCCTAAGTTTTGTGCAACTCGGATGGATGTGGCGGCGCATTGAACTGAGCTTCCGCATTGGCTCTGCCCGCCACGTCAATCCTTAAACGTTATGGGGTCATATTGATATTCGGACAACAGCAAGGTATACTCGAGTAAGTAAGCGTACGTTGTCTGAAGTGCGCAGCCCGTTGGATAGTCCCCCGCTAGCAGGTGGGGAGGGAGAGGAAGGGTAAAGAGATAAGGGTGATAGTGAGCAAGTGCAAACTATCAGGTGTTATTGCGTCATGAGCACTATCGCTGTGTTGGGCGGCCTGAAATACAGAGTGGTATGAAGATTACAGGAAAGCATGTTGTACTAAGAGATGAAAAGAAAGAAAACGATAGTGACGATTTCTTCCATTGGCGGAACCTGGGAGAGTGGCAATATTATGATGAACCCGATGAAACATTCGAGAGCATAAGTCGGGAAAAATATGAGCAGCAGAGAAAAGAACGCAATCAAAAAACAAAGCCACCGATTTTGAATAGTCATACTTGGCAAATTGATACCCTTAAAGGTCAACATGTCGGTTGGGTAAATTATTATCAGCTTGATGAGCAATTGGGACAAGCGTTTGTAGGAATATGTCTACCAGAGGAAGGAACTTGGAATAAAGGATATGGCACAGAAGCCCTAAATCTTCTGATAAATTACTTATTTCGTGAGATAGGATTGAAGAAAGTCAAGACAGCAACTTGGACTGGAAATAAACGAATGGTACGCTGTGCTGAAAAGTGTGGCTTTGAGAAATATATTCTAATGCCACATCGAGTAGAACACTCTGTTCGAGGTGAGCCGTTAGAAAGGATAGAATTTACTCTTACCTGTTCGGAGTGGTTATCACGGAAGACGAGAGAATAGCAGAGCAAAATGAGACAGACAAAGTTCAAATGTGAAAAGGCCGCCCAACCACACATGCAGGCGACCGGGCTGGCGCCCGAGGGTAAGCGGCGCGATTTTAGGCGATTGGTTACGAGCAAAGGATGTCCAGAGCTACAAACGCCCGGCGCCTGATGTAAACGTTAATAAATTATGACAGAAAATGTTATTGATCTTACCGGATTTACTTTGCTTGATGTGTACGGCCTTGAACACATTGATGTCTCAGGTAATTTTTCGGAAGAAAAATTGGCACAGTTATTCATTGACGAATGGATACCATATTATGAGTGTCATAAATGTAGTCGAGTAGATTATTGCAAATACCCTCAACCAGTTTCGCCTGGCTCATACCGCATGATGGATATCCAGTGTGGTGTTGTCGTTGCTGGAATAAAAAATTTTGTGCGTTCAATTTTCCCGTTACTGAAGGAATTAGACAAAGTTGCCCTTCAAGGGATTCTAGATGGTGCTCATTATCTGACAAGATTTCTCTTTGATACTGAAATAAAAATTGGAAGTGCCATGGATTCAGCCTACATTGACTATCTTGAAGATTTTGCTCCAGCGTTTTTTGGGCGGATTGCACATCTGCGCGATCATTTGAATAATATGAGTTCAGCTTTTCAGCACGTTCCCATATTGCAAGCAAAGAGAGGGGTTTTGTTTGTACAAGGGGAATCGGAACAAGCATTTGTCGAAAGATTGAAATTGTCTAGATTGGCATGGTTCTTAAATGTATATGTTGACTCATACAGAGGGGACGGCAGTCGTCGTTTACCACGAATCGAAATGTTATTAGAGAGATTTAATTCTCAGGGCTATAAGATATTCATACAGGGTGATGCTGATGGTGGTGAATCATCCATTTTTACAAATTTGATACAACGTGGTCTTGTAGAAGTGGAAAACACTTTCACTTTTGAATATGATTTCGAAACAGCCGTTCCAGATAAGTTAGCCTATGATGCTCTTAGAGAAATGGAATTGCTTAGCGATGTTTCATTTGAACAATATTTGATTGGGGTTGGACAAAGAGATAAATCATTAGCACCGAGGTTGTTTAGTGCATTCGGAATCGATATAAACTCGATAAAGATACAATTCGCGCAAACCGTGGCCGATATAATAAATTGGAGTCAATGGACATGGTGGAATGACGATGAATTTACCGAATCGGAATTAGGAAAATTCTTATTTTTTATTCGGAGCGTCAATTATTAGCTTAGCATTGCGCCTAACCCCAATTGCACGGGACTCGCCTTCGGCTCTGGTACGCGGCGCAAAAGATGCTAATTTAGGTTACAATTGAATTGGCCGACAATGCAAGAGTCGGCGAGCCCGTGAATTACCCGTTGAAACTGTCGAAAAAGTAAGAAAAGAGGTCGAAAATAGTGCCGCTCAAGCACAAAATTCAGTGTTCTCGCCATGAATAAGGTATTATTCGACAGTCTCGTTGGGCGCAGACGGTAGAATTTGCGCTATAATGGCAATGCACAATCTCCAACAACATGCTTCGTGAAGAAGGTATCTTTTGAGCAAGATTGGGCAAATTCAAGACCTCGTTCGCAATGGCTTATATTACCTCACCGAACACGCTGACGATGAAGCCATCGCAGACGAATTTGATATCTATGATGTGGAGCAAGGCATTCTTACAGGGAAGATTCGGAGAACATGGACAAAGGAAGGCAAATACGAAGTAGTGGGACTGGCATTGGATGGCCGCCCTATTGGCATCGTTTGCCGTATTACCCAAACAGGCAAAGTGCGTGTGATTACAGTTTATGAAGACAGACTCAAGCAATGAAAGGGAAAAATGATGAGTTTTTGGAAAGGCGAAGCATGTGAATATTGCGGCGGGCCCATTGTTGAGAAGCGTGTGACATTGCATCGTAAGGTACACGGGCAATATGTGCTGCTCGAAAATGTGCCAGCAGGTGTATGTACTCAATGTGGCACACGTTACTATGCGGCGAACGTGCTGAAGACAATCGAAGAAAGTCTACGTGGGCGTCGCCAAGCAGAGCGCGAGGTACTTGTGCCTGTGTATTCGCTGTAGCTTGTGGAGTGCGCCCAACACTGCATGCAGGCGACGGGGCTACCGCCTCCCCCCCAGCGAAGGCTCTGGTCGTTCCGGCAAGTCTTGCCCGCAAAGGGGTCTTTAGCATCCGCCCCGCGCCTGATGCTTGCCGTTGAAACGCTCTTCTTTAATTGAAAATATTTGGGGTGGGGGTTGACGTGTAATTAGGTATCATATACAATACCACCATGCCTGTACACCAAATCGTTGTTGATACTAACGTATTCGTTACTGCTTTGCGTTCCCAGTTTGGCGCATCGTATAAACTTTTATCGCTTATTGATAAGGGCCTCTACGAATTGAATTTGTCGGTTCCGTTAGTTCTTGAATATGAAGAAGTTGCCAAAAGAATGATTGGCGAAATCTCTTTGAGTGAAAGTGAAATTGATGACATCCTTGATTTTGTCATTAGCAGATCAAACCGCTGGCATATCTTTTATCTATGGCGACCACAACTCAAAGATCCCAGCGATGATATGGTGTTGGAATTAGCGGTTACAGCTAGCTGCAATTACATCATCACACACAACCTCAATGATTTCAAAGGAAGTGAGAAATTCGGTATTAAGGCAATCACACCAAAAGCGTTTTTAGAAATGGTAGGTGAACTATGAGCACATTAAGTCTAAGACTTCCTGAGTCTTTACACAAATCTGCTCGTGAGTTAGCAGAAAAAGAAAATATATCGATCAACCAACTAATCACTCTGGCATTGGCGGAGAAACTTGCTGCATTAGGTGCAGAAGATTATTTAGAAGCGCGTGCAAAACGAGGAAGCAAGACAAAGTTCCGCAAGGCAATGTCGAAAGTAGCGAAAGTTGAACCTCCAGATTATGATCGATTGTAAATAGACAAAGGAGTTTTACAATACAAAAGCGTGCCAACACAGCGTGCACCGGACTCATGGGATTCGTCCCGCTAAATTGAGTTGGTTCTGGCTTTTGGGTTTACCGCTATAGTAACTTTATCCAAGTCCCACCCACGAGCCGGTAACGCCAGCCGTTGAAACTGTCGAAAAAGTGTGAAAAGGGGCAGAAAATAGTGGCGATAATGCCCAAGGTTCTGTATCCTCTTCGTAAGAATGCAGTATAGAGGCATCGATGGCTAAATACAAACCCTACCGTTATGACCAATTGGTCATGATCCCCATCTCACTCCAAAATCAGCTCGAACCCGGGACGCTGGAATACACCATCAACGCATTGGTGGAGAACCATCTCGATTTGTCGGTGTTCGAGGAGCGACATCGCCACAGATGTGTACATCCTGTGTGGGCTGATCGTGCTGGCCATCGTGATTGCCGGTTTCATCGTCCGACGGAGCGGGGTAGAAAGTTCGAGGTCAGCCTCAAGGGCTTTCTAAAATAAGTGAAGCGGAGGAGGTCAGGTCAGAAATGTTTGAGTTGCCAGAGTTTGTAACTTTAGCCAAACAGATAAATGACACCCTGAAAGGAAAGACCATCCTAAGAGGGCGTCTGGGAAACAGCCCCCACAAATTCGTCTGGTACAACAGGAGCCATGAAGAGTTCGAGCAGTTGACAAAAGGGAAGACAGTCGAAAAAGCGTGGGCCAAAGGAAAATGGCTCTTCATCCCGCTTGAGCCCGGATATGTGCTGCTGCTAGGTGAATGTGGGGGCAAGGTGCTGTATCATCCTCCAGAGGCTGAGATTCCGAATAAGTATCATCTGTATATCTCATTCGAAGACGGCTCTTCCCTCACCGCCACCACCCAAATGTGGGGAGCCATGGAACTCTACGAAAAAGGAGAAGAGCAAAACCGACAGTATGTCAAAGATATGAAAACCACGCCGATAGAGTCCGGGTTCACCTTTGACTATCTCTGTTCCCTCATAGATGGTCTTGTGGAGGGAGAGAAGCGGAGCGTAAAGTCGTTGTTGACACAAGACCAAATCATACCAGGGCTGGGAAATGCAATTGCTCAAGATATTCTTTTCCAAGCCCGTCTGCACCCCAAACACCCAATATGCGAACTCACCATGGGGCAGAGGGGAGCATTGTACAACGCAATTTTGAACATCGTTGGAGAGGTCATAGAGAAGGGCGGCCGACATGACGAATATGACCTGTATAACAACCGAGGGAAATACATCCGCATTATGGACAAGAACGCGGTTGGTCGTCCCTGTCCCGAATGTGGGTGTGAAATAGAGAAGATGCAGTATTTGGGAGGAACATGCTATTTGTGTCCAAATTGCCAGCAATGTTGACAAGATTGATCATATAAAAGTAACGCCTGGGGGTAAAATATTAATGTTTGAAGCTTTTATTGGATTGCACGAATCCATTGAAAATCAAACCTTTTCCATTTTCCCTGCATCACCTCAACTACACAACCATGAATACAACCAGCAAGGAAGAACTTGCTTACAGAGGTCACGATGAAAAGTCAAAAGATTATTTTCCCCCTACTGACCCTGCTCCTGGTAGCCCTGGCCTGCAATTTCCCCTCTTATGACGAGTGGTGTCCCAATCCTTTCAACCCCGTCTGTGCAGCCTTGGAGGATGACACCCCCTCGACGCAACCGCCTCCGGACACAGATGAAATAGTTATAGGCGTAGACCAAAAATACGGATACCTGACCAACCTGTACGTAGAACCAGGGACAGGGTACGGCCCGTTCCGAGCCACCCTTCACTACGGCGAAGGGAAGGAGACCAGTTATGCCACCTGCGCCTATGCCAAAAAAGACGATCTGGCTTTCGTTCCCGTCATCATCGGTGTGCTTACCCTGAACCCGGGCAGCGGGCTTATGATGGGGTCGCAGACCATGGATTTCAACGAAAAACGACCAGCGCAGTACCTGGCTTATTGCACCAGCGGAGAGCAAAGGCTGGAACAGAGTTTTGCGGTGGTCTCTCCGTACGTTGGCCAATACGAATGTGAATCCTGCTTTTCCGAGTCCTGGGCAACGGATGTAGATATGGTGGCCGAGGGGCCCCGCTCAATGGGACGCAACCTGGTGAAAATCACGGTTGATGAGAACGGCAACGTCACCGCAGGGTACATTTTTTATGAGATTTATGGCACACCCCCGAACTATTGCACCATCACCTACAATTCTTTCGAGTCCGGGAAAGTCACCGGGGCGGTCAACCACGACACGAAAGAGTTGATCGTTGACTTCCTCGATTGCAAAGCAGTCTATGAACGTAGCGGCGGCAGCCAGTGCGATCCTCCTGAGGTAAGCACGGGCGGAGCAACTCGGTTTTTCTTCCAGTTCAATGAGCAGGGTGATCTGATGCTCTGCAAACCTTTCGAGACCGGACAGAGTTGTATAGAAAATCCAATTGCTGTGTTGTTGAAACGAAAGTAATGGCTTCATTTGATGATGATCTAACCAGCACCATTATAGGGATGGAATGCGCAGCTCTCGATCGCTGGGGCAAGGGTGATCCCTCTGGGTTCCTAGAAATTTGCGCTCCTGACGTCGTGTATTCTGACCCAAATCTTGAACGGCGGATTGATGGTCGCGATGCTTTAAGCAAATACTATGATGGGATTAGAGGGAAGGTATCCCTCCAACGGTACAAATTATTGGCCGACTCGTCAACCGGCTCCTTGTTCGAGGCAGATGTGTATGACCTCGACCTGTTCGATACTGACGCCAGCATGGTCGCCGCGCTTCAGGCACAAGGGTACCGGGTAATTTGTTACATCTCGGTCGGCTCTTGGGAGGACTGGCGTCCCGACGCCGGGCAGTTCCCACCCGAAGTCATCGGAAATGATTACGAAGGCTGGCCTGGCGAGAAGTGGCTGGACATCCGCTCCCTCGAAAAACTCGCTCCCATTTTGCGTGCTCGCCTTGACCTGTGCGCGGCCAAAGGCTTCGACGCTGTCGAACCAGACAACATGGATGGCTTCACCAATGACACCGGCTTTCCGCTCACTGCAGCCGATCAACTCCGATTCAACATATGGCTGGCAGAGGAGGCCCACCAGCGCGGCCTTTCCATTGGTCTTAAAAATGACCCCGATCAAGCCGCAGAACTGGAGCCTTACTTCGATTGGGCTTTGACAGAAGACTGTTTTGCCGATGGCTGGTGCGAACAAATGCTGCCCTTCATTGAGGCGGGCAAGGCCGTTCTGGCCGCCGAATACACCGATACCGGAGTCTCACTGGGCGAAATCTGCCCCTTGGCGGCGCAAATGCAATTCAGCGTTATCCTCAAGAACCGTGATCTCGATGCCTATCGCGCCACGTGTCCATAAACCAGCGGCCAAAATGAAAAGTTGTTTCCCCTTTCTAACCCTTCTCATTTTGTTCATTGCCGCCTGCGATCTGTCTGCGCCGGAAAGTGAGACTATTGAGCCGACAGAAGATGCGGCCACGTTGTCGTCCGATGCCCAGCCTGCTTTTGGCGGCGAAACCCGATCCGATGGCGCCATCCGGCTAACCACCCCGCCTGCCGGGGCCAGCGACCAGAACCCTGCCTTTTCGCCGGATGGTTCCCAAATTGTGTTTACCCGCTTTGACAACGGTTATAACGCTGGCCCGGCCGGGTTATTTTTGCTCGACCTTACGACCTTTGCTGTCACTCGCCTGACCCCTTCGGAGGATCAGGATAATGTCAATTTACCGGGGTCCGCCTGGAATGGGATCAATGCCCGCATTGTCTTTGCCTCCGACCGGATGGAGGCCGACGACCTGTGGTGGGTTGCCCCAGATGGTTCTGATTTCAGCCGCATCACCACCCACAGCGGCCCGCCCTGGTATATTGAACCCTCCTGGGCGCCAGATGGCCAGTGGATTGTCTTCGAGGCCGACGCCGATCTGCCCGACGACGCGCAGCAGGGTAGTATCTGGAAGGTGCGCGCCGATGGCTCCGGTTTGACCGTACTCACCGACGGGCCCGGTGGAGGCATGGACGACCGGCAGCCCAACTGGTCCCCCGCAGGCGACCGCATCCTTTTCCAGCGCCGTATCCCCGGCAGTGATGACTGGAACCTGTACACCATCAACCCTGACGGCAACGGCCTCCAGCAGGTAACTTTCTCGCCGGCCAGCGATACCGACGCCAGTTGGTCCCCCGATGGCCGCTGGATTGTGTACTCGTCTGATCACGGCGGGCTGCCGGTCCCGAACATTTTTATCATCCCGGCGGATGGCGGTGAACCGGTTCGCGCCACTTTCGATGCGACCCAGGAAGATGGAGCGCCTTCCTGGTCGCCCGATGGAAAATGGATCGCCTTTGAATCGCATCCGGGACAAAACGAAGAGACCCCGTCCGCTTTGTGGCGAATTGCAGCGCCGGACCTTGGGGCAGTGGAATACTCCGAAACGGCCGCGCCGCCCGAAGGGAGTCTGAATCGCCTGGCGTTCGTGCGCCACTGGCTGTATCTGATCGACGTGAATCTTGAGCCGGAGACGGTCACCCTCATCGAAGACTCCGGCTACGATCTGGTGGTGCTCGACTTCATTCCCTCCGAAGTCAACAATACGGACTACCCTATGGCCGAGGTGATCGCCCGCCTGCACAACGCGCCGCACTCGAAATTGGTGCTGGCCTATATCGACATCGGCCAGGCCGAGAGTTATCGCACCTACTGGCAGCCGGGCTGGGGCATCGGCAACCCCGATTGGATCGCGGGCGCCGACCCCGACGGCTGGGAAGGCAACTTTCCGGTAGCCTACTGGCGCGACGAGTGGCGGGACATCTGGCTGGGAGCGGACGGCTACCTGCAGGCCACTGTGGACAGCGGCTTCGACGGCGTCTATCTCGACTGGGTGGAAGCCTACTCGGATGAGAACGTGATCGCCATCGCGGAGCAGGATGGCGTGGATGCGCAGCGGGAAATGATCCGCTGGGTGGGCGACATCGCCGCGTTCGGGCGCGCCCGCCGTCCCGGCTTCGTCGTTATCGCCCAGAACGCCGCCGAACTGGCCGGGTTGGATAACTATGTGGCAATCATCGACGCCATCGCTCAGGAACAGGTGTGGTTCGACGGCGCGGCCGACAACGACCCCCCCGGCGACTGCCCGTTGCCGCGCACTGAGGCCGAGGTGGACACGCCCGCCTATTACGCGAGCCTCTCCCCGCCGTGCCGCGTGCAGTACGATCAATACCCCGACAGTACCCTGCATGTGAGCAGCGAAGCCTACTTGCGCGATTTGAAACTAGCGCACAGCAAAGGGCTGATCATCTTCACGGTGGATTATGCTCTGGAACCGGAGAATGTCGCCTGGGTCTACGAGACATCGCGCGGGCTGGGGTTTGTGCCGTTTGCGGGCAGCCGGGCGCTCGATCAGTATGTCGAAGTATTCAAGTAATACGGTCAATGGGGCGATGAATATGAATAGAAAAACTATAGTGCTCCTGGCAATCATTTTTGTTCAATTCACTGCAATGATTGCGTGCAATGCTGCTGCTAGGAGGAGTACGCCAACTGCCAGTGATGAGATCATTTACGAACAAATATCAAGGGAAACAAAAATCCCTGTCAATGCAGTCAAGATGTTGCCTGAAACGGATGCTCATCCGCCAATTCTGCTGTCCGACGAATTTGAAAACCCCATACCTCTACCTGGCAAGGTAAACACGGCGGGAGCCGAAGATTCGCCCTTCATTATGCCTGACGGAAACACTTTATATTTCTTCTTCACGCCCGATGTGTCCATTCCGGCTGAAAAGCAATTGTTTGACGGAGTTACTGGGATTTATGTATCGAACAGAATTGAAGGGGAATGGGCCAATCCGGCAAGGCTATGGCTGCAAGACTCTGGTAAATTGGCATTGGATGGTTGCGAGTTTGTCTTGGGCGACAGCATGTGGTTTTGTTCAAGCCGAGAAGGCTATACGGGTATCAACTGGTTTACCGCCAAATACCAGGAGGGCACGTGGAAAAACTGGAGCAAAGTAGACTTCACTTCTGATTTCAAGGTGGGAGAGTTGCATATCACCAGTGATGGTACTGAGCTATATTTTGGCTCGGATAGACCGGGCGGGCAGGGAAAGATGGACATCTGGTTGTCGAAGAAGGTCAACGAGGAATGGCAAGAGCCAATAAACGTTGCCAGCGTCAATACGCCGGATGATGAAGGTTGGCCGGCGATAAGTTTCGATGGGGAGGAGTTGTGGTTCTATAGGAACTATGGTATATGGCGGTCGAAGAAACAGAATGGGGAATGGCAAGAGGCCGAGCAAATAGTTTCAACGCTGGCTGGGGAACCTTCGCTTGATAAGGATGGCAATCTCTATTTTGTCCATTATTATTATGTTGATGACCAGATGATTGAAGCGGACATTTACGTTTCATATAGGAAGTAGAAGGGCAGCCCAACCAGCGCATGGGGCCGATTTGGCCTACTGGGGCCCAAAGACGGAGTTGGTTGGCATCATGGGCACTCTGGTAGACGACCAAGTCTTCAATAACCCGGCCAAACGGCTCATGCGAACGTTAGGTGGCTTCCGCTAAACCCAAATACCTCGTCGCGTTTCACGGGCTAATAGTTCCCCCAATTATGCTCACAGGGAGTCAGCGTGGTAGAATTCGTTATGCTGGCTATCTTGTCACGGAATAAAAGGATTCGGCAGTGAACAAACTTTGCCCGTTTTGCAATACAGAAATCGAAACTTCACTTGTTCGCCATATCAAGGCAGAGCATGGGGAAGAAACGTTGCGCAAGGCCCTTCTGGCGGATAAACGCAATGGCACGCCTGACGCGCAAATTAGTGACAAGTACGGTATCTCGTTCAGTTATCTTGAACGAGTTATTACTCAGGAATACGGAACTAATATAAGCACCGTCACTCGTAAGAAATCCAAGATAACTCAATGGGAGCCAAAGGGCTTTCAGCCAGAGACAACCACCGTTTGGAGTTTCAAGAATCGGGGCAAGTGGGCAACCCACGACGGACGCTATCGGGGGAACTGGTCTCCGTACATTCCACGCAATCTCATCTTGCGATATTCACAACCACAAGAAGTTGTGCTCGACTATAGCGGTGGGGGAACAACCGCTGTAGAAGCGAAACTCCTAAGCCGCCGTTGTATCGCGCGCGATATTAATCCAGACGCTTTGGCGCTGACGCAGGAAAACCTTGATATTCAACCGCCTCAAGATATGTTTTCGGGCAATGGAAAATCCCTCGTGCAACCCGAACTTGTTCTTGGTGACGCACGAGACCTATCTACTATTGACGATGAATCCATTGATCTGATATGCGCTCACCCGCCCTACGCTGGGATCATCAATTACAGCGCAAACGCGGTTGATGGCGACCTCTCTACGCTTTCCGTTCCTGAATTCATAGCCGAAATGCAAAAGGTTGCCCGCGAAAGTTACCGCGTACTCAAGGCAGGGCGGCAGTGCGCAATTTTGTTTTGAGGGATGCCTATGCAAATCCAAATGGTAGATAATGTTGAACGCAATACCGCTTCGGTGCTCGTCCCTGCCATTGAGACCGCAAACGACATTCGCATTGCGGTGGCATTTGTATCAAGCGATGGGCTGTCCCAAATTATGCCTTCTGTCCATATGGCGCTGGAAGCAGGTGCTTATGTCGAATTTCTGGTAGGAATGGATTCGCGCGCCACAGATCCTTCCGCCATAAGAGACCTTTACACCTTGTTCCAAAAAACCTCCCTGGGTTCTCTCCTGTGTTTCGCATCTCGAAGGACATCTGCGATATACCACCCCAAGATGTATTTAGCGAGAGATAGCCAGACTGCAACTGCAATCATTGGCTCGTCGAATTTGACACGACGGGGGCTAGTATCAAACATCGAAGCAAATGTGGTTATCAAAGAAGATATTCGCGCGGAAATCGTATCAGAGATATACAGCACATATAACAGACTAAAATACCATCCCGACAGAGTCTTACCTGATGATGAGTTCATTGACTTGTTCGCGGAACTGTGCCAAAAAGAAAAATCCCGCGAACATAGCTTGGAAAGAGATTCTGAACTTCAAGAACTGAAAGAGACTTTTGTTAGGAAAGCGAACAAACTTCAGCGCCCAAAGCCAACAAGAGCGGACTTGATCGGTTGGCTTGAATTGGTATACGACGCACTTCCAGAAGGCAGGTTTACAAACCAGGATATTTACGCATACGAAGATGAATTTAGTCGTCACTATCCGCAGAATCTGAACATCAAAGCAAAGATCAGGCAGCAATTGCAGTTTCTGCATAAATTAGGATTTATCGAACATCCAAGCAAAGGAGTATGGAAAAAATTGGTTTAATATGGGTTACAAAGATGATAGATGGCTTGAAGCCCCTGGCTACTGTGTAGAATGTGGAAATCTAAGACCACTCAACCAGTCGTGTGTATGCCGCGAGTGCTGGTACGACCTCGAAATGCTAGGCATGGAGTGGGAAGAAGATGAGGATAGAAGTCGAATCTACTACCAGCGGGTGAGCACGCAATGTGAGTTCAACAAGCGCGCATAGCTGCCCGTGAAATTGCCTTAATCAGGTTTCAATTTTTACTGCATTAGGAGGTAACAATTTCTTCAGCTCAACTACACATCAACCTGCTAAAACAATAATCAAACTGTAAATTTGTTCTTCAAATGGGTATGAAACATTATAATACGGGGAGATGTACCAAGTGGAGTTTATTCTATGGTAGATGATAAAGAGTTACTAACAATACAAGAAGCCAGCGAATGGGCAAGTAATTATTTGGGCAGGGATGTATCAACCTCCAATATTTCTTATTTGGTTCAGTATGGGCGCGTAAAAAGATACAGTAACCATGGTTTGACTCAAGTTGCTAAACAAGATTTGGTTCGGTATTACAAATCGCATATTGGCGAGAGAGAACTAGAATGGAAAAATGAACTTGGTGAAGATCTGAATTGGGCTTTATCGTTTGATAATCTAGCAGAAAAAGAAAGAACGAAACACGTTCACCGATTGCACCCATATAAAGGCAAATTCATTCCCCAATTGGTCGAGTATTTTCTGGATAAGCACACCGATGAATTTAAAAATGAGATCTTTTTCAAACCAGGCGATATTGTACTTGACCCATTTTGTGGAAGTGGGACAACATTAGTGCAAGCAAATGAGCTTGGCATTCACGCAATTGGAGTGGATATCTCAGCATTTAACGCCATGATTAGCAATGTGAAAGTTGGTAAACATAATCTATATAAACTACATGACGAGATACGCAGAATTACCATCGCGCTTAAAGAATCCGTTGCTGGTAAAAAGCATGTCGCTTTTGAAACTGAACTTGCCGAGTCACTTACACAGTTCAATAACTTACATTTTCCCACTCCTGAGTTCAAATATCGAGTGAGGCGGGGAGAAATTGACCAGGTACAATATGGCAGAGAAAAAGAGAGTGAATTCCGGAAGGTTTTCGACACGCTTGTGTTGAAATACAACTTTACGATTCGTCAAGAAAAGGGAGAATCCTTTCTCGACCAATGGTTTATCAAGCCCGTCCGTGAAGAGATAGAGTTTGTGTTTGAACATATTCAGGGGATACAAGATATTGATATCAAGAAAATTTTAGCAGTCATTCTGAGCCGAACCATGCGTTCGTGTAGAGCAACAACCCATGCGGACCTTGCCACTTTAGTAGATCCCATTTTTTCAACATATTATTGCAGAAAGCATGGGAAAATTTGCAAACCCCTCTTTTCAATCTTGAGCTGGTGGGAAAGATACAGCAAAGATACCTTGCAAAGGTTAGCGGAATTTCATCGCTGTAGAACTGCCACTTTTCAACATTGTTTTACTGGTGACTCAAGAACGATTGACATTTTTTCGGAGTTACAACATAAAGACAAGCCCTTTGCTGATTTTGCAGTAAGACACAAGATAAATGGCATATTTTCCAGTCCTCCGTATGTAGGTCTAATTGATTATCATGAACAACATGCTTACGCTTATGATCTCTTCAAGTTTGAACGCAGAGACGAGCTCGAAATTGGTCCGCTCTATAAAGGACAAGGCAGAGAAGCCCAAGAGTCATACGTGGAGGGAATTGCAGAAGTGCTGAGAAACAGCCGTAATTTCCTCGTTGATGACTACAACATATTTCTCGTCGCGAACGATAAATATGATTTATACCCACAAATTGCTGAAAAAGCTGGCATGGACATTATCAATGAATTCAAGCGACCAGTTTTATGCCGCACAGAAAAGAACAAGATGCCATATTCCGAAAAGATTTTCTTACTGAAAGGCAAATAATATGGGGATGACAGAAGAGAAAAAACAACGTGTAAAAGAAACCCTCAAACAAAGCTTACGTAAGAAGTTTCAAAAATATCAACCCGAATCAAAACACATGCCGTTTCACTATCGCTTGTTGGGTAAGGACAGAATGGCTTTATTTTCGTTCATCCATTCTATAAATACAACTTTCGGAACATCTGTCTACGAACCCGTTGCCCTGGAATTAGCCAGAGGAAGATATGCGATCGTAAAAACACAAGCAAAGCCCCACAATGAGATTAGTGTTGTAGCACAACAGGTCATACAAAATATTATTGATGAACTTATAAGTGCTACTCGCGAACCCAAGAGGGAAACAGAATTTAACGAAATAAAGCATGTTTGCAGAGTTGCCCCAATTAAAAAGATAAAACCAAATTTAATAGATGTTTGGCTTGAAGATACAGATGGAAACAAGTACTTGATAGATATGAAAACGGTTAAACCAAATGTGGAGGGTTTCATCGGTCACAAACGCAAGCTTCTCGAATGGATTGCCCAGGAATTGGTCAGGAATCCAGATTCGAGAGTACACTCGATGATTGGCATTCCATATAATCCTTATGAACCGAAACCTTATAATAGGTGGACAATGAGGGGGATGTTTGACCTCACTAAAGAAGTATTGGTGGCAGATGAGTTGTGGGATTTTATTGGTGGTGAAGGAACAAATCAGGATTTGTTAGATTGCTTTGAAAAAGCCGGAATCGAGTTACGCCCAGAAATTGATGAACATTTCGCTAAGTTCGAAACAATCCATAATATTTGAAAGTAAACTTTGTACTCACACTTCCCCACTCACCCCTGCAGAGCAACAGTTGCCAAGGAGGTGACCTACGGGGAAGCTCCTCTGCGTTCAGCGATAATCACCGCGAAAAATCACGATTGGTTATGAGCAAAGTCGTACCAGGGTCAAACCCGGCCCGCCGGTGAAACAAACGTTGGGCTGCAGTAAAATGTCTGGTGTAAGTTTATTGATAAATCCTTAATCATTCCATCTAGTGGACGAAGGAGAGAATCTCTTATGAAAGCTACAGAAATTCTAATGGAAGAACACCGTGTGATCGAACGAGTATTAGCTTCTATAGAAACAGCAGCGAGGCGCATTTCGGCAGGTCAAGAAGTTCCCAACGATTTCTTTCTCAGGACGGCTGATTTCATTAAAGGTTTTGCCGATGGTTGTCATCACAAAAAGGAAGAAGGTGTGCTTTTTGTGGCATTGGTGGAAAATGGTATGTCACCAGAGCAAGGACCAGTTGCTGTGATGTTAGCGGAACACGAAGAGGGGAGACGCCTAACGCGGGCAATGCAAGAAGGAGCTAAGCGCATGCAGGAAGGCGACCCTACTGCTATTGCACAGGTATCTCAAAATGCGCTTGGTTATGTAACCCTGTTACGGCAACACATCCAGAAGGAAGATAACGTACTTTTTCCGATGGCCGACCAGATCATCCCTATTGAGCAACAAGACCAGTTAGCCGCAGCATTCGATCAGATTGAGCATGAGGAGACCGGCGAGGGTATTCACGAAAAGTATCTTGGGCTGGCCACAGAATTAGAGAAAGCGGTGGCAGCATAAACAAGCGGCAACACAAAACGCACGGCTGCCCAACACTGAGTGCACCGGAAGGGAGTAACGCCCCGAGGGTGCCCTACGGGGATGCTCCACTGCGTTACGCGATAAGCAGCGTGAATCGCCAATGTTGGCCTGGGTCGAGCGGCAGTCGGAGCCAAAACGCCCGGCTGCTGAGGTAACCGTTGGGCGGCTTAATACAAATCACCCCTCGCACATCTGAGGGGTGATCGAGATAAAATGTAAAGTTGAAGCTATGCTGCTACAGGAATTGGTGGTTTCTCGATAAAAGTAATCGGCATTGTTTCGGCGAGATTCGGCGTATAAGCCAATACTTTCAATATTTGGTTCACTGGTGGATTTTTTATGATTTCAAGTACAGTTTCTTGCCATTCTGGTTCCAAGTCATTCAAACCGGTCAACGGAAAACTGCGAGGGCCTAAATTCGTTAGTTGAATCAGAACCGAAAAATCCATCAGTGTAAGACCAATAGCGCGTTTTTCTGCTTTATTAAATCGCAGTAATATATTATCGTTTAGTTCGACGGCAGTGGTAGCTTTTTCACCGGGAGAGAATGAAATATATAAAACGTCTACTTCTTTATCGTAAGAATAAACTGGTTCTTGGTTCATTTCTTATCCTTTTAGCTGGATATGTTTGAAAAAGGCTGTAGCAACATAGTTATTGGGTATAGTTCGCCCTTCTTCGTCAATATCGTAACCGAACAAGACAATTACAACAATGTGGTTCACGTCGTCTGGCAAATCATCAAAGGTATGATAATAACGATATTTTCGCGGGTTGAGAGGTTCTTGTCGTCTACGACCTTTTTCGTCGGGGTTTACCCCTGCGGGGCACCCCACTGCGTGGGACAGGCAGGTTGCCCTGTAGGTCCCCTACGGGGATGCTCCACTGCGTTCCGCGATAAGCGGAGCGAATTGCCAATGCTGGCCTGGGTCGAGCGGCAGTCGCAGCCAACCCGCCCGGCTGCTGAGGTAACCGTTGGGCGGCCCAAGCAATCAATCTTCTGTTACAATTGAAATTACGGGACGACCGTGCTGGCCTGCGGCGCAGGCTTCAAACCTGTGATGCTACTTCGCCTGTAAAGCAAGTAGATGTGGGTTGGATTCCAAATCCCGTCTCTATATCTACCTACTTCAACACAGCAGGAAGGTGCGATATGTCCAACGAATCACCTCTCGCCAATGCAGTCATATTGATAACCAGAGAAGGAATGGGGTCTGCCGATGCGGCGCTACAGCACAAACTCCTTGATATCTACTTGAGGCTTCTGCTGGAGAGCGACTCATTGCCTGCCGCCATTTGTTTCTATACAGATGGGGTCAAGCTCGTGGTTGAAGGATCGCCGCTTCTGGAGCGACTCTCTCAAATCGAGAAACGGGGTGTCCGTCTGATTGTCTGCTCGACGTGTCTCAACTACTTTGAGTTGACGGAAAGGGTATGGGTTGGTATTGTGGGAGGCATGCCAGATATTATTGAAGCCCAGACCAGAGCTAGCAAAGTCATCACACTCTGAATGAAAAGGTTATGCTGCGCGCCGATGGCAAATGCAGCCAGTCTGTAGAGAACAGAGGCCGGCCAACCCACGCTGCGCCCGACCGGGCTGTCGCCCGAGGTCCCCTACGAGGATGCTCGACTGCGTTCCGCGATGCGCGGAGCGAAAAATGGCAAAAGGTGAAATATTTTGTCTTCGTGAGCATATAGGTATAATTGAAAAGTGGAGGTAGACGGCTCAATTTAAAGGGTTGTATAAACTAAGGGTTGGAGATTATCGTGTCGTGTATACAGTCGAAAGTACCGAATAGAAGTTTTTGGATTCGCACAGGCCGCGGTGGTGGGTGGACGCGGCTAAACCTAGCTGTTAGCCGGCTCGTCTGCTATCAAAGCCTTGTACGTCAAATAGTGGAAGACACCACATGCGTTACCACGTAGCAATTGAAGACATCGAACCCAACCACTGGGTAGCGTGGATACTTGACCTTCCCGCTTGCTTTAGTTCGGCACAGACGCAAGCCGACGCTGTCGCTTTGGTACCTGAGCATATATCGGCGTACTATTCATGGCTCTTAGGTCACGATAGCTCATTGCCAGTTGTCACCGAAGCAATTCAGGTGGAAGTGGAAATCATTGAGACCTTTCACTCGTTCCCGAGCATCCAAGACCCAGAGTATGTCGTCAATGCTTTCTTTGAAGACGACCGCCGCGTGCCAAATTACTGGGATGTTGAACTGGCACTTCGGCTGTTACAGTGGACGCGCCAAGATCTACTGGCAGTCCTACAGTCCGTCACACAAGAGCAATTAAGTGAGCCAATTCCTGGCCAAGTGAGCCGCTCAATTGCTGGAATTATCAAACATATCGCAGGGGCAGAAAACTGGTACCTCGACCAATTGGATTTGGCACTTGACCAAGCACAACTACCTGACGACCCACTTGATATGCTCAAAGCCGTGCGCGCAAACATGCGGGCACAACTCGTGAAATTGATTGGTAATGGGCGTATAACCCAAAATTGTGGCGAGTTCTGGTCAGCACGCAAAGTAATTCGACGCACACTCTGGCACGAACGTGATCACACGCAGCACATAGCTCACCTGCTCGCATACTTGTGAACAACCGACGGACACAGACTGAGGATTCGCGTTTGCCAACACGCCATGCGGACCGTACCACGTAGGCGACTTTACGGGGCAGGTTCGAGGGGTCAAAAAAGGTATCCTTTGACCAAGAGAAGTTCATGATGCGGTTTACTCCACGCCGCAGGGGAAGTGCATGGTCAGAAGGGAACAAGCCCCTCGCTGAAAAGATGCTTTATGAAGGAAAAATGACCGAAGCAGGTATGACAGTATTGCCGGATGAGATACTTGGGGTATGAAACGAACAGGGGAGCAGCACTCCGAGGGCACTTCGCCCAACAGCGGGTTCAACGAAAGGACCGCGTTTGACAATGAGTTGAAAATCGTCCATAATAACAAAGCTGCTTAGAGAAAGGAGACAAAGATGAAGACGTTATCTCGTGTGGTCATAATAATGATTACTCTATCCCTGGTGGCCTGCGGTAAAACCGTTCAACCAGTGACGGATACGCCACAACCACTAAAGTTGACAGACACGCCGCAACCCGTAGAGCCGACAGATACACCCCTGCCTACAGAGTCACCAACGCCCACTACGATGCCCAGCCCCACATGGGTACCCGGACAGCGTATAGTGTTCGTGTCCAACCGTGGCGAGGACCCTCAAAAACGTGATCTCTTTATCCTGGACCTGGATACGATGGTCATCACCCCTCTTAACACCGGCTTCGACTCTGTCCTATTTCCAAAATGGTCGCCGGATGGGAGCAAAATCCTATTTACTGTCAAAGATATATGGAACATTTATACGATTGACGCCGATGGGACCAATCTGACTCAGATTACAAACTTCAGCAGCAACAACGCCGACTGGTCACCGGATGGGAGACACATTGTCTTCCAGTCCGACCACCAGAACGAACCCAAGGACACACCTGACATCTACATGATTGACGCCAATGGCGAAAACCTGACGGAAATCCATGACGACCCAGCGGTGCTCGACTTCAGCCCGCGCTGGTCACCAGACGGGAACCAGATCATGTATATTTCTGGAAAAACCGGCAACTACGAAATCTTCCTGATGAACGCGGATGGCTCAAACCCCACTCAATTAACCACATCAACATCCCCGATCATCGGGGCAGCATGGTCGCCCAACGGCAAGCGTATCGTCTACACATTCCTTCAGAGCGCCAATAATACAGATTTATACACAATTGATGCAGATGGATCAAATGATAGCATCGTGCAGCTCACACGTGGCGCAGTCTATGAAGACGGGCCTGCCTGGTCATCAGACGGTGAAAAAATCGTATTCTTTTCCGATCGAAGCGGCAACTTAGATTTATGGATAATCAATGCCGATGGTACGAACCTGGTGCAATTGACCAACGATGCGTTCTATGACGCCTACCCGGATTGGTTGCCATAAGCTAAAGCAGATCACCTCTCTACTGCCATACTCATCCCCAGACCACCGCTGATGCACAGGGTTGCTAGCCCAAGTTCAACATCGCGATTTTTCATGGCGTGCAACAGTGTTACTACGATCCTGGCCCCTGAACAGCCGGTTGGATGCCCCAGCGCTACCGCACCACCGTTAACATTGCGGCGAGCTGTATCCCATTTGAGTTCTCTATCCACGATTAAGACCTGGGCAGCAAAAGCTTCATTTAATTCAATTAACTCAAAATCGTCCAATGTACATCCGGTTGCCTTAACCAGATGTTGAGTGGCAGGCACCGGCCCCAGCCCCATTCTCTCTGGAGCCACACCCGCGCTGGTAAAACCCTTGATAGTCCCTAACGGCTCGATGCCCTCGGATTGAGCGATATCCGCTCGCATCAACACAACCGCCGCGGCCCCATCGGTGATGCCGCTGGCATTGGCCGCGGTTATCGTGCCACCGTGCTCTTCGTCTCGAAAGACAGGTTTCAATTTGGCGAGCTTCTCAACCGTCGAGTCAGCGCGCGGGCGTTCGTCCCGTTCAATGAGGATGGATTCGCCCTTGCGGCCCTTCGTTTCTACAGGCACTACCTCCGATTTGAAAGCTCCGCTTTCCCAGGCAGCTACGGCTTTTTGGTGGCTAGCCACCGTAAAAATGTCCTGCTCCTCACGCGTGATCTTATACTCCTCTGCCAACCGATCAACGGTTTCACCCATGACCATGTTGGCCAGAGGACACATATAGCCATCACGATAATTCGAATCCACCAGCACATCATCCCCCAGGCGATACCCCCAACGGGCTTTCATCAAGAGATAGGGGATTTGCGACATTTGTTCGACTCCTCCGGCCAGCACGATCTGGTTCTCCCCCAGCATGATTGATTGGGCTCCCAGGGTGATGGCTTTCAACCCTGAACCGCAGGCCTTGTTGACCGTGTAGGCGACCTTTTCCTTAGGCACCTTGCTTCGCCAGGCAATCTGACGGGCGATATTAGGGCCATTGCCGGCCTGTCGAGCGCAGCCGAAAATGGTCTCATCTACCCGATCTGGCGTGATGCCTGCTCTCTGGATGGCTTCCCGGGCTACAATTTCACCGAGCTGGACAGCCGAGATATCCATCAGGCTACCTCCAAAGTTGCCGATGGGCGTACGCACGGCAGATACGATCACAACTTCGTTCAGGTTTCTACTCTTCATAGTTTCTGCTCCTCGATGTGTCCGTCAACTTGAATTGAAAGTCATCTGATTTTTTACCTGGAGGTATAAATTCCCTCAGGGTCCAATTCTTCCCGTATAATTCTCAATTCTTCCGGAGATGGTGGTTCTGTCTCAGCAAGGTCAGGAGAAACCACGAGCGGCCAGCCAACTTCAGCTCGAACTTCCTCGACGATAACCCCCGGATGCACAGACTTCAACCTCATCTCGTTGCCCTCCGCCTTGAAATCGAAGATGGCCTTATTCGTAATGACCAATTGCGGACCGGCTCCAGGCATGCCCAATAACTTACGCCTAGCTGGATTTCCATCCAGGTGACCAGGACTGGTGACGAAATCCAACTTTTCCACAAAAGCGCGTTTGCTCAAAGGCATGACGATAAAAATCTTTTTAGCATGGATGGCAATCTCGCAGGCACCTCCACTACCGGGCAGGCGCACTTTGGGTTGCTGGTAATCCCCAATGACCGTTGAGTTGAGGTTACCAAAGCGGTCAATTTGCGCTGCCCCCAGGAAAGCCACTTCGATTAGCCCTCCTTGAAGATAATTCATAAAGAGATCCGCCATCGAACAGACCGATGTGGATCCACTAATCAATGTCGCATCGCCAATGGAGAGAGGGAGGTGAGCAGGTCTGGCTCCGAAGACGCCCGATTCGTAGACCAGTTCCAGATCAGGGGCGACAGTACGCCTGGCCAGGTTGCAGGCGATATTTGGTAATCCCACACCCACGAAAACCACTCGCTCTCCTGCCAGTGCCCGGGCGGATGAGGTGATCATGATTTCGGATGGTGAGTATTTCATTGGGGGACTCCTCAGGCATATACACCGTAATTGACGGGTTGCGAATAGGCCTCTCCAGGGGCAAGCCGCTCCCAGATGTCGGCTTCATGCTCTTCGAGTTTGGATAGATAGCCATTCCAGTCCTTCACACCGTACACCCATTCCTCCAACCATGTCTGGGTTGCCCCTTGATCCCTGGAGATTTGATCCCAGTCCAGGTAAAACGCATTATCGCGGTCATAATAACCCTGGACATAAGAAGGATGCGCACCATGGGGTTGGTGCACTACCGCGTCCACGATCATGTGCGGGATCAGGGTGCGATTCGGGTCGCTGCGGATAACTCCTTCGTCAACGATCTCCTCGACGACCACGACAACATGACGGGCAGCGAAGGCGGTCTCTTTTTGCATACCTACCAGACCCCAAATCTGCGTATTTCCTATTTCATCGCACCTTTGAGCATGGATGATGGCGACATCAGGATTCAGGGCCGGCACGACTGCGATCTCGCCTTCACCATAAGGGTTTTTCACAAAGCGGATATTCGGGTTAACCTCTGCCAGGTCAGCACCATAATAACTGCGCAGGGGGAAGAAGGGCAAACTAGCTGCCCCCGCCAGGTAACGAGCCACCATACCAAAATGGGAGTATTCTTCTATCTCCAGCCTGTTGGGGATGCCTTTTTCGACTGCCCGGCGGACACAGTGCAGAGAACCAACCCCAGGGTTGCCTAGATAACTGAAGACTATCTTACGGGCACAGCCCGCGGCTACCATTTGATCGTAGACCAGATCAGGGGTCATGCGGCAAAGAGTCAATTCTTTTCGCTTTTGGCGGA
>JBFLVL010000015.1:0-74606 GCA_040758495.1 Chloroflexota bacterium
GCCAGTAATCCTGATTCACTTCAAGCTCCGGTGGTTGAAATATCTGCAGACGAAGGCGACTGGTTTGGTGGGGATTTTGTGGAAAACCAATAAACACCTTCTTGTTCTTCATTTCCAAAAAAGCTATGCTGAAGTTGTATGACCAAAAAGGTTTTGGTATTTATATTTATTTTGGCTACAAGTTACTGGGCTCTTCGCGGTTTTTCAAAAAATAATTCAGTTAAGGCGGCCACTTGTGGTGGTCGGGTCACTTGCTGGTATTGTTCTCGATATAATGTAAAAACTGGAAACTGTGATAGTGGCTGGCAAGATGCCCAGGCGCCGTGCAAGTTTGGTTCCGGGACTCAAGGGGTGGTGCCGGGAACTACCTGCGGGGCGACCTGCAATGAAACTTATGAGGGAGCGACTTTCCGGTATGCAGAAGGAAGCTGTTCACTGACTGGTGGCGGCGGAGGAGGAGGCGGAGGGGGCTTGGGCTGTGTTGATGGTCTGTATCCCCAGTGCAGCAAGGGCACCTGCAGCCCCGGCAGAGAGTGCAGGAAAAAGGAAACCCCAGGCTGTGAATGCAAACCCATTGGTCCCCTTTGCCCCAACGGAACCTGCGATGCTTCCGAGAACTGCTCAATATGCCCTTCTGACTGCGGAGTATGCCCTACAGCCGCAATCAATGCAAGAGCAGTTATCGTAGGAAGCGATATATCCTGCTCTGCCATTGCCTCATCAACAGATTATCTTTCAGGGGCAGAGTTCTCCCTTTTGCCTTCTGTAGCTCCTGCCTCTCAGATACAGTTCGGAGACTTTTGCACCTAAGTGTTAGACCAGATAATTTTCGCGATCCTTTCTCAGGTCTGGAGAATTTAGGTTAAAATGATGACGTATGAAGGCGCGTATTTCAACCCTCCTATCTCGTCGAGAATTAGAGTCCTACCGGAAGGCGCTAACCGAGAGAAGGCAAAAGGAAATGGCTCTTATCGAATCGCGCTTCCAGATTGCCTGGGAAATTGCCCATCGCGCCGCGGAGATTCTCAAGAGTGAATTTGGCGCTAGAAAAGTGGCGGCTTTTGGCTCACTTCTACACGCCTCCTTATTCCATACCCACTCGGATGTGGATT
Source organism: Chloroflexota bacterium (assembly GCA_040758495.1). Taxonomy (GTDB): domain Bacteria; phylum Chloroflexota; class Anaerolineae; order Anaerolineales; family JBFLVL01; genus JBFLVL01. The sequence continues at coordinate 1,113 of JBFLVL010000015.1, forward strand.
TAGCGGTGTGGGGGTTGACCGGTCGTGAATACTTCCGCGCCGTAGGGGTACTGCAGAGCATCTACCCTACGATTGAAGTTGACGTGATCGCCTTCGAAGAGACCTCTCCGAGTATGCAGGAATTAATCCGTAAGGAGGGGATCAATCTATGAGTGAATATGCTGCTCTGGTAACTCGAATAAATGCATCCCTTACCGATGTTGAGAAAAGTGTTCTTCGAGTGAAAGAGTTAAGTGAAAAGGCTAATAGTACAGGCGATGATGGCTATTGGGACGGCGTCGCACTCAATCTGCACGGGTTCTATACGGGCATCGAGAAAATATTTGAGGATATCGCACGCACAATCGAAGGCAGCCTCCCCTCCGGGACAGAATGGCATAAGGATTTGCTGACACAGATGGCGGGGGGTGCGGAAGGAATTCGACCCGCGGTGATCAACCATGAAACACGCCATTGCCTGGATATGTATCGTGGATTCCGCCATCTGGTCCGTAATGTCTACACCTTTAATCTCCGCCCCACACGGATTCATGAATTAGCAAATGATTTACCCGATTGCTTTCAAGCCATTTTACAAGACCTGAACGCCTTCATGCAATTTTTGATTAGTCTCGAGTGATAATCATCCCACCTCGGCCCTGCTCTACGTCGAGAGGATTCCTGGCGAACAATCGCTATTTTTCGCACCCAAGGAGGGATATCATGAGAACTTCTCTTGTTAATCTAATCGCTATCATGACCCTGCTTACCGCTTGCAGGCCAACAGTATTATTGGGTATGACACCCACCCTTATCTCCCCGCCAGCAACTCTAACTCCAACCCCCACCCCATTCCCATCCCCAACCCTAGAGCCTACCATAACCCCAGAGCCCTCCCTAACTCCAACTCCTGAACCAGTTGACCCCACCAAGCTGACGGATGAAGAACTGGTGGCCTTTGCCCCGGATTTGACTGCCGAAGGCTTGACCAAAGTGCCGGAAGTAGCTTACGGCCTGGAAAACCAGCGCTATGTCAAATACACTGACGCCGAAGGCCTGGTGCGCCGGGTGTTTGATACGGAAAGCCAGGAAGTTCTTTTTGCCGGGGAGTCGGTGTGGAACGCTCAGGAGAAAACCAGCGGCGAAACAGTCAAATTCAGTTGCTTGGTTGTAACAAGTAAAGGGACAGAAGAAAACGATGGTCATTTTGAGATTAATCAGGATAAGTTAGAAGAATGCGCTCGGACCGTGGCAGCTGTAGCGGCAGTCAACCATGGCAAAAATGTAGTGCCCGGATATAATCCGTCGCCGGAAGCCAAGGAAAAACTGGTCAGGGATCTGATTGACCGGCTCTTGGCCGACATTGTCTCTGCCAGACAAAAAGGCGAAGAACTGCATGTTTATATGGGCGGTAACTATGTTGACCCCACCAAAGAAATCATCATCCAGCTCAACTACGATCCAGAGGCGAAAGGGAAGGGAATGTCAATGTGGAGCGGTTATAACACCGAGATTAAAAGACTTGTTTATTCTGAAACGGAAGATAGACTGGTAATTCTGTTGAAAAATGCGGCTTTTGGTGAACATATTCAATACTATTCCGAGAATTACGGACTTATCAAGGGCTATGCCCCTCATGGCTGGCTGTATGAAGGGCTGATTAGAATGCTGAAAAATCCACGTCATTCAGGTATGACCGGCGAGAACGATAAATTTTTACATGCTCCCAATAGCTTGTATTATGCAATATTGGCATTTGCCAATAATTATGTGCGTGATTATGATGGATTGCCTGACTCTATAACTGTTGATACTAATACAAGTAATTCTAACCCATGGGCGGTTGAGATATCTGCGGATGAGGGGGATTGGTTCGGCGGAGACTTTGTTGTCAAGAAATAAATCCTTCTTGCTCTTTACCTCTCAAAAAACTATGCTGAAAACGGATGGCCAAAAGGATTTTGGTATTACTTATTTTTATTCTGGTAGCCGGCTGCTGGGCATTTGGCATTTTTTCCGAAAATAATTCAGTTCAGGCGGCAACTTGCGGCGGTCGGATTACTTGCTGGTATTGTAGTCAATACAATTTCGATACCAAAGAATGCACTAGTGGCTGGATGGATGCGCAGGCGCCTTGCGCTAATTATGGCGGTAATGAGGGTTTGGTCGGCACCTGCGGAGCAACTTGTAATGCCACTTATGAGGGAGCAACTTTCATCCGGTCAGAAGGCAGTTGTTCACTGACTGATCCCGGCGGCGGTGGCGGTGGGGGAGGCTCAGGTTGTACTGACAGCCTGTATCCCCAGTGCAGTCGGGGCACCTGCGTTCCCGGCAGGGAGTGCAAGAAAAAGGAAACTCCCGGCTGTGAATGCAAGCCGGTTCCCCAGGCGCCTTCCTGCACCGTGGAGTTGACTCCGGATCCGGTTGATCTCAAGCCGGGGCAGACGCAGGATTTTATCGCCACGATCACCGACACTCGCAACGGCACGGTTGAGCGGGTGGAGTTTTCTTCTGTCAATCAATTGGTGGCCGTGGTCAGCCCAGGTTCGGATTCTTCAGTTGTCTATGAAACTTTGGCCACGGCGCTGGCCACCGGCCAGACGACGATTACCGCCGAGGTAATTATGGCCGGCGCCAGCCGCTGTTCTGATTCTTCGGATTTAACCGTGACCTTGAATACTGATCCCTGGTGGCAGGCAATTGACGGCGATGTGCTGACCAATGGGGATTTGATTTCCCAGATTCCCACCACTGCCAGCAACCCGTATCTGATTCTTCCGGGTACTGGAGGCTACCCCGGAGTGGCCAGCTACGGTCTGGATGAACAGGCAAGCTTTGTTCCCGGCGGTAAAGTTTCCTCTTTAGACTGGTTGGCAGAAACCAACACTCGTTACCAGCGGGCCTATAACTATGACTTTTTTGCCAAAAAGATTCCCGGCTCGGTACTAGTCAATGAGATTGCTGTGGACGTTATCACCGGCGGCTATCTGGTGAGCAACGGCAATGAAAGCCGCGGTTATGTCTGGTTCAAGCATCAGGGCAATTTAACTGTCAACGGTCAGGCCAATCTGGGCAAAATGGTTGTGTTTGCTTTTGCGTCGGGCAATGGCACAGAGGAATATCCTAAACTGATTGTCCAGCTTTCACAAGGCGAGCTGGTGCAAATAAAAGGATATATTCTGTCTCCGCCCTACGCAATTCTTATCCCTTCTCTATAAAAAACATCTGTCTTTGCCCTGTTTTCAGCTTATCGCTTCATGTGATATATTGAAACCATGCACAAGCGCTTTCTCTGCCCGCACGTCTGGCCAGCCACTGTGTCCAAGGCGCTTAAGGTTTGTGCCTGCGCGGTCCTAACACTTGTTTTCTCAAAGCCTGTCCTTGCCCAGATATGCTATCCTGAGCGCATCATAAGCCAGCACAGGTGCATTTCTAATCAAGAAGCCGGAGGCGGATGCATCAGCTCCTGCAACTAAATCTGCACCCAGTTTCGTAACAGCGGCGACACTTGATCTTATTCCTAAAATACTCCCGCTCAGGTCATTTGTGCTACAATTCTGGTATAGCAGGAGTGTAAACCATGTTCCGTATACAATGGCAAGATTATGTTTCCATTGACCCTGAAATACATCACGGTGAGCCATGCCTCAAAGGAACACGTATCCCCGTCGCTATGATTGTTGGAAGCATTGCTGACGGTATGACCACCGAAGAACTGGTGAAAGAATATCCACAGGTAACCGTCGAAGCAGTCCGTGCCGCGCTGGCGTATGCCGCCGACGTAGTTCGGCAAGAAATCCTATTGCCATATTCAGGGTAAATCCTCATGCCATTTGCTGTCAAAGTGGACGAAGATCTGCCGCGGGCTGCCGTGCAAATCTTACTTGAATATGGCTACGAGGCGGTCAATGTTGTTGATCAGAATATGGGCGGATGGAAAGACCTCCCACTCTGGAAAGTCATTCAGCAAGAAAAACGGTTTCTAGTTACAGCCGATAAAGGCTTTGCAGACGTACGTGCCTATCCCCCAGGAAAACACGCAGGTGTTTTACTCCTTCGACCTGATAACGATGGCATTCGACCTGTGTTGGAACTACTTAATAAAGTTCTAAAATCATACGTATTGCAAAATCTCACAGGGACGATCACAGTAGCAACGCCACGTGGTATTCGCATTCGTAAAGCATAGCACGCATAACCTGTTACCCCTCAGGGTCTGCTTGACTGCCTAAATTCAAACCAGAGCAGCCACTGCAGGCTGTGGGTCCTTCCCTTCCCGGCGACGTCCCGTCATCACTTTCCCCACCGTCCAATGCGACCTCCCACCCTCGCCGTTTTTATGCCCAAGGCGCCGTCGAGGACCACGGCTTGATCTTTTGGGACCGCGCCAGGCGACGTCCCACCGTCGCCATTTTACGCCAAAGGGACTGTCGAAGACAACCGTCCAACACAGCATTGTGGTCTGTTATGTCCACATACCCCAAAAGGGGTTAGTTACTCCAGATCAAATAACATCTTCCCCCAACGCTCTGTTTCCAGGAGTCCCACATAATCAAGTTGATCTCAACCTCTCGAAACCCGCGTTATAATTTTTCTCCAGGAGAATGATATGCTAAAAGTTGGATACATCGGATTAGGGTTGATGGGGAAACCAATGGCTGGCAACATTCTAAAAGCCGGTTATCCTTTAGTGGTACACAACCGAAGCCGAGACCCGGTGAACGAACTGGTTGCCCAAGGAGCCCAGGAGGCACACTCCCCCGCCCAGGTCGCCTCCCAGGTTGATGTCGTCTTCACCAACCTCCCGGATTCACCAGACGTCGAGCTTGTCGCCCTGGGACCCGGAGGCATCATGGATGGTTCTCACGAAGGTTTGATCTTTGTGGATAACTCCACCATCAAACCCGCCACTTCCAGACACATCGCCTCGCAACTAAAAATCAAAGGCGTCCTCTGTCTGGATGCGCCCGTAAGCGGAGGGGATATCGGCGCCCAGAAAGGGACCTTGACCATCATGGTGGGAGGGCCAAAGCAGGCACTCGACCAGGTAATGCCCATCCTCCAGGTCCTTGGTAAGAACATCACCCACATTGGAGATATCGGGACGGGACAAATCACCAAAGCCGCCAACCAGATCATGGTCGCTGCCCAGATGATGGCCATGGGCGAATTACTACTCTTCGCCCAGAAAGCCGGTGCCGACCCGCGCAAGGTCGTGCAAGCCATTCGAGGGGGAGCCGCTCAATGCTGGACCCTGGATAACAAACCCGAGCGGCTGTTTTCCGGAAATCGTCAGCCAGGGTTCAAAGCTTACATGATGGCAAAAGACTTGAACATTGTCATGGAGACCGCGCGCACCTATGGGATGCCCTTGCCCGCCAGCGCGGTGAACACCCAGATGTTTGCTGCCATGGTGGAAATGGGGATGCCAGATTTAGACAACTCGGCGGTCATAGCCGTCCTGGAAGCCCTCTCCGGCACCGAGCTCCAAACTGGAAATTGAAAGTGCTTCCGTCAAACAAGCATCCTCTTTTTCCTGATAATAGTTCCTCAAATACCCCCCATCACCCTGCTTTACCCCAGCGAAGTAGATAAACCCAACATTTGGGCCGCAGCCCCACTTATTAGCGCAATCTGACCAAGGTGATAAGTGACCCGCACCTTCAGCTTCCCTTGGTTTATTGGCTCGACAAAGCGATTCCAGGCCAACAGCGCATCCGAGACAAAGAAAAGCAACCCACCTATGCTCACCAATATAGCCGGTCCAGGTCGCCATCCTGTACACGTCAGGGTCATCAACGCAGATATCAGCATCAAGCTAACCACCACAATATAGCTGATAATAGCAGCTTTTTGCGTCGAGGAGAGATTCCGGGTGATCGAGCGGCCTAATCGAGCCGCGGTTAAAACCACAACCACCACGACAACCAAGGTAGCCACGTTCATCAACGGGGGAACAGCATTGAGGCCGAGGATATACATCAGGTGAGCGAGCAAAAAAGCGATCACCCCTCCAATAAATTGTTCCTGAGGCAACATGAGCAACACATCCCCCAGGAGCGAAAATCCCAATCCAATTGCAAACCAGCCTAGGGGTAACTGAACAACCCCCTGAGCGAACATCCAGCCAATCAATGTCAGCACCGTCGCAGGCTTGGTCACATAGCCTATTTTTTCCCACGAACGGGACACCGACAACCAATCCGAGGCCGCAACGAGCAAGGGGAGAATTAACCATTTCATAATCTTTTCTTTCCCATACGATAGCCGAACAAGCGCAGCACGCCAGGGTCATTGCGCCAGTTTTTACGAATTTTAACCCGCAAACTTAGAAAAACCTTACAACCGCTCATCGTCTCAATCTCCTGACGTGCAGTGATGCCTATGGACTTGAGCATCGAGCCACCCGCACCGATGACGATAGGCTTCTGCGACTCGCGCTCCACGAAGATTGTGGCAGCAATGAAGGCGCCATGTCCGTCGCGTTCCTTATACTCGTCAACGCGTACAACCACACAATGGGGCACCTCGTCGTGCAAATGCTGCAGGGCAGCTTCACGGATAAGATCCGCAGCTATCTCTCTTTCATACACATCGGTTATTTGCCCTTCCGGGAAGAAAGGGGGACACTCCGGGAGAAAGTGGACCAACCTTTCCACGAGCAATTCCATATTATTCCCGCGAGTAGCCGATAAGGGGATCACTTCAACTCCCGGAAAAGCGGTTTCATACTGCTGCCTGCGGGCAGATAATAATTCTTCGTCAATTAAGTCCACTTTGTTCAACACCAAAAGAACGGGGATGGTCTTCGGTAAAGTCGTGATTTTTTCAGCCAGCAGAAAATCCTCCTCATGAGGAGGTTGACTGATATCCACCATAAACAACACGATGTCGCTCTCCTCCAACACTTCCACTGCTTCTGCATTCATGGCTTCGCCCAGTTTGTGATGAGGTTTGTGAACTCCGGGTGTATCTACAAAGCATATCTGGACACCCTCGAGAGTCAGGATGCCCACCTGTCGTTTTCTGGTCGTCTGGGGTTTGGGCGAGACCGCGGCTATCTTCTGACCAATGAGGACATTCATCAAAGTGGATTTACCTACATTCGGACGGCCAGCAACGGCTACAAAACCCGATCTGTGGGTAGGTGGATTCTTATCCATACGTAATATTGTAACCGCTACCAGAGCGATAGTGTGGGTCTCACTTCCTATCCAGACACACATCCCATAACCCTGGAAACGTTGTTTCTACCTGGACCACCCCTTTATTCCTCCATGCCTTATGGCAGCTTTCACATTACCCTGTTATAATGTAGCATATTTCCCAATCTGGAGTTCCCAACGTTATGGATAACAACGATGCGTTGCAAAAGCAAACAACGGCTGATGACATTAACCAACCGGCAACATCTGAAAGTAAATTTATCAATCCCAGTATGGAAGAGCTTATCGCCCAAGAGGATTTCAGTATTGAAATCCCCCGTCGTGGCGAGGTGCGTAAAGGGGTTATAGCCAACGTCACTGAAACCGAGGTTCTGGTCAGCATTGGTGCCAAATCCGAGGGGTTGATTCCCGCCCTAGAATTAGAACGATTAGACCCTGAGTTAAAAGGAAACCTAAAAGAGGGAAACGAGATCCTCGTTTACATCGTTGCCACCGAAGATAGAAGTGGCAATATGATCCTTTCGTACACAAGAGCCCTGGAATCAACCGATTGGGAGCGGGCCAAGGAGTTGATGGAAGCCAACGAACTTTACGAGGGAAAGATAGATGGTTTTAATAAGGGCGGCCTTATCGTTCATTTCGGCAGATTGCGAGGTTTCGTGCCTGCCTCCCAGCTCAGTTACACCCGAAGGATGGCTGCCAGAGGAAAATCGCCTGAGCAACGTTTCGGAAATATGGTTGACGAACCAATCGTTACTCAAATCATTGAGGTCAATCCAGAGAGGCACCGATTGATCTTATCGGAACGCGGTGCAACCCAAGAATCAAGAGAGGCAATAAAAGAACGCGTGATGTCCCGGTTAAGGGAAGGAGATGTATGTACGGGACGAGTAACAAGCATTGCCGATTTCGGGGCTTTTATCAACATCAACGGTGCGGATGGGCTGGTGCATCTCTCTGAACTTTCCTGGGATAGGGTAAAGCACCCAAGCGAAATCCTCAAGATCAATCAGGAGGTTAAAGTCCGGGTAATCAGCCTGGATCACGAGCAGAAACGAATCGGTTTATCCCTCCGTCAATTAGAGGAAGATCCCTGGCACGATAAAATCGCCAGCCTGCGAGTAGGACAACTGGTTCAAGGCACCATAACCCGACTGACAAAATTTGGCGCCTTTGCTATTCTAGAAAATGGTGTGGAGGGGCTGATCCACATATCTGAGATCAGCGAAAAGCACATCGAGCATCCCAAAGAGGTCCTCAACAAAGGTGATGTCGTTACTCTTCGGGTGATAAAAGCGGAACCGGAGAACCGCCGAGTGGGTCTCAGCCTGCGCAAGGTGGACACCCTCGGTTATGCTGACCTGGACTGGAAGCTGGCACTCGAAGAAGCGGATATTGCCGAAATCCTGCATCCCCACGATGAAGCCCTTTTAGATGAATCACAACCTAGCCCAATGGAGGCTGAATCAGAGATAGAGGCAGTCCGGGAGACCTCCCCAGAAGAAGATATTCCAGCCGCGGGAGAAGAGGGAGTCGAGCACGAAATAGAAGCTCAACCTCTCCTAGATGAGGGCACAGAACTCCAAGAGGAGCCCTCATCGCCCCAAGCGGAAAAATAGGGTGAGGATGAAAAGGAGCGCACCACGCTGAGGTGCGCTTTTTTTATAAAAAATGACCACATTAATGCCAAAGGATTACATATCTATCTGGCATAAAAATAAACTCTGGTACAATACAATCTGAAAGAACTTTGAATATCGGTACTTGATTTGTGATGATCGTCAGGAGGAACAACCTTGTCTACAATGGATCAGCTTACCCAACGTGCACGCCGGGCACTCAGCCTGGCTCACAAAGAAGCTGAACGGTTGCATCATGATTACATTGGTACTGAGCACCTGCTGTTGGGACTAATCCTGGAAGAGGGAGGAATTGCTGGGCAAGTACTACGAGAATTGGGCCTGGAATCCAGACGCGTTCAGGAAATCGTTGAACGCCTGGTAGGTTACGGCAGTTATCGCGGGGGGAACATTGAATTATCCTACGGAACCCAACAGGTCCTGGAATCTGCCATTGATGAAGCCCGACAGATGGGACATCACTATGTTGGTACTGAGCATCTTCTATTAGGCTTGCTGCGTATACCCGAAGGTGTGGCTCTCGACTCGCTGCGTAAACTTGGTGTGACCCCGGAACAGGTACGACGTCAGACCAAGCGAGTACTACAAGAAAGCAGCGTCAGAAGCAGATCAACTCAACCCGCTCAAAAGCGGGATCAAAAGTCGAAAAAACAACCCAAGACACCGCTGGTAGATCAACTGGCAATAGATCTTACACTTCTGGCAGAGGAGGATAAGCTCGACCCCGTCATTGGTCGCAGGACTGAAATCGAGCGAGTCATCCAAATCCTTGCCCGACGGACAAAGAACAACCCAGCACTCATTGGCGAACCTGGCGTAGGAAAAACCGCCATTGTTGAAGGTCTTTCTCAACTCATCGTCAAAGGCGAAGTGCCCCTTCCGCTATTGAATAAGCGTGTCCTTCAACTTGATGTAGGTTCCATGGTCGCGGGTACCATGTACCGCGGCCAGTTCGAAGAACGCCTCAAACGGGTCATAGAGGAACTCAAATCCTCAGGTGCTATATTGTTCATTGACGAGGTACACATGCTGGTGGGAGCAGGTTCGGCTGGATCATCTGTAGACGCAGCCAATATCCTTAAACCAGCTCTTTCCCGCGGTGAGTTGCAAGTAGTCGGAGCCACCACCCTCGATGAATACCGCAAATACATTGAAAGCGATGCTGCTTTAGAGAGACGCTTCCAACCCGTGCTGGTTGACGAGCCAACCATTGAGGAGACCGACGCAATTTTATTTGGTATCCGCAAGGCTTATGAAGAACATCACCGATTGACCATCTCCGATGAAGCTTTACAAGCTGCCACCCGCCTCTCTGCACGTTACATATCCGACCGCTATCTGCCAGATAAAGCCATTGACCTGATTGATGAAACCTCCTCACGCGTGCGGATGTACAAAAATCCAACCGCTCAAGAGTCGATGGATTTAATGAAACAACTCGGCAAAATACGCAAAAGGCTGGTCGAGGCGATTGAGGCCGGTCTTCAAGAAGATGTCCAGATGCTCGAGCGCGAAACGAACAAAGTTGAAACCCAACTTGAGTACATACGTAGTAGCTGGGATAGGGATAACAGTCCCGTTGTCACTGCTGATGACATAGCCGAAGTTGTCTCCATGTGGACAGGTGTACCGGTCATGCAAATTGCCCAAGAGGAATCCGAGCGTCTGTTGAAGATGGAAGAGGAAATCGGAAAACATATCATTGGACAGCAGGAAGCCATTGAGACCATCTCCAAAGCCATCCGCCGCGCCCGGGCTGGATTGAAAGATCCCCACAGGCCGATTGGCTCCTTCATCTTCCTCGGTCCCACTGGCGTGGGCAAAACCGAACTGTCCAAAGCATTGGCGCGTTTCATGTTTGGCAGTGAAGAGGCACTCATCCAGCTTGACATGTCTGAGTTTATGGAGCGACACACTGTCAGCCGCCTGGTAGGTGCGCCCCCAGGTTATGTTGGGTACGAAGAAGCCGGTCAGCTTACTGAGGCCATACGCCGACGCCCCTACTCCATAGTGGTATTTGACGAAATCGAAAAAGCGCATCTCGAAGCCCACAACATACTGCTGCAAATCATGGAAGAAGGCCATTTGACCGACGCCCGCGGCCGAACGGTGGACTTTCGCCATGCCCTCATCGTGATGACCTCAAATGTGGGTGCTGAAATTATCAAACGGGAAACTTCCCTCGGTTTTCAGACTGACCGGGACGAAGAGGTGGAAGAACGGATAGCTTACGAAGATATGCGTAAAAAATTGCTGGAATCCCTACGCCGAATTTTCCGACCCGAATTCGTAAACCGCGCCGATGGGGTTATTGTTTTCCGGGCATTGAACCTGGAAGATATCAAACAAATCGTCTCCTTGGAATTAAACAAGGTCGCTGTCCGCCTGAAAGAACATAACATCACCCTTCAAACCACACCAGCAGCAATAGGCAAGCTAGCCGAACTTGGTTTCGATCCAGATTTCGGTGCTCGTCCTCTACGGCGTGTTATCCAACAAAAAGTAGAAGATGCCCTCTCGGATGCGCTTCTGCACGGAGATTTTTCCGAGAACGACACAATCATTGTAGATATTGTTGATACCGAAGGGGATGAGATTGTCCTGAAGTCTCAGGAAAAGGATATCGTCTTCACACCTCCTGAACCCATGACTACTCCCTAATAATAATGTCTGGTAGCGAGAAAATATGGCACTGCCTGAAAGCCGCGGTGCCACTTTTTGTTTATCTGGAAGCTGAAAGACCGCTCCATCAACTAACTGACCAATTTCTGATGATTCAAATCATATAAAGGTTTTCGTAGCAGTATAATATTCCCATGCCCAAGCCACGAATTCTATACATCTGCCAAAATTGCGGTCGCCAATCCTCTCGTTTGATGGGGCGTTGTCCTCAGTGTGGTGCATGGAACAGTATGCAAGAAGAGGTGGTCGAAGCCCTTCCGAAGACCAAAGGGCGCGGAATCGACCTGTTAAGCAGCCCATCGTCCCCAAAACGCCTGACAGAGGTTCAACAAAGTGAGGAGGATCGCCTGCCGTTACCCATTGGTGAGTTCGCACGGGTTCTCGGTGGTGGTGTAGTACCAGGTTCTATCGTACTTGTGGGTGGAGACCCGGGTATAGGCAAATCAACCCTCTTGTTACAAACCGCTCTTCACCTTACCAAGCAGGGAACGGTGCTTTATGTGTCTGGCGAGGAATCGGCGCAACAGATCAAAATGCGTACCATGCGGATCGTGAACACTACCAACGGTGAAAAACCCCACATCCCAGAAAACATTTACCTTCTTACAGAGACCAACCTGCACTTAATCATTGAGCACCTGAATGAGGTCAAACCCCGTGTGCTGATCATTGATTCCATTCAGACTACGTACCAGCCCGAATTCGAGTCCAGCGCGGGAACGGTTACCCAGGTAAGGGAATGTGCTTCGCGTCTGAGAGAGTTGGCAAAATCCTCAGGAATAGCGATATTCCTTATTGGCCATGTGACCAAAGAAGGCATTATCGCTGGCCCACGTGTTCTGGAACACATCGTAGACACCGTGCTCTATCTAGAGGGCGACAGATTTCACTCCTATCGTCTGCTTCGTGCGGTCAAGAATCGCTTCGGTGCTACTTCTGAGGTGGGTGTGTTTTCCATGCATGAGCGTGGTTTGGTAGAAGTTCCTAACCCCTCCGAAGCCTTTCTCGCTGAGCGTATGGTAAATGCTCCCGGGTCAACCATTGCCGTGACCATGGAAGGCACTCGTCCACTTCTGGTCGAAATCCAGGGGCTCACCAGTCGGACAAGCTTTGGCAATCCTCGACGCAACGCAAACGGCGTTGATTTTAATCGCCTTTTACTCATCACCGCAGTATTAAGCCGACGCGCGGGTTTACCCCTGGATGATCAGGATGTGCTCGTGAACGTTGTCGGCGGTCTCAAAGTAGGAGAACCAGCAGCAGATTTACCCATTGCTACTGCAATAACTTCTTCATTGCGGGATAAACCGGTACGTGCCGATGCCGTACTGATCGGAGAATTAGGCCTCTCTGGGGAATTACGAATGGTCAATCAAATGGTCCCCCGTTTGCACGAAGCTGCCAACCTGGGTTTCAAAGTTGCCATCGTTCCCCATCGCATGCGAGGCACTGAACCATGGCCCGATAAAATAACCGTGCACGAAGCCCGGTCTTTGGTCCAAGCTTTAGATGTTGCCCTGATACAAAAATAACGTCCCTCTACTCAGCTTGAAGACGGTTTTAATCTCAAGCCAGCCACATTAGAGCTGGGATCCGTTGATCAAGATAGGTTAACCAAGATCGAAACCCCATACCTGATTGTATTTTATAAAAATCTACATTGCCCAAAATTGTTAGTTCTGGTAGATTTCCGTCCGTATTCACACTTGAGTAAGTCCTAAGGCTGTCAGTCAATAGGAGGATTTTGACGTTCATGCTTATTAAACGTATTCGCCTGGGTCTCATTCACATAGCTGTCGCTATGACGCTGGTCCCAATCAATAGCACGTTAAACCGCGTCATGATCAAAGAGCTGATGATTTCCGCCACACTGGTAGCCATTCTTGCATCCCTCCCATATCTACTATCCCCTCTACAAGTTGCTATTGGCAGTTTTTCCGATAACCACCCTCTTGGTGGATTAAAGCGTACTCCATATATCATCATCGGTCTGCTCCTCTGTGTATTCGGAGTCATGTTTACTCCAAACTCGGCATTTTTACTGGTTGATAACCCCAGAAGTGGTTTGCTGATGGGTATACTCACATTTGGCGCCTGGGGATTAGGATACAATTTCGCAACCGTAGCTTATCTCTCTCTTGCCTCAGAAATTTCGGGGGAAAAGGAACGGGGGCGAACCATTGCTATCATGTGGTTCATGATGATTACGAGCATAATAATCACGGCCATTGTTCTCAGTCGTCTCGTAGACCCCTATACACCTGAGGCTCTACTTCGCGCCTTTAGAATTGTGGGGTTTACGGCACTTTTTCTCGGCATCTTTAGCACATGGGGGTTAGAGAAGCATAGCACCCTATCACCTGAAACCGATAAACAACACTCCTGGCGGACATACGCTTTGACTGTTTTAAGCAATCCCCAAGCGAAATTATTTTTCGGCTACATGATCATCCTGCTTGTCGCCATCTTTGGTCAAGACCTGCTCTTGGAACCTTACGCGGGAGAAGCCTTCGGAATGACAGTAAAAGCAACCACCAGGATCACGGCAATTTGGGGCAGTTGCGTTCTTGTAGCCCTATTAATCGGCGGATGGTTAGAACGTCAGGTAGACAAGCGGAAGGTTGCCAAATGGGGCGCTCTAATAGCTTTATTCGGTTTTCTGTGCATCGCCTTCGGTGGGATACTTACGAATACTATTGTTTTCTACCTGGGTGTTACTGCTCTTGGATTTGGAACGGGACTATCAACAGTATCGAATTTATCCTTGATGTTAGATATGACCATACCGAGCAATGTCGGCCTGTATATAGGTGCCTGGGGAATGGCTTCTGCACTGGCAAGACTTATCGGTTCTGTCCTGGGTGGTGTAGTTCGTGATGTCCTGACTCAGATAACAAATAAACCGGTAGTCGCATTTATTGTAGTCTTCAGTCTAGAGGCAGCCCTGTTGGGAGTTTCTCTCATCTTGCTTCACAACCTTGATGTAAAGCAATTCCGGCTTCAGTCCAGGACAGAAAAAATCATTGAGCATATAGCCTCAGTGGACCTATAACGACTAATATCTTATGGAGAGCTTTAATGGTTAATGATTGGCTAAAGATAACCGAAGTGGCTAATCTTATGGGTGTTCATCCCAGTACAGTGCGTAATTGGTCGAACGAAGGAAAAATCCCGTATTACCGCACTCAGGGTGGACATCGTCGTTATCAGCGAAGCCAGGTGCACCTCTGGTTACAAGGACGAAAACCCATGAAGTCCAACTACGCTGATTTGTTTGTGGAGCAAGCTTTGAAGGGTATTCGCCTCTCCATAAGTGACCTCAGCCTGGAAAAAGAACCATGGTATCAAAAATTGGATGAAGAAGCACGACAGCAGTATGCACATAGCGGGCGGTTATTACTCCATGGATTACGAGCTTATTTATCATCTGATGGAGACCACTCTGAAGCTCGAGCGTTGGGTTTCGAGTATGCCTCTCGCGGCAGGATGTATGGTCTACACCGCCTCGAAGCTGTCTCGGCCTATCTATTTTTCCGCAATTCCCTGTTAGGAAGCCTATTTGCTGTATACGAGTCCTCAATGATTGAATCTCCCATCGTTTGGGCAAACATGCTTCGAAAGGTAACTACTTTTACGGATCAGATATTAGTCTCTCTGTTAGAGAATTACGAGGTTGCCAACCATACAAACCAAACACCGTAGCTCAAGGGGAATTAAAGTTGACCTCATATTTTTCATTCCCCCGACATCGTCAATAATTCCTAATCGGGTTTCTTTAACCGAAATTCTGTTTAACCCCACAAGGGCTTTGGGGCATAAGAAGAGCACCCAAAAACAAGAATATGAAATTCCTATATTCATTTTTACGGAATATATCTTGCCAGGTATAATGGGAAAAAACAGAGAGAACCATGCCTGTTCCCTTATTGAAAAGAATAAAAGACACCCCCCTCATTTCTCGCATCCGACGCAACCATGGGCTTGAGCATGCCACCATGCACGTATTGGCAACCAGGTTCCCTCAAGCCCGGTTATTTGGTCACTCCGACGCTGGCGGTTTTTGGCTGGTAGGAGAGGTGCCAACAAGCGCAGTAAAAGAAGCAACAACCTTTGCATTACAGAGGATACGTAACGGGGAGAGTAAATTAACGGTACATGCTCAATGCGGCACCAACTTTGTAACCGCGGGCACGCTGGCTGGTCTGGCCGGAGCTCTCTCCATGATAGGCTCTGGGAGAAGTATTCAGGATAAACTCAAACGGCTTCCTCTTGCCGTAACCCTTGCCACGCTTTCCCTGTTTATTTCTCAACCATTGGGCTTGCTCCTCCAGGAACATCTGACCACCTCCGCAAACCCAGAGAATTTGCAGATAGTTGAAATTATCCCCACACGAAGGGGAAGGATGAAAGCCCACCGCATTATTACCCGTGGTTGATATGACTCCCAAGCCAGTGATCTACCTTTTTTATGGAGATGACGAGTACACGCTTAGTCAGCAAGTTAAAGCGTTTAAAGAAAGAATGGGCGATCCTTCGATCGCTGAAATGAACACCACTTGGCTGGAGGGAGAATCCACCACCCTGACCACTTTGAGCAATGCCAGTCTTACTGCTCCGTTTCTTGCAGAAAGACGGGTGATCGTTGTTCAAGACTTCGTAAGCCAGCTTAAAAACCCTGAAGACCAATCTCAGTTCCTATCCTTCTTACAAAGAATCCCACAAAGTTCTGCTTTGATTTTATTGGAAATTCAAAATCTCTCCCCAGACCATTGGTTAATCCAATGGGGAAAAAAACACCATTCCCGAATTTTTATCAGACAATACTCGATACCTAAAGGTTACGAATTCAACCGCTGGATTCAAAACCAAGCGCAAATGTTAGGGGGTGAGATCAAGCCCGATGCTGCAGGGTTGCTTGCATCCATTGTGGAAGAAGATGTAAGGATGGCAAGGCAAGAATTAGATAAACTTATGGCTTTTGTCAATTACAGCCGTCCGATTGAGGTGGAGGATGTCAACCAGTTAACCTCCATTGTTATCCAAGGAAACATATTCAAACTGGTAGATGCGGTGAGTACAGGAAGGATAAAACAGGCAACTGCTACGCTTCATCAGCTTTTAGAAGAACATGACCCCCTGTATATCTTTGGTATGATCATCCGGCAGTTCAGGCTGCTACTTCAAGCCCGGGAGGTTGTGGATTCTGGTAAGGACAGTCCTGATGTTCTTTTAATGTTAAAAATCAAACCTTATGAGAGTAAAAAAATCACACAACAAGTATACAGTTTTGATTTGAAAACCCTGGAGAAGATGTATCATTCGTTATTGGAAACAGATATAGCTATAAAAACAGGAGAATTAGAAGATGGTGTGGCATTGGATCTGTTGATCACTGAGCTAACACTTTCTCATCCTGTAACTCATTCGTAACCCCCAACCAAAAATGATTCGGCAGGATACTTTCTGCTATCAGAACACGAATAGAACCCACGGTTAGTTGTTCTTTATTCATTAACATACGCGGATTTACGAAACACATATTAGGACATCTACCATACTTGGTTTGATAATATTCTGCAGCTTGTTTCACTTTCTCTTCCAAATCCACTTTGGGGTTATTATCAAACCATAGCATTCCTACTTCCACGCCGTCCTCCTCAATATTATGAAAAAACGGTCAAAAAGGGAACACGAACGCTTCCTTTCTGTAAAGTACGTTTGATCATCTATTGAAATTAATAAAGAGCCCCAATTGGGTTCTAATAAATCCACAAATATTGGATGCCTTCCCTTACATAAACCCAATATTAATGAATAGGGAGGGATGGTGCCAGCGTTCGAGAGGACTCCTATTATCTGACCCCGGTTAAATACCCGATTAGAAAAATTCAGGCTCTGCAAAGAGGCGTCGTAATTCTGCACGTTTGAAATCAGGGTATTAATCATTAAACTGTCCATAATTTACACCGCAAGAACATATGTTCTATATTTTAACTATAATTTTCTTCTACGTCAAGGTTGACTCATGAAATATTTTTATACTCACCATAATGAGCCAAATTTCCATATCATTTGTGCTAAAATCAATTTAAGTAATTTCCCCCCTTTCCACACATGAGGTTCAATATGACCGAAAAGATAAACGTACGTCCATCTCCCATTGCAGGGACTTGGTATTCAGGAAACCCTAATACTCTAAGAAGTGAAGTGGATAGATACATCAAAGAAGCTACTGAGATAACAATACCAGGTGAAATCATCGCCGTAATCGCACCTCATGCCGGTCATCGCTATTCTGGACCTGTCGCAGGATATTCTTTTGCAGCTCTCAAGGGCTTATCACCTGATCTGGTAGCTGTTATTTCTCCTATGCATTCCCCTTACCCTGCTCACTTGCTCACCTCCTCGCATGATGCTTACTACACACCCCTAGGGACTATACCCATAGACCATGATGCTCTCAAGCAAATAGATGCCCATCTCAAAAAGAACTCTAAACTCTCTCTGACGTACATTTCCAACGATCCCGAACACTCATTGGAAATTGAACTTCCCTTTATTCAATGTATATTTACACATCCATACTACCTCTTACCCATTATGGTACGAGACCAAACAGCAAACGTAACTCGCGCTCTGGGAAATGCAATTGCGGAAACACTACGAGAAAAAAATTTCATCCTGGTAGCCAGTACAGATTTGTCCCACATGTATCCCCAACCTTTAGCTGAAAAATATGATCGGGAGATATTAAGGCGAATTGAACTATTTGATCCAGAAGCTGTAATGCGCGCGGAGTCCGAGGGAAAGGGTTTTGCATGCGGCTTGGGGGCGGTGATTGCTGTTATGTATGCAGCAATTGCGCTTGGAGCAGATAGCGTGAAAATCTTAAAATATGCGACCTCGGGGGATGTGACTGGTGATTACTCCTCTGTAGTTGGCTATGGAGCGGCCGCCATTTACCGCTCTATAACTTGATGGTTATTTATATGTTTTTTTGGAATCTACTGCTCATTTTTATACTTGTAGCTCTCAACGGTTTCTTTGTAGCCATTGAATTCGGGGTGGTTGCTTCCAGACGCACGCGCATCGAGGTTTTATCTGCCGAAGGAGATAACGCTGCTCACATCGTCAAGGCCTGGTTGGAGACACCGAGAGCAAGGGATCGCTTGATCGCCGCGGCCCAATTGGGTATTACCATTGTCAGTCTGGCCTTAGGAGCAGTCGGCGAAAACACCTTTGAGACGCTCTTGGACCCCTATTTCCATTCCCTCAATTTGCCTCCTATATTGGACATATTGAGTCCCGTTCTCACCGTGCTTCCCCTGGCAATTTCATTAGTCATAGTCACCAGCTTGCACGTCGTGTTCGGTGAACAGGTACCCAAAGTGGCCGCCCTTCGCAACCCAGAACACACCGCTCTTCTCGGAGCGTATCCGATGTCCCTGTTCAGTATGGTCTTCAAATGGTTTGTAGACGTTCTGGATTGGGCGACAAAAAAGATATTGAAAGTTTTTGGGTTGCAACTGGTTGGTGAGCACACATTGCTTTACACAGTAGACGAACTGAAACAGATTGTCGTTGAATCGGAAGCAGGCGGCGTGATCGAGACACCAGAAAGGGAGATGCTTCACGCCATCTTTGACCTGGGTGATATGCTTGTCCAACAAGTGATGATACCTCGAACGGAAATCGTTGCTCTGGAAGCCAGAACACCTCTCAAAGATAGTATTCAAACCGCCGCCCGCTCTATCTTCACCAAGTTCCCTGTCTATGAAGATGATCTTGATCACATCATCGGCGTCGTACACATCAAAGACCTGCTCCGGGCTATCGAAGACCCTCAAGGTAAAACTCACGTTGTTCGCGACCTAATACGTGAAGCCCTTTTTATCCCCGAGACCGTACATATAAAATCCCTGCTAAATCTCTTCCGCCTTCGAAGGCAACATATCGCCATCGTTGTAGATGAGTTCGGTGGAACCAGGGGGCTGGTCACCCTGGAGGACGTGTTAGAGGAAATTGTGGGGGAGGTGAGTGATCCATTTGACGCCATCCAACCTGAAATCCAGATTCTGTCAGACGGGTCAGCTCTCATAGATGGTCTCGCTTTGATAGAGGACGTCAATGAAACCCTGGGGCTCAATCTCCAGGATCAAAATTACAACACGATCGCAGGTTTTTATTTGGGAAAGCTGGGACGCATTCCCAAAATTGGAGACACGGTCGAATCGGATGGTTTAGTGCTGAAAGTCAAAGAGATGGATGGCTTGCGCATCGCACGCATTTCATTGAGGCATCAAAAGGAGCCCTTGCTTCTGACTCCTGCTGAGAAATAGCCACTATCCCTCCCACACAGTGTTGCTGCCCCTACTATATCCAGCCCCTGGTCACCCCCCATCCAGACCTGCTTTGTGACACACTCTTATGACTACCTACGTTGAGATCGCGGTAAACGTTCCCGGTATCATCAGCCTGTATCATTATCACCTTCCCCCCGATATGGAAAACAGGATCCATCCGGGACACCTGGTGATTGTCCCATTCGGCAAGCAGATCGTGCAAGGTGTGGTGTTGCGCACCGTAACCCAACCCGCGGTACCAGATACCCGCTCAGTTCAAGAGATCCTTGACCCTCAACCCGTTCTAACTCATACCCAACTGGAATTAGCGTCACACATCGCCGAGACCACCCTGGCCCCCCTGGCTGCCTGTATCAACTTGATGCTGCCCCCAGGACTGAGCCAGATCGCCGATACGGTGTACGCAGTCAACAAAGACCAAACAACCGACTTCCTCCCTGCAAAGGGAACACAAACGGATACCCAAGGACGGCTATTAGAATTATTGCAACAACGGGGAGCGCTACGCGGCAGACAAATAGACCGAGCCTTACCCAGGCGTAACTGGCGTCCTATAGCTCAAATGCTCATCCGTCGGGGTGTACTTGTCAGCCATTCCTTGCTTCCATCTCCGAACGTACGACCGAAAAGAGTCCGAACCGCACAACTCACATGTTCCCCACAAGAGGCAACCGAAGCCTTGCCCACGCTGGGGAAAAAAGACAGCCAGGTGCTGTTACGCAGGCAAAAAATGCTCCATCATCTCATCCAGGAGTCTGAACCGATAAATGTCTCCTGGTTGTATGCCGAAAGTGGCGGTTCCCTAGCTGACCTGCGAGTGTTGGAAAAGAAAGGGCTCGCCTTATTGAGCGAAAGCGAGGTGTGGCGCGACCCACTCGAAGGACTCTCTTACATCCCTATCGCACCCCCTACATTGACCAGTGATCAGAAAGCCGTCTGGAAAGAAATACAAGCAGGCATTCAAGCTGCCCACAAAGGTCAGCGTGTCGCTCCTCTCCTGCTCCATGGCGTCACCGGCTCGGGTAAAACGGAAATATATTTGCAGGCCGTAGCCCACACGTTGGAATTAGGCCGACGGGCTATCATCCTTGTCCCCGAGATCGCCCTTACCCCACAGACCACCCGACGCTTTCTCTCCCGATTCCCTGGAAAAGTCGGGTTGATACATTCTCGCCTCTCCTCGGGTGAGCGCTACGATACCTGGCGCCGTGCACGCACAGGAGACATTTCCCTCGTCATCGGGCCACGCAGCGCGCTTTTCACCCCCTTACCCAACATCGGCCTCATCGTTGTAGACGAAAGCCATGACGATTCGTATTATCAGTGGGATGTTCCCCCGCACTATCACGCCCGCGAGACCGCCATCACATATGCCCACCTGACTAAAGCTGTATGCCTGCTCGGTTCCGCCACCCCCGACATAGTCAGCAAATACCAGGCAGAAAAGGGGCACTGGCACAGCCTCCACCTCCCCTCGCGCATCCTGGCACACCGCAAAACTGTCGAAGCCCAGGTGGAGAGATACAGTTTGACCTCCCGCTATCACCACCTGGAAGCTGAAGTCGAGACCACCGACCTCCCCCCAGTAGAAATCATTGACATGCGTATGGAACTAAAAAGCGGCAATCGTTCCATCCTCAGCCGTTCATTACAGACTGCCCTCGCTGAAGTCATCGATCGCAAACGTCAGGCCATACTATTTTTAAATCGCCGCGGCACAGAAACGTACATCTTCTGTCGCCAGTGTGGTCAGGCGCTCAAATGCCCTCGCTGTGACCTGCCACTTACCCACCACCGCTCATGGGCCTCCCTGGTCTGTCACCATTGCAACTACAAGCGTAAAATGCCCTCCAGGTGTCCACAATGTGGCAGTAACCACATCCGACAGTATGGCACTGGCACAGAACGCGTTGAAAACCATATAAAGAACATTTTTCCTCATGTCCGTACCATCCGCTGGGATCGGGATACAACCCGCAAAAAGGGTGCACACGAAGCCATCCTCAGCCACTTCGCAAACCATCACGCCGACGTCCTGATTGGGACCCAAATGCTCGCCAAGGGATTAGACCTGCCTCTGGTCACCCTGGTAGGTGTAGTGCTTGCAGACGTGGGATTAAACCTGCCAGACTACCGCGCGGCGGAACGCACCTTTCAAGTCCTCACCCAGGTGGCCGGTCGTGCTGGCCGTAGCCCACTCGGTGGAGTGGTCATCATGCAAACTTACGAACCAGACCATTATGTCATCCAAGCCGTAGCCAGACATGACTATGCAAGCTTTTATCAGCAAGAAATGGATTACCGTTCCCAATTGGGATATCCACCTTTTACCCGACTGGTCCGACTGGAATTCCGGCATGCTGACCCTACCCAGGCAGAAGAATCCGCCCGAGCACTTGCCCGTAACCTCCAGAACTGGATTCCCAGGGAGGATCGTCGCGCCACCACCTTGATTGGACCGGCACCCTGCTTCTACAGCCGCATTGGTGGCATGTACCGCTGGCAAATCATTTTACGCGGACCGGACCCTGTGTCGTTACTGAAAAACCGCCCTCTGGGCGATTGGCACATTCATGTTAACCCTACCTCTCTGCTATAATTGCTCAAATTGAACAGCAATCCGCGGTAGGCTCAAATACGCGCATAAGTGAAACCGACATGCAAATGCGGCGAGAAGTGATAACTTGGGACGACGTAGACAAACTCATCGATCACCTGCTTCCTCAATTTGAGGGTGAGTTTGAATCCATGGTGATGATAACCCGTGGTGGCATTATCCTGGGCGGCCTCCTGGCAGAAGCCCTGAACATCTCTCACATCCTGACTGCAGCGGTGGATTTTCCTACCAAAGAAGAGAGCACCGAAGCCAAATTGGCTGCCTGGCCAAAATTCCTGCAATTCCCCGATGACCATCTTCTAGAAGGACGGCGTACCTTGGTAGTGGATGATGTGTGGGGTTCAGGACGTACGATCACCGCGGTGAAAAACCGGGTATCTGTAGCAGGAGGCTTCCCTTACACTTGTGTGCTGCATTTCAACCCCTATCGCAACCTGTTCGGCACTGCCCGTCCGGATTATTACGCTGCTATTACAGACGCGTACATCGTCTATCCCTGGGAGATTGACCGCGGCCCCGACAAGGCTTTCCTTTCCGACATTACTCCACCTTACGAATGACGGTCAATTAACCTTCCATATCTTCGTTGGCACAACATTACTACACGGCTTTCCTATGGGTAAGCTTATTACCCTGCCAACCAACGACTGGATGGCTTCCTCCAAACGTTGGGACTTGGCTCTACGAAACAGGATTGCAAAACGACGACTTTTTCTGTAGCTATAAAAATATTCTGGTCCCCCTCTTTTGCGTTGATGCCGCCGGAATTGTCATTGAGAGCACATTCGCTACGCTCAGTGGTAACTCCACCAAGCAATCTCACTCCAGAAGTTGGGGGTCGCTTCGTCGCTGTACTCCATTCAATGAAACGGATGGAGGCCTGGGGCCACCAGTACGCTACAGGGAGAGCACAATGAACATCCATTAGTAAATAAAGAAGGTCGTCCCCAATCAATCACCCCAAAGAAAAGGAGCAATCTGATGAAACTAATGGATAGCATATGTTCTCACAGTGTCAGTTTTACTGGCTGGCTGCAACCTGCCAGACGCTCTCTTCCCCACCACACCTCCCACTACCATCCCTCCAACAGCAACAAATACCTACGTACCCACGGCCACACGCACACCTACAGCCACACCGACATTCACACCTACCATCACCCTGGCACCCACCCTCACCCCCACCAGCACGTTCACACCCACACCATCCTACACTCCTACTCCAACCAAGACCCCTACACAAACCCCCACATTAACACCTGAAGCGCCCACGGTCACAGGAAACATGAATGCCTATTGCCGATGGGGCCCCAGCACAGAATACATCGGCTCTGGTGTAATCCTGCACGAAGGAGAGACCGCCTGTGTGGATGGACGCAACTACGCCGGCATCTGGTATTGGATACAGATTGAAAATGTGGACTGGCATTGTTGGGTGACAGTCTCCACAGTCACCTTGAACGGTGACCCCCAAGCTATCAAAGCAGTCTACACCAAAGTACCAACAAACGCTGCCGTTCCCTCACCCACTGGCGTTCAAGCCACACGGCAAGGGAACAAGGTGGCCATCTCATGGAATCCCGCTCCGCCGGCGATTGACCTGGGATACTTGGTGGAAGCCATGGTCTGTTTGAACGGCTACATTATTGACGTAGCCTACAGCACCCAAAAAACGAATATGACGTTGCAAGACGATCAAAACTGTTCGGGAACTTCCTCTGGCCTATTGTACGTCTATAATAAGCTGGGATACTCAGCACCGATATCAATACCCTGGCCATAAAACGAATGAATGTCGGATACACAACCGAGCACCTCAGATAAACGCTGACGTACTATGAGCAACTGCCAAGCCATAAAACAATGTTACACCTTGCGGACTTTTGCACCCGGAATTATCATCAACAAGAATCTGCATCTCTTGATTGACCTATTCCGGATTAGAAACAGCCTAAGCATGCCTCCAACGCCATAAAGGAGTGCAGACCTTGTCCCAGCGTCCTTTATTGCTCTTATTAACCCTGCTTGGTCTTCTCCAGAGCTCACCCCTGAAACTGCAAGCCTGGAGGCTTGCTCCAGAGGGATTACAGACTATCCCGCTCCCCTCTCCTTCCACGAACATACTCCCTTCTACAAAAACCGATTTCCAGGGAGACGGTCATCTCGAAATGCTGACTCTGAACGAAGGCCAGGCAGCAATACTATCTAATGACCACATCCTCTGGGAAAGTCCCGCACACTGGCAGGTAACGCAAGCCACCTTATCAGACCTGAACAATGACGGCCAACCAGAGGCCGCATTACTCCTCTGGCGCCCCTTCCAACCCTGGCCCGTAGACCGCTGGCTGCCACATGGTGGGAGAATCAACGGCTTTCATAACCAGGAGGGGATGAGTTGTCACCTCATACTGATCGCCTGGCGGAATGGCAAGTTCAAAGAACTATGGGCAGGCTCGGCACTGGCTGAACCCATCAAATCCTTTGCTGCCACCGATTTGAACGGTGATGGCAAACAGGAACTGGTTACACTGGAAGGCAATTACACGGATACACCCTTCGCTCCCGCCAACGCCCTGAAAGTTTGGGAGTGGAACGGTTTTGGCTTCACTCTAATAGACCATATATCTGGACGTTACCGACAGTTTCAAATTGTCCTAACCCAGGAGAACGCCTATATCATCCTGATCAGTCATTGACTACCCTGACACCCTTTCTACCTAAGGAGGACTCTATGTCAACCAACAAATGCTTAAAAACTGTCTTGCTTATCAACTTCCTACTCCTTTTATCCCTTTCCTGTAATCTACTCTTTCCAACGCAAACCTCTGAGCCCTTAGCTACGACACCCGCACAATCTCCCGGACCTCAGCCGACACCTACCCCCGGTACACCCGCGCCAACCCCACCCCCCGGTGTCTACCCTGTAGAATTTGCCGCTTACCTCCCCATTCAAGTCAACTTACCCGTTACGTTTGGAGGTCAGAGCTACACTCTGCCAGTTGACCTGGCTGCAGTCAGGGGTGTAGCTCCCCTGCAGCTTTCCGAGCAGCAGCTTGCTCTGCTATCCCAGAACGGCTTCGTGGTGCTGGCGCCCATCCCAGGTGAGTACCGTGAGTTCTACCAGATATATGAAACCCACCGATACGATGAAACCAACCTGTTCATTACCACCGATTCGGTATTTCATATCTATCACCTCATCTTCGATAAAATGCTGCGCGATCTGGAACGCGAACACTTCATTGCAACTCTGGAGAAACTGACCAGCGCCATGTTGGCTGCCACCTACCAACAGTACGAAACGCTCCGCGGCACAGTGCTGGAAGAACCAGCCCGACGAAATGTGGCCTTCTTCGCTGTCGCAGCCCAACTACTCAACCTGCCAGACACAGTTCCAGCCGAAGTATCCGATTTGGTGAATGCTGAACTTGCGCTGATCAACGCGGCTGAAGGTCCACAGATTTCACCCATCTGGGACCGGGAGGACCTGCCTGGCGACAAGAAATTGATTGAGGACTATACCCAGTACATTCCCCGTGGTCACTATACGCGCAGCGAGGAACTGAAAAAATATTTCCGCACGATGATGTGGTACGGGCGCCTGACTTTCCGCTTGCGAGATGACTTTGAGACTCGTCGCGCCCTACTCATTGTTCAGGCTCTACGCACCGCCACCGCCAACGATGGGACGCCCGCAGTCGCCCTCTGGCAGAACATTTACGACCCGACTGTTTTTATTGTCGGTAAAGCCGATGACCTCTCTTACCACGAATACGGTGTACTCATGGACACCATCTTTGGCCCCAATGCTGCTCCACAGGTTCTCGCCGACGAGGGGTTGTTTGCCCAATTCAAGGAAGCTGCCCGTACCCTTCCTCCCCCTCAGATCAACTCCATGTGGGTATGGATTTGGGAAGATCAGACCGAGGCCACCAAGGGCTTCCGCTTCATGGGCCAACGCTTCACCCTAGATGCTTACGTCTTCGGCCAATTAATCTGGCGTAAAGTGGGCACACCGGACGACCAGCGCGGCTTACCCAAAGGTCTGGATTTCTTTGCAGCCATGGGTTCGGAGGAAGCGTATACCATCCTACAAGAAATGGACGAAACCCATTACGCCAACTACGAGACACAAATGGCCAAAGTACAAAGCGAGGTCGCGGCCCTGGGTTTGGATTCTTGGACACAGAACCTGTACTGGTCCTGGCTCTATGCATTCCAACCCATCATCGCACCCAAAGGCGTTGAATATCCTCCCTTCATGCAGAATCAGGCTTGGGCACGCAAGGACTTGAACACCGCCCTCGGATCGTGGACAGAACTCAAGCACGACACCATCCTTTACGCCAAACAGGTGATGGCTGAGATGGGTGGTGGTGAACTGGAAAAGCCCCCCCACGGTTATGTTGAACCCAACCCGGAAGCTTACGCTCGTTTACGGGCGTTAGCTCAGATGACCCTTACCGGTTTGCAGCAGCGCGGTTTGCTCACCGACCTGACCCGCGCCAATCTGGAGAACCTGATCGCTGAGCTGCAATTCCTGCAAGCCATCGCAGAAAAAGAGCTGGCCGGTATACTCCTAACAGACGAGGAATACATGCACATCCTTTATTGGGGCGGGATTCTAGAGCAGTTTACCCTGGCTGCCGCTGATACTACCGACTACTTTGACCGTGACCTGAGCGACCAGAAGGCAGCCCTGATAGCTGACGTGGCAACCGGTTTGGATAAAAACATCCCCGGCCTGGCTGTCCTGGAAGAGGCCATCGGCCAGCCAACCGTGATCTATGTTGTCCTGCCCGACTCTCCCTGGCGCATTGGTATCGGTGCAGTTTTTTCGTACTACGAGTTTATCCTTCCAGCCTCCGAACGCATGACCGATGAGCAATGGCAGGCAAAGGTTGAGATTGGTGATACACCTCCCCTGCCCGAGTGGACCAATCTGTTCATCGCTCCATGAACCATAACCAAAAACCGAAGACGGAGGACGAACGCTATTTCCTCCGTCTTCGGCCCTCCATCTTCTACCTCATTTTTTTACTGGTCATATCATCACTAACTTCCTGTCAGGATGCCTCCCAGAGGGTCACCCTGGCTTTGCTCGGTGATATTATGCTTGGGCGAAGTGTCAAACCGGATGGGGATTCGCTTGCTTACCTGGCGCCTCACCTCCAGTCTGCTGATCTGGCACTCGCCAACCTGGAATCGCCACTCACTACCTCACCACCCGCGACGGACTCCGCATATGCTTTATGTGCCCCACCAGAACGCGCTAGGGTGTTGAGCAAGGCCGGGCTGGACATCCTCTCACTCGCCAATAACCATTACCTGGATTGTGGTACAGAAGGTTTGACCGAGACAATAACCATGCTGAGGTTGGCAGGTTTGACCCCCCTCGGCCCTGAAATGACGCCACTTTATCAAACCATAGGGGGTTTGAAATTGGCCTTCCTGGCCCTCGAGGATGTGTCTTCACCCCTGGACGCAGAGGCCGCAACAGAAGCCATTCGCCAGGCCGGTTCTCACGGCGCGCTGGTCATCCTCTCCCTTCATTGGGGTGCAGAATATCAAGGGGGTGCGAGTGCCCGTCAAAAGCAACTGGCACACCAATTCGCCGAAGCTGGGGCAACCCTCATTTGGGGGCATCACCCTCATGTCCTACAACCCGCTGAGTGGCTGGATGTCGGGGAAAACCGCACCCTTGTCCTATACAGCCTGGGCAATGTGCTCTTCGATCAATATGGCCTGCTTACCACACGTCGGTCAGCACTTGTAATGATACAATTAGACAATAACGGTGTGCAGGATGTCCATGTCATCCCGTTCTCCATTGATATAGTACATAGCCGCGTACTGGCCCCCGAACCCGCGGCAATAGATCTGCCGCTACAACTTTCACCGATGTCTGCAACACCCTGAGGAAGAGAGCGAAATATCGTCTGCCTGTTAACGTGCCGGAATTTCTCATTAGCCCTGAAATCTTTACCGAACGAACTCATTTTGAGTTGGAATAAAGAGAGTTTTTTTTACATCATCGAAGGGAGCTTGTATCATGAAAATTCAAAGACGAATTCAAAAATTTTTTCTCCTGTCAGTTTCGCTCATCCTCATATTCACAACCTTGACTGGTTGTGATACCTTTTTCGGTATCCCAGAAAAAGGTGATGGGGGTAAGATTGGGGATTATGTCTGGCAGGATGACGGAGACGGGATTCAAGAAGCTGATGAAAGCCCCCTGGCGGAGGTACAGGTCAACCTGTATGAATACCAGAGCAATACACCGCTTGCCACCGTATTTTCCAACAATCAAGGCAAGTACACGTTCACGAACATTGAATCCGGTAGATATATTCTGGAGTTCCTGCCTCCAGAAGGATATAATGCCACGCTTCAAGACCAGGGTGATGATGACACCCTGGATAGTGACGTGGATCCGATCACCTACTACACAGACGTGTTTGAGCTTGTCCCGGGCGAGCAGCGCCTCAACCTGGACGCTGGTTTTATGCCCTCCGCGACCATTACTCCCGAAAAAACTCCCGCCGGACCTCCCACACAAACACCCACCTATACACCCACATTAACACCCACCATAACCAACACCCCTCCATTATGTGGATGCGAAACACCGAATGTCACCTTTACTGTGACATACTACGACAATTCTCCAGGGTGGAGCGATTGTGGGCAGGCCAGCGCCTGTAACTCGATACTTCATGGTCAACAAGTGCCCAGCGGTTCGGAAATCTCTGACCCTGATGGGCATTGTAAGATGAACATTACCTGCCCCTAAAACAACCGACTTCCGAAGTCTGCCCCCGTTGGGGTCTCCACCCCTCCACTGCGTTTCGGGGGTGCTTCGCAAGGACTTCGGAAGTCTTCGTTTTATGAACTGACAAGGGCTATACGACCCTCACCACCGACCCTCTGGTGGTCTTCTCCACCTCTATCCGGGTGGGGAATACATCTTTCAATTCGTCAATATGGGTGATGACCAGGATTTTCGCAAAGTCAGGTTTGATCAGGTTGATGGCCTCCACCAAACGCTGCCGCCCGATAGCATCCTGACTGCCAAAACCCTCATCTATCACCAGAGTTTGCAGCCGCGCTCCGGCACGCCGAGCCAACACCTCCGAAAGAGCTAGGCGGATGGCGAAATTAACTCGAAAAGCCTCACCGCCTGAATACATTTCATAATCGCGCACACCCGCGCTGTCGCTGATTCGGATGTCCAACGTTTCTCGCAGGTCATCCCGTTTTCTATCCTTGTAAGCACGCTGGGTAACAAACTGTACCGACATACTCCCTAAACTCAACCGATCTAATATCTCGTTGGCTTTCATCTCAATTTGAGGGAGTGCCTGTTCTATGAGCAAAGCAGGCACACCGTTTTTTCCGAAAGCCTTTTCCAATACCTGGTAGCGATCTACTTTTAAGGCTAATTCCTGGCGTTGAGCTGTCAACTCTTTTTGCCTCCCTTTGAGACCCTTGAGCACATCCACCTGCTGTTGGGCCGCCCCTACTTCCAAGCGTATGAGGTTTTCCTGCTCCTGCACGTCTAGTAACTTGCGCTCTGCCTGCTCCACATCCGGAGCTTCTGCCCTGGCAACCGCCAAGGAAGCCGAGGCTTTCGTATGTTCTGCCAACAAGCCCTGGAGAGTTGCACCCTGTGATTCTATCTGAGATTGCACATCAGCTATCTCACGCTCAAGCGGGGCGAGAGTGGCTTCAGCTTTCTCCAACTCCCGCAACCCCTCCTCGGCCTGGCGCAGCTCAGCTTCCGCTTGTCGAGCAGAATCATGCACTTGAGCGTCATAACCGATGGCTTTCAATTCTTCATCCACCGAGGCAAGTTGGGCGCGCGCTTCCTGTGCGAAGGTCTCACCGGTCAAGTCTTTCTGGATGTCCTCTAAGCGAGGTCTCCCCTTCTCCTCCCAGGCATTCACTACCCTTTCTATCTGTTCCACCTTCTCAGTAAGACGAGAGTACGTTTTGGTCTGCTCTTGAAGCTCTGTATCAACCTGGCTAAATTCAGCAATCCGAAGGCTCACCTCCTCAAGCTGAGTTTCTAGCCCTTCGAGCAGTTTCTCGTTCGCCCGATAACGGTCCCCTTTTTCTTTTCCCAGAGTATTCAGTTCCTGGATGAGCTGTTCTCGATCCTCTTCATTGAGGGGTTGACCACAAAGTGGACAGGCCGCGCCCTCTACAGACTCAAGGCGATCTATGCGTTTCTTCAACTCCTCCATCTCAGCCTTCAGACGTGGATTCTCAGCCCGGGCCTCGGACTGCTGATCTTTGATGGTTTGCAGCTCCTTCTCCAACACGGCCCGACGGGACAGTTTGGCTTGCGTGGCCTGAAGGGCTTTCCCCTCGTCCTTGAGCCTTTCCTCCACAGACCGTAGCTCAGCTACCAGGTTGTTTACCTTCTCGTTCTCCTGTAGAAGAGTCTTCAGCTCTGTTTCCAGCCTGGCGCGCTCGGTGTTGATCACGTTCAGGGGTGCCTGTCGTTTCCTCTCTCCCTCGCGGAACTGGGCTGCAACCTTCTCCCAGCGTTCCAGTTCAACCCGGGCGTCTTTCCAGGACTGGTACGCGGTTCGGATCTCCCGGGCACGGGCAGCGGTCTGGGTGTAGGACTCACGCTCTTTCTGGCGCGCCTCAAGCCGAATTCCCAGCTCGTTCATCGCCCGTTCAAGGGTTTCTATCTGACGGGTAAGTGAGTTGACGAATTCCTCCTGTTTTTCCACTGCGGCAACCACTTTGCGCATATTATCTACTACCCTCTCTTGATCTTGCCGGGCCTTGGATAGCCGTTTTAATTCCCCCTCCAACTCCTTCAACCGCTTACGCCTGGGTTCTTCCTCGGCCAACTCATCGCGTATCTCTTTCAAACGACCATCCAGATTGATGATGTCTTCTTCCACACCCCTTCGCCGTTCAAAAGCTCGCTTCCGATACGTCTCCCAAACTTCCAGCCCCAGGATATTGCTCAATATGCGTTTGCGGTCGGCGGGGCGTTGCTGGGTGAACTGGTCAGCCTTACCCTGGAGGAAAAAGGCAGCGTTGACAAATGTCTCGTAATCCAGGAGCAAAGTTTCGGCAATGCGGTTTTGGGTATCACGCAGTGTGCGCTCGGTCAGAGGTTTCCAGGTCGTATTGGAAATATCAAGGCTATCTTTCTGTACGTTCGTAGCGATGTGAAATTCAAGAATCTGGGGGTCACCACGGGGATTTATCCGCCGGAGGCGATAAACGTTGCCCTCGTATGCAAAGATGAGTTCAACGTCCGCCGTGTCAGATTGATTGTTGATGATGGCTTCATCTCTGCGGCGCGCCTGCCCGAATAGCGCCCAGGTGATAGCGTCGAGCAGGCTGGATTTCCCCGCCCCGTTTGGTCCGGAGATGCAGGCCAGATCGAAGGTGCGAAAGTCCAATTCAACCGGGTCACGGTAGGAGAGAAAACCAGAAAGTGAGAGACGAATGGGTATCATAGCGTTTTGTATTATACCGCCCATATCTGGTTTACCCCTCACCATCTGGTTGGTTGACTCCCACCACTCCCCCTGCTATTATCTTAGCAATTTCATACCACGGAGCCAAGCCATGACATACCAACCCCTAACTGGCATACGCGTGCTGGACCTCACCCGCCTCCTTCCCGGCCCCTACCTGACCATGCTGCTCAGTGACCTGGGAGCCGAGGTGATCAAAATCGAAACACCGCGCCTCGGCGACTACGCTCGAATAGCACCCCCGGAAATGGGCCTCGGAGGCCTCTACGACACCATAAACCAGGGTAAAAAGAGCCTGGCTCTGAACTACCGCAACCCACGTGGTCAGGAAATCTTACTCGAACTTGCCAGACATGCGGATGTCATCATGGAGGGCTTTCGTCCAGGTGTAGTAAAGAGCAGGAATATTGACTACGATACAGTAAAAGCCGTTAACCCTGGAATCATCTACTGCTCCCTCTCTGGTTATGGGCAGGATGGACCCTATCGTCATCGCGCCGGGCATGACCTGAACTATATTGCTGTGGGCAGCGCCCTCGACCTGAACGGCGTTGCGGATGGGCCTCCCATCCCACCTGGCGTCCCTATCGCTGACCTGAGCGGAGGGATGTTGGCTGCCATTGCCATCCTGGCAGCCCTCGTTGGCCGTCAACGCACCGGTCGGGGTGCATATCTTGATATCGCTCTCCTGGATGGGGTAATCTCCTGGGTCGCTCCTCTGGCTGGAGGCGAGTATTTCAGCACGGGCAAAAACCCGGAACGCGGCCGCATGCCTCTGGCTGGGGGATTGCCCTGTTTCAATGTGTATCCAACCAGGGATGGGAAATACATCTCCTTGGGCGCCCTGGAACCACACTTCTGGAGCAACTTTTGCCAGCATATCGAACGTCACGACTTAATACCCCGTCAACTGGATCCGACCATCCGGAAAGAACTGGAGGCCGTCTTTCAACAACGCTCCCGGGATGAGTGGTTAGACTTCTTCTCCGAGGTAGATACCTGCCTGGAGCCGGTCAATACCTTCGAAGAAATGTTATCCCATCCCCAGGTGCGTTACAGAGGATTTGTCCAGGAAGAAGGCGGAAAACCAGTGGGCATTGACTCTCCCTTTGCGTTTGCGCCGCGTAGAAAAACCCCCGCACCAGCCCTGGGTCAGCATACCTCTGAAATACTGGAAGAGCTTAATTATGAGAAAGCTGAAATTGACGAATTAGAACAAAAAGGGGTGATCAAACTGGCTTAGCAGGTAGTGTGAAAAAGGCCAATCACCGCCCCCTGAGCCTGATTCCATTCTTTCATCGCCACAGGCGTGGGAAACGTATCCACCCGACACCCTTTCTGCACGAAGAACGTTCTTGCTTCCTCGGACAGCCCCACGCGGTCAAAATGACCTGTCCCAAGGATCAGGCGCTCGGCCCCCTCCTCGAAAACATCCTCTGCCTCAGCCAGTGATAGGACATGCGAAGTCCCGTACAGTTGTTTGGATAATTCCTTCTCCCGCTTCCGAACCTCCCCATCCAATCCGATCACCACGTCATGGCGGTAAACTTTCCTGCCAATGATGATTGACCCGAAGGTTGTATGATCTATTCTTGGTTTCATTTGTGATAACCTCCAAACCGACCTGCGGGACCGGATTTCAGCCTGATCGGGCGCCCAAACTTATCCCTCGCCCTCACCCGCGGTAATCACCTCCCCGGCCATCCCTTTCAGAATCTCGATCTCCTGAGGGTCAGAATGGGTGGCACGCCAGTACAAATCCAATAAGTCCAGGGGCGTCAGACTGCTGATGTTCTGATCTTCCGGCAGACGGACACGAGTTTCTGCCTGGGGACGCTTGATGAGGTGGAATTCCATCGCCTCTGCAGCAAGCTCACGCAGCATGGCATCATCAATCTGCGCTTCCCAATCGCGCGGGTACTCCAGTATCAGACGGACAATGGCTCCTTCCAGCTCGGAAGGATCACCCAGGCTGGTCTGCAACTGCTCATTAACTTTCTCTGGAGACTCGAGGCACAGGTAACGATCCACAAAAGGTCGAATGTGATCGAGTTTATGCCATTCCACCTGCGTTTCTTTCCCCTGTTCGACATGTGCCATAACGAAGAATTTCTCGTCCTCCGCCTCCCCAAAATCCACACGTTCGATGGACCCCGGGTAAATGACTGGAGGTTGATGGCCTTCGTTCAAGTTCTGGGCCTTATGGATGTGTCCCAGAGCCACGTAACTAAAACGAGAATCCTTCACCAGAGAACCGGGTAACACCAGGTCCCTCCCCAGCATGACCACGCGTTCGCCGCCGTAGATTGCTCCCTGAACGGAGGCATGGGCGGTCAAAACAATCGGCAGGTTCTTATCAGCTCGCTCTAGCCAGGTTTCGATCAGTTCCCTGAGACGGATCTCCAGGGCTTCGTAAATCTCGATGGCATCCGCTGCTCGAATATCCAGATGAGCCATCAGACCAGAGCGAGAGATCCAGGGGATGGCGATGAGCTGCATAGGAAGACCAAAGATATCCTCAGGGCCAAGGAATACCGGACGGTCGAGAACGCACACGTTAGGCACGGACAGGGTGTCGAAGGCATCCAGGGCATGCGCTCGGCCTAAAGCGGGAGAAATGTCATGGTTGCCTACCAACAAAATGGTCGGAATACCCGCATGTGAAAGCCGCATGATGCGCTGCCCCCACTCCCTCTGGAACGTGGGCGCGGGATTACGGTCCTTGTACGTATCCCCTGCAAAAAGTACCAGGTCTACCTGTTCCTCGATAGCCGCCTCAACGATTACATCTAACGAGCGCAGGAAATCCATCACCCGCAGCGGCAAGCCAGTTTCGGGGTCATGCCGACCATAATTGGTCATGTCAATGTGCGCATCGGCAAAATGGAGTATTTTCATCATCCACCACCCTGCAAGCGCTTCAACTGATCCCATCCGGGAGTAAAGTTGGAGTTGTAATACACCGCGATTCTAAGGTCATCAATCGCCATGTCCACATTTCCTAGCGCTTCGCGCGCCAGCCCGCGCCAGTAATAGCTCTCTTCCAGGTTGGGTTCGCTCATGGCGTTTAGAGTGGTGTTCGCCAGGTTGATGACATCCTGATAACGACCACTGTAATAATACGCCCAGTAAGGGCCAGTCTGATACCATATCATGCGCCATGGTCTCTCCTCCGCGGGGAGATTGGCATACAAGGTGAAAGCGTAATCATACGCATAAGCCGCGTCAACATATTCGTACAAACGGACATGGCTGGTTCCCAGGTTAAACCAGGCAAAGTACAAAGACAGCCCTTCAAGCTCTTGGACTTCTGCTTGGGCAATTTCCTTGGCGTGACGATATGCCCAGTCCGTATCCGCCCAAGGGCCAAGCAACAACATCACTTCCTCTTCTCGCTCGGGTGGATAGGGCACTAAAAACGTAAAGTTGAACGCCCTCCAATCAAAGATCAACGAATCGTAGGAAACGTGATAATCAGGCCCGTTATACGAATCTTGAGCGATGAAAACCTGCTGAACGTCATCGTAGCCGTTGAACACTTCATAGTGCCCCATCCATCCGTCGAAGCTGGGACCCGTAAAGCCCTTTTCCACCATCACAGGGAAACCGTTGGCAATTAAGTGTTTGAGCAAATGTAACTCTCCCCCCATCCGCCATAACAAGCGCAAGTCCGTCTCTTCCGAGACAAAATTTTCCATTTCGTAGGGCGAGACATTCTTATCCCGTTGGTTGGGCTTCAGGTAATCGGCGGCCACAATCTGTCTTTTATTCCAACTCCAATAGGATAGAGCCATGCTTAGCGTCGCCGGGCCACAGTTGTTCCAGCGCTGATACTCATGGAACACCCCTTTCAGGTAAACCGCCGAAGGTAAAGGGGTGGGGGTTATGGTCGGTGTAGGTGAGGGGGTAATCGTCTCGGTTTGTGTCACGCTCTCTGCGGGGTTCCCGGCAGGTGATGAGGTTGGGACTCCTTCTGAGGGCATGGTAGCAGGCTCAAATGTCCCCGTGGGTGTCAGGTTCGGTTCCTGAGGCAAGAAAATCGCTTCTTCAGGAGGATTAAACGTGTACTTGACCTTCGCAATCAGGCCTTCCACACGCCAAGCTAAGCTATCATAAATGGGTGGAATCTGATAGGCGAGAGTACCAACCAGACACAGTGAAACTACCGCGATGATTCCACCAAGAAAACAGCCTCTGCGTCTTTGCATTTCGGACGGGATTATATCAGCTATTCAATGGGCTAAAATCACATAATCAATACCGCACGGGAAAGCTGGTGGTAAAATCCTTCCGCATAATCCGACCACCTTATCTGGCAGTTACACCATGGAAAAGGACAAACAACCCCCTTTAGAAAACCTGGCTGGCAAACTTTTACGACAACGTGGCTGGCGGCTAGCCGTCGCCGAATCATGCACTGGCGGCCTGATCGGCCATCTCCTCACCAACATCCCGGGCTCATCAACCTACTACGCAGGCAGCATCACCCCCTATTCTTACGACGCTAAGGTCCGTCTGCTGGGGGTCACCTGGGACACACTGGAACAACACGGAGCGGTCAGCCGTCAGGTGGTCTTGCAGATGGCCCGGGGCGTACGAGTCACTCTGGGAGCAGATGTGGGGCTTTCGGTGAGCGGTATTGCAGGCCCAGGCGGAGGGACTGCCGAAAAGCCGGTGGGCTTAACCTGGATTGGGCTTTCCACCCCGGAGGGAGAATGGGCTCGTAAACACATCTGGCAAGGAGAACGGCTGGCTAACAAACAATCCAGTGCCCAGGCTGCATTGCAACTGCTGGTTGACTACCTGCGAGGGGAGATAAATGAAAGCGGTTGACGTACAACTTCTTTTAGACGATCAGGGAAAAGCCATCCCCCAAAAAATCATCTGGCAAGGCCAGACCTTCCTGGTCGACTCGATTGGCCGCCGTTGGGTAGACGAAAACGGCGAACACATCCTGGTTCAACTGAGGGATCAAAGGGTTTTTCATCTTTTGCTATCCCCTCAAGGAAATTGGTTCCAAATACCCATCCGTGGCGGACGGGAACGTATCTAAAAAGTATGGTTAGCAAAACCCGACATGCCCTGGTTTCGATGGGTCAGTCGTTTTAATCCGTGACCTTTCCATTGCTCAACCAGGGGCAGGTTTTCAGCCTGCTCCCGGTATATTATCCCCTACCCAACCTGGACCTTTCTTCCTCTACCAGGGATTCGTCCAGTTTGCGAAAGAGCGGTTCTGGATCACCCAAGGGTTGTCCCGGGGATAATTCGCTGGGTTTCCAGCGTCCGCTGGCTTTCTCGGGCAGGTAACGCAAGATCGTATGCGTTCCTTTACTGTCCTTATGACTCTCGGTTATTTGCTCCCCAAAGATGGGTTGGGTGTATCCCAGATAACTGTGCAGACGCTCGCTGGAAAAGGGAATAAACGGGGATAACAGTATTTTTAGGGAGTCTATGGCACGTAAAGCGGTGAAAATCGTGGTGCCTGCGGCCTGTTTATCGTCTTTAATTTCAAACCAGGGAGCGTTGGTGTCCAGGTATTTATTCACCTCGGACGCTAGGCGCATGGCTTCTGTCAGGGCAGCTCGCAGCTTTACCGTATTGAGCAGTTCACCGACCTGACCGAACCCGTACTCCACAGTGGCTAAAATCTCCTTATCTTGAGGGCGTAGTTCGCCGGGGATAGGCACCCTGCCGTCCCAATGCCTGCTGGCAAAGGAGAGCACCCGGTTGGCCAGGTTTCCCCAGGTAGCCACCAACTCATTGTTGTTGCGG
The DNA here is from genome assembly GCA_040758495.1 of Chloroflexota bacterium. Classification (GTDB taxonomy): domain Bacteria; phylum Chloroflexota; class Anaerolineae; order Anaerolineales; family JBFLVL01; genus JBFLVL01. The sequence goes on from JBFLVL010000015.1 coordinate 38,841, forward strand.
ATCAGGAAATCCCCCCAATCCCAATCGGTATCTCTGGTCTCCGGCATGTTCGCAGTGAGATAGTAACGCAGAGGGTCAGGATCGTAGCGGGAGAGAAAATCCAGACCATACACCGCCCAGTTAGCACTTCCAGAAATCTTACGTCCTTCCAGGTTCATGAACTCGTTGGCAGGGACATCGTAGGGTAAGTTCAGGTAGTTTCCAGCCTGTCCCTCGAACAACCGAGAAAACCATTCCCCCACACCATGAAGCTGGGCCGGCCAGATGACTGCATGGAAGGGGATGTTATCTTTACCTATGAAGTAGTAAGAACGCGCCTGGGGGTTGTACCACCAGTCCTTCCATACATCCGCCTGCCCGGTGATCTTTGCCCATTCGATGGTTGCTGATAGATAGCCAATTACAGCTTCAAACCAGACATATATGCACTTCCCCTCCCAGCCTTCTAAAGGTACAGGAATACCCCAATCCAAATCCCGGGTGTACGATCTCTCATGCAAATCCTCCGCCAGGATTTGACCCAGCGATTGCCGTAAAACATTCGGTCGCCAGAAACTTTCTCTGGATTGCAAAAACTTCACTATAACTGGCTGAAGCTTCGCCAGATCAAAGAAGAAGTGTTCCGTCTCACGCAGTTCGGGAACTGACCCATCAATCTTGGAGCGCGGGTCAATAAGCTGGGTGGCATCCAACAAACTGCCGCAACCATCCGCACACTGATCACTACGGGCGTTTTTATATCCACATATATAACAGGTGCCTTCTACATAACGGTCGGGTAGAAAGCGTCCCTGAACAGGCGAATACCACTGTAAGGATTTATCTGTGAACAGGAAACCGTTCTTCTTCAAGGCAAGGAATATCGTCTGAGCCACCTTGAAATGATTCTCGGTATGCGTGCTGGTGAAGATGTCATACGTCAGCCCGAGCCTCTGGTATAAATCTAGAAATGAGTGATGGAAGCGTTCGTAAACTTCTCTGGGGGTTTTGCCATCCGCGTCTGCCCGGACAGTAATCGGTGTCCCGTGCGCATCCGAACCTGACACCATCAACACGCGATTACCCATCAAGCGCTGATAACGAGCGAAAATGTCAGCCGGGAGATAGGAACCGGTAATATTTCCGACATGAATATCTGCGCTGGCGTACGGCCAAGCCACTGCAACAAGAATTGTATCGGACACGGGACACCTCCAAAATGTGTATCAGGTAAAAAAGATGCTCAGGACTTTCAATCCTCAAAAGACAACAAAAAAGCTGGCCCCAGCCAGCCTGTACGTCGGAGCAAGGGAATAACCCTACTATGCAGCTCTCCTGGCAAAGGGCCGCTCCGACAGATCAACCATGGACATGCTGTGCAGACTTCTGGGTAACATGGTCATATTTTAACACAACTTAGAGTTTATATATAGTCCAGCAGTTGGCGAGCTCTGCTCGGATGCCGTAAACGGCGTAGGGCTTTACCCTCAATTTGACGAATGCGTTCTCTGGTCAAGCCAAATTTTTGTCCTACCTCCTCCAGTGTATAAGGACGCTCATGATTAAAACCATATCGCAAGCGGATGATGAGGGCTTCCCGTGGTGATAAAGTGGCCAGTACCTCCTCAACCTTTTCCTGCAATGTTTTTTGAAAGACCAATTGGGATGGATTGGGAGAATCTTTATCCACGACCAGCTTACCCAACTCGGTTTCCTCATCCTCTCCCACGGGTGCCTCTAATGAGAGAGGCAGCCAGGACACCTTCATCATCCACTCGACCCGATCTTCCTCCAGACCCAAGCACTCCGCCAGCTCTTCGTAGGTCGCTTGCCTGCCCAACTTCTGCTCTAAATCATGCGCCGCCCGATACATTTGTCGGATGCGGTCGGTCATGTGTACCGGAATCCGAATTGTACGTCCCTGATCGGCGATTGACCGGGTGATCGTCTGACGTATCCACCAGGTAGCATACGTCGAAAAGCGAAAACCGCGACGATAATCATACTTCTCCACGGCTTTCATAAGACCTAAATTCCCCTCTTGAATTAAATCCAGAAACGGGACCCCTCGACTGATGTACCGTTTGGCAATACTCACTACCAGCCGCGTGTTGGCACGGATAAGCTTGTCGCGGGCCTCGACGCCTTCTTGTATCATTGCCTCCAACTGCTGGAACTGTTCAGGGGTACAACGACCATTCAATTTTTCAAGTTCCTCTTTTGCCTGCCACTTTCGCTCGATGCTCTTTGCTAGTTCCACCTCCTCTTCGGTGGTCAGCAGAGGAACTCGCGACATCTCTCGGAAATACAAACCTACCATGTCCTCAACGGACATACTTTCTAAATTGGCAGATTGTTCCAGTTCAGCAACCATGGCAGCGGCTTCGGGGTCCGTGTCCTCCTGAGCATCATCGAAAATCACATCAACCCCCTGGTTTCTTAAGACGATAACCAACCGAAAAAGATGTTCTTCGAGCTCACCAGCCGATACCTCTTCAAAGATATCTGAAAGTGTCAGATATCCCTGCGTATCGGCTATCTCCAGGAGGCGTTCCAATAAATTTTCTGGTACCTGACTCCCCAAATAAGCCATTCGCGCCTCTCACCGTTGAACAGGAACTAATTCAAGAGCTATTGTTCCGACTCATCTAACTTGTCTAGCAACGATCGCAACATCTCAAAACGGGGGTCAATTTCACCTTTACCATGATCACAGCTGGTTTGGTTGAGGTTCTCCCCACATTCGGGACACAAACCCCGGCAATCCGACCGACACAGCGGGTTGATGGGCACCTCCAACAGCATATACTCGGCTACCAACGGAGCCAAATTCAATAAACCCCCCTCGGGCAGAACTGACACCGAATCGGAGGCTAAAGAGGGTGAGAAAGCGTACAATTCATTGAACTTGGGGTGCAAAGGAAGTGTGAACTGTTCAAGACAGCGCACGCATTCCGTGACCATCTCCGCCCGGAATTCAGCCTGGATTAACAACCCCTTAGAGGTTCGCACAGCCAGCGCTTTGCCGTTAAAATTCAAGAGCTCCAGATCGGGGCGTAACTGGAGCTTAGGGATGTCAAAAGTAAAATCCCGGCTGAAACCGACAGGTTGACGAGTGAGTGAGCCGATGTCCAGCCGGAGTAGATTATTATCTGGTTTCACTGCATTGACTAAGATGGCAACGATTTAATGTCGGTGGCATTATAACATTATTAAAATCCAAGGTCAAGAAGGTGATTACATATTATAATAGCTTGATTTCCAGCCCAAAATATAGGGTAGTAACATCAGGTCACCACCGCATCTAGGACAATAAACACCGAGATGAAATCCTTACTATTAGCCACTCAAAATCCTGGCAAGACAAAAGAGATGAAGGCGTTGCTGGGGGTTCTCCCCCTGAACCTGATAATGCCTCAAGAATTAGACCTTCAAATCGCTATCAGCGAGGATGGCAGTACCTATGCTGAAAACGCGGCTCACAAAGCGTTGGCCTACGCTCAAGCCAGCACGTTGCCCACCATAGCGGATGACTCGGGCTTAGAAGTTGAGGCCCTGGATGGCTCACCTGGCATCCACTCGGCTCGCTTTGCCCCCTGGAGCGAGGCCACAGATGCTGACCGCAGGTGTTACCTCCTGGAACAACTGCAACCCTACCCACGACCCTGGAAGGCAAGGTTTCGCTGCACAGTGGCCCTGGCTACACCAAGAGGGGAAATATACTTTACGGAAGGGATATGCACGGGTGAAATTATCCCCACTGAACGAGGCACTCATGGTTTTGGGTATGATCCCATCTTCTATTTGCCCCAGCAGGGATTGACTATGGCTGAGTTACCCACCGGGGTGAAAAACACGCTCAGCCATCGCGCCAGGGCAGTACAGGCAGCCATACCCATCATTAAAAAAGTTCTGGACTTGCCTGAAGGTAAATGAGCATCCACAATTCATACAGAATGAGCCAGCTCATTAAAAAAGGAGAGCAAAGCTTCTGCCACGGTTGCGGGCTGTTCGAGCATGACCATATGACCCGAGGCGGGGATTATTTCCAATTTGGATGAGGGGATGTGATCGGCGAGAAACTCTGAATGGCGCACCGGGGTCATGCGGTCATTCTGTCCGCACAAGACCAGTGTGGGAGCCTGTATAGCTTCCAGGCGTTCGAGCACATCAAAAGCATCACAAGCCATAAAGTCACCGTGGAGCACGCTGGAGCGCGTCTCCGCCAGGTCTTTACCAAACTGAGCCAACAATTGGGGGTCAGCCTGTTCGCTGAAAGCCCACTCGGCGATGGCCGGCAATACGCTCTGAAAAGTAACCGAAGATGCAGTGCTTTCTAAAATAATCGGGGCCACCTTCAAACGCCCACCTGTGCTCACCAGTCCTAATCCCAACACCCTTTCAGAGTGTTCAAGTCCGAGCAGGAGTGCAATGGCTCCACCCATTGAATGACCCACAAACATGGCTTTGTGTAACCCCACGGCTTCCATCCAGTTTAGCACTGCCTCCACATAACCTTCAATAGATTGTTGTCCTACTCCTTCGGATTTCCCATGACCAGGTAAATCCAAGGCGAAGACGTCATACCCTGGCAAACGCCGCACCTCTGCGGGCCAGTACAGATGTGTTCCCCCGGCCCCGTGGATTAAGACAACCGCGGGTTTATCCCCCCGCTCCCTGGGATGATGAGCATAGTACACGTTGGCAGCAATGGGCACGGAAAAACCTCCTGATAAGGTCAACCCCTAAGCTCTACACATGCAACCTGATGAGAGGGTGTTCATATAGGTTACGCACTTGACCAACAAAATATCGCGGGTCGAGCCTGTCTGCCCCAGATGTGATCTCGATACGCGCCCCTCGTGCCCCTGCGGGGTACTTCGGGCGCTACTCGATCACCGAATACTCCGCGGGTCGAGCGCCTCCTGCCCCTCGTATGGGAGGCGCAGGCGATACGTTCAGGGTGGTCTCGATACACTCCCTTCGGGAGTTACTCGACCAGCAGGATGTCGCGGGTCGAGTGCCCCCTGCCCCCGTAAGGGGGCCTGTCCCCCGAATGGGGGGCGAGCCGTAGGCGAGGATTGTATCGAGACCCCACCGAATTTGGTCCCGATACGCTCACTGCGTTCGCACTCGACCAACGAACTGTGTAACTCCTAACCTATATAACCCGGCCCTCTTTCAAGGACGGGATTGAGCGACCGGTCTAAAGCCGGCACAATGCCCAATGGACGATAGCAGGCAAAAATTCCGGAATGCTCCTTCGTATGGCATCTACCAAGAAAAAGCTGTAGGGGTTCATCATCCACGATGTCGGATGCGTTCTGCGGCTTCTTCTGTAAGAGGAATCCACACACGGATACGCGTGCCTTGCCCTTTTGAAGATTCGACCTGTAACACACCGTTTACCAACTCGGTACGCTCGCGCATGTTCACCATACCCAGGCTGCCACGATTCTCGTAGGAATCATCCACGGATCTCACATCGAATCCCACGCCATCGTCCTGGATCTCAAGTTGTGCCATGTCATAATCTACCGGGTTCAAACGCACCCAAATGTGCTCCGCCTGAGCGTGCTTGCGAGCGTTGTTGACCGCCTCCTCGGCGATGTAAAAAACCACAGCTTGCTTGCTCATGTCCAATTGATCAACAATGCTAGGATTTACCTCGACGATCACCTGCTGGTCATAGGTCTCACGGACCTTTTCGGCCATCGACTCCAGAGCCGCAATCAACCCCTGGGATTCGAGCACCAGTGGGCGCAGAGTAAAGAGCATGTGACGGATTTCCTTGGTGGTGCGTCGAGCCAAATCCTCAATTTTATAAAGCTCCTCTGCAGCTCCCTGTGGGTTGCGCTCCACCAACCGTCGAGCAAAGTTCACCCGCATGGCAATGGCGGCTACCGATTGGGTGGGTCCATCGTGCAGGTCCCGAGCCAGCTTCTTGCGCGCTTCCTCCTGGGTCTCGATGATGCGTTCTTTTTCCCGCTCCAAATCCTGATACAAACGTGCGTTCTGCAAGGCTACCGTGGCGTGATCACAGATGACGCTCAGCACTTCGCGCCGTTCATCAATGAAAAAATCTACATCAGGATGAGCAAAGACCATGACCCCGTAGACATCTAAACCCGTACGCAGGGGGAAACAAACCACCGAACGGCAGGCTCTTATGGCAACGATGCGACTTAATTCCGGATCTTGGGCTGGCTCCTGCATGGATAGAGCTTCCCCGCCCTCGAGCACCCGCTGTAACAACCCCTCTCCTCCGGGAAGGTGCACGCGCCGATCTGTAGGGGTAAGCCGACGGGCCGTAGCCACGCTTAAATATCCATCCTTATCGCACATCATCACCGCGCTTACCAAAAGGTCTGAAGGGGAATCGGATTGGACCAGGGCGCTGTTGCTGATGTCCAGGGCAATCTCCAGGACGTGTTGATAGTTCAGTGTGGCACTTAATGCTGAGGTCAGGTTGTAAATCTCTTGCACGCGCTGGCTCTCAACCGGTTCTGGTTTCTGGGGAAGGATGCGCTCCCGGGGAACGGGTTCACGGAAACTGCTACTGATCACCTGGAACAGCGCACCCACTATCCCACCCACCAGCACAAAGATAACACTGTACACGCCTCCAACTATGAGCACCTGCTGCCAGGTGTTGAGCAGCAGACCCAATACAACCTGGAACAGGCCAACTAACAGGCCCATGAGCAACCCCCGTTGAAGTCCAAAGTATACCCCTGTGGTCTGTACGGGTAACAACCCCGCCCATCCGACGCTGCTGGAAAAGCCGCCATTCAGGACAAATAGAAGGGAGCTAAAGCCCAGGTCAACGATAGAAATAAACCAACTATGGTAGGGAAAAGATCGGCCCAACCCCGCCAGGATGGTCAAGATGAGATTCCAGATGATCAAACCCAGTAAAACGGCTATGTTCAACCAATCCAGCCTCCCCCCTAATACCAAGGCCAGGAAGAAACCGATCAGCACGACCCAACGCAGGGTTACCGAGAACAGAGCCGCTAGTAATCGAGGCGGGATGGGCACTCGTTTAACCATGAGATGTATCATACCTGAAAAAAGTGAAGGGGGCAACAAACCAGGGTTCACCAGTGCAGCAGGCACAGGTGAGCGGAACGCCGTCCCGAACGCTAGTGAGGGACGGAGTGCAGTCGAAGGACATATCGAGACCCCTCGATGTGGCATTAACCTATCGTGTTGCTCCTGCTCAACCTGCGAACTGGACGACTCTTACGAACAATAGACAGTATCCCTTTGCACCTTGCGGATATATTCAAGTGAAGTTTTGGCACCCTCGACAGAAAGCTCAAAAATCACCGGGCCATTGAACTCCGCTGCTCCCAATACATCCAACAAACGAGCCACGTCCAGGTCGCCCGTGCCGAGCGGCTGGTGGTCCTTTCCGTAACCAATAATCATGTCCGGTCCCTGCCAGGGGCCATCATGAAGGTGAACTTCGCCCAGACGCGGCAGACAACGTTCCAGAGCCTCGAAGGTTTCCACCGGCCCCGAAAAGCCCACCAAAACATGCCCGGTATCAAAACAGATTGAAAGGTCAAGCTCTTGGGCTAATTCCAAGGTCAGCTCGAAGGGGAATTCAACCGTCTCGATTGCCAGTTTCTTGCTGGGGATGCCCGTCTCGGAAAGAATCCTACGGATACTCTCACGGGCGTTGCTCTGAAACTGGCGCAGGATGATGGTTTTGGCGACCTCCGGGAGGCGCATGCGGTAGAACTCCGCTGCCAGCGCACCGGTGGCGTGCAGCACGTACACTTCCGGTTCCAACAAAGCAGTGGCTTGTATGGAGGCCACGACTCCATCTACGGATCCTTTGCGTACAGGTGCCAGGGGTGTGGAAGGTTCTACCGACCAGAGGGGCAAATGCAAGGTGTAATCCACTCCGCTCTCTTGCTTGAGCTGGGCCAGGCCTTCAATTGCAGCAGGGTTGAACGTGTGGGGGAGGAACAATTCCAGGTCGCCGCCAAGCTCAATGGGGTTGAAGCCATGGGAATGTAAGCTGCGCACGTGCTCGGCGTGGTCAAAACCCGCGATGTGCGCCATCACCTTTTCAGGAGGGAGCCCTTGGGGCACGAGTGAATTGATCTGCATGGCCATGATTCCGAAGCGCATAAAAGTACCCTCTTTCTGGTTGTGGTTGTGAATTGTGGTTCTCTGAGATGAATGCTACCTGACCTCAGGACATCCGCCTTATTCTAACCGAGATTACCTCCCGCGCCAGTGATTAAAAACTTCGGAAGTCCCAAAGACCTCCGAAGTTTTTTATTGGGAGAAAGATCAGTGATCAGAAGCTAATTATCAGTTTAGACGGTTTTGTGCGAGCGGGCGATTTCCATTACCCGCACGCCATCCTGACGCACGATCGCAGGGGCTTGGATGCGGCGTATTTATTAGCCCTTCGTCTCCGCTTCGCTCCGCTCAGGATGAATTCAGCCTGCTGACCAGTATCTGTCTGTGATTGGTTTTAAGGCCGAGGGCGCTTCTCCACGCGCCCATCGGCCAATCCCTGCGCAGGAGCGCAGGGGCAATCCGCTTGGATGCGGCGTATTTATTAGAAGAATCATACACCGCCGCCGATTATCTTGAACTACTGGACGTTTCAATCCGCTTGGATGCGGCGTATTTATTAGAAGATGCCGCTGCTGATGGTTCAGGAGAACCCCCAGAAGGGATGTTTCAATCCGCTTGGATGCGGCGTATTTATTAGAAGTCGGGCGGCGACGCATGAATGGCCCTCCATCAGGTTTCAATCCGCTTGGATGCGGCGTATTTATTAGAAGTTCCCTCTTCTCCGTAAAATAAAAAAATATCTAAATCTGGTTTCAATCCGCTTGGATGCGGCGTATTTATTAGAAGTTTCCTATGAAAAGCTCAAGACTGTTCTGCTAATTAGCGTTTCAATCCGCTTGGATGCGGCGTATTTATTAGAAGCGCTCAAGGAGGTCGGTCTCGACAAGGATGGGCTTCAAGTTTCAATCCGCTTGGATGCGGCGTATTTATTAGAAGTATTGGGCCGTGAACTGCGGCTGCAGCTTTGTTATGTTTCAATCCGCTTGGATGCGGCGTATTTATTAGAAGTTTGGAAAAAGAAATCGTTTTGAACGGCCAAAGCGGAAAGTTTCAATCCGCTTGGATGCGGCGTATTTATTAGAAGTTGCACCCACAAGTCCGGGAAAATTTAACCTTATAATGTTTCAATCCGCTTGGATGCGGCGTATTTATTAGAAGAAGGAGGTGTTATAATGTCATCATGCAGATCGAGGAGGTTTCAATCCGCTTGGATGCGGCGTATTTATTAGAAGCCTAAAAATCTTTTCGACTCGTTTCGCCTGTAATCGCTATTATACACCTTCTTTGCTCTCAATTGTACCAACCTATCAACCTTTTTTGCTCTGAAGCATCATGAATGTCTCCAATGAGCTTTCAGTGAAGCTTTATGACTTTCCCTCGGACTGACTTTCGCGCTGGCATACATGAAATTGCGTAAAAACACTTTTTACGAATGGTATCCATCACAATGCGAATTCAATCACAAAATCAGGTGGTCTCCTAGACAGAAGTTGGTCATAGTTACTGTCAATAATATCATAACTTACGTTAGGGCTGATCATTGAGCCATCGCAACCGGTCAAGACGAAAAGTGCGGTTCGAGCGGCGATTGTGACAATAAGCGATCAGATAGAAACGCAGGCCTCTCTGTTCAATAAGTAGAGGAGTAAGGTGACGATGTTAGGCAGTCAAATAGTCAGTGGTCTGAAAGAACACATCTATCGCTTGGTTTAAGGGGGGCACTCAAAATGTCAATCCATCGGATTAACATCTGCCTGGAGGTTGTCCATCCATCGACTCTGACCCAGGCCAATGGTGGTATGGTGTCCAATCCCCGAGAAGATGGCAAAACCCGCAAGTGTGCACAGGACCTGCTCAGTTCCTGGACGGAATGGGGCATAATCTCCGCAATGTCTTTCAGGCAACAGGCGATAGGTGGCTCTACCGGTACAGCCCGTGGCGGCGCCTTTTTCGCCTTGCTTGAAGGTGACTTTCATGGAACGCAGGAGGAAGTCACTGACCACGATGCATTTGGCAGCAAATTCAGGCCATAAAGGGTCAATGTGCAGATGCACGGGCGCGAACGTGTTCCAACGCCACCACAGGCTGCGCCAGACCTGATCGGGAGTGGGTAAGGTCAGATCAATTTGCCCGGAGCGGAAGGCGGTGGGGCTGGCAAATTCCAGGGTGACGCTTTCACTCGAAGCGTTTTCAGCTTCCCTTACCAAGTCCTCAAAGGTGGTTTGACGATCCCATTGGTTTTCTTTCGATAGGCGCAGTTCTTTGAAATCCGACCATTTCAGTCGGAGGGTTTGGGGCAGGTTGGAGATAATACTGGAGAGGATGAATTCGCTCAATGAGGTGGAGAGCGAGGTGATGCGGATCTGACATTCATTGCCCGGGAGGACATGAACCTCGCCGTTCTCCTCGCGCGGTCCGGCTTGAGGCAGGATCAGGCTGGAGAGGGTGTAGGGCCGCATGCCGTTATAGTGATGCAGTTCCTCGGCCATCCCTGGATCGTGTTGGGCGACCTGGTTTAAAAACCAGGCTTGTACCTGCCGCCCGTAGAAGCCTTCCAGGGTGGTAGGTTTGGTGGGGGTGAGGGTGAGGAGGAGGGAGAGGAGCATGGGGGCGGTAGATCGGTAGGGCGGCGAGGTGGTAGGTATTCTCAATCAGATTTCCCAGACACAGGGTCGTTGTTGGGGGTTCGAATTTCAGCGTTGAACTGGTTCAGTTCTTCCAGGGTACACAAAATCACTAAAGTCGTGCCGTCTTGCCCGGTCTGAATCTGGTTGATCTGGTTCAGGAACGCGGCGGTATTGATGTATTGAATTTCGTACCGCTTCTTTTTTTCCTCCTCCCGCATAGGTAGCATCCCAATCCATCCCAGAATTTCTGCCCGGGTTACTTCCTCCCGGCGCATTTCTCCAGGCAGTTCGATATAAGCATTGCCGCTCTCTGTTTGCAATCGCAACTTGATCTTCTCATTCAAGCGCGCTTGTTCCTGTTCTTGTTCCTTGCGAATCCGAATGGTATTGAGCCAGGCAAACAGGGCAAATATTGCACTGAGGATGCCGATCGTGTCGGCAATGGTACTTAACCATTCCATTTAGATTAGATTGCTCCTATTCTGCCCGGCTTTGTCTTGCAATATCCCGCACGGCTTGCAGGTTGATGATTTCGGCAACTTCGTAGCGCGGCGGGGTGGTTTCGGCAACCGGGCGGATGCGCACGATAGCCGGGAAATAGCCCATGCGCCCGTGGAGTTCGGCAAGCAGAGTCAGGGCGGCAAAGTTGTAGGCGGGCGGGTTGACCAGGATGGGCCGGGTTTGCCATTCCTCCGTTGTGAGGCCAATCTCATCCACCAGGGCGCGGATTTGCTCGCCGAAAGACTGGGCGTTGTCAAATTGGGCGGGGATGTCGCGCACTTCGCTAATCTGACCACCCGTCAGCGCTTCGATCCGGGCGCGCTGGGCATCGGTGAGGGGGTGGGAGAAGTTTAGGAAGAGCATGTTAGCATACCTGACGGCAGGCTGTCCCCACCTACACGCTCGAGAAACAAGGCGAATGTCAATAGTTCAGTCTGAACCTTCGCCATTGTTGACCGCATCTGAGTTACGAGTCGCTCAACGCGTTCTGGGTCGAACTGAAAGGCATAAATATTGCGTACCACATGACGAAAACGGAGAAATTCATCCAGAGACTGGCCTGCTTCCTTTGAAAGAACCGGGGGACGCAAGTTCTCTACATCTGCTTGCATTTGCTCTAGCAAATCGCGATGCCAGCCAGCCCCTGAAGGAATATGGCCATCTATGATTGTCCCAATTTGCTGGAAGATACGTTCCAAACCTGAATAAAAGTCGTGCAAGCTCAAGACCGCGGAGTCAACGTATAGATCTCGTTCTTCAGGTTGCCGATGTACAGCCTCGACTGCGCGTTCAGCCTTATTCACAACCCGCCATAGTTCATCTAACTCCCGACGGATGCGACTAGCCAGGGACAGGTAGTCTTCGATCACAACACAATCCCCTCGCGCTCGATCACCTCCAATAACGAGGGGCGGGCTGTATTTATATCAACCAGATTCACCAGCACTTCAGTCTTCATATCCATGATGACACCAATGGCGCGAAAGGTGTCTTCCGGGGCCAGGCCCCAGGCAGCGATGTCCACGTCGGACCAGTGGGTAAATCCTGTTTCCCGCGCCAGGGATCCAAAGAGGACCACGCGGCTGGCTTTGAATTCCTGCTTCAACAGTCGGGCGGCCTTGCGGGCGGCCTCCCAGGCACGCTGTCGCCGCTGCTCAATTTCCGGCTGTTCTTGCTGGCGACGTTTTTGGGCGCTAGTGCGGTAAATGGCTATTTGTTCTGGTGTCAGTTCTAATGTGGTGGGCATAGCACGCCTCACTGCTGGCATACGCCTTGTCTGTTTTTACCCATCGGTTTATATCAACATCCTGACACAAGTATTATACCTGTTCGCACCGCCTCGCGCGCTGGGCCTCGGTGAGGGGGTGGGAGAGGTTAAAGAGGAGCATGAGGATAAGCAAGTGCCTTTCATCTGATCTATTGTAATCTATGCTATACTTTTGGTGATGGACGCTACTACAAAACTGCCTGAGATCACTCGTCGGATTGTCGAGGCCAGCCAGCCGGAGAAGATCATCCTGTTTGGCTCCCACGCCCGTGGAGATTCCGGCCCGGACAGCGACCTGGATTTGCTGGTCGTTGTTCCCGGAGTTGAACGCCCCCGGGCTGAAAGCACGCGCTTGCGGCGAGTGCTACGAGGCCTGTTGGTCCCTATTGACATTGTGGTAGCAACCCCCGAACAAATCGAGCGGCTAAAGGGTGTTCGAGGGTTGATCTATCATACGGCGCTGTCGCAGGGAAAGGTTGTGTATGAACGAGCCACAAGCTGATTTCGTCGCGCAGTGGTTGCAACGCGCTCGTTCAGACCTGCATCTTGGGAGAGCCGCATTGCGAACCCGCGGCGTACTCCCCGAAGATGCCTGCTTCCACGCCCAACAATGCGCCGAAAAGGCCTTGAAAGCCTTGCTGTTAAATTTGGATATTTCCTTTCCGAAGACCCACACCATCGAGTTGCTGCTCGACTTGTTGAAGGAGCATAGCCTAGCGATCCCAGCGGGGGTAGATGAGGCTTTTGAATTATCACAATATGCAGTGCAGACTCGCTACCCCGGCGAGTGGGAGCCGGTGACGAAAAAAGAGGCCGCGAGAGCTTTAGAGCGGGCAGGGTTGGTGTTGGCATGGGTGGAAAACCAGATGAAGTAAGATTCCCACAAAGGCCAAATTGAACGAATTGGAGGGGGTGGGAGAGGTTGAGGTTGAGGAGGGGCATGACCCCTCCACTTCGACTTCGCTCAGAGCAAGCCCAGCCCCTCCCCGATGCGGGGAGGGGAGTCTCCCCCTTCCCTGGGAGAAAAGGGGGCTGGGGGGGTGGGAGGGTTCACCCCCCTCTCATCGTGCAGCGCCTGCGCCAATTCCGGCTGGCGGCGGGTCAATTCGCGCAGCAGCCAGGCCATTCGCCGGCCGCCCCAGCGCGCCGAGGACGGGGGCGCGGGAGGTGGGGGTGAGGGGGAGGAGAAGGGAGAGGAGCATGTCAGTTTCCAGAATCGGTGGCCGATCCTGTCAAAAGATTCTGCGGGCTTTGTTATTGGTCAAAATCTCGCGCCCCGCGTGAAATTCCCTCATACTTGCTCCGGAGACGTGCGTAATACCATGAAAAAACAGGCAAATTTCCCTTGCGGTGATGATAGATTTCTGTCTGAAGGTCCCGCGAACGTCGGCTTATTTCTGATTCGTTTTCCTCATTACGAGAGGCAAGTTGCCATAACTCAGTGGAACGAGTTAGCAATTCATCTAGTACTTTAGCTGCTTCGAGGTGGCTGATTCCGTGACTGATGCCAATGACCAAAATGGTAAGTGAAAGCGCTAAAGGTCCTTGGAAGAATAAACGGAAACTCCAATCCGCGATGATCCCCACTGTAATCAATGCGACAAAGGTTATTATGGTGGCAATAATCACGCCCCGAGCATATTCGCGCCTCTGCTCAGCGTCCCACCAGATATTCTCTCTCTGACAAGCAACTCGCGCTTGCGATAGCTTCATCTCTCCGAGTTTTGGGGTAGTGTACCAATTCTTCAATTTTTCCCAGTCTTCAGGTGTATGTCTCTTCTTGTATTTCTTGTACGCCTTGTATATTTCCTCCGGCTCCGGCTTCTTGCCCAACGAATCATTCCACGGCAATTCAAGAATTTCGCAATCGAAGAGTTCTTGGATCTTGGCCGCCATCTGACGCTTGGAGGCAGTTAGCAATGGCAGAACAAGCAGATTCCCAATCGCGTACAACCATATAATCCATGTCACCAGTGGCGGGATGACACTTAAATTCAGCGCTAAAAAGGTGCCATTACCTAAAAAGGCGATAACGAGCGAAAGGACCAGAAATACCCCTTTTATTTTTTTATCGTCATCGTACAACTGCCGCTGTGCAGCCAGGTATTGGAGATACTTGTCCTGGTTTTGTTTTACTGTGATTTGGTTCATGGTTGGCTATATCCTTTAGTTACGGTCTACGGGACTTGATGATTGCCCACCCCTCGGCTCTTTCCTGATAGAGTCGGAAGTGGATCGGCTTTTTGACATCGAACAATTTGGCAGCTATGCTGCGGGCATTTTCCGGAGAAGTTTTAATCGGCTGCTCAAGTTTATAGTCTGGTTGCACAGCGTCGTTGAAGTCCTTTTTACCAATTCCGCGGGCAAAATAACCGGTTTTGAAAGGTGGGTAGGTAAAGATCAATTGCTCGGAATTTGCCCAACCGAGCACCTGCGCCAGCTTTTCGAGTGCCTGCCAGTTGATCAACGAAATATCAAACCCAATCGCCTGCATTCGCTCCTGGCTCCAGGCAGCTTCTGCCCACTGGATGATACCCGCCAGCCTATCTTGTAAGGGTGAAGGTATCCGTTGCGTACCCTCCTCTACACGCAGATTGGCACCAGCAATCGAGAACGCAACGGAGCCATATCCATAGGCTTTGCCATAGCCCAACTTGTGGCGGATGTTTTTTCCGGGGAGCAGGCTCAAGACCAGCATCATCAGCAACTGCCGGGGGAGGCGGTTTACATAGATGCGGAACGTATCCGTCTCCGCCTGGGGCTTCAGACATTCCAGCACCACTTTGCAGAAAGCGTTGACATCTCGGTAAGGCCAATTGCCTTCTCGGGGATCGTAATATTTCACACACTTTTCAGGGTCCTGGTGGTAATAGAACTTTCGTCCCCAATATTTTTCTCCAATGAATTCGGCTACTGACATTGTCCTCTTTTGGCCTTTAATAAATGCGGTCACCCTCCTCGCCCAAACTTCGCGCGGCTGCATATACCACCAGTTGGATGCGCTGGGTTTGGCCCCGCCCATAAAGGCTTCCCCGGTGATATCCGGCAACCAGTAACGAGAGCTTTCGATTTGATCAGGCTGAATCTGAGCATCCTCGACCCAAACCCGGGATTTGCGCGCCAAAGCGTCATGCCCTACCTGCTCGCCTTTTTCTTTTTCAACCACGATGCCGAATAAGTACGAGGCCACATCCAGAAGCGGATTCTCGCCTTCCATCGCCTGGGGCCGGTAGACCGGATTGACAGCCGCATCCATGTGGTAAGTTGGCCCCATCCCGCGACTTCTATGTTTTTCAAAAGTGCTGAAACCCACGTGACGTCCCTTGGGATTATTTAGGCCATATTCTTTTTTATACTCGACATTGGCTTGCGAAACCCAACCTGCCGTCAAGGCTTCGATAAAAGAGCGAAGGCAGCCGCGAATTGAGGCCGCAGGAATACACGCTTGTCCGTTTTGGCGATAAATGTGGCTCTTTCGGCCTTCGCCTACCGGTTCCTGAAAACCAACAACATGAACAGGGGTTAGCGCCTTCAGTTTTACTTCCAGATAGCCGCTATACAAGTCTCCCAAGGCATTGAATTCTGCCTCGGTTTTGAGAATTGGCTTTTCCGTAAAAGGGACAAAATCGAAAGGATTGGGATTGTGCATGGCGCTACCTCACGCTTTTTCTTGTAGATAGGAAACAAACGAATCTAAAACATCAGGCGCTAATTGATAAGCCGTCCAGAGATCCGCCAAAGCATCCCCCGGAACCAGGTTTTCAGCGGTCTCGAAGGATTCCAACCAATCCAACTTCTGGATATTGGGGTTCATCCAGAGCTGGTAGCTCTGCTCGGTGATCGATACACGCCCGCGTCCGATGCTGGACAAGGCCCCCAGGCGCAACATGCCGTCATCGATTTCGCGCCGCCACAGGCTGAACAAACCCAGATCGCTGCCCTGAGGGTTGAGCACCGTGAAGCAGACATTGAATGTTTCGCCGCGGCTGAATTCCAGGAAATGATGCAAGCCGCCTTCTTTGGAGGCGTGGGTAATGCGATCCAGGGGATTGCGCACAGTCATCTGTCGGCGGGCGTTACCAGGTCCGGCCAGGCCATCTTCGAGAACGCCGTTGACCGAGATCGGCTGCGCCTTCGCGTTGGTAAAGGGGGTGGTTTCAATTCGCAAGCGGCCGGCGTTGGAGAGGTTTTCCTCCTCCAGGCGGGTTTCCAGAGCTAGGCCGAAGAGCGAGGCAATCCAATGGTACCCGCTGTCATCATCCGCTAACGCCTGGCGCAGATTATTGAGATAGGCTTCCGTTTCAGCTTCCTTTTCCTTTCGAGGCGGGGACATCTTGCTGCGGTAGTCTGGCCGGACGAGATGGTTAATTGTCCAGGCCCGCAGGGAGCCGCGCACGCTGCTAGGAGGCACGAAATGCATTTGTTCCAGTTTGCCATCGCGCACCTGATATCCATAATGCAGGGCTGCGACGGTGTGTTCCGTGCCAGAACCCGGCGGTGGTTGCTTCCACGCAAAGCGCACCTGCATACCGCGGGTCTTTTTACTTTTTTCATCTCCAGTCTGATAGAAAATGCTCTTCCCATTGCGAATCGCCAGCGGCGTTTCGCAGCGCAATTTCCAATGGGCTTTTAGCACACCGTAAACACCGGAAGCAAAGATTTCAGGATTGTACATCGTTGTGCTCCAATTCTGCCCGCAGGGTGGATTTAGCCCGTTGCAACAGACTTTGCTGCTCTTTGGGGCTCAACTGCGGCAAGGCAAAATAACCGGCTTCGTTGGCGCCATCCCCAAAGCTTTGCAGCAATCCCGAAGCCCAGGCGCTCAACTGATCTGCGTCAAGCCCGTAGATCAGGCCAGGGGTAAATTGAACCCGTCCATACCCCCGACCGCTGCGGGCACCCACCTCGATGGGATAAATCTCCGAATTGAACCCTTGCAAGGCCATCAGGACCAGTCCAATTTCAAAATCGCTGAGGTTCTGGCCCACCAGGTTGAATTCAAACTCGACGCCCGGCGGCACCACTTCGGCTTTGTAGAGCAGGTTTTCCACCGCTGTGCCGGTCCGGGGATCAATGGCCACAGAGGTATCCACATAGGTCAGCGTTTCAGGATCCCACCCTAGCAACTTATCAGAAGTCTTTATACTATTTGTCGTGCAAACTGCATCCCAAAATTCAATTTTTCCCTCGTGCAACGGGGTGCCAAAGAGCAGCTCCAGCCAGCTAAATTCCTCTTTGACCTGTGCAATTTGAGCATCCTGGTCTGCTTCTGTATATTCTTTGTCTTCGTAATCATGCGATGCAGCCCAATCTTCTCCAAAACCGGAGAGCACACTCAGCAGCCAATGACGCGTCACCCCCCGCAATGTGCTGCCGGGGATCAGCGGTTTTTTATTGAAGCCCCTGATCACCGTAGATACCTTGGGGATTTCCTGTTTTTTCTCGTCAAATTCCTTGAGTTCATCGGCTGAGTAATATTTCTTGTCGCTTACTGCTTCCCCCGTGCCAATGTGCAGCGGGGAGAGCGTGCACAGTGTGCCGGTAAACCGGTAACGATTTAGAAAACCTTCACCTTTCAATAGTTTAGTCATCTTAAACCTCACTTTATCCGCAGATTTGAACCTTCCTACGAAACTTTTTTCTCCCAGTGCCAGTTCAGGTTGATAGCAATTTCGCCATAGCCGTTCTCGGGAACGAAGGGGCAGTTTTGCCAGATCGCCCTGCCAAACTGGCTGTACCTTCGCACAGCCCAGTCGGGCAACTCCAGCCCGCGCCGCAACCAGCGGCGTAAGCAGTTCCGGGCAAATTCTTCACGCTTGACGCGCAAGCGGAAAACGCTTCCGGCCCCGGTCAGGTAGTAGGGGTAATAGTTATTCGGCCGCTGGTGTCGCTCGGCTGCTCCCAAGTAGCGGTGATACAGATATCCACCTTGAAAATTCTGATGCGCAAAATAATCCACCAATTCCAGGCACGGACCTGAGCCCTCCCAATCACTGATAGATTTCCAGAAATTAGCGTAGAGTGAAAAAAGGTCTTCACCAAGGGACAAGCCGCGAACGTCTTCTGGATTGAGCATGATAGTGTCGGTTTGCAGGGTGAGCAGGATTTCACCGTCTACGAATAATCCACAAGACCCCTCAGCGGAGGGGGCTACATCGGGCTGGATGGCAACGGTTACGGCCTGGTTCAATTTACCCAGACGATCCAGATAGCATAAAACCGCATGAGCAAATTGATCGCGCACCTGCCGGCGAACTCCTTCATTTTCGATATTATCAAAATCTACATTGCAAATCCATTCGACCGGATTTCCGCCTATATCTTCAGGACAAAGAAAGGTATAGGTAAAGAGGTTTCTTTCTTTTGACCGCCGGGTAGTGTCATCGATTTCAGTGCGGGTCACAAAGACCTCTTTCGGTGAGGCCACGCCGATATATTCCTGAGGGGTTTTCCAATCTATGAAATAGGCTGGCGCCAAATCGTTGATCAGCAGTGATGGATTTTCGTTCAAAGCCAGATCGAAGAAATCATCCCCACCTGCTTTCACCGTCGACAGGGGTATCCTGACCGGTCTGGGTTGGGCAGCCTGGGCTGGAAAAGCATGCGTGACCCGTATCTGGTCAAAATTCTCTGCCAGTTGCGCAAACCCTGGCATTCGCTCTGCGGTCTCAGCAGATAATGGGAGATGATATGGCCGGATGCCGTGGGCCTGGTTCAGACTGGCAGCCAGGGCTCCTTTGATCGCTGCACCAGGAATAATCCGTTCTGAACGCACGAAGTTGGTGCGCGGTTTTTTGATTCCGCCGATCATGATCTGCCCCATAGGCCGGATGCGCAGGTGAAGGGAGGCACTCTCGCCAAGACTGGCCAGGTCGAAATCTATTGGTAAGATTGGCACAGGCTCGCCGACTTGAACCCGCGAAAGGCGGCCAAAGCCCACCCCCTTTTCAGCCCCCAGGTTGGTTAGCCAGATAAAACCTATCCGCAGCGCATTTCTGATCTGACGGGCCTCAGCCTCGTCAGTTGCGTAAAAGTTGACACTGCCTATCCAATTGGTTTCAGAGCCGCTGGCGAAGAGGTCTTCCACCTTGCGTAACTGCTTCGCCGCCGCCGTGCCAGATTGCGCGTTGATGGCGGTACGGGTGCGAGCCGCGTCTTGGGGTGTGCCGGTAAACCGAAATTGTGTGAAGGAAAACAACCCCGGTACGGGTTCATAGCTCTCTTCCTCACTCAGTGTGCCAAACCAGGTTTCGAGATCGATGGTCGCACCTTTGATCGCCACACCCGAGAGTTCTTCCAATGCCATGCGAAGTTTGCCTTTGATATGCCGGTCGGGGATGACAAGATTATTCTTTCCGTCGCGATGGAAGGCTTTGTCCATCCCATACGCTTCGGGGCCGGTCGCCGCCGTCAGAAACGGGCCTAAAATTGTCAGGGTAATAGGGATTTGGTATTGAGTCATGAGATTGCGCCCTCTGCAACATAATCCCACAGATCGGTCGCCAGATACCAGCGCTCAAGACACTCTTGCTTCAGGGTCAAGGCTGCTATCGCATCCTGAACGCGCCGGCGTTCCTCTCTGGGCAGCAACCTGCATATTTCGTCGCTGATTTTTTTGATATCCCCTGTTTTTTTGCCCTGCAGTGCCTCGATGATTTTCAGCGCCTTCCCACGGGATACACTGAGCTGAATTGTATGAATGGCTTTCAGGACAGCATCAAGCTCGTTGGCATAAATCAGCAAATTTGCATAATTCCCACCCTTGTAGTATTCCCCCAAAAACTGTTTGATGTCGCCTCGCAGCAGGTCAAAAGATTCCAACACCAGATAATGGAGGGCATCGCCAAGAGTGTGATCGCTCAGTTGGGCTTTCATCTGTTTTCTTGCGTCAGCATTAAGCTCCGTGTACCTGGGGGATTCTTCAAGCCGGGTGAGAATATCCCCTTTCGTCACTCCAAGCAGATCTTCCGCCAGTTGGCGGATCAACAGGATGGGGGCATTGTGGTGGCAAAAAATGACCGCAGCTCGTTGACTGAGCGGGACACTCTCGAAATGTAAGGTGCGGGCTTTATCATAGAACAGGCGCATCACCCGCCATCCCTGCCATGCTGGGACAACCAGCGTCATTTCGTCACCGCCCCACAGCAAAACTTCCAAACGCAGTGCAGGTTTTTTATCTGACCCCTGAGTTTGAAAATTTGCATCCTTGGTGGCCATTTCCAACAGAGCCTTCAAAAAGCTGTCCTTGCGAAAATCATTCTGAATCGAATGATCGAAATTCCGGCGACTTTCTTCAGTTCCACAACAATCCCGGCGGATGCGCCCAAAATTGTTGCCATCTACATGAATAAAGGCGATTTTGCGGTTCAATATTCCTTTGGATGGATCAATTGCTAATTCGCCCAGGTTTTTCGTAGAAATCTGGCCTTGATAGCGATCATCCTCGAGAGTTTTAGAGAAGAATTGATGTTTGAATGGTATGCCTTTCTGCCTGCGAAAGGATGTGGCGGCGCTCATCATTTCTTTGCTATCAAACGGATACTCATCAACACCCGGGCGCCAGCCGTCCAGGTAACATGCTTTGGCAGTGGAGGCAGGTTCCGGTACGGCGACCGTGGGCATACGCCACTGTTGACGATGAATTTGCGCTTCCAATAATTCGAGTACTTTACCAAATTTTCCCGGAATTTCTTCCTGTGTGGATACGAGGAAGGTGGCATGTCCTCCGGTCTTTTTATGAAGATAACGGAGAACTTTTTTCCGCATCTCTCGACAGGCTTTTTCCAGATCATTTCCTTCGGGTTCGAACCAGAACAAACCCTGACTGGCAGCAGTGGTGATCGGTGTCAGGTGATCTTTAAACGCATCCGACACGCTTTCTATTGCATCCAGCAACAAGTAACTCCCCCCTCGAATAGTGCTAATGTCATAGGTATCATACACAAAATTGCTGATGTTTACAGCTTCTACGCGGAGATAATGTTTCGGCATTTGACCTCCTTATTGTTTTAGAGAATGGTGGATTGTTCCAAACCAAATTACCTTACTTCCGTTGAAACCTTTCCCAACTCCTCACTATACCTTTGGGGTTCAATACCCAAGATGGTTATCCGTGTCTTAACTTGGTTTCGTTCCATGTCCATACAGACAAATCCCCCGACCAGTTTAGTAGATGTGCCTTCTCTCGGTCCTAAAGAAACACATCCAGTTATACAACATCCAACAGTTTATACCAATGTGAAGATACTAAGAAAGGTTTTACCCAAACGAAAACCGTTAAATGAACATCAGAAATCCCCCAATAGTGTTGATGGATAAGAATGATGCTGGGGGCGAAAACAGTAAAAGCTTTAATGTGCTGATCTCAAACCACCGAATGGTGGTGAGAACACATAAAAAAGCAAATAACCATCACCCACAAATAATTTCCACACTGCAGTGGGCGCGGAGGGACTCGAACCCACGACCTCACGGATGTGAACCGTGCGCTCTGACCAACTGAGCTACGCGCCCATTTTCATCGCAAGGTTATCTCTTTTTTCGTAACCTTGCGACCCCCTTTTTTTCATTAGCCTTGCTGTAAATGGTCCTTCTTCTCGTACTACCGCTGGTTCCTGATATCTGCTGTTATCCGCTCTTTTCTGGTAGGTCGGATAATATTTTTCCAAGTTACTTCAGCACCACCTCCTCCTCACGATCTTTAGCACATCCTAACACTCAACAAAGTCATTATACACCCATTATATCCTATCTGCATCCCACTTTGGAAGAACCCATGCACATCAACAAACACCGTCGTCCAACCTACTTCCGCCACATCGTCAAATTGGAGCAAATTGATTTTTGGACCATCCAGGACTTCGCCCATGATCGGGGTCTCGTCTCGCGCAGCTTCTCGCCTGCCCTTGCGGTCTGGCCTGCCCCCGTAAGGGGCAAGGGAAACCCGAAGTCGAAGGATCACCCTCACCCAACAAAATACCCTGGCACGGAAAAACACATGCGAGGGTCTCAATTAGTGTCTAGTTTTCACCAATACTAACAGGAACGCAAGTTCTGTATGATTGAATCGCTTTTTTAATTCTGTGCTATATTACTCAAAAAACATGGTGGTTTCCGGATTGCTTGTCTGCTTCATTGTCTAATCATCTTTTTTAAAAAGCCGTCTAAAATCCCCAACCTCCTCTTTCGGACATTAGACAGCAAGGCAGATTGTCCATAAGCATTTATACGGTGACCGTTAAACCCTGTGTTGGGTGTCAATAGAAGAATATGGATAATCGTTTCTATAACACGTCAACCAGAAAGAAAAAGGGGGAGTGGGCCTATGTCTTGGGGACCGGTGACTCCAAGTATGATCTTGGCCTGTACTATCTCTCGGGAATGATACATGAGCTGTTGACTGCATACTACTACTCACATCTCAACGCATCTCGACATGTTTCCGAGGAAATCTACGAGATCAAATCGGAAAACGAAGGGCTGAGATTCTTAGAAAAGGTCCTCAGCGTGTTTATCACAGTGACACTATCCAAACTGATTGAGCACAAGAGAGACACTTGGAATTTCCATCAGCTATTGAAGGAGGCAAAGAGCCTAGATTGGGCTGATTATAAGGAAATTGAACAAGCAATTGCAGACTTTGAGAAGAAGATACGGTTCATAAAGGACAATCGCGAT
Source organism: Chloroflexota bacterium (assembly GCA_040758495.1). GTDB lineage: Bacteria > Chloroflexota > Anaerolineae > Anaerolineales > JBFLVL01 > JBFLVL01. Next base: position 61,995 of record JBFLVL010000015.1, read on the forward strand.
GAACGATTTGCTCACACATCCAAGGCTAATCAACCCAATGTTTTTCATGTTATGGCCGTGGGCTATGATGGATTCATCATTGAAGCCATGATAACTTTGGATATGCTTGTTGAAGGAATGATTCCATACGAATTGACCGACTCATCATCGAATGAAGTGGACCTACGCGCCTTCATTGACCAGAAGAAAGATTTACGTCTGGACAGCGACGACGCCCAACACCGGCTGTAGCGGACAGCGGCTTCGCCGCTCGCAAACTGGCGCGGTTTGTCAGAAATGCGTGATATTTGTGAAAGTGTCTTGCCCATACCGCTCGGTATGTGAGCCAATACGTTAGGTTTCTGGACTTATACCAAGGCAATATATGGAACCAAGTATTGGAATCAGTATCCTCGCCTTATTAGCCTCCCTTGTATCACTTTATATATCCTACAGGGCGTACCACCGCGACAATCCGGATTTGCGCGTATCCCTCGACTATTGGTCACAACAGGGTGAATCTTGCTTCAATGTCAGGGTTACTAATCATGGGAGAAGGGTGGCCTTGGTTGAAAGAATTTTTGTTAATTTCAATAAGGACGTTCCCCTTTACGATTGCATCGCTTGTGGAAGGCCGGTCACCGAAGCAGAGCCCTTTGATTATCAGCTTTATATCTACCATCCAGATGGTGTACCTCATCATATTCCGACCGAAGTAAAATCTGCTGAGGTGTTTGATACCTTGGGCAGGCGTTATAGGCTTCCTGATTTCTCACTAAAGAATTGGCTCAAATTCAGGCAATTGAGAACCGAAATACGTCGTCTCTGGGATGAGGAGCAGACTTCCAAAGCGAGATCTGAGCATACCTTGTGATCTGCTATAGCGGTTTAATACCAGCCGCATTTACCCCTCTGCGCCCGGAAGGTATGCGGCGCGAATTACTTATAAGCCTATAAGACTAAAAGACTTCAATACTATAAGTCTACCCTCCAACTCCCGATCACTAATCGTCTCTCCCGCAAACTTCATCGCCAGCTTCAAGAATATTCTCGTATGAACAGCTCAAATGCTCTTCCCTATTGCGAGGCCCATTATCTGACCACTGACGAAGCCCGCGACGTCGAGCGCTTTACACCTCCATGGGGCATCCACCGGTCATCATCGAGAGGCCGTAGGGTAAGCGTACGGGTTCCGCCATTGACTCGCCAGGCACTCCCCCCTTATACTCACCTCGCCAATCCATTGACCATACGGAGGCTACCATGAAACGCGTGCTTATCCTCGCCCTCATTCTACTCCTGTCCGCTTGTGGCCCCTTCGCTGCACCCGACTCAGACACATCCTTGTCCAACCCTAGTGCTGCAGCTGTTCTCGACCGGTTCCAGCTTGTCGGGTTGCCTGTAGGCCCATCACGTGCACTGTCAACCGAGGAGCTGAAGCTGTTCTCCGCCCATCCGATCGAGGCCCTTGAGTTTCAGGTTGCTGGCCTTTGTGATGGATGCCTGGGTAGGGTCTACCTGTTCAGTTCAGTCCAAGATATGGAAACGACCCTGGCTCATGAGCAACAAACGCCGTCGCTGGGACAGGGGGGATTCTCCTGGCTCTTTCCCAACGGGAAGGTCCTCGTCCTGCTTGAGGGGCGGGTCCCGGCAGACTGGGCTGAACAATACCGCGAGGCCCTCGACTCGCTGGCCTGGAGAGGCGACTGACTCCCCCATCAACTCCTTTCAGCCAGAAAAAAGCGAGGCGTGAACGATGGGCAAAACCCAAAGAATACGCGGGGCGGTTGAACAAAATCTGACCCCCTTTCTTAACCTGCTCTAGGCAGCTCAAAACTTGCTCAGCGCCTTTTACGAGCGTAGTGTCATCACCAGCGGTTTCGCTGCCAGTGTGTTAGTAAACTTGTACTTCACTACTCCTGAATAGTACACTTTGCCAGAAATTACGTCGTACTGTAAGCAAGACTCGTCAGTCCTGCTACCAGAATCATCCGTAGGGCTGTAATATTTGAAATTAGAGAGGCAACATTCATGCCGTATGAGGGCGTCAGCAATTTTGAAATGATCACAACTTCATGTTATACTTAACACGCATAATGTATAACGTAAAGGAATAAAGCCATGACCCTGAGAATCTCATCCAAAGGCTGGGTAGTGATCCCCGCCGAGTTACGCAAAAAATACCATCTCACTCCCGGCAAAGAGGTGCTCATTGTGGATTATGGCGGCGTGCTTTCTATTGTCCCTGCTATGCAGGATGCCGTCAAACAAGGGCGCGGTTTGCTGAGAGACTTGCCTGGTTTGACAAACGACCTGTTGGAAGAGCGGGCTGAGGAACGCGCCCGTGAAGATTCCAAGGTTACGTAACAGAATGACCGATCTACCGGTCTTTGTGTTGGATTCTTCTGCTTTGCTTGCTTATTTGACAGATGAGCCTCTTGCCGCGCGCATCGAGAATCTTTTGGAAAACGCCAGACAACAAACCTGCCGTCTGCTTCTTTCCATCATTAACCTGGGGGAAATCCTTTACATCACCGAACGAAGAGGCGGCGTTGAAAGAGCGCAGGATACACTGGCGCTCCTTCGACAATTGCCTATCGAAATCCTACCCGCTGAAGAGCCGTTGGTTTTGTCTGCTGCCCACATCAAAGCCAACAACGCCATTTCCTTTGCAGATGCCTTTGTCGCTGCGGTCGCTCAACGGGAAGGCGCAACCATCCTGACCGGAGACCAGGAATTCCAAACGGTTGAAGAATTGGTTTCCATCGAGTGGCTGGTTTGAGAACAGGATGTTGGACGACTCCGCACTTGTCTTGAGAGAACCGATCCCGACCCGCGCGGCTGTCCATGCATGGGTTACAATAGACACACACCACGATGAAACCCATTAGGTCTGAGGATACATTTTCTTTTGAAAGAACGGAGATATCATATGAAAGTTCAACGTGTTCAAACACCAGAAAATATAAATCAATCTTACCCTTGCACCACAGAAAGTCCTATCCCATTTTGGGCAGATGGTCTGCCCTTGTGTAGAAATTGGTTCGCTACAAACCTGGGAAAACACATCGAAGGATTCCATCTCGTAGATGAGAACGGCAACGTTATTGGCCATATTTACTGGGCTCCCAGTAGTCATGTATTGGCTCCCTATAACGTCGAAGACGGGGTGGCTTACATCTACTGCGACTGGGTTCAACGACAACATCGGGGAAAAGGGGGAATGCACCTGCTATTCCAGAGTCTTGTTGAATTCTTGCATTCGCAAGGCTATAAAGGTATCTTGGTTGACGGAACGGAATTTGAAGGTTACATGCACTATCAGCACTTCCTCAAGCGCGGCTTTCAAGTGATCAGAGAAAGTAAGGGGAGCAGGCTGCTATACTATCCACTGAGGCAACCTTCAATTGTGGTAAAGCCAATAAAGACTCGCATCACCGGAAAGGTCAGGGCTGAGGTCGAGGTCCTTGTTGTTGGCTCGTATTTATGCCCAGTGGGTGCATCAGCAGTATTGGCAATTCGGAAGGTAGCCCAAGAGCTTGGGGAGCGTGTGGTAGTCAAAGAAGTTCCTGCCAGCAGAGAAGTCATCGCTAAGTACGGGGTTGCGGATGGTATCTTTATCAACGGTAAGACGAAATTCTTTGGGCCAGTAGAGGAAAGCCAAGTTCGGCAGGCGATTGAGGAAGAACTGGACTAGAAATGACATCTTGGGGGCACAAAGTATGGGTCACTATTTCTGGGGATATCTATAGATGCCCCACAAGTTTTCATACCAAAATTCAGACTCCCCAAACAACTGCCCTTGACCAGCACCCTAACCCCCACTATAATCTGGGACACATAAGAATAACCAACCTTCGGGGCAGGGTGTGTCTTGGTAACTCAAGACAATTCCCGACCGGTGGTAAAAGCCCACGAGCGCAAGCACGCGCAGATCCGGTGTGACTCCGGGGCCGACGGTACAGTCCGGATGGAAGAAGGTACAAACTGAACCCAAACAGGCACAGTTTTTTCTACTCGTGCCCCGAATACCAATCGGTCTTCGGGTTTTTTTCGTCAAAGACGCCTCTTACGGGCTTCAGTTCATCCCGCCCCGAGGATAACAACCACGGGGCTTTTTTTACCCCCCAAGCGATATTATGCAAACCTACCAAACAGGCAAACCACGCATCAACTACCCCAAACCCGGACAATATCGGTACTTCCTGCTACCACTATCCATCGGGCTGGCTCTGCTGCTCTGGCACCTGATCAGCCTGTTGAGTGACCTTCCTGCCTTTATGCTCCCCAGCCCTGCCCATGTATGGGCACGGTTTATCCAATCCTTATCCGATGGCTCCCTTCTACGCAACACAGCCATCACTCTCTGGGAAATCTTCACTGGTCTGGCATTGGGTATCAGCGTAGCCACCGTCCTGGGCTACCTGTTGGCAAAATCTACCACCCTCGAACAACTGATGGCTCCCTACATCGTGGCCAGCCAATCTGTGCCCATTGTGGCAATCGCTCCCCTACTGGTGATCTGGTTCGGCCCCGGATTGCTCTCCAAAGTCCTGATCTGTGCCCTGATCGTCTTCTTCCCGGTGCTCATCAACACGATCGTCGGCCTGCGTTCAGTTCCCGAAGACCTGCGTGACCTGATGCGTTCGCTGCGCGCCACCCGCTGGCAGACATTCAAGCTCCTAGAGGTACCGGCTGCCCTGCCTGTATTCCTGGGGGGATTACGCATCGGAGCCACCCTGGCAGTCATCGGCGCGGTTGTGGGGGAGTTTGTCGGGTCTGACCGTGGGTTGGGTTTTTTGATCAACATTGGACGAAATCAATATGACACCGCCCTGGTGTTCGTGGCCGTGTTCACCCTCATCGTACTGGCCCTTACGCTGTACGGACTGGTAATCTGGCTTGAGAGCCGTTTTCTTTCCTGGCATCAACGCCCGGAACGTTATACCCTTCAAACATAGGAGCAACTTTATATGCGTATCCGTTATCTACTCATCCATCTCGTCCTTATATTTAGCTTGGTGGCCTGCGCTGATCAGGCTACACCCACAACCGAAACATCCATGGACCATATACGCCTTTCCATGGGATACCTCCCAAATGTACAATTTACACCTTTCTATGTGGCATTAGAAAAAGGATACTACCAGAACGCCGGTATTGATCTGGAGTTCGACTACAGCTTCGAAACGGACGGCGTTACCCTCGTGGGGTCAAATGAGCTGCAATTCGCGGTGGTATCTGGAGAACAGGTGCCCTTGGCCCGTGCCCAGGGCCTGCCGGTTGTATATGTGATGGCCTGGTACCAGGATTATCCCGTCGCTATCGTCGCAAAAAAGGGCAGCGGAATAACCTCACCAGCAGACCTTAGGGGGAAACGTATCGGTTTGCCTGGGTTATGGGGCGCATCGTATATCGGATTGCGCGCTTTGCTCAATTGGGCTGACATCCCTGAAAGCTCGCTGACGTTGGAGTCCATCGGCTTCAATCAGGTCGAAGCTCTGGTAACAGATCAGGAACAGGCGGTTGTCGTTTATGTCAACAACGAACCAATACAACTCCAAGCCCTGGGATATGAGATTGATACCATTCGTGTAGCGGATTACATCCAACTGGCCTCTAACGGACTGATCACCAATGAGACAACCATTAAAAACAACCCCGATCTTGTAAGAAGGATGGTGCAGGCAACCCTACAAGGGCTTGAAGACACCATAGAAAATCCTGATGAGGCTTTCGAGACCGCTAAAAAATATGTGGAAGGACTTTCAGGAGCAAACGAAGCCGTACAAAGAGACGTGTTGATCTCCTCAATAGAGATCTGGCAGGCCACTACCCTAGGACATTCCGACACCCAGGCCTGGGAGAACATGCAAACCCTGTTGTTAGATATGGGTTTACTGACCAAAAAGCTTGACGTTAACCCTATGTTTACCAACGAATTCATTGAGTGAATAAACTCATCAAGTGAAGCTACAGCATCCTCATGGAAAATTCCAATAAGCCTATACTCATTGTCAAGAGCCTGAGCGTAACCTTTCCGAATGATAATGGGGGCTTGCAAACCCTCGAAGATATCACCTTTTCTGTGTATCCTCAGGAATTTATCTGTGTGCTTGGGGCGTCAGGTAGTGGCAAGAGCACATTGCTACGCGTCCTGGCAGGTTTGATACAACCTTCCGCCGGGGAAGTGTTTATTGACGGAGTTCAGGTTCACCTATCAACTGCCAAGATAGGATTGGTGTTTCAAAACGCTAACCTGATGCCCTGGAGACATGTAGCCGGTAATATCGCCCTGCCTCTGGAAATTCAGAATAGCGGGGAGAACGATGCTCGAAAACGCGCAAAGGCATTAATCCAACTGGTGGGTTTGGAAGGTTTTGAATTTTCTCTGCCCCGCGATCTATCTGGGGGAATGGCTCAAAGAGTGGCCATTGCCAGGGCATTAATCCATGATCCTGACCTTTTGTTATTAGACGAGCCTTTTGGATCGCTGGATGCACTTACCCGAGAACGCATGGCTGCAGAGCTAATGAAGATATGGGAAGCCAGACGAAAAACCGTCATTATGGTCACACACTCGATCAGCGAAGCAGTCTTTCTTGCCGATCGGGTATTCGTGCTTACACCACGTCCAGGAAAGATACACCTTGAAATATCCATAAACTTACCCAGGCCGAGAGATCCGGAGACCAGATACACTCCCGAGTTCCTGAAATTAGAAAAAAAGATACATAAAGCGATCTAATAACTCAAAATTCCTCCTTGACAATATAGAACATCAGTTCTATAATTTGGCATGCCAAATAAGGTTCACTTTATTCATTTTAGGAGGCATGCCATGTCTGGGACAACTATTCAAACACAAACCGGGGGGGGAGATTCTCTCTTCCGGAAAGTACGTCTAAATCGCGGATGGACTTTCGGTGCCATTATCATCATGGCACTAATGGCTTTCGAAGTATTTAACTACAGCACCACCGACTTTGCGATGAGCGACCTGCTTGGAGACCTTCGCTTTGCCGGTGTTCGATGGGCTACCATTCTGGCAATCGCTTTTTGCGGGATAGATTTTGCCGGAATCGCACGCCTGTTCACTCCCGAGCAGGGAGAGGATGAACCTAATGAAGTGTGGTATTTATTCGGTGCCTGGTTATTAGCCGCTACAATGAACGCAATGTTGACCTGGTGGGGAGTCTCTATCGCCATCCTCAACCACCAGACTCTGGGAAATGCGGTCATTGACCATGGGACACTGCTTAAAGTTGCACCGATTTTTGTGGCCATCATTGTATGGTTGATCCGCGTGCTGATTATCGGGACATTTTCCGTGGCAGGAGAGCGGCTATTCAGTCAGGCGGATACAAATGTCCGTCCGATAGCCAGGGTCACAAGAAGGACAAGCCCTCAGGTTTCCCATCCCATAACCACCATACAACGACCCCGCCCGGCTTACACAAGCAGTAGGACAAATCCACACCCTAAACCCATGAACAACATTCCCGAACCCTCTTACCATCCAGTCAGCATGAGAGGGATGGGCAACGAAAACAAAACCCGCCAATAAATCATGCAATCACAGGATCACACCAATACTTTAACTACAGCCCCTAGGACAGGCATTGGGGGCTGTAGCTTTGCTTTTCTTATCCCCCCTCTTATCGTTATGATACTTGGGCTTACAGCAGCCTCTCCTTCTACAAGTGAAAAGAACACCGTAAGCGAACCAATAGATAAACGAAAAGTCGAAGCTGTTGAACTAGAAGCCAAAATAGCGCCCTTGTTCACGAAAGAAATTCACTATTGGGAATCCCAGATTATCAAATGGTCAAACAAATGGGGTTTAGACCCCAACCTGATCGCCACGGTCATGCAAATTGAATCCTGTGGAGATCCCAAAGCAGTTTCCGTATCCGGAGCTATAGGCTTGTTTCAAGTCATGCCCTTCCATTTTGACCCCAATGATGACAAATTCGACCCCTCGACCAATGCCAAACGTGGTCTTTCCTACCTAAAACGCGCGCAAGATACTTACAACGGAGATGTTCACCTTACCCTGGCAGCCTATAACGCGGGGATAACCGGAGCAAGCCGCCCTGAAAATCTGTGGCCAAATGAAACCCAACGGTATGTTTACTGGGGAAAGAATATCTTCACTGACGCTTCAAAAGGTCGAAGCCAAAGCAAATATCTGGATGAATGGCTGGAACACGGCGGGTATAGCCTGTGCCAACAAGCCAGCCAACGTTTAGGAATGAGCCCCTAGTTTACAGGAACAGCATCATTTCAGTGAGTATCAATGAAACTTCGAAAGTCTTTGAGGGTCTAACGACTTCCGAAGTTTGGGGCGCTGGTGAACACAGTCACCGGGGCATCATCATAAAAACCAATCGCTCACCCGTAACAGCTCTGCGATGTGCTTGGGAAGATAACCTCTAATATGGTTAGAAGCAAACAGAATTTCCCCTCTAATTTTACAGAGGACGCGAACCCGCTCGGACACGGGTAACCAAAAACCTCCCTTTCTCAGGGAGGTTTTCGTATCAATGAGATTTTTAGACAATCTCAACCGTTGCGCCGGCTGTCTCCAGCTTGGACTTGGCATCCGTAGCCGCTTCCTTACCAACAGCCTCGAGCACCTTTGAATTCTCGACTTCTGCCAATTCCTTAGCTTCCTTCAGACCCAGGCTGGTAAGCTGGCGGATGACCTTGATGACCTCGATCTTCTTGGGGCCAGTGGATTTGATGATCACATCAAACTCAGTCTTCTCCTCTTCAGGTTCTGCGGTGCTGGTAACCAAGGGGGATCCTGCCGCAGCTACAGCCACAGGTACTGCAGCAGACACGCCCCATTTTTCTTCGAGCAACTTTACCAACTCCGCGGCCTCAATCACCGAAAGCTTACCCAATTCTTCAGCTAATTTCGTAATATCTGCCATTTTTTTTATCTCCTAATTATTGATATTCCAATTTTTCAAGTCAGGCGGACAGCCTGATAAATACGGTTCGTTTAAGCAGCCACTTGAGCTTCGGCTTTTCCCGCATAAGCCTTCAGGATGGCTGCCACTCGTCGGGATGGTTCCACCAGGGTACGGGCAAACTGGTTGGCTGGTGCCATCAACATTGCCAGCAATCTGGCGCGCATGACCGGCAGAGGCGGTAAGCTTGCCAGGTCCTTAACCTGCTCACTACTTATCACCACACCGTTCAGGTATCCATACTTAATCTTTACAAGCTCCGCGTCCTTGGCATAATCAACAATCGCCTTCACCAACGCGGATGGGTCATGGAAAGCAAACCCTATTGCCGTACTGCCTACAAACATACCCTCAGGGACTTGAATATTTGCCTTTTCAAACGCAAGTTGTGCGAGGGTGTTCTTGAGCACATGAAATTCCCCTCCGGCTTCTCTGACTTTCTCACGAAGGTCAGAGAGTTCCTTCATCGTGAGTCCAATATACTCCGTCATGACCATCGCTTTGCTCTGCTCAATCCACTGGCCATATTCTTCGACCATCTCTCTTTTCTTTTCTTTAGATATTGCCAACGCCTACATGCCTCCTTTCAAAAAAATCTTTGCCCAACAGAAACCGCCAGGCAAAGACTCAACACCGTTTACACTACAATGCAATCCGGTTTACAGCCTCGCCTGGGCAGGAAATTAAGCTTCACAGCACCTGCTGTCTTTGGCGGTCTGATGAAATACTTCCGTGTTAGATACTCACCTCCATGTCCCTGGCTGCCATCAGATCAACTTTGATCCCCGGCCCCATTGTAGTGGTTAGAGTGATACGTCGTATGTATGTGCCTTTGGCTGCAGATGGTTTCGCTCTGAGCACAGCTTGGATCAGTGCTGCAAAATTGTCATACAACTTTTCTTCCGAAAATGAAACCTTGCCAATAGGTACATGCAGATTGGCGGTTTTATCCACGCGGAACTCGACACGTCCAGCCTTCGCCTCATGGATAGCTCTTGGCAAGTCATCGGCCGGTACAACTGTGCCTGCCTTAGGATTAGGCATCAGCCCTCGTGGTCCAAGCACACGTCCAAGACGGCCAACGTGCCCCATCATATCTGGTGTGGCAATACAAACGTCAAAATCTGTCCAACCTTTTTCGATCTGCTTTAAGGTCTCCTCATCATCGGCAATAAAATCCGCGCCAGCCTCTTTCGCAATGGATGCTGCCTCCCCCTGCCCAAATACCATTACCCTCACTGTCTTTCCTAAACCGTGGGGAAGCACGACGATATCACGTACATGTTGGTCCGATTTCTTGGGATCAATTCCCAGGCGAATGTGTACCTCAACCGTAGCATCAAACTCTGTGAAAGAGGTCTGTTTGGTAAGGTCTATTGCCTCTTTAGGTGGATAAAACCGTTGCCGATCAACTTTTTCCAGCGCTTCTAAATATTTTTTACCTCGTTTCGACATTCTTCCTCCTGAGTGGTACTAACGGGTACCGATTGTACCCTCCCACGAGAGCTTAATCTTCTATCAAAATGCCCATATTGCGAGCAGTGCCTTCGATTTGTTGCATGGCACCCTCTAGGTCTAGCGCATTCAAGTCTTTCATTTTTAGTTCAGCAATTTCGCGCAATTGCTTGCGGGTAATCTTCCCTACAACCCCGTGTGGAGGGTTGGATGAACCCTTTTCCACACCGGCTGCTTTCTTCAGGAGTACAGCCGCGGGAGGGGTCCTCAACACAAAACTGAATGAGCCATCCGTGTAGATGCTGATTTCAGCCGGGATAATTTCACCAGGGCGACTGGATGTCCGCGCATTGTACTCTTTACAAAAAGCCATCAAGTTGATGCCGTGGGTAGCCAGGGCTGGCCCAATGGGGGGGGCAGGGTTTGCCTTACCGGCTTCAATTTGCAAACGAACGATTGCTTTCAATTTTTTAGCCACAACTATCTCCTTATCAGTGGTAATAGTGGATACCTTGCGGCATCCTCCCACGTTTTCTCTTTCCTATAATCCTAAGCCTTTTCAACCTGTAGAAAGTCCAATTCAACTGGAGTTTCACGACCAAAGAAATTGACCAGGACGCGTACCTTGGCTCGATCCATATCAATTTCGGCCACCGTACCTTGGAATTCCTTAAACGGCCCATCCACAATCCGAACGCGTTCCCCAGGTTTGTACGTCACTCTCAGGCGGGGAGCCTCAGCCTCCATACGTTTGATAATTTGAGATACTTCCTCAGGACGCAGAGGGGTTGGGGTACTTCCCATACCAACAAAACCAGTCACACCAGGTGTGTTCCGAACCACGTACCAGGATTCTTCGGTCATAATCATGTTAACTAGAATATAACCCGGGAAAACACGTCGCTCAATGGTGCGATGTTTGCCTTCTTTGACTTCAATCTCTTCTTCTGTCGGAACCACAACATCGAAGATCATGTCTTTCATACCCATCGTTTCGATGCGCTGCTCCAGGTTGTGTCGCACTTTATTTTCATAGCCCGAATAACAATGCACTACAAACCAGGCGCGATCATCATCGGCTTCCTCTTCGACCTCCACGCCCTCACCCGTATCTGTCTCGATGACATCGTCTTCGACGACAGCTATTTCAGACGGGGCCGACACATCTGATAGGACTTCTACCTCCTGAGCCTTCTCAGTTCCCGAGACGCTCTTCATACCAGTTTCGGCTTGGTCTTCGATGGTTTGACCTTCTATCTGTCCTTCAACATCCTGCGCGTACAACCTTATACCCTCAAATTATCTGAACCTCTACATAATCTCAAATACTAAAAATCAAAGCAAAGACTCGTGAAAAAGCAACATCCAATAACCCCAAGAAAGCACTCATGGCAATGATGACCCCGATAACCATAACGGTTAAATTGATCGCTTCCTTTCGAGTAGGCCAACTCACTTTGCGCAACTCGCCGACTGTCTCTCGAGCAAACCGCTGAACAGCGTTTGGACTCCGACGTGAGGTCTGTTTCTTTTTCTTCTTTGCCACAAACATTCTCCTCGATTTACGGTTAAAACGCCGCTTTGTCAGCGGCGTTGCCTTGACACTGAGCAGGCCAGGCAGGACTCGAACCCACAACCCCCGGTTTTGGAGACCGGTGCTCTACCACTTGAGCTACTGGCCTGTATTACACTAATCTTGCTTAGTGTTACTCAATTGTACCATTTTATCTAAGCAGCCGATTCAACCTTCCTTACCTGGTCTCTCGATGCAGTGTGTGTCTTTGACAGCGTGAGCAATATTTATTGAACTCCAACCGTCCAGGGTCATTGCGCCTGCTCTTCTCTGTTGTGTAATTCCGTTCTTTGCACTCCGTGCAAGCCAGGGTTATCACTGGACGAGCACCTTTTTTCTTGGCCATAATCTACTTCAACGCCTGCTCAAACTGCAGACATGCCTCCACATTAATCTCTCTATTCCAAAATCTGGGTGATCACGCCAGCGCCCACGGTCAGACCACCCTCTCGTATCGCAAACTTCGACCCCTGCTCCAACGCCACCGGCACGATCAACCCCACCTCCAGGTTCACATTATCCCCCGGCATCACCATCTCCACCCCCTCCGGCAACCGTATCTCCCCGGTCACATCCATCGTCCGTATGTAGAACTGCGGCCGATACCCACTGAAAAACGGCTTGTGC